>JAENYN010000006.1 GCA_016841765.1 Guptibacillus hwajinpoensis
TCCCGCTAGTCCCGCAGGAGTCTCGCACCTTCCACTCCAATCAACTAGTGAAAAATCAATATTGTGCTTTAACACAGCCTTTATTAATGAAACAATACCCTTAATCTACCATAGATGGATATGTGTCTTTCCACGGTCTTGCTTTCTCGAGCTGGCCTGCCAGGCGGAACAAGGTGGCCTCATCACCATAAGGTGCCATGAAATGGGTGCCAATCGGGAGCCCTTCGGCATTCTGAAATAAAGGCACAGACATCGCCGGAATCCCGGTCGTATTGGCTAATGGGGTATACGGCACCCACTCATTCAGGCGGCCAACATATTTTTCCACGTCCCCTTGAAAAGTCAATTCGCCGATTGAGAGCGGCGGTTCGGCAAGTGTCGGCGTCAGTAAAAGATCATAATCAGAAAAAAATCCGGCCATCATCCTTGCGGTTTGCTGCATATAACCGAGAGCAAATAAATAGTCGGTCCCTTTGATTTCCCTTCCCCTTTTATAAACCTCCCACGTATAAGGCTCTAGCTCATGCTCTTGCGGAGGCCTTCCGAGCATGCCGGAAAGGGATGTGAGCCCCTGCGCCAGGGAGGTTTGCCAGAGCACACTGAAAGCCTGATTGAATTTTTCAACCTTGATGGAAGGCGCTGCTTCCTCGACTTCATGCCCGAGGCTGCTGCAGAGGTTCGCTGAATCCAGCACTGCCTGCTCACAATCCGAATGAATATTCTTGCCGTCAAACCCTGTTGTCATAAATGCAATTCTCAAGTTGCCGGGTTCCCGATCGACTTCACTTGCATAAGAATGTTCAGGGGGCGGGGCGCTGAAAGGCCCTCCCGGCGCACGGCCTCTTGTGGCATCAAGAAGGGCGGCACTGTCTCTTACCGATCTTGATACGCAATGATTGACCGCAAGCCCGACGGTATCAGGATTTCTTGGATTCCGTCCTCTGCTTGGCTTCAGGCCGAACAAACCGGTGCAGGAAGCAGGGATGCGAATAGAACCTCCCCCGTCGGAAGCATGGGCCATCGGCACGATTCCGGCCGCCACCGCCGCTGCCGAACCGCCACTCGAGCCACCGGCAGTCCGGGCCAAATCCCATGGATTCCGGGTAGCACCGTATGCAGCCGGCTCGGTTGTCGGAAGCAGGCCGAATTCACATGTATTGGTCTTACCGACCGTAATCAGGCCGGATTCCCGTATTCTGGACGCATAGTCACTGTCTCCCGGCGAAACAAAATCTTTTAAATAACGGGATCCCGCTGTGTAGCCTGTCCCGCCAAAAAACTCAAGATCTTTCATTAAAAAAGGCACACCGGCAAACGGCCCGGTAACATCACCTTTTCCGGCAGCTCCCAGTGCATCTTCGAACATTTCCGCGGTCACCGCATTAATGGAAGGATTGATGTTCTTTATCCTATTAATTGTTTCCTCCATCAATTCGGCTGGGTGGACTTCTTTTTTCCTTATTCGGTCTGCCTGTTCGACGGCATCCATCCATTCAAATGACATGTTCTTCTCCCTTTCGGCTGTGAATCTGCCTGTTTGGCATGGGCCTGCCCTTTATTGGAACCTGTGCACTATTTTCCGATCCAACCGGTTTTTCAAATGCCAGATCCAGCGACCCGTAAATGCTTGCCTTTTATACAGGAGAAGGCCTTCCCTGTTCCCGGCTGAAAGGATGGATTTTCCGCTTCTCGGCGGTTTTACCCGTTCCCCCTCACCGGACCCCAAATACCCTTTCAGGTTCTCAAAAAGGATACGTCCTTCTTCAAGTTCAGAGGTTTTATTCTTCTCTGCATTGGGATACTTCGCCAGTGACATACAGTCTCCTGCCGCAAAAACAGCCGGAAATTTCTTGACCTGCAGTGTATCTTCGATGAGCAGGAACCCTTTCTCATCAACAGGAAGGCCGGCGATTTTGAATAATTCCTGGCCGCGCGGTTCTGTCAGCCAGACTAATTTGCCAAATGGGATATCAAGATTCGAAGACGTATGGATGACATTGTTCTTTACCTCAGCCACTTTAGTATCAGTTAACAGATGGACCCCTTTTTTCAAAACGATTTGTTCAACCTTTTCAGAAACAGACTCTTCTTTCCCGGGAAGCAGCCTGCCCGGACTGACAAGGGTGACCGGTGTTTCCATCCCCTGTTTTGCACGCCAGGCATTCAACGATAGACAGAATTCAACCGCTTTTTCCCCACTGCCGGCGATGACGACTTTTTCGGCCTCCTTCACCTCTCTGACCGCTTTGATGAAGCGGTAGTTCGGCTTCAGCCAGAGCGCATCCTTTTCTTCAAAGACGAGATCTGTGTTCGAAGTGAGTAATCCAATATTGAAGGAAATAAGATCATATGGAAGGATTTCGCCTTTATCCGTCAGCACCATCTTTTGCCGCGGATCGATTGCGGTGACTGCCCCTTTGAGCCACTTTACATCCGACGCTTCAGCCTGCTGCTTAAGGTTGACTGTGATTTGTTTATCATCATATACTTCTTCTATGTAGCCGGGAAACATTCCGGAATAATACTGGTATTCCGAAGGAGATATCAATGTCACTTCGATGTCCGGTAACGGATTGGTCTTGAGCAGTTTCATTACTTGCAAGTGAGCAAGCCCGCCCCCTGCGAGTAATAGTTTCGTCATAGTGAATGCCTCGCTTCATCGTTAATAGTTCAGCTGGAATGGTCCTCTCTAGTTTGAAGTATACGCCCGCATTAGCTTGAGAGCAAAGAAATCAAGTTGGCCCTTACTAATCCTCAGGAAAAACCCCATTAAAAAACGATACCCTGAAGTGGGTATCGCAAGGATTATGATTCATTAAGCCGCTTTCCTCGGAGTCCGTGTGAAAAAAGAAACGACAAACGCGGCGACAGGCAGCAGGAGAAACAGCCGGTACCAGCCCTGTTGGGTTGATAATATAATCGCCGGGATCAAAAAGGCAATCCCGCTGTACAAAAAATGTTTCCGGGACCGGTTCAGCAATCCCATAATGAACAACACAATAGAACCCACAATCAATCCCCACAAAACAAATCCAATGACAACGAAACCAACGCCCTGCAGGAATTCCATCATCATGCCCTCCCGGACTGTATTAGGATTGCCAGTTGTCATCATGGTGCTCTCTATACCTTTATTATACTACGAAATCCTTGCGAACTTCACCCCGGGAACCGAAAACCAGGAACCAGAAAACAGTTTTATTTTTCTTCCCCCTCCTGATTTGAGCTGCATAGTTTTCCCTAAGAAGAAGCTTATTGAAAGGACCACATATCAACGCGTCTTTCTATTCGTGCCCTAAATAGGACTCACTTCACTAAAAAAGGAACGTATACCGGCTATTCGTTCCCAAAAAGGCCTCGGCCCATTAAAAAGGGAACGCATCTGGCTTTGCGTTCCCAATAAAGGCCTCGCTCCATCAAAAAGGGAACGCATCCGGCTATGCGCTCCCAATAAAGGCCTTGCTCCATCAAAAAGGGAACGAATTCGGCTATGCGCTCCCAAAAAGACCTCGCTTCACTGAAAAGGGAACGCATCCTCCTATTCATTCCCACAGCTAAAATGCAGCGGTCCAGCCTCCATCTGCTGTTACAACAGTACCATTTACAAAGCTGGATTCATCTGACGCCAAAAACAGTGCCACTCGGGCGATTTCCTCTGGCTGTCCGGCCCGCGGAGACAATCCGTGCGTCATGCCTGCACGCTGCATGCCGAATTCATCAATGTTTGTCATGGAAGCAGCAATATTCGTTTCAACAGCACCGGGGGCAATCGCATTACAGCGGATGCCTTTTTGGGCATACATAAAGCCTGTATTTTTTGTAAGCCCGATAACCGCATGCTTGGAGGCGACATAAGCGGCACCGGCATGCGCTCCGCTAAACCCGCCTGTAGAAGCAATATTGATGATGACACCTTTTTCTTTTTCAAGGAATATCGGCATAGCTTTGCGCATTGCCCGCATGACACCGGTCGTATTAACGGCCAGAACCCGGTCCCATCTCTCATCACTGATGTCCCCCACTGGTTCGAATCCATCCATGATGCCGGCATTGTTGACTAAAACGTCAAGTGTGCCAAACTCATTTACCGCAGTCTCAATCATCTGTTCGACTTCTCCGGCATCCGCAACATTTGTCCTGACGGCTCTGGCAGTTCCCCCATTATCGGTAATGCCTTTTGCGACCGCTTCTGCCCCTTCCTGATTGATATCCGAGACAATCACCTTTGCCCCCTCTTTCGCATAAATCTCAGCAATCGCCTTTCCCATACCTGACGCTGCGCCTGTGACAACTGCAACTTTTCCTTCCAGTTTCATATGATTACCTCCTAAAAATGGATTGTAATGCCCGCGTTAAAACCGGTTGACTTAAAAAGTGTTTGCGAAAAAAGGGAGGATTATTCTTTAACTTAATCGGACACCGAAATCAGCAAGAATTGATTCCTTTTACTGACACGTGACCACCTCAGGCTTTACCTCTTTATTCAACATAAAACCACGTTTGCACATTATTTATATACATCGTTCTCAAGATTCTCGATTCTTTCCCTCAGTTGTTTATTTTCTTTTTTCACTTCATAAGCCTCATAAAATGAACCCACAGCAATGGAAAAAGCTAACCAAGCCCAAAACCAATCCAATATTACTCCCTCCAACATATTGCTATTAATCACTTATAGGATCAAAGCCCTGTCATGGTTTTCTCAATTTGCCCGCTTACATAATCCCTGAACGATTCCAGTTCCCTCATATCAAACGAGATTTTCTTTGTCCCGGTTTGATACCCGGTCAGCGCTTTTCGGAGTATGGGAAGATACTTCTCCGGCAAATAGGAGAGGCCCCATTCAGCGCCCTCCACTTTTGAAGAGATTTCCTTTTCTTTCACATATCGATAAACACGAACCAGGTTCAATATGCAGTAAACCGGATCACGCTCCGTTTTCTCGATACAGTCACTTGAATCATTCATTATGGATGAAAGATAATGCTTTTCCGGTATCACAGGGAAGACATCACCAATTGCTCTGCCAGCCAGACAAACACCACTTATATGGAGAATTGTGATGTGGGCGGCCAGGTCTTCATCTTTCAAACTGGTATTTATGTATAGATCGCTTTGTGATTTGCGTGCGAATGTACTTCGCCAATGTTCACTGAAGTGGAAATCAAATAATGATGGATGCTCCCATTTTTCTAATTGATGTTTATTTAAAAAGCTGATTTCTATTGGATACGGGTTTCCTGAGAACTCCAATAACAACCTGGCAAGCTTGCAGGCTTCCCGGTTTTCCAGCCTTCTTTTGGTTACGCCGAGCAGATCAATATCACTTTTAGCAGGATTGAAACCTCCCATTGCCAGGGACCCATGGAGATATAGTCCGATCAAATTATCACCTATGATCTCTTTTATTTGATTCACTATAGTATCGAGAAATTCCTGAACCGGCTGTGGGGATATTCCCCGTTGATTTCCCATTCTGTCACCCCTATGCTTATGTCCTTCCGTTCATAACAGTCCAGGCATGATCAATCACAATGTCAAAATCCTTTACAACCCCTCTTTCAATCGGCTCATGTTTGGCATACCGCTGACGAGAAGCATCCTTTTCCCAGATGGTGACGGTTAAGCAGGCATCTTTATCATCTATTCCTTTACACACCAAGCCTGCGGGTATTCCCGATGAATCTTCCAACACCTTATTCCGCGTATTAAACTGTGCTTTTTCACCGCATGGTTGATCTGACCGGGTAACTGACCATTCTGCTATCCTTATCACGTTGCAGGATTCTAATTCACCGATAACCCCAGTTGAAGGGGTTTCATCTATTTTTTCAAACAGGGATACGGTTATTCTCTCGTACGTCTTGCCCTGAGCGCTCTTTTCCACAATATCATCATGAGCATTTTCCATAAATCGCTGATAAGACTGGCTGTCATGTCAAAATGACAGGATTCCGGCTTCAGTTGGTCCATGTATATCCCAGCCTCCGATTTGGCCCAGAAACCCTTCTGTTCCTTTTACAGCTGTCCAGGTCTCCTGGGCTTTTGAAAATGAAAGTTTGTGTGGGACGGGTACCTGGCATTTAATCCATTTAATCAGCATTTGGCTTTCCCCCGCCTGCTCTCATACCTCCACTTTGCCCAATATCGTTTGTATGCGTTCTGCTTCTTCCTTTTTATCACGATATTCAAAAAAACCAAGACGATTTCCCCACGGATCTGAAAACGTGCCCCATTTTACAGGAACCTCTTCTCTTGAGTATATTTCAAATTCATCCACGTTCAATTCATTCGCAACTCTTTCTCTCGCCGCTTCTATATCCTTAACCCCCATCCTTAGCGGGCCGCTCCCTTCCGACGGGGTTCCTTCAGCAAGCTGCAGCCAGCTGCCAGGAAAAAGTTCCCATTCCGCAATCCCTTCATGCGGAGCGAAATCCGCTTTCCGGCCGAACAGTTTTTCATACCACTCTCCACCTGTTTTCATGTCTGGCACACGAAACTGAATCGTCATTTCAAAAATCAATAAATCCGCCTCCTAAAATATGTTTATAATAATGGTTCAACACAGCTGCCGGCATTCCCTTCTCACAAGTCATTTCATAAAGAAAAGCCGCCCCTCCCTAGGTGGAGAAACGGCTCCGGTATTCGATCCGCAACAGTCCGTATATGTTCATGTCTTCATATGTATTCCGTAAAAGTCGGTCTTGCCTTAATGTTCCTTCCTGTTGCATTCCGGCTTTCTCAAGGACCGCTGTTGAAGCCTGATTCCAGGAAAGTACCGAAGCACATATTTTATTCAATTTGAGATCTTCAAAACCAAACTTGTTGATCCTGTTTACAGCTTCTGTCGCAAGCCCGTTTTTCCAATATTCGCTGCCAATCCAGTAACCGAGCTCGCCTTTATTGTTGGGCTTGTCAAGCCGTATAGTAATCGTCCCGATAATTGCGTTTGAGCGTCGGAAAATAATCGCCATCGGGTATTCCATTCCCTTTTCTATTCCTTCCTGCTGCGATGCTAACCATTCTTTTGCATGTTTTATCGTATAGGGATAAGGCAGGCCGAGAATGTCCGCCAATTTTTTGTCGTTTGCAAGTTCCTGTATTCTTAAGGCATCATCGCCCGTAAAGAAACGTAAATATAAACGTTCCGTTTCTAGTCTGATATTCATATATAATCCCCCTTCCATATCTCTTTCACAGGTTATTCTTTCACTTTTGAAAACACGAAAATACTAATCCAATAAACAAGAATAAAGAAACAGAACACAATGAGTACGGAAAGAAAAAATGGCCCCTGATGGACCTCGATTCCGCAACAATCAATGCCATATACATAAGGCAAAGGTGGATCAATCTTCGGCCATTTGAGTTCAATGAAGCCGACGGGGAAACCGATGAAGACAGGGAACGCACTTTCCAGCTCATCGTAAGTCCGTATCTGTTTTCCGCCCAATAATCCTGTCAGCAATACAAACACAAAAGATGCAAACAACATGCCTGTCAACACTATAACTTTCTTTTTCACTGCCAAAACTCCCATGAATCAAAGGGGCCTCATTAATTTTACGTGTGCTTTTTCCTCATCTCATCCAGGTATTCTGTCGACTTCCCCTTTGGAATACTCAAACTTTCCCAGTCTGCATCTTTCAGCTGTTTACCGATATAAACGATCTGGCCGATATGATACGCATAGTGGGCCAACTGCCTCTCGACCGCATCAATGACCGTATGTTTTTCACTGCGGATTTGGATTTCATTCAATAGATCTCGCTCTACCAGATCAGTTAACGTTCCAAATAAAACATCCCAGCCCTCTTCCCAGATCACTGCCAGTTCCTGTTTCGATTGGATCGTATCCTGAAATTCCTCATCCCGGTTCCTGTATGATTTCTCTCCATCAGACGTTAAAAAATCGGTCCACCTGGACACCATGTTGCCGCTTAAATGCTTGACAATGATCGCGATACTATTGGATTCTTCACTTGGCTTCCAGTGAATATCCTTCTCTGATAGCTGGCTGATTGCCTGGTCCCCCAGCTTCTTGATGCTGCCGAATCGCTTCCGGATCACATTCAAATATTCTGTTTCAACACTCATCGGTCTCCCCCTTTTTATTTTTACAGGTGATCGTATAAGAGCCATCGGTACTATCTATTCTACAGAACAATATTTATCCCCTTTTCCTTCCATACCCAGAACCCTAAAAACAGGTGCCTGACCCCCGGCGCGTTAACGCGTCGGGGGTCAGGCACCTTCTTAAGTGTCTACAAGGGATAATTTACTTTTTATGGTATTGTATAAACAGAGGCTTATTCAGCTAAAAGGGCAGTTTTCAGGAGTAAAGTTTGGTTTGAAAATAGGGGGATTTTTGTGAGAAGAAAGTTGATTATAGGCGTGATTTTTTTGGTAATTGTTGCGGGGGCTAGTTTCTTTAGTCCGTATAACCCGATTCTTGAACTTTCCGAGAAATATGCTATTAAATCCTTTATCTCTTCAGATAACACATTTAAAGGATTAGAGATTGTAGATATAGATTATAAAGGTTCTGATACTTACTTTATACAAACACAAGATGGGGATAGCGTGAAAAATTATATTGTTATGAGGTATAACTCTTCTATTATGAATGGTCATTGGAAGGTGTTTGAAGAAACTTCGAAGGAAAAATATTTTTGATCGCTTTTTATACTCTCAAAATCTCTTATACTCTCCAAAAGAGTTATTTATAATCGCATCTTTCTATGTTATTCTACCTTTGGTAACTAGATAGGGAGTGCTAAAATATGAAAAAGATGCCGGTTCTTATTGCGATACTTATGCTGGTTCTGGCCGTTGTTGTTTTTGGAGGCAATCCCTCCCTTACTCCCCCGAAGGATGTATCGGGACGGACGGATACGATTGAACATAAAAAATTCCCGAAAATCGATATCGATCTATCGGAACGGCTCGCAAACAATCAAGAATTTACCGTAACTGAACTTCTCGAAGGCTATCAAAATGGATCTTTTACGGTGAAGGACGTAGTAGAAGCACATCTTGAACAAATCGAGAAGTATGAGGACACTTATAATGCTTTTACGTTCATCAACAAAAATGCGCTCCAGCAGGCAAGCAATATACAGAAACGGATTGATAAGGAAGAATCACCGGGAAAATTAGCCGGTGTCCCGATCGTCGTGAAGGAAACGGTCGATGTAACCGGCTTTCCTTCCACGTTCGGCTGGGAAGGGTTCAATAAGGAAACAGGCGGTGTGGAGATCATGCCGCAGGTCGATGCTCCGATCGTGAAAAAGTTGAAAGAAGAAGGTGCGATCATCCTCGGCAAAACGAACATGCCTGCCTTCAGCATATCCGCTACCAGGGCCGCTACGAGCTGGGCCGGTGACACCTTAAACGCCATCAATCCCACTTTTGCCCCCGGAGGAAGCAGTTCCGGAACAGCAACCGCTGTCTCTGGCAATATGGCAGTCGCAGGCATTGCGGCCGAAACCGGCGGTTCCATCCAAAACCCTGCTGCGGCCCAGGCATTAGTCGGGATAAAGCCGACATTCGGACTTGTCCCCAATGCCGGAGCCGCCCCTTTTGCAGCCAATACAAGGGATGTGCTGGGACCTCATGCCAGGACGGTTCACGACGCCGCAATCATCCTTGATGTCATTGCCGGCTACGACCCGGAAGATCCCAAAACCGAAGAGGCAGAAGATCATCTGCCTGCTGAAGACTATACCGATCACTTAAGCGAAACCGCGCTTGAAGGAAAACGGATCGGGCTGCATGGCCCGAGTTGGGGTGCAGAACCGTTATCCCGTGAAACAAAAGAATTGTATACACGTGCCGTCAAGGAATTGGAAGAGCAGGGAGCCGAAGTCGTTCGTGATCCATTCGCCGGAACGGGGTTCGCCGGTTTCGTGAAATCTGCCGGGAATAAAGGCTATGATGCGCTGATAAGTGACATCCAGTTTTACCTCGATCGGATGGATCCGGCAGGCACCATCCCCCCTCTTTCCGAGTTGTTTAACCAGGCCGGAACAGCACCCTGGGCTGCAGGCGGCCCCCTGCAGCGCTTTAGTGGCCTTGATGAAGATTTGAAAAATCCTTATGCGGTGCCGGACTTAAGCTACTTTTTCGAAACGCGGGCAAAATACCAGAAAATCGTCGGTGACGTTATGGAAAAACACGACCTTGATGCATTCGTCTATCCGCAAATGGCTGCAGAAATCCCCCCTCTAGAGGGAGGCATCCACCAGCCGACCGCGTCACCTGAAGTGAATATCAGCGGAATGCCGCTCGTAACCGTACCTGCCGGCTACTATCAAAGCGGCACACCTTTTTCGCTTGCCTTCTTCGGAGAAATGTGGAGCGAGCCCGACTTATTGGGAATGGCCTATGACTACGAACAGGCTACCCGCTATCGTGAAGTGCCGGTCTTAAAAACACCGAGCCCCAACTAAAAAAAAGAAAAATCGAAAATCCCGTTGACGCCAGAAAGGCTGGTTGGAGATATAACTTTCCAACCAGCCTTTCTTTGTATAAAACATTAAACAGAACGATTACAAGCCGATTATGCCGCTGATGAAACCTGCCGTTCCTAAAGGGCTTAATGTTCATTATGCTCGGCAAAACAATTTTCGGTATCAGAAATACACGATGATTCACCTTCTACTTGAATGGTGGGGTGATTGATCCCGAACTCTTCTTTTAACAGCTCAAGCGTATCCCTTAAGACCTGATCCCGGTCCGAATCGTCTTTTACGATCAAATGGGAGGTGAAAACCGATTGCTCATTTGTGACTGACCAGGCATGAAGGTCATGGACTTCGACGATATTTTCGACCTGGAGCAGTTTCTCCTTTACTTGCTCAAGATTATAAGGGCTGCCCTGCATTAAAATATGGTAAGAATCTTTCACTACCCTAAAGCCGCTTATCAATACGAGGACAGCGACGATGACACTTGCAATCGGATCCGCAATATTCCAATCATACAGCCAGATGAATAGGCCGGCCACAATCGCGCCGACAGATCCGAGCATATCGCCAAGCACATGCAAAAATGCACTTTTCACGTTCAGGTTTCCGCTTGTATCCCCCTTCATCAAAATATAAGCTGCCAGGATATTGACAAGCAACCCGATAATAGCGATGATCATCATGCTGGAACTGACTGCAGGAGGATCAGAAAACCTGTGGAATGCCTCAACAAAGATATAAATGGAGATGACCAGAAGCGTTATTCCGTTCAATGCGGCCGCCAGAATTTCAAATCGCTTGTAACCGAATGTTTTTTGGTGGTTTGCCTGTTTTTCACCTATTTTAAAGGCGAGCAAACTCAACCCGAGAGCAGCTGCATCGCTTAACATATGGCCGGCATCTGATAAAAGCGCCAGACTGTTTGTCAGCAGGCCCCCGATGATCTCGACGACCATGTAAGAGATGATTAACAGGAAACTGATTAACAGTGCTTTTTTATTTGCGTTATGCCCATGTGAATGTCCATGTGCATTGTCGTTATGGTCTGGCTGAGCCATGGCACCAGCCCTCCTTATCACATCAAGTAGGTCTATATTGATTCCTTTTTACCTTATTTCTGGACGCTAAACTTTTTCATGATTGTCATGCGGCTTTCCGTTGTTATCTTCTTTGCCCTTTTTCATTGCCACATTAAGAAACAATAAAAAAGCCGCTGAAACAAGTACTGTCATTGCGATGACGGACACAAACAAAAGATTCATTTGATACCCTCCTTTTTTGAGGGAGAAGCCTCATGTTATGTATCAGGATAAAGCAGATATTACTCTTGCAAGAATAACCAAACATTACAGAATGAAAGTAAAGGCGGAGCAGTCCAAGCCCCATCAAACTTAACAGCGTGCACTACGGCCATCTCATTCCCTTTTGCACTTCCATATTATTTCATAGATGGAGACATACCCGGGGCTTCCCCCGCTTGGCCATCCTAATTGCAGGAAGCCTGGCGGAGGAAACTCGCTGGCTCTTCAGTGATGATAGGCATGCTTAATGGTTTGCATCAAAATTGTCATGACGTGCTCATCATCATGGGAATAAAACAATGTTGTGCCCGCCCGCCGGTATTTCACAAGGCGGAGATGTTTCAAAAACCGCAATTGATGGGAAACCGTCGACTGCCGCAGCCCGAGTTTTTCCGCAATTTCATTCACGGAATATTCACGCTGGAACAGCAAGTACAAAATCCGGACCCTCGTTATATCACATAAAGCTTTAAACGTCTGAGTCACGAGCAATAATGTTTCTTCGTCCAGTTCCTCCGGAAACTCGCCCTCCCCGATTTTCTTCAGCAAATCCTGCTCTTCGTTTTCCATAGTACCCTCCTATATGTACATATGTTCATATTTATGTCGCTTTAATTGCATTATATCTTACCGCCATAAATTGAATCAAGACAGAAGATGATCAGAAAAAGAACGAATAAAACCGCCTGACACTCCGCCGAATTCATCATCCCCTGCCGGACCAGATGTGTACTTCAATACTTGTTTCCCTTCACTTTCTTTTCACCGCTCTCCGTTAATCCATTCATGAAAAAGAGTGACAAACAGCAAAAATAGCGCATAACCACCGACACTGTACACATGGCTCCAATCATCCCTATGAACGAAAAAGCCGATCGCCTCTGCCATTTTTTCGATGGACACCATTCCTATGCTCAACAAGCCAATGACGATGCCCTTCCTCCACCTATTCTGTTTTTCGGTCACCTTCAAGAACAGGCCTGTCATGATGGGAAGGGCAGCCAGCGTGAAGAACACATCAATCGAAAACACGGAGGAAAACGGCCTGGCCGGATACGAATAGAGGCCCTTCCCGATAAAAAACAAATCCAGGTAAGTCCCGAGCAGGGCTGACAATATCATTGCGGGAATGTACCTTTTACTCCAAAAGGGAAACCGTCTTTTTTGCCAGGACGGCAAGTTCGAGCCGTTCGAGTGTTTTACAGTATTCATCCTCAATCTCTCCATTCGGCATGTCCTTGAGCTCTGTGAAATAGTCCATGACTTGAAAATCCTCAAACCAATCCCCGGTCTCCGCCTCTTTCTGCGTGACATTTTCCCAGGCGCTTCCAAGTTCCGGGCTGTATATCCTTCTTGCCCCGGGCCGCAATTTGCATGATTTCAATTGAAACTGATAGTTTTCCCCCGGAAACCCTTCATGGACATTGTTAAAAATGTGCGGCCAAAAATCTTTCCGCGATCCCGTATGGGGATGGCCTTCCGCCCACGCTTCCGCTTGTTTCAAAATATCTCTGTCTCCAAACAGGATTGCATATAACCGCTTGCCCAATACAATCCGTTCATGCACGGATTCAAACTGATAGAGTGTTTGGCCGGCAAGCTTCAACTCGCTGTTTTTCCTGTATGGAAAAAGAATATGGTTGAACGACAGCAAATCCTGAAGCTTAAACTCCAGCTTGCTTAAGACTTCTTTTTTATAATGCGGATTTTGGACAACCCTTTTTTCCAGGTAGTTTTGTTCATTCACAATTAGGGCCGTCGTTAAGATATACGTTTCCCGGCTTTTCCAAAACTGGTTCCAAACCGCTTCCATAAAAACCGAGATATTCAAAAAGGGAAAAAGGGAAAACAGAGGTTCGCCTCTTTTCAAGCTTTCGCGAAAAAGCAAAAACTGCGGATACGCGTCCTGGAAAATCAGCCAGTTCCCTCTTTCCAAAAAAGAAAAAAAGGAGTGGATTTCCTTCTTTGACAACAGCCTCGTCAGCAGCTCCCCTTTTAAATCCGTCATATTCCAGCCGCCGTTCCGGGAAACCATATGCCCTAGAAAAGCCCAGTGGACTTCCGGATGCTGACGGTAAAAATCGAGATAGGCTTTTGTCCTCGTCACGTTATTAATATTCCGTTCCGCTGTCTCCCGCCTGATTTGCTCGAGAAGCCTCTTCTCCGCGCCGGACAGGATCACCGCTTTTTTTCTCCGTTTTTTCTTTTTCAACTCTTCTTTAATGGCCTCAACAGCATGCAATTCCCGTTTTCGGATGAAACGTTTCATTCCTCCCCTCCTCCGTGAATTTCCCTTTATTTTATGAATATGTATCAGTAACACGGAAATTACGGGAGAGGGCTGGGTGATTGATGGCAATCCATGTTGACGATGGAATCAAAAGCATTATCAATATTCTTGAAAAAGACCAAACTCCCGATGGGTCGTGGGACTATCCATTTGAAACTGGAGTAACGACAGATGCATACACGATTATATTATTAAGATCACTCGGGATACATGATGAAAAGTTGATTCATGGACTTGCTTCCCGGATTATGAACAGGCAAGAGGAAAATGGCGCGTGGAAGGTTTTCCATGACGAAACAGGCGGCAATCTGACCGCCACCCTGGAAGCATATTACGGACTATTATATTCAGGGTATATCAAAAAGGAAGAACGAAGGATGCAAGATGCCAAACGATTCATCCTGCAACAAGGCGGAATTGAAAAGGTGAATTTTTTTACAAAAATCATGCTGGCCCTGACCGGCCAATACCGCTGGCCCGCTCAGTCGCCGCTGCCGGTGGAGATCATTCTTCTGCCGCTGTCATTCCCGGTCAATTTTTATCAATTCTCAGTCTATGGAAGGGCCAACCTTGCGTCGATTCTGATCCTGGCAGATAAAAAATTCCGGCTGACGACAGAACAGACGCCGGATTTATCGGATTTATATGCGAAAAGAACAGAAAGGGATGACTGGGAATTGGATCCCGAATGGCGCTCCCTCTGTTCTACCGTAAGCGAAAATGTAAAAAACATATTCGGCTTGCCGTCCCGGCTCCATACACGCGCTCTGCATCGTTTGAAAAACTACATGCTAGACCGCATCGAATCCGACGGGACGATGTACAGTTATTTCAGTTCAACTTTCTTAATGATTTTTGCACTGCTTGCACTCGGGCACTCAAAAACCGATCCGCTTATCACCAGCGCTGTGGCCGGATTGAAAACGATGAAAACGGAAATAAACGGGCTCCCTCACATGCAATATACAAACGCATCAGTGTGGAACACATCCTTAATCTCCTATGCCCTGCAATTGGCCGGCGTTTCTCCCGGCGACCCAATGGTTAAAAAGGCAAACCGCTATTTGCTGGAGCGGCAGCATGCCAAATTTGGCGATTGGGTGATCCATAACCAAGGGAGCATGCCGGGCGGTTGGGGCTTTTCTGACAGCAATACGATCAATCCCGATATCGATGACACTACCGCTTCACTGCGGGCCCTCTCCAAAGGCGTTCCGGAAAGCCCATCCCATCTTTATGCCTGGAATCGCGGAAACGGCTGGCTGCTTTCCATGCAAAATGACGACGGCGGCTGGTCTTCTTTTGAAAAAAACGTATCAAACAAATGGATCGGATTTCTGCCGATTGAAAAAGGCGAATCCATGTTCAGCGACCCGTCCTCTGCAGATTTGACAGGCAGAACAGTTGAATTTCTCGGTAACTTCACCTATTTGCCAAAGATGGACGGCAGATTGCGAAGCGCGGTGAAGTGGCTCTTGAACAATCAGGAAAAGGATGGATCCTGGTACGGACGCTGGGGAATCTGCTACCTCTACGGAACATGGGGGGCTATCACAGGACTGAAAGCTGCCGGGCTTTCAACGGACCATGTTTCCATCAAAAAAGCACTCGCCTGGATTAAAAGCACCCAAAACGGCGATGGCGGCTGGGGTGAATCGTGCCGGAGCGACATCCAAAAACAATTCGTTCCGCTCGCGGCAAGCACATTGACGGATACATCATGGGCAGTTGACTCCTTGATCGCTGCCGAAAATTCGCCGACTGAAGAAATCCACCAGGGAATCCGGTATTTGCTTGCTTCACTAAATAAAACCGATTGGACCACCCGCTATCCAAAAGGGCAGGCTGTACCGGACGCCTTCTATGTCCACTATCACAGCTACCGATACATCTTCCCGCTGCTGGCCCTGTCCCATTACCGCCTGAAGTTCGGGGAATCTTGAATTGCTGGGACTTGATATTTCTCAAACAGCTCCATCAGAAAAAGCTCCCGGACAGGGAGCTTTTTGGTATTGGTTTTTGTTATCTATCTCAAGTTAGGAAGTATTGCCGATGCGTGGCACTCAACGAAAATCACCCGGTTTTGTTCACTTGCACAAGAAGTTGCGAGCCATCACTAACCCACTTTTTGAAAAAGGACAATCTCGTTAATCACTTCACCTTCAAGTGATAGTGGCGTTTTCAATTTTATTTTTAATCCTCACCAGATCATCCTCAGTGTATCTCTTCTCGCCTTCCTCCAGTTGCTTCACGAAAAATTCGGACAGCGTTTCTTTATTGTCAAAGACAAATGGCGATTCACCTTCGGAATAATTGATGAACTTATTTCCATGATGATCAAAATAAAAGATGGGAACAACTTCCTTGGGCCGGTTTTCGAGCAGTTGATTCATTGTATCAACTGCATCCATGACTTGCTCTGCCGGATTGTCAATCGACGTGACACTCACCCCTGCCTGCCCCCCGCTATTCTTCCTGATCACGATTGTTTTTTCAGTTTCTGTTTCATCTGATGCAAAGAGATTATCGAGAATGACCGAATATTCCTTTGCTTTCTCTTTTGTGGCCCCGTACAGAATGTTTCCATCAAACTCTTTCGTATCAATCAGGTACACGCCAGTCCTCATTAATACCAAATGATCGATCTTGGTGGTGTGCATTTCCTCATCAGCGTTTTTAAGCGAAAGGAACACATTGGACATGACAGCCATCTCCGGAGACTTCACCGTACCTGCTGCAACCAATTTTTCCTTTAAGTCCGTCAAGATTTTGTGAGTCTTCACCTCACTGGAAGTTCTCGAAATCTTTTCGACCATGCTGACGTATTCTTTAAAACTTCCAATCTTAACTTCGTACTCATCCTTAATTGTTTTCTTCAGTTCCTTTTCTTTACTCTTAAATTCATTTTCAACTTTATCCATGCTTATCGCTGCTTCCGCTTCCAATTCGTCAAGCGCCGCTTCAAACCCTTTCGTTTTTTTGTTGATGACCAGCAATAACAACAGGATAATCACCATTAACCCTAAGACGGCCGCAAGCATCATTTCGATATCCAAAAATTTCAAGAAATCCATATAAACCCTTCCCCTGTTTGGTTTTTATACCACACCATTCGAGGAATTAGCGGCAATTACGAGCGGAATGTTTAAGATGGCAAGCTTTGCATTGATTTCTTGATATTGATAGGGGTGAAACAATAGGATGAACGGATGTGAAAATTGGAGGGGCAGGTAATGAGTAAAGTTGTGAGTTTTGGATTTGTATTGATGTGTCGATAAAGCGGTTGCGATTTCTCTTTTGTTATGTAATTGATAAAAATAAAAAACTTGGAGTTATCCAAGCCTTCTATCTGCTCCCTGTAATTCTGCCAGAAATGTCATTTTTATATTTCATAAGATGAGTTTATATATTAAAAGATCCCTCTGAAAATGCCCTCCTAAACTCTATTTCGTGCAATTCTTTTGGCTGTTTTTGTACCTCTCTTCAGTGAACAACCATGAAATAATCCCATATGTCAGACTGCCTACCAAATAAATTCTTAAATAGACAGACGGCACTATTCTAGATGTACTGAGGACAAAAGTCTCGAATAAATCAATTAAAAAAACAACGAATACGAATATAATTCCATAATCTATAAACCCGTGTCTTAAAACATATCTAGGAAACCCTTTTTTTCTTATCTCTTCCCAGTATAGCAATTCTTGTTTCTCGATATTAACACCCCCTTTATAAATTTAATTCTTGTTTACCGTTCTAACTACTTTTCTAAGCTTGTGTAAAAAAGGAATCTAGCTAGCATAAAAACACCCTTCAAGAACCTAAATCACATATAAAAAACGACTAGCTTATTCCATATAGCCTTCCAATTTTTTTTGAGAATACGTTGATTATAAATGAATGTGCGCTCTTCATTTTCCGAAAAATACGGAGTCGGTTTAACAACTAGATTGATAACATCACTAATTCCGCAAGGAGCTGTTAGTATGACGTTATCTCTTTCATTCAGCTTCACCCCTAAAGCTGTCGCCGTTTCCGGAAACTTGGAAATGGCATCAACTGAAGAAGAATAAGGTTCAACATTATTTCTCAAGTGCATTCTGGCTTCATTCTTCACTGACCAGGGAATAGCCGGTGAATGAGAATTGAGTTTTTCTTCCAGCTTCTTTTCTTCAGATTCATTAAGGTTTGTTGGATCAAAATAGATGACATCAATGTCAGGTATCGGTGTCCTTTCACTATATTCATGTAAAACATCCCAGACTTTGGACCTGACAAAGCCTGCACAAATCCACCAATCAGGTAATTTTAAAGATTTGGCGGTTCTTAATATTTCCATCATCCACTTATCTTTTTCTATAGAAGCAATGATATCCTCTTCATTCATCACATAATCAAGCTCCTTTCAGTTTTCCTCTTTTGATTGAAAAGACATCCTAATTTTCGGCATGTTAAATTCCGATTTTGTTTTTTACCAATTAAGGAGCTTAATAAGCGGTGAAATCTCAGATTCTATGTACCCAAGTAAGCTGTAACTGAAATGCTCCATACGATCAATAAAAAAGACAGCGTCAACCAAAATGTATACTTAGCAGTAGGTTCGTCTCTTTTTACTTTCTTTAAGATTTCTACAAGACTAAGACAAAAGATAATGGCTAAAACAGGCATTAAGTAAATATTGATGAACAAAAAGATTTCCATTAATAAATATACCCCTTCCGAAATAAGAGCCTAATTTAATAATGACCCCAAAATAAATGGTGCAATAATGAGAATGATAGAAATGAAAACAAGTCTAACGGAAACCTTTTCCGGCAATTTCTTGCCACCCTCTCCCCTAAACCAACCAGAGAATTGCAACTTGTTTCTATACATTACAAAGAGTAAAACGAGAATTGCCAATGCACCGAGCCACGAATAGGGTTCAGCTGTTTCATTGATTTCGTAAATGTTTCCGATCAGTGCCCATCCTATGCCGCCGAGGATTACAAATATAAATATAATACGAAGCAGTTCAAATAATGTTCCCATTCTCGTAGCCACCTGCCTTTATTTTTTCTTTCCACGTTTAGGTCTGTTTGCTAAAAAACACGAGAAATTCTTACTCCCCTAAATACCGTTAAACCGATATCAAACCATTCTTATCAATCGGCTTGATTTTACTTTTCACACTCCTGTTAAATATGTTTGTTGCTTCAACATTTGGCTTATAATAATCCACAAACCACTTTTCCATAAACTGAGCAAAGGATTGAGTTTTATTGAAGGCGATGTTTTTATCTCCATAGTCTTTCTCAATCAGTTATAAGGGATGCTTTTCAATTCCTTCATCTAATATGTCTTCAGATGATGGAAACTCCTTTAACGTTAAGAGTGATACTAAGCCCCAAGAGATAATTAAAAATCATTTTTGAGGTTTAAGAATATACGCGGGAAAATGAACCTTCCCTTTATTGGTGATCCGACACGATTCTATTGTTTTTGTTTTTTCTGGTTTTACAAAGAAAAAGTAGTTGACGATTAAAGTTAACTTATGATAAAATTAAAAATTTGATAAAAAATAATATATATGTTAAGGTTAAGAAGGTTACCATATACGGAGGTGGATTATTTGTTTCAAATTGGCGAAAACATTATTTATCCAATGCACGGAGCAGGTATAATTAAAGCCATAGAAGAAAAAGAAATCTCAGGAAAAAAACAACAGTATTATGTCATAAAAATGTTAATCGGTAATATGCAAGTCATGATTCCTACGGGTAAAATATTGAGTTCGAGTATACGCCCTGTTACTGACATAATTGCATTAAAACACATCATACACATTTTTCAGCATGGAGAATCAGATAGATTACTGCCGTGGAAACAAAGGTATAAAGTGAACACGGACAAAATAAAAACGGGTAAAATACAAGAATGTGCTGAAGTTGTACGCGATTTAATGCGTATGAACAAAGAAAAAGTACTTAATACAAGCGAAAAAAAAATGTTAGATAACGCACATGAATTTTTGATTAGTGAACTGGGATGCATTAAAGGGATTACTGAAAATCAAATAAAAAGTTTTCGTTAAGGTTAATTTAAGATAACGTATGACATCTCCCGAAAACATCCTAATTTTTTGGAAATATGTTTATTATTAGAAGTAAATCTTTTCAAAGACATTCAACTTCTCCAACTCACCTTTAGAGCATTAACCTCTTTTGTTATTTCTACAATCTGATCCATTTTTATTATTTAAATTTCTTTTACGTTTGAAGTTTCATCAAATAACTCGATAAAATAGGCACTTGATTTTTGCAATCCTGATTCACACTGGCACGGACAAGGAGCCGTAAGGATGAAAGAGAGGTAGGGCTTTCATTGTTTTAGGGTATACAATTTATTATTCAAGTCATTATTTCTAGAAAAAAAACAATCAATCTCACCTCTATCTTTAAGAATTTTTTACATCTACTGAGACAGTGAATAGTAATTGTTTATCTTCTTTACGTAAAAGAGAAAAACGAATTGGTAACACCATATGGTCAACCACAAAAATGGTTTCCAGATCAGGAAACCATTTTTTATTGAATATTATACAGAGGACATAAAAAAACAGGCCCTATATAAAGAGCCTGATTGTATATACGATTTAAGATTAAGCAGCTTTTTGAACGTTTGCGGCTTGAGCTCCACGAGCACCTTGCTCAACGTCAAACGTTACTTTTTGTCCTTCGTCTAAAGATTTGAAGCCGTCACTTTGGATTGCAGAGAAGTGTACGAATACATCGTCTCCATTTTCACGTTCGATAAAGCCAAAACCTTTTTCTGCATTAAACCATTTAACTGTACCTTGTTCCATTTTTGTTGCCTCCTAGTGCGTTACCACACATTGTATTACTATCCTTGCCCAAAGTATCATCAAGATGAAAAAATGATATTCATACTATCCATTACACCGAACAAAAATAATTCTTCTTTATCATATCAGGAAACGGAAAAAATTGCAAATTAATACAATTTAACTAAAATAGTAGAAATAATATGTTTTGGTACAGAATGAACATTAGGTAAACGCTGTGACATAAAAATATTGCCCCCATTCTTGTTATCCATAAAATATAGAAATTGATGCCCGGTTGCAGCTGAATCGTTGTTTGATTTTAAAATGAATTCTAAGGAGCCACAAGTTCGACCTTTATCCTATCTGGATCCTCAAAATAAACCGCATAGTGGTCATCTCCACCGGCATACGGATGTTTTTCAGGATAAAGGATGGGAATTCCTCTTTGCTTTAACTTCAGAGTCATCTCATCTACCTCCTGGCATGTAGCTGCATGAAATGCTAAATGATTAAGCCCTGTTCGGCACCTGTGATACGGAATGTCCAGAAACCTTTCGTTTGCTTGGACAAATACTATGTATGTTTCCCCTATTTTCCAACTTTGTCCATGTTCCCATTTTTGAAAAGAGGTGTACCCCAGTTCTTCTAGAAACCAACTCCAAAAATCTACGGCCTTTACTAAATCAGAGACATAGATTTCTATATGATGAAGCAGTCCTTTTGGCAAATAGCATTCCTCCTGATTGATATGTATAGCCCCTGTATGTTAAAGATATAGTTTAATTTCCAGGTGACCGGCGTTCATTATCATCTTCTAACAATAGACTATTCAACTTTTTAATTTCTTTTAACTGGTCATCAAGTTCATTTGAGTTGAAGCTTATATCTTTTACCTTGCTTATAGAATCTGAGATTTCTTGTATGTTGGGAACTGATGGTGACTCGCCCTCAATTATTTGTTCTTTTAATAAACGACTGTGTTGACTAAGGCTCTTATATAAAGCATAAATCTCACTTTCCTGTTCTTCTGATAACACTTGTTTTATTTCGTTTAACCTTAGAAAGTAGAGGTTGTTTTGTATTGAGTAAGCATCTAACATCCCCTCAACTACACGGAGGTCTTCCCCTTCTATGATTCGCTTTAATATCATCTCGTATTGAAACAGAGTTTCGGAATGGTGGTGTTCTAATGACTCCATAACAATCTGGTTAATTTGTTTTTCCTGTCTGTTTTGTTCCGTCTTTTCAGAAGAGCACGCTGTTAGACTAAAAAATAGTGCCACAAAGATCAAAATGTACTTTCTCATTTTTTCCTCCTTAAGCAAAACAGAGTTCAGTAGATTTTCACAAAGTGTTCTCTTCTCTTATTTCAATTTGATTGTTTTAAAAAAATACCAGAAAGAAATAAGCAACGTTAATACAATTGTGCCCCCAACTACATAAACTCCGTCCCAATCATGTGATCCGCCTGTCATGACCCATACCTGAGATATAATTAAAAATAGAGATAATACCATCATTAAACCCATTACAAGCATTTTGGAATTCCGGATGATGTCTTCTTTTATTATATGGTTTTGACCCTGATTAACTTTAGCTAATTTTTTGACTGAGTAAAATAAAAGAAACCACCCCATAAAAAAGAAAATAAAGGACACACTATCTCCTCCATAAATCCAGTGCTATTTACTCTTCAACTTTTATGATGATCACTTGGATTTATTATTTTGCTTTCTAATTAAGTAGGTTACTGTGTAGTACCATATCCAAAACACTAATGGTGTCAGGATTGCGAATGCTTTTGTTTCTTTAGGTAAAATGACTGCCAGAAACATTCCGACCAACAGAAATGGGAACATTGATATCCAATAAAACTTTGATTTAACCATAAATTGATCTCCTTTCGAAGACATTAAAAGCAACAACAGATTCCGTGGTCTGTGAAAGATGGTAGACTATTTCATCTCCCTTCTATTGGCCACTCTCCTTTTTCATCCGTATCATTACATTAAATATAAATGAAATGAAAAACGAAAAAACTATTGATCCTAAAAAAATCTTCCAAAATGGAAAATTTACGTAATTTCCGAAAAGCAGCAATAAAATAAACGGTATGCCGAACCACTTTGATTGAAATAACTCATTATGTCCCTTCCTGCCTGCCACCGATTTTCTTGCAGTTAAAAGTGGCGCGAAAATCAAGAAAGAAATAATCAGAGTCAATATAACACTTTGAAAATCAAGGTACATGAGACCACTCCGTATCTGCAAATCTTATCTTCCTTTCCATTTCCATATAACAAATCTAATAGTCATTTCTTGAAAGTATGATAAGAACGATTACCAAATAAAGGCTTGAACTAAAATTACATCAAGCTTGTCTAGATGAATGCATTAATAACCCAAATTAATTAATAGTTGCGGGAGCATGTATGTATAACTTCCTTTAACTTACATCAAATACCTTTCCAAGCATTATTTTTAGTATAAACTTGATGAAAAAGGTATGCATTTATATAATTGGCTAAGTTGGGCAAGAGAATTATAAGAATACTCCTTTTTAATGGACCATTCATGCATATCTATAAAAATAGTTATATTTTGGAGGGTCAACTGTGAATATCGGAGACAGAGTGAAAACGCTAAGAACGGAATTGGGACTTTCGCAAAAACAACTGGCAGAGGGAGTCTGCAGCCAGGCGGCCATCAGTAAGATGGAAAATCAAAATTTCATTCCTTCCGCTGATATTTTATATAAACTATCCCAAAAAATGGGCGTGCCGATTTCTTATCTTTTGGAGTTGTCTGTTGATGAAAGAGTGGATTATGTGAAGGAAGTAAACCATCAGCTCACAAAGTTGTTTGAAATAAGGGATTACCAAGCGGCTCTTGAAATGATTATAGCCGAGTGGAAAAACCCGACATTTAAAAACACCCGCTTTAAGCGTACGCTGCTCTGGAGAAGAGGGGTTTGTATCTACTACATTGAAAATGATGCTGAAGCTGCCATAAAGTATATCAATGAAGCATTAAAGCTGTCGGAAACCACCTCATTTACATATGACCTTATGGATATTGAGTTTTTATTAAGTAAAGCCACCATATATTCAAGTGAGAAAGCGTATGATGAGTCGTTGAATCTTTTCAAGAAAGTTTTTAGTTATCTTAGGAAAAACCAATTTATCCAAAGCAGTTTCCTTTTAGCGAAAGCCTACTATAATTATGGATTAACGTTAAGGAGAAGTGGAAAATACGCGGAAGCCCTTTTAGTGTTCAACAAAGGAATCGCACATTGCCGTGATCAGTATATCCTCTATTCGCTTGGTGATAGCTATTTTTACTCAGCCCTTACATACGTAGATTTAAACAACCCTTCAAGGGCCAGAGATTACTATAATCAAGCGAAAATGGTATACACAATCATGGGCAATACAAAAATGGTGGATGTGACCGAGGGGCAGATAGCGGGACTGTAAAAGCGTTGAATGAGCTCCCAGTAACAATCAGGATACCTACTAATGAACTTCCGTTGAGTTCGAAAATCCCCTTTTACATAACAATAAAAAGAGATGTTGTCATACCCTAAGACAAAATAAAAAGACCACTTCCGAAAAAGTGATCTTTTACTGGAAACCCTCGTTCCAAAGGGTTTCTCCGGGTTTGGCACCCAATGATTCCGACTGGGCTCGAACCAGCGACCTCTACCCTGTCAAGGTAGCGCTCTCCCAGCTGAGCTACGGAATCATGATAGAATTGTACTTGCAAGCCGATTAGCTGGGAACTTATCGACAAGTAATAATATATCAGGAAAGCAGATCGATTGTCAACATGATTTTTCATTTTAATTTATTTGGACTTAGACGTCCTATACTCTTTGTTCTCTTTGTATTAATTGGATGGTGTTTCGAAGTAAAATTGCCTGGCAATTGCCAGGCAATTCCCATGCATTTTTTCACAATTCCGCCTTTTCGGCTCGCAGGTTTCTTTCCCTTCATTTTAAGGGAATTAGTAAGTGAAGGTTATTGGGCTAAAACGTTCAGACATACAGGTATTCATATGGAAGGAGACCAATTTATGAGGAACGGACCATTACATATTACGTCTGAGATCGGCAGGCTTGAGAAGGTTGTGCTGCAGCGGCCGGGGGCGGAGCTTGAGAATTTGACGCCGGAGTATTTGCATAAGCTGTTGTTTGATGATATTCCGAATTTGCCGGCTGTACAAAAAGAACATGATGAGTTTGCCAGGGCGCTTGAGAATCATGGGACCGAGGTGCTCTATCTTGAGGATTTGGCTGCCGGTGCCCTTCAAGATGAACAAGTGCGGGTGCAATTTGTAGATGAGTTTTTGGAGCTGCCGAGGAAAACGAATGTCAATGAAGAGTCTGTGTTTGTCAGTTTGAAAGAGTACTTGCTTAAGAAGTCCCCTGATGAGATGGTCCGGGACATGATAAACGGGATTCGGATTGACGAAGCCGAGGTCCGGAAAACGCATAAGCTGTACGATTTGTTGGAGGATCACTACCCTTTTTATCTTGATCCGCTCACGAACCTGTATTTCACACGCGATCCCGCTGCCGTTATCGGCAACGGCATTTCAGTTAATCACATGACACAGGAGGCGCGCCGTAACGAGCCGCTTTTCATGAAATATATCATTAGTCATCATCCGGATTTTGACGCGCATGATATTCCGTTTTTATATGATGTGGACCAGCCATTTTTCATGGAGGGCGGCGACCAGCTTGTTCTTAGTGACGAGGTCCTTGCTATCGGGATCAGTGCCCGTACAAGTGCGCATGCAGTCGAGATGCTTGCCGGAAAACTTTTTGATAAGACCTATGGCTTTAAAAAAGTGATGGCAGTTGAAATCACGAAGAAGCGTGCCTTCATGCACCTTGATACAGTGTTTACGCAGATCGATCATAACAAGTTCACGATTCATCCGGAAATTGAGGGTGAAGGCGGGGAAATGCGGATCTTCATTCTTGAACAGGGTGAGAATGGCGAAATCAAGATTGAAAGGCGCTGCAATCTGCTGGAAACGCTGAAGGATTTGCTCGGCATCAATGATATCGAACTGATTCCATGCGGCGGCAATGACCCGATCGCTTCCGCGCGCGAGCAATGGAATGACGGCTCGAATACACTGGCTATTTCCCCCGGTGTCGTTGTGACGTATGACCGCAACTATGTCACCAATAAAGTGCTGAAGGAGCACGGTGTCGAAGTCATCGAGGTGCCGAGTTCGGAGCTGTCACGCGGCCGCGGGGGCCCGCGCTGCATGAGCATGCCGATTGTCCGGAAGGATCCGCGGGCCGAGTGACCACAATCAAGATAAAAAAGTCTGTCTGCAACGGCAGGCTTTTTTCATTTCTGGAGAATGTTAGGAACTAGTGCATGTTATGATAGTGATGAACCATACATGGAAGATATTACTGTACAGGAAGAAGGGATTCAATGGCACATTTCGATCCGTATGCAAATGAATATGATGCATGGTACAATACCCCGCTCGGACAATATGCCGATGATGTTGAGAAGGTTCTTATCAAAGATCTCGCTCAGCCTAATGAAGGCGAACATGCCCTTGATATCGGTTCCGGAACAGGAAATTATTCAATCTGGCTGGCGGAAAGGGGCCTGGATGTGACGGCGCTTGACCAGTCTGATGAAATGACGAAGATTGCGAAAAAAAAGGCGTATGCACGCGGGTTGACGATTGACTTTCTCCTGGGACACGCTGAAGATCTTCCGTTTGATGATAATTCGTTCGACCTTATCACTTCCGTTACGGCGGTCGAGTTCATGGATGACCCTTCAACCGTTTTGAAGGAAGCAATGCGGGTGCTGAAGCCGGGGGGACGGCTTGTCATCGGCCTGCTGACGCTCGACAGCCCGTGGGGTGAAATGTACCGGCAGAGTGTTGCCGCCGACCCTGACAGCCTGTTTGCAAAGGCTCATCTTTATAAAGAAGAAGAACTGAAGGATTTGCTTCCGCAGGAATTCACGCTGAAAAAAGGGTTATATTTTCCGCCGCAGCAGGAATTCGATGCAGAAGAAGCGGCCAGGATCGAAAAAGAAAATCAGGAAAAACAGGCGGACCGGGCTGGATTTTTCGCCGTCCGCTGGATAAAGGAGGATAACTGATGATTTCTTGCCAGCTCTCCCTTTATCCGCTCGGTACGGAGTCTTATGATGATGTTGTCTCCCGGGCGGTGGAACATATTTTGCCGCTGAAGGATGAAGGCCTCACCATCGAGGTCGGCAGCATGAGTTCTGTCGTCAAAGGGCCCGATGATGTTGTCTGGAAAGCGGTCCGGACTCTTTTTGATGCGGCAAAAGATGAGAAAGTCGTATTGAACACGACGTTTTCGAATGAATGCGGCTGTGATTTATGACCCCTTCCCTTCTGGCTGTTATTGGCCGGAAGGGATTTTTGTGTAACTTCTTCCCGCTTCTATTCGTAATAGAAGTTACAGAGAAAATGATTAAAAGGAGTTTTTGGGGATGCAATTGGACTATGGGATTAATGGAAGTTTCGCGGCTTTTATCCTTCAGCTGGCGGCATGGGGGATTTTCGCTTATATCTTTTATTCCATTTATCGCAAACAGGAAGAGAAAATTAACGTGTGGAAAGGGTTGCTTATTGCGTTTATCGGCGTTTTTTCTTTTTCGATCACCCTTACATGGCAGGAACAGCCTGTTAAAATCCCTGTTTTGCCGCTCGGGGTCTGGTTCGTTTTCCTTTATTTCAACCGCCGCGGGGAAGGCTGGCTAAAATACCGGCGCTTCGCCTGGAGCGGGTTTCTGGCCAACTTTTTATTTCTGGCGGCGGCATTGGCTGCTCCCCCGATTGAAGGCCTTGTTTATCCTGAGGATGTTGCTTCCACCTATATTGCTTCGGCTGACCATCCTTCCGTTATATTGCTTTATCCGTCGGCGGAACCTGCAACTGTAAAAGAAGAAGTGCTTCTTGATCAAGTGCGCGACATGAAACTTGAAGCTGTGAATGTGACGGAGTGGTATGAGGAGAGCCGTAATCGGCAAAACGATCGGTTCCCTTACCAATTGACCGGTACTTCACCTGAATGGGGCAGTGATTTTCCGCTCATCATTTATGTCGAAAAAGACGGCAAGGGCCTGCTCGTTGAAACGGCGGAAAATCAGTTTTATTTCCGTTCAGGGACTTCATTTTTGGAAGGAGGGGAATCGGATGGCTCTTAGTAAAAGAACGGTATTCAGGCTTGCCGTCATGATTGTGGCAGCTGCGGTTGTCTACTGGTTCTATTTTGCCTCTCCTGACCCCTTTCCTGAGGAAACCCGGCTCCTGGAGAAAATGAATGAGACTTTTCCGGCCGGCCATGCAGCTGAAATACAGGCTGTCCTCCCGCTGGACGACAGCCATGTTTATGTTCCATTCGTCAGCGGCGGTGACCGGTACGGCTCAAGCTACTGGGAATGGAAGCTTCACGACTGGAAACCAGTCCGCATCGATACGACCGGGGAACCGCAAATCTGGACGCCGAACCTTGAGGACCCTTCCTCCGCATATGCCGTCTGGAACTTCCATCCTGAGGACGAGATTAGTAAAGCTGCTTTTTACTTGCTCCGTGACAGCAGCTATATCATCACACCCCAGTCAGAAATTTTCGTCCCTAAAGTTCAGCTGAAAACGGCGGCGGATGTGAGCGGGCAGTCTTACTGCATAAAGGAATTGCCGGAAAGCTGGAATTTGTTTCTTGAGCCCGTAAAGGAAATCGAGGAGAAACGCAATCCGAACACCTACTTCGGCTTCGGCTTTTCCGAACCAACGATGAGAACGGGCACTATTCTCTTTGACAGCGAAGGGAAGCAGACTTTTCCTGAACGGTCTGTGAACGGGAAAGGCTATTCGAACGGCGAGGTGATACTTGAATACATGCATTTTCTTAATAAGAAGGAATTGTTGACGAATTAATTCGTAAAAAAAACGGAACATCCCGTGGCGGAGGTTCCGTTTTTTCAATCTTCTTCCCTGCTGGTGAAGATCAGATTCTTCACTCCCCATGCAAGGAGGACAACCACAGCGCTTTCGCATGCACTTATGGCGAGTACAAGCAGCAATCTTCCTGCATCTTCGAACTCAGAGAAGCCGAAGAGGGGCAATTTCCATTCATTGAAAATGTTTTGGTATGCGGACAGCAGCATTGCAAAAGGAAACAGCCGCCAGAAAAATCGGCTGATGCTCCGCGGCAATATGAATTCCATTATTTCCTCTCTTTTCCATCAGGTTGTTTTTTTCCGCCGTCCTTCCCTTCGCATCAATAGGTAGCTGAGCAAGTATGCTGAACTCGTTGCCCCAAACAGAGCAAATAGTCCAGGTGTGAGTGCGAAGTACAGGCTCAGCGGCTGTGACCATATGAACGCCAGCAGCATGAACCCTTTTTTAAAACTCAGTGATGCCCGAATCGCCAGTGCGGCCGGCAGCACAATCGTAAAAAACGTGGTGAAAACGGGTTCAGGGCCGCTCGGATTGGCGTAAGGATTGACAAAACTGAATACGATCCATAACATGATCGTGCCCAGTCCTGCTGCAAGGCCGATCATCGCTGACAATTTTCTGATCACATCCACCTCTCTCCCATGCGTTCTTAAGACGGGCTCTGCCGCCAGGGTGCTTTGCAAGCTGAGCGACAGCCTGAAGTGAACGGAGCAGGATTGTTGGAATAAGGCGGCTGAATATCCGTCTCTCAGGCTAAAGTCCCGATTTTCCATCTCTTCTTATTATACCGGAGAATCCGTCATAAAGATTTATCTTCCATGAAAAAAACCCGCCCGATATCTGGACAGGTTTTTCAGCGCAATAATTTCCTCAGTATTCTTCTGGCAATATAACCTTTTGTACCGCCTCTGACATAGCCTCCGCGGTAGCCTCTCTTGCCGCGAAGCACTTTGCTGACGGTATAGATGCCTTTTGCAATCATGATCAGTCTGCGCATCGGCTTCCTCCTCTTTTACAGGCATCCCCGGAGTGTTCCATTGCTCCGGGGCCCTATAGTAAGTGTATTCAGCTTTGATCAGCTTAAGCGCTCTTCATGGTCACGTTTCTGGATTTCATCTTCGCCAAATCCGTCTTCCCTGTCGCGCAGAAGGTGGGCGAGGCGGCTAGCGGCGTTTGAAGCGATGCTTGCCACCAGGTCATCGAGGAATGTATGGATTTGGTTTTTATCCGGTTCGGTATCAAGCTTGTGGATGACGCCGGTTTTTTGTTTATCAAGATAACCGAATGTCGTCACGGCGATGCTTCCATAGCCGAATACCGCGCCGATTGCGAGGGTTTCATCGACGCCGAACAGCCCTTCGTCCGCTGCCACGATCGATTGGAGCGGCTCGGACAGTTTCCCCTGCTCGGCAAGTTTATCAAGTTCAATGCCGACGAGAACGGCATGCTGGATTTCACGTTTTTGCAGGACTGCTTCCACGCTTTCAATGCAATCCCTCATATCAATCTGGTCGCCGGCGAACGGCGCTTGCAAATCATAGACAATTTCCGCAATCTCCTTAATCGTGACCCCGCGCTCTTCCAAAAGGGCTCGTGCCGCAGCTTCTACGTCTCTGCTGTGCACTCGTTTGACATCTGTGTTTCCCATATACCAATTCTCCTCTCAACAACGTATCTTTTTGGTGTATTCCCTATTATAACACTTCTTAATCTTGGGACTGGCCTGGAGTGAGCTGTATGCAATCGACGGTGGTGAATTATGCTACAATTATGAATGGCACGATTACTGATTGATTGGATGGAGGCGGTAACATGGCAGATATTCAACAAGGAAAAATCGAAGAACAAACGCTTTACAGCGATCTATTGGGTGAAGAAGTGACATTGCTCGTTTACTACCCGCCAAATTTTTCCCCGTTATATAAATATACGATCTTGATTGCCCAGGACGGGCGCGATTATTTTACGCTCGGCCGGATCGCCAGGACTGCAGACAGGCTTCTGGCTGAACGTAAAATTGAAAATACGGTTATTGTCGGCATTCCCTACCGTGATGTGGAAGACAGGCGGGCCAAGTATCATCCGAAAGGTGAAAAACACCAAGCGTATCTGCGCTTTCTGGCTAATGAGCTTGTCCCTTACCTGGATCACGCTCTTCCGACCTACCAGATGGGCGGCGGGCGCGCGCTTATCGGTGACTCGCTTGCCGGAACGGTTTCCCTTTTGGCCGCACTTTCCTATCCGCATACGTTCGGTCGTGTGCTGCTGCAATCCCCTTATGTGACAGAAGACGTCCTTGCAGCGGTTGATTCGTTTGAGCACACGCAGCTGCTTGAGGTCTACCATGTTGTAGGAAAAAATGAAACAGCGGTCGAAACGGCCAATGGGGAGACGAAAGATTTTATTAGGCCGAACCGGAAACTGAATGAACGATTCAAGGCAAAAGGATTCACCTTTTTTTATGACGAATTCGATGGCGACCATACTTGGACATACTGGCAGCCTGATCTTGAGCGGGCACTTGCTGTCATGCTGGAACGATATTGATTTTGGCGAGGTATGAAGTTGTAAGAATTTTTGATATAATATGGTAAGAATTATATGATATCAGCATCCTGCTTAGGAGGGACCAGGACATGTCATTGAAGTATGGTGTAGCTATTTTTCCATCTAAGACACTGCAAGATTTAGCAAATTCTTATCGTAAGCGCTATGATTCCCACTATGCGTTGATTCCGCCTCATCTGACACTGAAGGAACCGTTCGTGGTGGATGAAAGTGATCTGGATGAGCTCGTGCAGAAACTCCAGGACATCGCAAAGCAAGTCAATCCTTTCACTTTGCATGTATATAAAGTGGGGACATTTTATCCTGCCAATAATACGATTTATTTAAAAGTCGAACGGCAGGACGAGCTTGAAAAGCTGCATCAGCTGCTTTATTCAGGCGATTTGACGCAGGAACCGCGCTATTCTTTCGTGCCGCATATCACCATTGCCCAGGATCTGTCTCACGATGAACATTCCGATGTTCTCGGAAGGACGAAAATGATGGATATCGAACACGAAGAAATTGCAGACCGCTTCCAGCTCCTCTACCAATTGGAGAATGGCTCATGGACCGTCTATGAGACATTCCGGATGGGAAAGGACAAGTAAAAAATGGAAGTCAGAGTCGTGCAGACAGACAGCGAACTTGAGGACGCTTTCCAGGTAAGGCGTCTTGTGTTCGTAGATGAGCAAAACGTTCCTATTGAAGAAGAAATTGACCAATATGAAGAGGATTCTGTTCATTTTGTGGCCTATGACGGCAGCAAGCCTGTTGCAGCCGGTCGCCTTCGGATCCTGGAGGATACCGGCAAAGTTGAACGGATATGCGTTCTCGGGGACTACCGTAAAACCGGCCTCGGAAGACAAGTCATGGAAGCGATTGAACAGCACGCCACCGAACTCGGCGCCTCAAAAGCAAAATTGAATGCCCAGACACATGCAGAAGCCTTCTACGGCAAGCTCGGCTATGAAACAGTTTCCGGTATATTCATGGACGCCGGCATCCCGCATGTGACAATGGTGAAAAAACTGAAATAACCGCCGATATGCGGTCTATTTCGCAATTCCATACATGTTAAAAAAAGCAGCGGCCGCTTTTGATAGCGGCTGTTTTTTATTTGTCCGGCGGGCGGCAATTTCAGATACGTGACAGGCATCTGACAAACCGCCGCCTGCCGAAGAGGAGGAGGGAAGATGATGAATCATGCTTTTTCCGTTGCCGATCCTGAGATGATCGAAGATGTGTCTCAAAAAGGGCTGGCAGCAAAACCGTTTGTTTTGAAATATGCAAAAATCCTTGATCAAATTTGGGAGGTCATTCCGCCAAAGGGAATCATATTCCATGATTATCTTTCAGCGACAGAAGTGTTTGCCAACACGCCCCTCCCTGCTTATACATCACGCCGACTGATTCATGTGTGTCCTGTCGAGAACGTATGGGAGGATATCTTTTTGAACGCTGCGGCTGAGTGCAGGCAGCTCAATGTGGAGCTGTTCTACAAAACGCTGAGCTCCGTTGACATGGCGGTCATCGCTTCCCATCAATACACTCATTATCTTGCCTGTTTTCTTGATTCACTGGAGGAAACTGACAGTGCGGACTGGTTCATTGAGGGGCTCTCCTGTTACTTGCCGCGCCGTCTTCTATATGATGAAGAGCGCTTTGAATCGGTCATGGCCGTGGAAGAGGATTTGATCCGGACGTACCGGCCGCTCTTCGGGAACTACGGACTGAAGGCATTCGGACAGGCAGAAGAACCGGGAAACGGTTCAGCGGGAACGCTGTATGATTACTGGCGCAGCACCCGCACCGTCCGCTATCTCGTCGAAGAGTGCGCCGCCGGTAACATCAAGCCGCTGCTCCAGCATTATGTGGATTGGAAAAATGAAGGGAAACGGTATCCATTCAGCCGATATCTTGCCCACCGCTATAAGATCGAAAACGGGCATGCGGCTGATTTGGGGCTGGCGTAGAAGCGTCGCTTGTTGTTAAAGAAGAGTTCCGTTTCACAAAATACGGCTCCCCTTTTAACGGCTTTGCCTTAATCCCAATTAACAACACGCATAAACGCCAGATAGAATGAACATGCGCTGATCTGCCTATACTACATTGTAAGTATGGCAGGAAGCGGGTGATTCTGGTTGAATGATTATTTGCAAATCGGTACAGAACTAGTTGTCGGGTTTATCGCCCTGTTTTTCCTTACGAAATTACTGGGTAAAAACCAGATTTCCCAACTGACGGCGTTTGACTTTGTATCTGCGATTGTGCTGGGTGAACTTGTCGGTAACGCCCTTTATGACGGGGAAACTAAATTCACCAAAGTATTATTTGCCGTTGTGGTCTGGGGAACTTTGATTTATTCAACAGAGTGGGTAACACAAAAATTCAAACGGACCCGGTCTTTTCTTGAAGGCCAGCCTTCCATCATCGTCCAGCATGGAAAACTGGATCGGAAGGCCCTTAAGAAAAACCAGCTGGACATCAACCAGCTGCAGCATTTGCTGAGATCAAAAGATGTGTTTTCGCTGCGGGAGGTCGAGTACGCCATCCTGGAAACAGACGGATCGATCAGCATCTTGAAAAAGTCAGCTTTCGCCAATCCGACCCGAAGCGACCTTAACCTGCCGGAAGAAAAAGTCGTTCTTCCGATTACGCTCATTACCGACGGGGAAGTCATCTGGGATAACCTCAAGCAATCCGGATTTGATGAAAAATGGCTCCACGGCCAAATCCAGGTCCACGGAGCCAAAGATATCAAGGATGTCCTCTTTGCCGAATGGAAGGAAGGCGAATCGCTGCATGTCATCACGATGTGAGGGAGAAATGCCTGGCAATTGCCTCGCAATTGCCAGGCATTTTTTGTTGCCGTTTATTTTAGTTTCACACACATTTTGTTATCGTGCACAACAAACTCCGCTTTGGAGCGGGCGATGAGGGCTTCGGCGTAGGCGGTGACGGCGGTGCGGTACAGCGCCCAGGTGCCAAGGTTGTTCAGTTTTACATCCCACGTTTTGCACATAAGGCTGACGAGGTCTTCCTGGCTCAGCATCCCGCCTTCATTTTCAAGAAGGGAACTCATGCTGCCAATCACTTTTTCATGATACTCGAGATTTGCCTGCACGGTTTTCAGCCATTCGGTTTCAAATTGGCCGTGCCCTGGCACAGCCCCGGCACATTCCATCCCGAGAAGTTTATTCAGCGATTCGATTGTTTTATCCGCATCAATCAAATACGGTATTTTATGTTTTTCAAGCTGTTCGGTTCCGAAGTAGCCATCCGCTGCGAACAGCACCCCATCAACAAGCACGCCAAGCTGGTACATGCTGTGGCCGGCCAGCTCCACAAGATCAACAGAAAACGGCCCGAGCTGCCGCTTTCCTCCTTCTACGATGACATCCACCGTAAGCGGCGGCCCTTCAAGAAACTTATTGCGCAGATCAGCCGGCGGTTCGTTTCCCTGGAACAAATAATAGGGCTCAAGGATAGGATACTTAAGGACCGCTTCCTCAAGTATCGGTGCATAAACGGTGATTCCCCCTTCCTTCAATAGCTCCTGTGCACCGCCGTAATGATCGGCATGCGCATGGGTGATGAAAAGATCAGTGAACGGAAGCCCCTTCTCACCCAGCTGCCGCTTCACTTTTTTCGCCGCCGATTTATCAAGGCCCGCATCAATCAACAATCCCGATGTTCCGTCTGTCACATACCCGATGTTCACCGCCCCGTTAAAATAAAAACATCGTTCTGAAATCTGGATCATCTTCATTGCTGCCCCTCCCCTTCAACTTGGTTTCAAAGCCCTTTTCAGAAATCAAAAAAGCCCCGTTCAAACGGGACCCTTCTTAAATCGATTCGTTTATTTTATATCCTTTTCCTGTCATCTCCGCCAAAATTTCATCGAATTTCTTTGTTTTCTTCACCTTTGTTCCCTCGTATAAAAATCCGACAGGTTTATATTGTTCCAGATTGCCCTGACCGTAGTTGCGGAGCTTTGTATCAAGCGTGGCGCGTTGCACAGGAGATAATGTCAAGTCAGGCTGCCTGTTTGCAGCAGTGCGGTTCGCATATTGCGTATATTGATCATGATTGATCGGTAAAATGTAGCCCACTTCCCCCGCCTCCTTAATTCCTACTAATGGCTTATTTACCCTTTTCCGGACAATTTCAACCCTTATTTCTCAAAAAATACCTGTTGCGATAACGTATGATTTGATAAGATTAAACTTGTCGTTTCAACAAAAAAGGGCCGGCCCATTATCTTTGAATGAAGTGATCGGGATAGGGCCCTTACTATATTATTCGCTTCTTGGCCGCATTTTTTGAGGAGGTGCCGTCCGTGATCACGGCAAAACGAAAACATTCAGTTATTCATTTACATAATTTTCCCCGTGAAGAGTATCAGTCTATCCATGAAGAAAGCATGAACGGCGGCCTGTCATGCCCTGTCTGCGGAAACGAAGTCCGGCTTTATCTCGGAATTGCCCGGGAACCGCATTTTTATCATCCGGGAAAACCCGGTCAGGATCAGCTTTGCACGGCGGAAATGGATGAATCCGAGCTTTTTGCAAAAAGCTCGGAAGCTGAACATGCCGAAACAAAAATCGCATATTCCGGGGGCTTTTCGCTCCCGAAATCACGGGCAATCGGACAACTTGAAAGCAATACATCCACAACCAAAACGGTATGGAAACCGCCGGTAATGCTGTCAGGCCTCACTCCGTACTCCAAGCTTGATATAGCGGCAGCTGTTGTTACCGATCCTTATTTTCAGCTTTTAAAAGAGCATGGCGTCTTCCTCGATGAAGAACAATGGGAGGCGGTTTCGCATACCGAAGGCCCGCTCCTCGTGTTTGCCGGAGCCGGAAGCGGCAAAACAAGGGTCCTAACAGCCAGGACGGCATATATGATTTGCGAAAAAGCGATCAATCCAGGTTCCATCATGCTTGTGACCTTTACAGCCAAGGCTGCAAAAGAAATGAAAAAACGGATCGCCGGTTATCCCGGCCTTTCGCAATCGGCCCTCCGCTCCCTTGTCGCCGGAACGTTCCACAGCATCTTTTATAAAATCCTCGCTCATCATGATCAGGAAAAATGGCAATCCGGCAACCTGCTTAAGTGGGAGTGGCAGCGGGAAAAAATCATCAAAGAAGCCGGCCGCGAACTTGAGCTCGATGAAAAAGAGTTCGCATTTGATGCGGCACTCCAGCAAATCAGTTACTGGAAAAATTCGCGGATGCTGCCGAAGGATATAAAAACGGAAAACCAGTGGGACGAACAGGTTTCTTTTTTATATAAAAGATATGAAGAGGCAAAAAGGAAAAACAGCTGGTTCGATTTCGATGATATGCTCTCCGGCTGCTATGAACTGCTATCGGAAAACAGGGAACTGCTCGATAAGTATCAGCAGCGGTTTCGCTATTTCCTTATCGATGAATTTCAGGATATCAACCGTATCCAGTACGATATCATCAAATTGTTGGCTGGCCATACCGGGAATGTGTGCGCCGTCGGAGATGATGACCAATCGATCTACGGATTTCGCGGCAGCGAGCCGGCATATATCCTCAACTATGCGCAAGACTTTGCCGGAACAAGGACAGTGACGCTCGATCAAAACTACCGGTCAGCCCACCCGGTAGTTGCAGCGGCCAATCAGGTCATCCGCCTGAACAAGTCCCGTAAAGACAAGTGGATGCAGGCCCAATATGACAACCGGAAGGCGCCCGTCGCCTTTTTCCCTCATGATGAAGAAGAAGAGGCGACGATGATTGTCGCTGATCTGAAAGAAAAAATTCAGGACGGGGCACGGCCAGGCGATTTTGCGATCCTCTACCGGACCCATTCCGCCTCGCGTGCCATGTTCGAACGGCTCGCCCAATCGAACCTTCCCTTTGTTGTGGATAGGGATGCGGAATCGTTTTATGAACGGAGAATGATCCGGACAATGCTGGCATATATGCGGCTGAGCCTGAACGCTGATGACAGCAAAGCGATGAGTGACCTTCTCATGGCACTTTTCGTCAAACGGTCCGCCCTCCGTGATTTAAAAGCGGCCAGCATCTTGCAGGATTGTTCCATGCTCGATGCGCTCAAGCAGTTGGACAGCATACATCCGTTCCAAAAAAAGAAACTTCAGGCCATCATTCCGCTGTTCCCAAAATTGAAGACCCTCTCCCCTCTTTCCGCCATCGGATTGATTGAGCAGAAAATGGGGTTCCAGGACTTCATTAAAAAGAGCGGAAATGAAGGCAATGCGATCGAAAAGGGTTCGGATGATATCCGCGATTTGAAGGTTGTCGCCAAAAAGTTTTCGACGATTGCCGAATTACTCGCTCACGCCGACCATATGACAGCCATGAACGAAGAAATGAAAAAGCTCGGCAAACAGTTTGGCGATGCTGTACAATTGTCGACAATCCACCGTTCCAAAGGGCTTGAATACGAACATGTTTACATTCTCGGCGCAGTGGAGGGCGGCCTTCCGCATGACCATGCCCTCGAATCCTGGCGCAACGGCGATGACGTTCCCCTTGAAGAAGAACGCCGCCTCCTCTACGTCGCCATGACCCGCGCCAAAGAATCACTGTCACTCTCCATTCCCGACAGGCGCCGCGGCAAATCCGCCAGCCCATCGCGATTCTTGAAACATCTTCTGCGCGGGAAGAAATGAGTTGAAATGCCTACTTAAATGCCTGGCAATTGCGTCGCAATTGCCAGGCATTTTTTGTTGCACTTTTTCTTCTAAAATCAAAAATTTTGTAAACCTACACAATCCCTGTTCATTCTATTTAAATGGGTTTACCCAAAAAGGCTTCAAGCTGCCGGAAGAATTGTTCTTTGTTCTTTTATGAACACGCCGTTTGAGCGGAGGCGCGTTAGGGAAAAGCGGTAACGTATGGCTGCCGTCCTGGCAAAAGCGGATGGACTGAAGAAATAATCACCAACACGTTTACATATCCTTTTGAAGAGAGGATCCGGTCTTGTGTGCTTCATGCCAACGCCATCCATTCACATGAAAAATATGATTAGGAGGGGAAAAAATGAAAGTACTTGTCATTGGCGCAAACGGCCAGGTAGGAAAGAATATTGTCAAATCGTTAGCCAACAGCCAGCATGAACCTGTAGCAATGGTACGTGACACCAACCATGTACCCCAGTTTGAAGAAATGGGGGCAAAAACCGTGATTGCAGACCTTGAAAAGGACTTTTCCCATGCCTTCTACGGCTGTGACGCCGTCATTTTCGCTGCCGGTTCCGGCCCGCATACCGGAGCTGATAAAACGATTATCATCGACCAGGAAGGTGCGATTAAATCAGTTGATTATGCCAAACAGTTTGGTGTTAAGCATTTCGTCATGCTCGGTTCGATGGGTTCCGAAGCTCCTGAAAAAGGACCGGACTCCATGAAATTTTACCTTTATGCCAAACGCCGTGCCGATGAGTATTTGAAGGCATCAGGCCTAAACTACACAATCATCCGCCCTGGTGCCCTGACGAACAGCGACCCTGACGGCAAAGTCGATTTGCAGGATAATGTCGGCGAACGTTCCGGCCGCTCCATTCCACGGGCCGATGTTGCACAGGTACTCGCTGAATCCATCGGCAAACACAACCTGCACGGCAAAACCCTTGAATTGCTCAACGGCAATCAGGACATCGAAAAAGCAGTGGAATCTGTGTAAAGGGAAATTACTTGATGAAAATTGCCTGGCAATTGCCAGGCAATTTAAAACCATAACGAACAAAAGCGCAGGGCGCCTGGAGCTGGATGACTCCCTTCCCGCTTTTTATCCACAACGCAAAAATTTATACTTTCCTTAACATCAAAAAACCACCCGCGGGTGGTTTTTTTGATGCCTGTTCACTTCTATCTTCTTATACCCATACTTGCTTTTTCTGCAGCATCTTGACCATTTCAGCGTCAGATGAAGCAGGGATTTTAAAGGTATTCTGGTAATTTTCAGGGCCTTTACCGGTAATGAGGACCCATTCCCCTTCCCGTGTATTGTTCCATGCTGTCTGGATTGCTTCAGTCCGGTCATAAATGACAGACACTTTTTCATGGCCTGCCTTCACTTTTAAGTCCTCAAGATTACGCCGCATTTCCAACTCCGGTACGCCATTCAAGTCATCAAACGTGAGGATAACTTTATCACAGTGTTCAATTGAAGAAAGGACCATGTCTTCCCGTTTAGAAAGATCGCGCTGTCCCCTGAAACCGAAAATATGAGTCACAGAATCCGGCTCAAAGCTGCGGATCGTTTCCAGGAAAACCGTCAGAGCTGATGGTGTATGGGCGTAATCGACAATGAATTTCCCGCCGTTGGGATGATGATATGTCTCAAATCGGCCGGGCACTCCAGGAAAAGTACGGAGCGCTTCAAGTATGACTTCCGGTTCCAGGCCGACTTGCCTGGCAGTCAAAAACGCAGCCGTGGCATTTTCGATGTTGAATTGTCCAGGAAGAGGTATTTTAACATGGTGCAACTCACCCCGGTCAAGAATATCAAAATAAGCTCCATTCCTACTGACGACCTCTTGTATGACTGTGTCGTTATTCGGTTCATTTCCAAATGAAGCAACAGGCAGGCCGTCGCCTTCGAGGCGATCAGCCAGCTGTCTTCCCCATGGACAATCCCGGTTTACAATCGCCATTCCCTGGTCCTTCAAATATGAAAAAAGCCTGGCTTTCACATTGAAGTATTCATCCATGCTTTTATGGTAATCAAGATGGTCATGGCTGAGATTTGTAAAAACCGCATAATCAAACATTTCACCGCCGACCCTGTCCTGGTCGATTCCATGGGAGGAAACCTCCATGACAACCGCTTCATCCTTAGAATCATACAGCATTTTTTGCAGTGACACCGCATCCGGCGTCGTGTTATCCGTTTTTTGCTTTTTACCATTGATAATATATCCAACCGTTCCAAGCAGTGCGCTGGAGATACCGGCATACTCAAGAATATGCCGAACCATAAAGGAAGTGGTCGTTTTTCCGTTTGTACCGGTGATCCCGATCATGATATGCTTATCCGCCGGGTTCCCGTAAAAGGTTCTGGCCAGCTTGCCAAGTGCCTTGCGGGCATTGCCTGTCCGGTAATAAGGCACAGAGATGCCCTCCATCTCCTGTTCCCCTATGACAGCTGCCGCCCCCTTTTGAATAGCGTCCTGTATGTACTGATGTCCGTCTACCTGATATCCTTTAATGGCCACAAAAAGATGGCCGGGCTGCACCTTGCCGGAATGGAAACTGATTCCGCTTATATCAACCGGTTCCCCTGAGATTGCCGGTGTTATGTCAAGATCCTGTAATAACTTGGCTAGTTTCATGGCTTCTCCTTTTTCCTCGTGATATTAGTAAAGGCTGATAATATATTTCGCAAAATCAATGGTTTTCATGTCCATTTTTACAACCTTTGAATCATTTCCCGCTGAGGTGTTAAAACTAACCCTTTTTTTTCTCAAATGAGACAGCCGTCATCCTTCTTTATTTTTAACTTTTCAAGCATGTTTATTAATGGTAAAGCAGATATGATTTTTCATCTGGCGATTCGGATGAAAAGGCGCTGGTTTCAGGAATGAACCAAATTCTTAGGGGCAGAGACGGGGAATCGACCATCATAATAATTAAAAAAAAGCATGCGAAGAAGATCGGGAATCCAGAGAAGTGATTGGTGACGTCCCGTGACTAAAATTTCTCGATCTATGCTTTCATTTGAATATTGTCCGCTTATTATATAGAAGAATACCACAATTCCACAAACTGCGGCAGACTAAACTTTTTAAAAAAGGCTCTGTTAAACGTTAGTGTTGATTTCCGTTGCAGGTACTCGCTTTCACCATAGGCACAAGTGCGACATCTGTTCCTGCTTCCCTCCGGTCGCACTCACAGTGTCTTCTTTGCCGCGGGGCGGGCGGTGAGCCTGTCCAGCTAGTCCCGCAGGACATTGAATAAGCTTCTTCGAATAGACACCGCACGAAGAAAATCGGTTTTTATTTTCGAGCAGTCTCGCACCTTCCACTCCAATCAACTAGCAAAAAATCAACATTGTGCTTTAACACAGCCTTAAAAAAAAGAAGAGTCCGAAATGGACTCTCCCAGTATGCCTTTTACCAGAGCCGGCGTCGCCTCCGCTCAGGGCTTTCATTCTTCATTCCGGAGCTTTCCGGACCAAGCCCTGAACTTTCATGGCTTTCTTGTCTTGCATGTTTTTCACGGCTTTCATGTCTTTCACGGCCGCGGACCCTGCCTGAACTTTCCATGCCATGTTCCGCGCCTTTTCTTCTCCTTCTGCCGCCAAACCACGGATCAAACGGATCACGATGATTACGGTTGTGATCCTTGTTATGATCCCGGTGCGTTTCATTTGAGCGGATCACAACTTCATCTGCCTCAATAACGAGTTTCTCAACCTTAATGACCTTTTTCTTGTTCTCAGACATTTCGTTACATTCCCTCCCCTGCCTATGGCATTGTACACTGTTAACATATTCAGTTGCCCTCCCGTCAGTATAGGCTCATATCCAATTTTTCCAGATTTCCTAAATTCCCGAAGAAACTGGCTAAAGCCGGGGCAATGACCCACACCATCTTTGTCTCAGTTCATATCCTGTTAGAGACAATACGTCAATAACTAAGGTTAAAAAGGGAGGAAACTATTTATGGGTTGCCGTAAAGATCATGATACAGGTAACTGTGTATGTGACATCGTTAAGGCTATTGCCGATGCACAATCAGATGTGGTGGAAAATTGCTGTGATGTAAGCTGTGAAAAGTCAATCGAGGATCTTCTAAGTCCCGTTGCAGCAAATGATCTCGATACTGTTCCTTTCATTCTTTTCTGTGAAGGGGACTGCAAGCCTTTTAAAGGCTTCGGTGTAAGAAAAGACAACAGTGATCTTGAATGCTTTGAAAGCTTCATTTTCCGTGTGAAATCTGTTGACAAAGATTGCTGTGCTCTGCTGGAACTGCTTGATACCGGTGATGGAAATGCTTGTAAAGATCCATGCGATCAGTTTAAAGGTGATGTAGGAACCGGTGATCTGACCCGTACTGGGATTTGCATTACAGTAGACCTCGACTGCTTCTGCGGCATCAGCTGCCTGCCAGCGGTCAGCACGATGGATTAATGCAGGAAAGGAGAGACTGCGGCCAAATCGCCGCAGTCTTTTTTATTTTGAAGTTTTCGGTTGCTGTATGAGTGCTGGAATATTTTCGTTAAGCTGTTATGAATCTAATCTTTTTGCATGTTAAAGGTGGACAAATCAGGTTTCAAATCATTAATCCGGCTCCGTAATCCATCCATTGGCTTTTCTGCAAAATCAAATAAGCCCGCATCAGCGGGCAAGCAGGTCTGCTAGTCAATTGAAGCTTTTCATCTTAAGGTCCTTGATTTCCTCGATGGGAATATTGAGATTACGCGGCGATCCGAAATGGAGAACCATGATTTCGTTTTCTTTTTTGGAAGCTACGATCCCCCGATAACTTCGTTTATCTGTAACAATTTCACATTTGATCGGCGGAATTCCGAATGGCATGTTTAACAAATACTCAATACGCTCCTGTATGCTCATTTCTTTAAAAGCGACACTGTCTTTATGTGCGTTACCCTTTTCTTTTTTGCTGCCTGCATTATTGGAAGCCTTCTGCTCTTGTTCTGTTTTGGCATCTTGCTTCTTCATGCTTTCAGCAGCTCCTCTCTTTCTATTACTTTTTTCATTTTTGGACTCCGCCGTTTTCTGATTTTCAGGTGTTTCGGTTGCTTGTGGTTTCTCATGGGCATCCTCCTTCGGATCCACTTTGAAAACGTGCTGCATCTTGTTGGGCGTTTGGCCAAAAGACGGCTGATTAATATAAAGCATCGGCCCGTTACTCTTTTCCTTCTGAACGCTCATCAAAACCCTCCTCTTGCTTATCAAAAGCCAATTTCCATTGACATAGTATGCGGTTATCCGGGAAATGTGCCTATAGGTGCCGGGGGGATGCCAGGCAATTGCCTGGCAATTGCCTGGCAATCCCCCCCAAACGCCAGACCGGGGCATGCTGGAATTTCAGCAGCTTGCACAAAAACCCCCCGCCGGCGTACGGCGGGGGTTGGAAATGTGGTTTTGTTATCTGCCAAGGATATGGAAGCCGGAGTCGACGTGGAGGGTTTCTCCTGTCAGTCCGCGCGACAGGTCGCTCATCAGGAAGACTGCTGTATCGCCGACTTCTTCGGTTGTTGTCGTCCGGCGAAGCGGAGCGCGTTCTTCAATGTCCTTCATGATTAAGTTGAAGTCGCCGACGCCTTTGGCGGAAAGTGTCCGGATCGGGCCGGCCGAAATGGCATTGACCCGGATGCCGTTTTTGCCAAGATCGGCAGCAAGATACTTCACGCTGGCGTCAAGGGAAGCCTTGGCGACACCCATGACGTTATAATTCTCCACAACACGCTCGCCTCCAAGATAAGTGAGCGTCACGATGCTTCCGCCCTCAGACATAAGGTCGTATTCCCGGATCGCTTTGGCTACAGCGGTAAGGGAATAGGCACTGATATTCTGGGAAAGCAGGAAGCCTTCACGTGTCGTATTCAGATAATCGCCTTTCAGCTCTTCTTTATTGGCAAAAGCGATACAGTGGGCGAGCCCGTGAATGACACCCGCTTTTTCTTTGATTTCCTTAAAACATTTGTCAATATCGGCATCGTCTGTCACATCACAAGCAAGCACTGGTGCATCTTCCTGCCCTTCAAGTGTCTCCACCAATTGGCGGACATTTTTCTCAAGGCGTTCGCCTGCGTATGTGAAAATCAGGCTGGCACCGGCGTTGTGAAGTGAACGGGCAATCCCCCAGGCGATGCTGCGCTTATTTGCAACACCCATAATCACATATGTACGGCCTTTCAAATTCAACATTTTGCATCCCCCTCTATCATTTTAAGACAAGTTATTAGTACCTGATTATATGAATAACATTATAACACAGTTATTCTTCCTGAAACCAATTTTAACAAAAGTGAAAACAGACTGCAGGCTAAGCGGCAACACAAAAGCCGCTCCTGCTGCAGAGCGGCTTTGTTCCGGCCAACCGCGCAACCATGTCGGCTGGTTTGGCCGTATAACCTACACATATTCCAATTCTTCACGTAGTTCCTCAGCATATTCTTTCGACCCTGTCACAATCAGGCGGTCTCCAAGCAGGAGCTCGGTATCGCCGTGGGGGACGATCGAATCTTTTCCGCGGAAGATGCGGACCATGATGACATCACCGGTAAATGGAAAATTCCGCAAATAGACGCCGTCGTATGCAGGATTGTTCATATTGACCTGATACAGCGCACTTTCTTGTTTCGTGAACAGGTTCATGACTCCCGGGGATTCGATCATCGCTTTAAGCAGCGCCTTCGTGGAGAAGAAAACTGAGAAAACCTCGATATCGTTCGCCTTCATCGCCTCATCGAGTTCAGGCGTCTCCACCCTGGCAATGACGCGTTCAATGCCTGCCTGTTTACCGTAAATCGCAATTTCGCCGTTAACCTTTTCATCACCAGTCGAAACGACGAGCACGTCAACATCGAAAACTTGCAGCTGTTTCAAGTTATCAATCGAATAACTGTCAAGTTCAATAATATCGAAACACGAATTCGAAATTTGTTTATCAATTTTATCCTGGCGTGTGTGAAACAGGTATGTCTTGAAATGATCAAAGTCAAGTTCACGCGTTACCGGGAGTGTATAGCGGTTTGCCCCAATGAAGGCAATTGTAGTGATATGATCATCTTCCGTTTCACTTTTATAAAGCTTCGCAAACAGGATCGGTGATACGATACACGTGATGACAGCGACCAGAATGAGCGCTGACGACATCTGGTTATCAATAATTTCCATCCGCTCTCCGATTGTCGCCGCCGCAATGACAAGCGAGAGTGTCGAAGTCAGAATAAATCCGGACGCCATGACATTCCGCCAGCCATACCATCTTTTAAGGACAAGGGACGGCAGCAGCTTGGAAATCAATAATGCAAAAAAGAGGAGCGGGATCAGAAGCAGAACCTTCGGATCGCTGAACAGCCCCCAGATTTCCAGGTCAACGCCGACCATCACAAAGAAAACCGGGATTAAGAAGCCATATCCAAAAGAATCGAGCTTGTGCACCATTTCGGGATTCGGTGATAGCAGTGAAACGAGCACACCGGCCAGGAATGCGCCGAGTATATTTTCCGCCCCTACTGTTTCGGACAAGCCGACAAGGATGATGAGCAAAGCGAAAATGGCCCGCATGCCGATTTGGATTGTGCCTGTCGACATTGTTTCAAGAAACGACCGGTGCTTGAAATGTTTGCCGAGGAAATAAAACAGGACACCTACCCCGAACAAAATCAGCAGCAGCCACATGCTTCCGTGCCCTGCTCCATAAATGGATACGAACACAGCAAGCAGAATCATCGTAACAAGGTCGGCAATTACCGCCACAAGCAGAATTGTCTGACCCAGATTTGATTTTAATATACCGGCATCTTTCAAAGTCGGAACGACAATGCCGAGTGATATGGTGGAAATGATCAACGTCATCAAAAATGCATTATCGATAAATCCTGCCCACACAAAACCGAACGACATGAGCAAGGACACGGTAAAGACGATAACGAAGACAGCAGATGCGGCTAAAAACGCATTTGGAGCATCTTTTCCATTCGGTAATTTTTCTTTTTTAGTCGAACTGGCAAAAGCGGTGAAATCAATTTCAAGTCCGCTCAAAAACATCAGGAAAATAAAGCCGAATGTCGATATCGTTTCAAGCCAGACATCCTGCTGGACGATATTGAACCCGCTTTTCCCGATAATCAAACCCATGATGATTTCCGCAACCACGACCGGAATGATCCTGAGCCTGAAACGGTGAAGCAAAATAGGCGTGATGAATGCGACAATTAAAACAATGACAAGCGACGTAAACGAGGCATGTGATTCCATTGCCTACCTCCTTTCAAACCTTCACTTATAAATAGCAGGATCGCCGCGCAAATAGAACACGGCGATTTTTCTTTTTTATAGCAAATACTGCATGAAAATTGTAGCCATTCCAAAGTAAATCAACAGGCTGATGATATCATTCAGCGTTGTGATGAACGGTCCGGATGCGACGGCCGGATCGACATTCAAGCGGTGCATCAATAACGGGACCAGTGCACCGGCGAGAGTCGCCACCACAAGTGTGAACTGAATAGAAAACCCGACAAGCAGTCCGAGGAATAATTGATGATGCCAGAAATAGACGACGATTGCAACCACTATGCCTGAAATCGTTCCCGTGATCACGCCGGTCCCTGCTTCACGCCGGATTAGGCTCCAGCGGCCTTCCTCCTCAAAGTCGCCTGTTGCAATCCCGCGGACCGCCACTGCAAGTGCCTGTGTGCCCGAATTCCCGGCCATTCCTGCTATGAGGGGGATGAAGGTCGCCAAAATGGCCACTTTATCCAGTGTCGCCTCAAACATTCCGATCAAGTTCGCTGTAATCAAACCCAAGAACAGCAGAATGATGAGCCATGGGAGCCGTTTTTTAGCGGCAATGAGCGGATTCCGGTCTGCCGTATCCATGTCGGACACACCGGCCAGGCGGGAGTAGTCTTCGTTTGCCTCTTCATCCATGACGTCCATGATGTCATCGACTGTAATAATGCCAAGCAAGTGATTTTTAAAATCGACAACCGGGAGTGCAAGGAAGTCATAGTCTTTCATCATGCGTGCGACTTCTTCCTGATCCTTTCCGGCTGAAACAGAAACGACGCGCTCATTCATGACTTCCTGGATGAGTTCTTCATCTTCTGCGATGATTAAGTCGCGGAGGGAAACGACGCCAACGAGCCGCTTCTGCCGGTCAATGACGAAAATATAGTAAATCGTTTCAGCTTCCGGCGCCTCTTTTTTCAAGATTTGCATGGCTTCTTTCACCGTATTGCTCGAATGGATGACAACATATTCAGTTGTCATGATACTTCCGGCAGTTTTTTCTTCATAATGCAGCAATTGCTTGATTTCTTTAACCGATTCACGTTCCATCAAGGCAAGATAGCTTGCGATTTGTTCTTTATCCAGCTCGTTCAGCACATCGACGGCATCATCGACATACATTTCCGAAAGCATCTTTGAAGTGAAAGCAGGATCCATCTCGTTAAGGACCATTTCCTGCTCATCGGTTTCGAAGTTCTCAAAGATTTCCGCCATTTCTTCCGGGGATAAATATGTGTAGATGAGCTCCCTGATCTCCTCCGGCTGCTTCATGAAAAACTGGGCCTGATCATATGGGTGAGCCTGGAAAAATTCATCGCGGAAAAGTTCTATTTCATCCTGGTTCAGTGCGGATTCAAGCTTTTTTTGGTATTCAAGTTTTTCGATTTCTTCCAGATGATCCATCTGAATCCCTCCTTACTCATGAGGTAATATGTATGATGGAAAATGGCATGCGCCTATTATTTCTTAATCATCTTAACAGAAGGCATGCATGTTGTCGCCAAAAAACTTTTTATACATATCCTTTTGTCAATTTGCAAAGATGTTTTGTTTTCAAAAGCAAAATTTTCCGTTAAGATAAGAGGTGTTGCATCACAGAATGCTCCTAAGAGACAGAAAAGAAAGGGACCGTTGCATGGATAATAATAAATCCCCTTTACAGCAGCTCGACTACGGTTTGTTGTTTATCATGTTTTTGTTGGCGATTATCAGTGCGGTGTCGATTCACAGTGCACCTCTTCCGCCCAAACTTGAAAATATCAACTTTGCTTCACGGCAGCTGGTATGGTACGGCATATCCCTTGTCGCCATTGCCGGTGTCATGATCATAGATTTTGACCGATTCAGACTTATATCCTGGTATTTGTACGGCTTCGGCATGCTCCTTTTGCTCGGACTTGAATTCGGCGCGCCCGGCACACAAACGATCAAGGGTGCGACTAGCTGGTATCAGCTCCCGGGGCTTGGCAACTTTCAGCCGTCCGAATTGATGAAAATCTTCCTTATTATTGTGATTAGCTCTATTATCTTTAAACATAATGAAATCTATATCCATAAAACGATACAAGATGACTTCTGGCTGCTGGGCAAAATCCTGCTTACATCCCTTCCGCCCCTTTTGCTCGTCATGAAACAGCCAGACCTTGGCACGGCGATGGTGCTTTCTGCTATAGTGGCCGCCCTGATCCTTGTCTCCGGCATCAGATGGCGCATCATCGGCGGCATTGTGCTCACTTTCATACTGGCGGCGATTTCGGTGGTTGTCGTCTACTTCACCTTCACGGATTGGTTCGAATCGAAAATAATAGACAATTACGGCCATGCGCTTGAACGGTTTTACGGATGGCTTGCCCCTTATGAATATCCGACTGAAGGCTATCAACTGACAAAAGCACTGCTTGCGATCGGTTCCGGCCAGCTTGAAGGAAAAGGCTTCCGCCAAACCGAAGTCTACCTTCCTGAAGCACACACGGATTTCATCTTCGGAGTCATTGCCGAACAATTCGGCTTCATCGGTGCAAGCTTTGTCATCTCACTTTTTTTCATGCTCGTTTACCGCATGATCCAAATCGCTCTCGACAGCCACGATCCATTTGGTAGCTACCTTGTCACGGGGGTAATTGGGATGATCACTTTTCAGGTATTCCAGAACATCGGCATGACCATCCAGCTTATGCCAATCACCGGCATCCCGCTTCCATTCATCAGCTACGGCGGAAGTTCGCTCGTCACATACATGATCGCACTCGGATTGGCACTGAATGTCAGATCGCGCACCCGCACCTATATGTTTGACTGAAACGGCCCGGCAGCGGCCGTTTTTTCATTAATCGATTCACACGGTCCGATGTTTTTTCTTCCATGTTCAAGTAAATACTGGCTATAGTTATGTTTCGGAGATATGGTGTGATTTTTGAAAGTCCGGGAATTTCCTGGGAATTGCCAGGCAATTCGATTGAACCGGTAGATGCAATAGGAAAGGAGTTTGCTCGTGGAAAAGTATGATGTGATCGGTGATATCCATGGATGTTATGAAGAGTTTGTTGAATTGACCAAAAAGCTCGGATACAGTTGGGTAGAAGGGCATCCGGTTCATCCGGATGGCCGCCGGATTGTTTCGCTTGGCGACCTTACCGACAGGGGGCCGGAATCGATCAAAGTGATGGAGCTTTTCTGGAAAATGGCCGTTGATTTAAATATTGCCCACTACACGCCGGGAAACCACTGCGATAAATTATACCGCTTCTTCCTCGGCCGGAATGTACAGATTAAAAACGGCCTTGAGACGACAGTGGAAGAATATAAAAACTTGCCGGATAAGCAGAAACGGGCGGTAAGTGCCCATTTTATGAAACTCTACGAAAAGGCTCCTCTTTACCTTCAGCTTGACGATGGGCGGCTCATCGTCGCACATGCGGGCATCAGGGGAGATTATATCGGCAAAACGAGCAAAAAAGTGAAGACCTTCGTCCTTTATGGCGATATCACAGGCGAATCGAATCCCGACGGCACTCCCGTCCGCCGCGACTGGGCCCGGCATTATCACGGTGACGCCGTGATCGTCTACGGCCATACGCCTGTGAATGAGCCCCGCAAAATCAATAACACCTATAACATCGATACAGGCGCAGTTTTCGGCGGCAAATTGACCGCTTTACGCTACCCGGAAATGGAACTCGTTTCTGTCCCTTCCGCAATGCCCGAGTTCCCTGAAAAATTCAGGAGTTTTGATGAATAACTCGTCGCCAGGCAGGCTTGTCCTTTTTATCGGATAAGTCTGTTTTTGCAGGCCTGAGCTTGCCAGGGTGGTGCTTGAAAGGTGTTTGGTGCAGGAGACGGCCTTGTTGTCGGTATGCCGGCAGTTTCCATGACATTTCTTTGGAAAGTTGCTCTGTTTAAAAAACGGGCGCACCTCTGTTTGCTTGATTCGCGCCGTAACTGAACTGCTTCACGCCACATGGAGGCTGTTTCACGCCTCAATACGATACTTTCACGCTGTTCAGATAAACGGGTGTGTTCCACTGCCCGGTTTCGCGCCATAACTCGCTGCTTTCACGCCAAACTCAGAACATTTCACGCCAGGTTCACTTCCATTCATGCGCAACACCCTCTGTTTCACGCCAAAGCGGCTCTTTCATGCCGTAACCCTCGGTTATCTTGCCATACAGCTTTGTTTTCACGCCAATCAGATTACCGCGCAAACCCTGCTTCTTTCACACCAGTCAGATCGCCGGCCCGGTTCCGCGCCCTTCCCCAGCCAAGCACTGAATCTTGAACCGCCACAATTCACCAACACACCCAAGCACACTTCCGCCCCCACCCCATTGCCGTATCACAAACCCACCAGCTCCTTCATATCTTCCGGCAATCCGCTCTCAAACGAGTACATCCGCTGTTTAACCGGATGAAAAAATGCAAGCGATGAACTATGCAGTGCTTGCCTCTTGATCCCCGCGCGGCTGCCGCCGTACAAGTCGTCACCGGCCAGCGGATGGCCGATGCTTGCCAGGTGGACCCTTATCTGATGGGTCCGCCCGGTTTCAAGCTTCAACTTCAACAGCGAAAAGCTGCCGCATAAGGACTGCACTTCATAATGCGTAATGGCACGCTGCCCGTCTGCGCGCACTTCACGTTCAATGATGCTGTCCCCTTTCCTGCCGATTGGTGCATCGATTGTGGCATATGCAGGTTTAAGCTCTCCCTCGGCAATTGCCAAGTAGGTGCGCTTGACCCAGTGCTTCCGCTGCTGCAAGGAAAAAAGATGATGCACGTACCGATTTTTGGCGATGATGAGCAAGCCCGAAGTGTCACGGTCAAGCCTGTTCACGGCATGGAAGGTGCCTGGCACTCCAGTTTTTTCATAGTGGGCGAGGATTGCATTGGCTAGTGTTCCGCCGGGATGTTCCCGTGAAGGGATTGTCGGCATGCCGGGTGGTTTATCGACAACCAGAAGCTCATCATCTTCATAAATAATCGGCACATCGATCGGTTCAGCCCGCATCGATGAACTCCTTTTTTCAGGGGGAAGTTCAATTGTGAGAACATCGCCTTCCTTGAGGCGGCAGCGGACATTCTCTTCACTGCCGTTGACAAGGATACGGCCGCCTTTGAATTTCACATCGGTCAGCAATGTTTTTGAAATGGAAAGGTTTTTAGCGGCGAATTCGCGGATCATCAACCCTTCGGCAGCTTTTTGAATTGTTTTTTTGACTATGTAACATTCACCCATTCATCCGCAACTCCTTCTTCGTCCGTAATCCGGGCATCATCCAAAAAGAAAACCCGCCGTTTGGCGAGTCTGCGACACAGTATGGAAAAAAAGCAGTCCCTCTATGCAGTGCCTCACTCCTCACTAATAAAGGAATCCCTCACCCTCGTCCAGAACGGGAACGGCCTGAACCGGGCAAATTGCACCTTTTCATGTGCCACCCTGAATTGGATCGATTTCACATCTTTATGAAGCAAGGTCAGGTGGTCGACGGTAATATGGAAATCGGCATCATTTACGGGCCTCAGCATACAGGTATGGTGCTTCGGCAAAACGAGCGGTGAACCAACGGTCCGGAACACACGGTTGTTGATGGATGCCATTTCGGCGAGCTGGATTGCTTCGATGGAAGGATGGATGATTGCGCCGCCTAGCGCTTTATTGTACGCTGTACTTCCCGAAGGCGTGGAAACACACAGTCCATCGCCGCGGAACGTTTCAAAGTGTTCGCCGCGGATTTCCACATCCATGACAAGCGATCCTTCCACCGCTTTCACCGTACATTCGTTCAGTGCCAGATATTGTGCTTCCCTGTTGCCATTGATATACCTGACAATCACTTCAAGCAGCGGATATTCGACTGTCTGAAACGGTGTTTTGGCAATATCGATCACCAGTTTTTCGATTTCTTCGGGAACCCAGTCCGCATAGAAACCGAGATGGCCGGTATGCACCCCGATGAATGCCGTTTTATCGAGCCGTTTTTTATAACGGTGAAACGCATAAAGCAATGTCCCGTCTCCACCCACTGAAATGACGATATCCGGCTGCCCTTCGTCATATATAAATTCAAAATCGGTCAAATACCGTTTTATCTTATGTTTAATCGAATTTGAATGTTGATCGCCCTTTGATGTAACCGCAAATTTCATTGTTTCACCCCTGTTTGCCTTTAATCCTTGCTTCCTTCATGTTTCCGTAAAAAGAGATGCTGGGCTTCCTGGATTTCATCTTTTATTTTTGACATTTCTTCATCGAGGAGCATGGCGGCTTCTGCGGCGCGCTGCAGCCGGATTTTGATTTGTTCAGGGATCTGGCCGCTGTATTTATAGTTGATTGAATGCTCGATTGTTGCCCAGAAATTCATCGCAAGCGTGCGCACCTGGATTTCCGCCAAAATTCTTTTTTCCCCGTTGACAGTCTGCACTGGGAAGCAGATGTGCAAATGATAAGACCGGTAGCCGCTGTCTTTCTTCTTTGAAATGTAATCACGTTCTTCTATGATTTCAAAATCATTCCGGTTTCTCAGGAGCTCAATGACAGTCGGGATGTCGTCCACAAATTGGCACATGAGCCTCACACCGGCGATATCCTGGATTCCTTTTTCAATTTTATCAAACGGGATGCCTTTCCGTTTGGCCTTGGCGATAATGCTTGGAACCGGCTTCACCCGGCCTGTCACAAACTCGATCGGCGAGTGCTGTGACTGCATTTCATACTGGCTGCGTATCCCCCTGAATTTAATCTTGAGCTCATCCACAGCCTGGCGGTAAGGCGAAAGAAACCAATCCCACTCTTCACTTTCCATGACAGCAATCCCTCCGCTTTGCGTCAATGTTGTACTCTTAATTGCCGAAAACCTCCGTTACTTCCTGTTCCATTTCGTCTCCGTAATTGGCATTGCCGGAAATGTTTTCGACAAGCTCAGCCAGTTCAACATGGAAATCATGAAGCTCAAGTTCGTTTTCACCCGACATGAGGACAACGGGAGTTTTGCTGTCAAATGCTTCCTTCAGCATCGGCCATGTCTTTTTCGGCAGGCTTATGTATGTGAATTCATCACGATCTTCCAGGATATAAATGAAGGACAGTTGGTCGGAATCTGCAAGAACGCGTCTTCCGGCGGCCAATCCTTCCAGGTTATGTTTGATTTCAGGCTTCAGAACCAGCCTGTCGTTATCAAATAGCGCTTCCTTCACTTCAATTCTCGTTCTCATGACAAAATCCTCCTTAAAAAACATCCGTACCCTTTTTAGTGTACCATAGAATATTCGCAAAATATAAATTGAGCGATTGATGGAATCATGAGATAATAGGTAAGTCCAATATCTCCCAGAGGAGGACTGGCTTATGACACGTGAAGTTGAAATTGAATTTAAAAACCTGGTCCATAAAGACGAGTTTGAGCGGCTCAAGTCCGCTTTCCATATAAAACAATCGGCTTTTCACCTTCAGATTAACCATTATTTTGACACCCCTTCCTTTTCAATAAAGGATAAAGGCGCCGCACTCAGAATCCGTGACAAAAACGGCTCCCTGACGCTTACGTTAAAACAGCCGCATCCGGATGGACTGCTTGAAACCCATCAAAAACTGGCACAGCACGAGGCTGAACAATTGCAAAATTCCGGGAAACTGCCGGACGGGGAGGTAAAACAGGCGCTTCATTCTTTGAACGTTACGGTTGAACAGATCGAGCACCTCGGCAAACTGGCTACACTCCGTGCTGAAACGGAGTATAAAGGCGGAACGCTCGTGTTCGATGAAAGTACATACCTTGGGAAGACCGATTACGAAATCGAGTATGAAACCGATTCTGCCGCAAAGGGTGAAAAGGCCTTCCATGATTTGATGAAGCTGCACGGAATCCCGCTCCGGGCCACCCATAATAAAATCAGGCGCTTTTTTGATGAAAAACAGAAAGCTGAACAAACGGAGGATGACCATGAGAACTGAAACCTTGAAAGTGATGTTGGAACTGCAAGCTTTACGCGGCTTTTCAGCAAATGGATCCGGAACAGCTTCGGACAGCAGCACGCTTTTCACCGAGCTGCTGATGGAACAGCTGGCTTCCTTCACCGATACTGCCGGCTATTCAGCGCCCAAACAGGCAGTGCCGCTCATGCTGAAACCGGGGGTCATCCCGCCGTTCCAGCCGCCGGCATCATCTTCAACTCCTGTAGAGCAAGTGGAGCAGCTGATCAGCCAGGCAGCAGCCAAATATGACCTTGATCCGAAACTGATCCGATCGGTGATCCAGGTCGAATCCAACTTTGATTCAAATGCACAAAGCGGCGCAGGAGCCGCCGGACTCATGCAATTGATGCCGGCGACTGCAAGAGGGCTCGGCGTCGACAATGTATTTGATCCGGCCCAGAACATAGAGGGCGGCGCCAAATACCTCCGCCAGATGCTCGACCGGTATGACGGTGATATCCCCCTTGCCCTTGCCGCCTATAATGCCGGCCCGGGGAACGTCAGCAAGTATAACGGAATCCCGCCGTTTAAAGAAACGGTCCATTACGTTCAAAAAGTGTCTTCCCTATATTATGCCTGACCTGCCGTTCCAAACGGCAGGTTTTTTTCTGTATTCTGAAGCCCGGAGGCATTCCGGTCGAACTTCCAATTCCTGAATTTTGAGCCGTTCATCCCCCTTCTCCTGAATGCCCGTCTTTCCGCAAATCCCCTTCACCCTCGGCAGCGTCTTCCCCATATTTGAGAATTTCCCGTTATATAAAGGGTTATTTTGGAAAATATATACACAAGACCAAATAATTGCATTCATTGCCGCTTTTCCACTAGAATACGAAGGAACTTAGATTTGCCTATGGTTGCCTGGCAATTGCCAGGCAACCATAGGCATAAGGTCCCGTACCCGTATAGAAAAAGAAGGAAGCCCTTTTCGAAACACAACATTTGCCCGGGGCGGGGCGCGTTGCTAAAATAAACTTACAAATTGTCTGTATTTAGAGGAGACTACTATTATGAACCGAGAAAACCCCAATTTCAAAGCACCATTCGATATGATTGGCGGAGAACAAGTGATAGCGCGTCTCGTGGACGCTTTTTATAATCGTGTCGGAAGCCATCCCGATCTTATACCGATTTTTCCAGATGATCTGACTGAAACGGCCCGGAAACAAAAACAATTCTTGACACAGTATCTTGGCGGGCCGGCACTGTATTCACAGGAACATGGCCATCCGATGCTGAGAGCCCGGCATAACCCGTTTGAAATCACACCGACAAGGGCCCGGGCCTGGCTTTCCTGCATGAGAGGCGCCATGGATGAAATCGGCCTTGAAGGCCCGCTGCGCGACGAATTTTATAACCGCCTTGTACTGACTGCTCAACATATGATCAACACACCTGATAACGACTAGCAGAAAGGAGGATAAGCATGGACTTCCTGCAGACTGGACGGCGCAAGCACCCTTCTGCTTTTCACTATGACTTATTTCATAAACCGCTTGAGCTCTATGTTTTCATTGACCCATTATGCCCTGAGTGCTGGGCTCTTGAGCCGGTCATCAAAAAGCTTCAGATCGAATACGGCCGTTTTTTCACAATCCGGCATATTTTAAGCGGCAAACTGAGTTCATACAAAACAATCAAAAAGAAAAACCATATGAATCTTGCAGAGCGCTGGGAGCGGACAGCCAACCGGACAGGAATGTCATGCGACGGGGATATATGGCTTGAAAATCCGATTTCCACCCCATATACGGCCTCCATCGCTATCAAAGCAGCGGAACTGCAAGGCAAGAAGCCGGGCCTCTTGTTTCTTAGAAAGCTCCAGGAAGAGCTCTTTCTTGAAAAAAGAAGCATCGACAGCGAGGAAACGCTTTGTGATGTCGCTAAAAAAGCCAACCTGGACGTTGAAGAATTCAAGCGCGACCTCCAGTCTTCTGCCGCAGTCAAAGCGTTTCAATGTGACTTGAAGCTGACAGGCGAAATGGATATTCACGATATCCCGACGCTCGTCTTCTTCAACCATAACTTTGAGGATGAAGGACTGAAGGTGCCTGGAAACTATTCATATGATGTATATGTCCACGTAATTGAAGAAATATTGCAGCGCAAAATAAAACCAAGTCCGCTGCCGAACATTGAACAATTCTTGAGTTATTTCCGTTTTGTAGCGACGAAAGAAATATCAGTTGTCTACAACCTGCCATGCAAAGAGGTCGAACGGATCATGAAAAAGCTGTTAATCAAACAAAAAGTGGAACGGGTTCCTGTCAAATACGGGACGTTCTGGCGCTATATTGATTAAAAATCAAGGGGAACCTGACTTACGGCTTCCTCTTTTTACCCAATAAAAAAACCGGGCACGGGGCCCGGTTTTTTTATTTGTCTCAGTCGACAAAGGGGGATGGGAGAAAGTTTTTCACGGTCAAACAAAGGGGTAATGTTTTATGTGATTAACTTCACATCTATAATATATCAACTTGTTCAGTGTTTAACAAGAAGTTTGTTATACATTTCACAAAGCTGTCAAACTTCCTGCAGAGCACGTGCCAGAGCCTGTTCTTTTACGGCTGGTGCCTGCATATATAAGCAATATACTACTCTTTTAAAGAATGGGTGAATATCCATGCAAGGATGGCTTATTATTGTATCGCTCGCTGCGTTTATCATCTCCTTCTTTTATTACTTGCTTGCATTGATGAATATGGCGCAAATACTCGTTGCGGCACCAATTTTCTTTGTTACAATCATGCTGGCGATTGCTGCAATCACGCAGCCGAACAGGTTTAGAGGATTCGGGCCGTGAGATGCGGCCTTTTTTTGTGTTGTGAAAAAAGGTAACTGGCCGGTTTTGAAAAATAAGTTTATCACTTTGAAAGAAAAACCGGCCGTTTTAAAAGACAAACTTACTTTTTAAAGAAAAACCCACAGTTATTAAAAAACAAACAATCCTCTACGCTGTCTATCCAAATATTTTAGTATCACTAGTTTCACCCAATTTTTCAGTAAACCGCCCATCCTCACTTCCCGGACAGCACCCCGCCGGTACAAAAGCGCAGGGCGCCCGCTTAGCGGCGTACGCATAAGCGGGGGGTACCTGCACCTTCTGGAGGGGATTACCGCTTATGGCGATAGCCGCTGGAGCCTGAAGCTGGACTCCCTTCTCGCTTTTTATCGACAACATAAAAATTGTATCATTTGCTTAACAAACCCAAAAACCGCATCCCCTTCCCGGGATGCGGTTTTTCTCATTATTCATCAAGCAATTTTTCCATTTCCGTCAGTTTTTCCTCAAATACAGAGAGGGCCTCTTCGATCGGTTTGGCAGAGGTCATATCGACTCCGGCTTTTTTCAAGACTTCGATCGGATAATCGGAGCTTCCGGCTTTCAGGAAGTCGAGGTAGCGGTCCACTGCCGGCTGGCCTTCTTCAAGGATTTGGTTGGAGAGGGCTGCCGCTGCACTGAAGCCTGTTGCATACTGGTATACATAGTAGTTGTAATAGAAATGCGGAATGCGGGCCCATTCGAGGCCGATTTCCTTATCAATGACAATGTCATCGCCAAAGTACTTTTTGTTCAGTTCATAGTATTCTTTTTCAAGCACATCCGGTGTGAGCGCTTCGCCGTTTTGGACCATCTGATGGATTTTATGCTCGAATTCGGCAAACATCGTCTGGCGGAAGACGGTGCCGCGGAAACCTTCCAGGTAATGGTTCAGCAAGTACAGCTTCTCTTTTTTATCATCGGTGTGCTCAAGCATGTAATCGTTGAGAAGCGCTTCGTTTGTAGTTGAAGCCACTTCAGCGACAAAGATTGAGTAATTGGCGTATGGATAAGGCTGCGTCTTCCTTGAATAGTAGCTGTGGACGGAATGGCCAAGCTCGTGGGCGAGCGTGAACAGGTTGTTGACGTTATCCTGCCAGTTCAATAAGATATACGGGTTTGTCCCATATGTTCCGGATGAATACGCTCCGCTGCGCTTGCCTTTGTTCTCTTCGACATCAATCCAGCGGTTTTCAAAGCCTTCCTTGAGGATATCCTGGTATTCGCTTCCAAGTGGTGCCAGGCCCTCGATCACGTTCTTTTTCGCTTCTTCGTACGGAATCTCCATTTTCACTTCCTTAACGAGCGGTGTATAGAGATCGTACATGTGCAGTTCATCAACTCCGAGAACTTTTTTACGGAGTTTGACATAGCGGTGTAGCAGATCCAGGTGGTCGTTTACAGTTCCGACGAGATTGTCATAGACGCTTTCCGGGATATTGTTGCTGTCCAGCGCTGCCTGGCGGGCCGTTTCATAATTACGGACCTGGGCATAGAAGTTGTCTTTCTTGATCGTGCCGCTCAATGTGCTGGCAAACGTATTTTTGAATTTTCCATACGTGTCATAAACCGCTTCAAACGCTTCTTTTCTTACACTCCGGTCGCTGCTTTCAAGGAAACGGATATAGCGGCCGTGGGTCACTTCCACTTCCTCTCCGTTTTCATCCTTGACTGCAGGGAACTTAAGATCAGCATTGTTAAGCATGCCGAATGTATTGCTCGGGGCAGATGCCACTTCGGAAGCCTGGGCCAACAGCGCTTCTTCCTTTGCGCTCAGGACGTGCGGGCGCTGCCTCGTGATTTCATCGAGTGCCTTTTCATAAAGGCGCAGCTCTTCATTTTCTTTCAAAAACGACTTAAGCTTGTCTTCATCAATGCCCAATATTTCCGGCACCATGAAAGCAAGTGCACTGCCGACCTGCGTATATAAATTGGAAGCGCGGTCATTCAGCCCCTGGTAGAATGAATTTGTCGTATCCTGGTCGTAGCGCATATGGGCATATGTATAAAGCTTGCCAAGCTTCATGCCGATCTCATCCTGCAACTTCAATGCCTGATACAGTGTATCTGCACTTTCTCCAAGCTTGCCTTCATATTCTTTTACTTTCGGAATGAGTTCCTTCGTCTCTTTGAATTGTTTTTCCCATTCCTCGTCGCTTGCAAAAATATCTTCAAGCCTCCACGTCAGCTCTTCGGCAATCTCTTCGCGGGCTGGAAGTTCCTTCACTTTTGTTTCTTCTGCCATTTGATCTCCTCCATCATGAAAAAATAAAACGAAAGGCAATATCCACCATATCATAATTCGGTATTCCCTTCTTTCATTCCTGTTAAAAAGGTTATTTTTTCTAAATATACTGAAAAACCAACAATTGCACCTTTTTGACTTGTTCATTTGCTACTAGTGTTTTCACCGTCTGTAAAATCATGCACCGATTTTCCTTATGAAGAACAAAATATCGATACAGAAGCCTATTTCCCGTGCCTGTCATCCAAGAGGATTTAACATTCAAGGCACTGATCGGCTGTTACTGTCCAGTTTTCGCTTTTTACTGTCCAATTCACTGACTTTACTGTCCAGTTTTTGCATTTTACTGTCCAATTCACCAACTTTACTGTCCAAATCTCCTCTCAACAATCTCCAAAGCCATTGCCAATTAACTAAGCAGAAATTTTATGCTGGAAAGAGCGCCGGCTTAGCAGTGTACGCATAAGCGGGTGTGCCTACAGGAAGTGATTTTTCTTTCCGGAGGGAATCACCGCTTATGACGATAGCCATTGGCGCCTGGAACTGGATGACTCCCTTCTGGCTTTAGGTCCACAACGCACAAAAACTGCCTGCTCCGAATTCAATCGGAACAGGCAGCAAAGCACCCAATTTATGCGTCTATTTTTTTAATCAATCAACCTTAATCGGCACAATCTCGCCGTTTTCCACGGCGGCGACAATCAATTCGGCGTCAAACCCGCCATCTTCACTGATTGCAGGGATGACATAAACCTTTTTGTCTTCCGGAAGGTTATCAAGGCCGTCCTGCATATGGCTGCGGATTTTTTCCGGATCATCGACCGAACCTGCCGCTTTCATGGCTTCAACAAATACGTAGGTGGCGATGTAATTCAATCCCGCTTCAGAGCCAGGGTCTTCATCATATTTCGCCCTGTAGTTTTCCACGAATTCCGGAACGCCCGGGCTGTCCGAATCGACGAGAGGCATGACGCCGATGGCCCCGTTCAGGACGTCGTAAGATCCGGTCACCCGTTTCATTTCGTCAAACTTGGCCTGGTCCATCACGATAAAGCCGCCTTCAAAACCAAGTTCCCGGGCCTGTTTCGCCACTTTGGCTGTCGGCTCGGACGGCCCGCCGATGAACAGGACATCCGGCTTCTCTTTTAAAGCATTGGTGACGATGGTGAAAAAGTCGGTATCTTTCGAGAAGTCGATGGCGGAGTTATAAACGATTTCGCCGCCTTTCTTTTCCCAGTACGGCTTCAGTTTTTCCGACCAGTCTTTTCCATATTGGGAAGCTGTCGGGAGGAATGCGATTTTCTTGCCGTAGTTTTCCATTGCATAGTTTGTGAACGGCTCAAGATAACCGTCATAGCGCGGCGGAATTCTGACGGTCAGTTTGTTGCCGGCTTCGGTCACTTTCGGCTCGCTTGTATATGCGCCGATAATGAACTTCTTCTGTTCATTGAATACTTGCATCGCGAAAACGCCGCCGCTGTGCGGAGTGAAGACAATTGGCGTATCGTTTTCCTGGAGGAGGCGCTGGGCGTTGGCGCCGGCTTCATTCGGCAAATATTTGTCATCAAGGGAGACGACATTAAGATTATACTTCTTGCCGTCGACCTCAAACCCGCCGGCTTTGTTGATTTCTTCGGCAGCCATTTCCACCCCGTTCAATGTGCGCTTTCCGTAAAATGCTGCCGGCCCGCTTAATGGCCCGGTGTAGCCGATGTTCACGGTCGCACCGTCCGACCCGCCGCTTTCACTGCTGCTTTTGACTGCCGTTTCCTCCGAACCGGCGCATGCGGCCAGGCTCATTACAAGCAATAACACCAAACTAATGACAACACTAAGCTTCCCTTTACTCATGCTTTTCCCCCTCAATATTAAAAATATTCAGAAAACAAACAGTGCAACAGCGGCCCGGACTCCCTCACCCCCTTCAATTGTTTTCCATACTTACGCACCGATGTACGCTTTTCGGATACTGTCATTGTTGAATAATTCTTCTGAAGTCCCTTCTGCGACGATGGAGCCGTTTTCAAATACATAACCTTTATCTGCCACTTTCAATGCGGCATTGGCATTTTGTTCAGCAAGCAGGATGGTCGTGCCTTCATTGTTGATTTGCCTGATGACCTCAAACATTTGCTCAACGATTAAAGGCGCCAGTCCGATTGAAGGCTCATCAAGCATCATTAATTTCGGTTTCGCCATCAGGGCACGCCCGATTGCGAGCATCTGCTGCTGGCCGCCGCTTAATGAGCCTGCGGCATCATCTTTTTTATCGTACAGGATCGGAAAAAGCTCATATACGTGCTCAAGGGCTTTTTTCGTCTGCACCCGTTTCTTGCGATGGACATACGCTCCCATCCGCAAGTTTTCATATACAGTCATGTCGGAAAACAGGTTCCGTCCTTCGGCACACTGGACGATTCCCGCCTGGACGATCCGGTCGGGCGACATTTTATTCAAAAGCGAATCCCCAAACACAATTGCCCCTTCAGCAGGGCGGTTCAGCCCGCTGACCGTTTTGAAAGTGGTGCTCTTGCCGGCCCCGTTGGAACCGAGCAGGACGGCGATTTCCCCTTCGCGGATGTCGATATTGACATCTTTTACTGCCGTATAGTCGCCGTATTTTACCGACACGTTCTCCAGTTTAAGCAATGGCGCTCCCTCCCAGATACGCTTTGATTACCGCTTCATTATTTTGGATTTCGGCAGGGGTGCCTTCGGCGATTTTCTCACCGTAATTGAGCACCATGATTTTGTCGGCCAGATTCATGATCATTTGCATTTTGTGCTCAATTGTACAGACGGTAATGCCTTTGTCCGCGATTTTTTTCATCAGTTCGGCAAGCCCCTCCGTTTCATCCGGATTGACGCCTGCCGCCGGCTCATCAAGAAAGACGACTTCAGGATCAGTGGCGAGCGCAAGAGCGATAGCGACGCGCTTTTTTTCCTCCTGGCTGAGCCCGCCTGCCAGTTTATCCGCAGCAGCAGTAAGGCCGACGAATTCAAGCACTTCTACCGCTTTATCCCGGCATCGCTTCTCTTCCCTTTTCAGTCTTCCTGTCCGGAAAACGGCATCAAGCAAGTTGGATTTTGTCCGCAGCCTGTGGCCAACGATGACGTTTTCAAGCACTGTGGCCTGATCAAATAAATTAGTCGTCTGAAAGGTCCTGGCAATGCCCAGCTCTGCGATTTTGTTGGAAGGAAGACGGGTGATATCCCTGTTTTTGAAAATGACTTTTCCGGAAGTCGGCGTATAAAAGCCGCTGATCAAATTGAAAAAGGTTGATTTCCCTGCTCCGTTCGGCCCGATGATCGCGTTGATTTTCCCTTCTTCAATGGAAAAGTCGACATCATTGACGGCAAGAAGGCCTCCGAACTGTTTTGTGAGATTGCTTGTTTCGAGAAACATCATGATCCCTCCTCCACTCTGTCAATCTGTTCCGAGCTGGCGCTTACGAGTGCTTCCTGGTCTGCTTCCCGTTTCGCTGCTTCTTTCCGCTGCTTCTTTTCTAGATATTTCATTTTCCAGCCGATAAAGCTTCCGGCCAGCCCGCGCGGGTAAAAAATGATCAGCAGTGTGAGAACCGGACCGAACACGAGCATGCGGTAGTCCTGTAAAAATTGAAGCTGCTGGGAAACCCAGACGACGATGAGTGTCCCGATGATGGGTCCTGATAGTGTGCCGATTCCGCCGACAAGCAAATATGTCAACAGATCGAACGTGATCGTAATGTAACCGATATCCGGGCCGATGAAGCGGATGAATGATGCGTAAAGCGCCCCGGCAAGGCCTGCAAAGAAGGTGGAAAGGACAAATGCGGCGAGTTTGTTCCTCATCGTTGATATCCCGATAGTCATCGCAAGATCCTCACTGTTCCTGATTGCCACAAATGTCCTTCCAGTCAGGGAATGGACGATCCGGTACATGACGAGCACCGTAACCAGCAGGAAAAACAGGACAAGATAGTACTGGGAAACCGATGACTCAAAAGTGACCGGCCCGATTGCAGATGGCCCCGGAATTCCGATAAGCCCCCTGACTCCGCCTGTCAGGCTGTCCCATTTGTCAATGACAAGGTAGATGACGTAGCCGACACAGAGTGTGTAGATAGCAAAAAAGTGTTCCTTTGTTCTTAATGCGATTAGTCCGATGAAGATTCCGATTACACTGGTTATGACCGGCGATACAGCAAAAGCCAGCCAAAAGCCCAGCTCTGCCTTGGTCGTCAGCAACCCGAGCGAATACGCACCGATTGCAAAAAAACCGGCATGGGCAAGTGACAGATAGCCGGTATAACCGGCAAGCAGATTGAGGCCGTAAACCCCGATCATCCAGATAAATGCAAGTGTCATAATGTGAATGAAATAATCATTTGGCAAAACAAGCGGGAAAGCGACGGCAGCAACCACAAGAAGCGGAACCATAAATTTTGGTCTGGTTAACGCTGTCATGACTGTCCCCCTTTCGCAAATAAACCGGTCGGCTTCAAGGTCAGAATGAAAATAAGCAGGACAAATGCGATGATGTCCTTATAATCATTGGAGATATACGTGGCGCCAAGGCTTTCACTGAAGCCGAGAATATAGCCGCCGACAATCGCCCCCGGTATGCTGCCCATGCCCCCGAGAATGATGATGACAAATGCCTTCAGGATCACAAGGTGGCCCATGCCGGGAAAGACGAGGTTGATCGGTGCCGCAAGTGATGCAGCAATCGCTGCGAGCGCACCCGAAATGAGGAACGTCAGCATCGCGACTCTGTTCGTGTTGATTCCGACAAGGCTTGCCCCTTCCCTGTCCTGGGACATCGCAATAATGGTCGCGCCGATATAGGTCTTTTTCAAAAACAGATACAGCAAAATCATGACGGCAATCGTCGCAGCGACAATCAACAGCCGCTGAACGGTCAGTGTCAGGCCGAATACGTTGACGACCTGGCCGTATGGGGTCGGCATCATCTGGTAATCCGCACCCCAGATATACTGTGCAAGTGCTTCAAGGAATAACAGCATCCCAATTGCGGCGATTTTATCGTGAATCGGCGGCGCCTCCCTGAGCGGATGGAAAACAAGCCTTTCCATCAGGACACCGAGCACGCCGACAACAACCATGGAAACAAGGATTGCCAGCCAGTAATGGAGTCCTGCCGATGTCATCATCGTCAATGTGATATAGCCGCCAATCATATAAAGGGCGCCATGTGCGAAATTCGGGATATGGAGAATGCCGTAAACCAGTGTCAGGCCAAGGGCCACAAGGCTGTACACACTTCCGATCGTCAACCCGTTGAACAGCTGCTGAAGTAATATTTCCAACCGCTCTCCTCCTCTTTCATGTGGTGTGAAGCCGGCCGGCTGCGATTATTGCTTCGCAGCGCCGGCTTTTTCCCGCTCTTCTTCCTGGAGCTTTCTCCATAAGATTTTACCGCTGCTTGTAACCGGGAATTGGTCTCTGAATTCAACCATGCGCGGATACTTGTATGCAGCCATGTTTTCTTTCGCCCATTCAATGATTTCCGTTTCCGTCACTTTTCCTTCGTAGTCTTCATTTAAAATGACAAACGCTTTGACGGTTTCCCCCCTGCGCGGGTCCGGTACGCCGACGACACATGCCTGCTGGATGGCCGGGTGTTTATATAGATAAGACTCCACCTCTGTCGGCCACACTTTATAGCCCGATGCGTTGATCATCCGTTTCACCCTGTCGACCATGAAGAAATAACCTTCTTCATCGTACCGCGCGATATCGCCTGTCCGGAAAAACGGCTTGCAGTCTAGTTCAACGAACGACTGGTGGTTTTCTTCCGGCCTGTTATAGTAACCGACCATTACCTGCGGCCCGTTTACTACGATTTCCCCCGCTTCATTCGGCCCCAGTTCCTTCAATGTGACAGGCTCCACCACCCTTGCATCCACATCGAACGACGGAATGCCGAGGCACTGCATTTTCGGGCGGTCAGGCGGATTGAAGTGTGTCTGGGCAATGGTTTCCGAAAGGCCGTACCCTTCCACAAACTTCAGGCCGGTCAGCTCAAACAGCTTCTCTCCGACAGCTTCCGGCAAGGCCGCGCCGCCTCCCGAAATGGAAATGAGCGAAGCGACATCTTCTTTTTTCAAATTGCGGTTTCCTAGGAAATCGACAATCATGGTTGCAATTGCAACCCAGTGCGTGCATTGCTCTTCCTTGATGATTTGCAGGGCTGTTTCTCTGTTCCATCTTGTCATGATGGCCATCCGGCCGCCGCTGAAGATCGGCATGTGCATGCTGTGGACCATGCCGGTCACATGGAAAAGCGGAAGTGACATGAGGTGGACCGAGTTCGGCGTTGAACTCGACCAGTAAAACGCGCCGCCCGTGTTGGCCTGAACGGTCCTGTGTGTATGCATGCATCCTTTCGGAAGGCCGGTCGTGCCGGATGTGTAAGGAAGGACAGCGAGATCATCAGGCCCTGATTCATGGTCCCGCGGTTCAATGCCTGCTTCGATTGCGTTTTTCCAGAGATAGTGCCCCTCTTCTGTGAAGGCATGACGCCCGGCACTGACCTCCTCGGGGACTGGCCCGTTGAAATTGTCGCCGGCATAATCGGAATAAGCAGCAATCACGAGATTCCGCAAAGAGGTGCTCCCAAGAAGCGGGGCGGCTTTTTCGTACAGTTCCTGGCTGATAAGTGCATTGGCAATCTCGCAATCTTTCACATAAAACTCAAGCTCATTTGCCGTCAGCATTGGATTGATCGGCACGACAACGGCATCCGCCCTCAAAATCGCGTAATAGCCAATGACAAACTGCGGTGAATTCTGCATGAACAGGAGCACTTTTTCTCCCCGGGTCACCCCGAGCTTCTCCTGGAGGTATCCGGCGAGCGCTTTCACTTCCTGATCGAGCTCGCGGTATGTCAACGTACTTCCGTAATAACTGATTGCCGTGTTATCAGGATATCTGCTCGCTGAAATCTCGAGATTGTTATACAGGGTCGCCTCCGGCACTGTAAGGGACTTAGTGATTTTTGGCCAATAATCGTAATGAAGGGTTACCATTCTATCTGCTCCTTTCGCATTTTAAAGATTTCCGGCTGTCTCGGCGGTGTATCGCGACTTCAGAGCAGCCGCAAGCTCCTTCACCGCTCTCTTGCCGTCATCGAGATATTCTGTCATGCCGATAAATCCGTGGATCATGCCCGGGTAACAGACATAATTCACCTCCACTCCGGCATCCTCCAGTTTCCTGGCAAACTGCTCCCCGCCGTCACAAAGCGGATCATATTCTGCAGTGAGAATGTAGGCGGGCGGCAGGGCGGCTGTCTCTTCACCAGGTATTAATAACGGTGCCGCCAGAGGGTTTTGCGTATCTTCAGGTGAATGTAAATAGTGCTCCCGGAACCAGGCCATCGTCGCTTTCGTCAGGTAGTAGCCATCTCCGTATTTTTCATAGGATTCTGTCGGATGGTACCCGGTTGACGGGTATATCAGCATCTGCCAGCTGATCTCCGGCCCGCTTCTCCTGGTGGCGAGCCAACAGACCGCCGCGGCCAGGTTCCCGCCGGCACTGTCCCCGCCGACTGCCAGTTTCCCTTTATCTATGCCAAGCTCGCCGGCATGATCGGCGGCCCACTTGACAGCAAGATAAGCATCTTCCACCGCAGCAGGGAATTTTTCGTCCGGCGCGAGGCTGTAATCCACCGATATGACTTTACAGCCGCTCTCAGCCGCAAGCGAATGGCACAGGGCATCGTGTGTCTCAATATTGCCGATCACCCAGCCACCGCCGTGGTAATAGATTAATGCGGGGAGTTCCCCTTCCGCTTGAGGTGTGTAGACCCGTAACGAAATCGGCTTTTTGAACCCCTCAATTTTGAGATTTTCCGTTTCAACTGTTTTTAGCGGTTTGCTCATGGCTTTTGCCGACATTTCAAATGCGGCCCGTGCTTCAGCCACTGACTGTTGTTCAAGCGGCGGCAATCCCCGCGCTTCCATCGCTTCAAGCACCGCTTTCACTTGCGGATGCAAACTCATTTCCATCCCTCCCCTTACTGTAAGCGCTGTCATTTTTCGCAGCTGTTTCTGTAAAAACGCGCCTTGTCGTTGTTCTGTTCTTTTTCCCGCCTTAGCCTTTAGCCGATTGTCAGGCTTCTATCATGTTCCCTTCAAGCGCTGTTCTCACCTTTTCAGGTACATGTCTCGTCATCTGTTGTTCAAAATCGAAACAGACGATGACCGCTTCCGCCTTTGCAACGGGCGCCATTGTCTCAGCATCCGCCATCTCATGGTGGATCCTGAAGCTTTTCGTCCCGATTTCCGCAATTAAGGTGTTAATTTTCAGCCCCTGCCCAAACCGGACAGCCGACAGAAAGTTGCATGATGTGGAAGCAAGGATGAAGCCGACTGAAATATCGCGGTTTTCAGTCCCGATTCCTAATCGGTCAAAAAATTTCGCCCGCGCTTCTTCCAGATAAATGAGAAAACTGGTGCTGTTCACATAGCCGGCAGCATCTGTTTCACAAAAACGGATATAAATGTCATTTTCCAGGCTGTTCACTTTAGCTCCTCCCTGATGAGTTGTGATGCCGGCAAAGGTTCTGCCCTGCTATCGTCCGGGTTGAAAAAGGGAAGTGATTCTGCGCCTTTCGTTTTGGAAATTCCGTTCAGAATCAATGCGATATATGTATCGGTGAGTTCCCTCTCCGACACGGCGCCATCCGGATTGTACCAGTAATAGCTCCAGTTTGTGGTGCCGAGAATGCCCAGGGTGAGCATGTCAGCCCGCAAGCTGCTGTCAAACTCCCCTTTTGACATCCCTTCTTTAATAAGCAGCTCACAATTTTGCCGGAACTCATTGCGTTTCCGCTTGATATCGTTGATATGCCTTTCGTTCAAGTGCCTGATTTCCCGGAAAAAGATCCGGGCGCTTTGTCTTTTGCCCCTGATGTTGCTGATGAGCATATACACAATGTCATAAAGCTTTTCCGTGCAGTTTTTGGACTGATCGTTCAAAATGCACTCCTGCTGCCTGACCAGGTCTTCGATGTAATTCAGGTGGATATCTTTCAGAAGCTCCTGTTTGCTGTTGAAATAGTAATAAAACGTTCCTTTCGTCACCCCGATCCGGTCCACGATTTCCTGAATGGATGTTCCGGAAAATCCTTTTTCATCGACCAGTTCTATACTCGTTTGGATGATATCCTGTTTCATAGAAGGTTTTCCTTACGGGTTGGTAAGCATAGCATGTTGACCCCTCCTCTTATTCTCTCTCGATGATGGTGGCGATCCCCTGCCCCCCTCCGATGCATGCGGTGATCAGCGCGTATTTGCCGCCGGAACGCTTCAACTCGTATGAAGCTTTTGTCAGCAGGATAGCGCCGGTAGCGCCGAGCGGATGGCCGTGGGCGATGGCTCCTCCGTTCACATTGACTTTTTCAAGGTCCATCTTCAGCTCACGGTTGCATGCAAGCACTTGAGCGGCGAAGGCTTCATTGATTTCGATAATATCCATGTCATCAAGTGCCAGCCCTGCCTGTTTGAGCACCTTTTCCGTTGCCGGAACCGGCCCGATGCCCATGATATTCGGGTCGACACCGGCCACCGCATATGCCCGTATCACTGCAAGCGGCTGCAGGCTCAGTTCTTCTGCCTTTTCCCGCGACATAATGACAAGGGCTGCTGCGGCATCATTCAGGCCGGAGCTGCTTCCGGCTGTGACAGTCCCGCCTTCAAGGAATGCCGGGGGAAGCTTTGCCAGCGCATCCATCGTCGTCTGCGGGCGCGGATGCTCATCTTTTTCAAAAAGAAGCGGGTCGCCCTTTCTGACCGGGACGGAAATCGGCACGATTTGTTCCTCAAACCTGCCTTCCTCCATCGCTTTCGCCATCCGCTGCTGGCTTTGCAGCGCGAATTCATCCTGTTCCTGCCTGCTGATACCGTATTTTTCCGCAAGGTTTTCTGCTGTGATTCCCATCGGCGGATCGCCGATTTCCTGTGGTGACAGCTGTGATTTCCTAAACTGCGGCGGCTTTGGGCTGTATGCGCGTTCCGGTTTCTCCAGCAAGTAGGGAGCCCTGCTCATGCTTTCCGTGCCCCCGGCAATGAACACATCGCCATCCCCTGCTTTGATGGCTTGTGCTGCAAGATTGACCGCATTGATGCCAGAACCGCACTGCCTGTCTACCGTGACTCCCGGAAGGTCGATGGAAAGCCCGGTTTGAAGGGCTGTCAGCCGGGCGATATTGCCGCCTCCGCTCAATACATTTCCGAATATGACATCATCTATCATATCGGGGGTGACGTTTGCCCGTTTGACCGCCTCCTTAATTGTTTCCGCCCCGAATATATGAGCCGGTACGGAGGCGAGCGCGCCGCCCTGCCTGCCGATTGCCGTCCGGACTGCCGATACAATGACTGGATCTCGTTTCACTCTCTCATCACTCCCATTTATTCTGGTAAGCCGGCTTTTTATGCCGGGAGAAATTACATTGCGGACGTTCCGCCGTCGACCGGCAAAACAGCCCCTGTCACAAAATCGGATGCAGAAGATGCAAAGAAAAGGGCTGCCCCTTTCAGATCATTTTCAGTTCCGAATTTCCTGAGCGGCGTCCCTTCTTTGATGGCTTCTCCGCCTTCTTTAAGAAGCCCTTTTGACATTTTCGTCGGGAAAAATCCCGGGGCGATCGCATTCACATAGATTCCTTTCGGCCCCCATTTTACAGCCAGGTCCTTGGTGAAGGTGATGACGGCCCCTTTGCTGGAGTTATAGCCGATCGCATTCATGAACTTCGGGTTGGAGCCTTTCAATCCGGCAACCGAAGCGATATTAATGATTTTGCCGTATTCCTGTTCGATCATGACCTTTCCGACGGCCTGCGACATGAGGAATGTGCCGGTCGCATTGACATTCATGACTTTTTGCCAGGCCTCAAGCGGCATCTCCTCGGCCGGCGCCCCCCATGTCGCCCCGCTGTTATTGACAAGGATGTCGATCCGTCCGAACTTTTCAAGAGTGGCGTCCACGACATCTTTAATGTCATCCGGATTTGTGATGTCGCATTTCATCGCAAACGATTCGGCCCCAAGTTCTTTTAATTCTTCGCTCACTTCCCGGCAGGCCTCTTCCTTTCTCGAACAGACAACGACATTGGCGCCTGCTTCCGCCAGCCCTTCCGCAATCTGCTGGCCCAGTCCCCGCCCGCCGCCGGTCACGATGGCCGTTTTTCCGGCAAGGTCATATAATTGTTTTACATTCATCATCTTTTCCCCCATTCTTATTCGCTGTATTTTTTAAGTTCGTATCTGGCAATGGCCCGCCGGTGAACTTCATCCGGCCCGTCGGCAAGGCGAAGCGTCCTGATATTGGCCCAGCTTGCCGCAAGCGGGAAGTCATCGCTGACCCCTGCTCCACCGAACGCCTGAATAGCCCTGTCGATCACCTTCAAAGCCATATTTGGCGCCACCACCTTTATCATGGCGATTTCCGCTTTCGCTTCTTTATTTCCAACGGTATCCATCATGTAAGCCGCCTTTAGCGTCAGGAGTCTTGCCTGTTCGATTTCAATCCGGGAATCCGCAATCCATTCCCTGATCACACCCTGTTTTGATAATTCCTTGCCGAATGCCACTCTGCTTTGAACGCGCTTGCACAGTAATTCAAGCGCCCGTTCGGCAGCCCCGATTGTCCTCATGCAGTGGTGGATCCGGCCGGGTCCAAGCCTTCCCTGAGCGATCGCAAAGCCTTTTCCTTCCCCCCATAGGAGATTGGAGGCAGGCACGCGGACATTATCATACTCGATTTCCGCATGTCCATGAGGTGCATGATCATAGCCGAACACCGGCAGGACACGCTTGATCGTGACACCAGGTGCATCGAGCGGAACTAGAATCATAGATTGCTGTTCATGCTTCGCCGCGTCAAAATCGGTCTTACCCATTACAATCGCAATTTTACAGCGGGGATCGCCTGCTCCGGAGGACCACCATTTAGTGCCGTTGATGACATATTCATCGCCGTCACGGACAATGCTAGACTGGATATTTGTGGCATCCGATGAAGCCACATCAGGCTCCGTCATTGAAAAACAGGAACGTATTTCACCATCCAGCAGCGGCTGCAGCCATTTCTCCTTCTGTTCGTCTGAGCCGTAGCGGACGAGAACCTCCATATTACCGGTATCTGGCGCAGCACAATTGAACACTTCCGGTGCGATGCTCGATCGCCCCATGATTTCACAAAGAGGCGCATATTCAAGGTTTGTCAGTCCCGCCCCGTGCTCGCTTTCCGGCAGGAACAAGTTCCACAGCCCCTGCTCACGGGCTTTTTGCTTCAGCTCCTCCATGATCGGCGGCACTTTTGCAAACCGGTCCTTATCACCGATTTGCTCATGATATACGCGTTCGTTCGGATAGATGTATTCTTCCATAAAATCAGTCATCTTTTTTTGCAGTTCTTTCACTTTTTCCGAATAGCTGAAATTCACTGGCCGGACCCCCTTCGTTTCTCTTCACGTACTAACTAGTCGGTATGTTAGTTTGATAATATACAATATTTTCTGAATATTCAACCGTATTTTTTGAATTTTTCCTGCCCAACCGAAATCCAAAGACCGTTTCTATGAGCATGATTCCTGTTGAAAAATTTTCCAATATAACGTTTATTTGACGATTTTATAGACGCCTGATCCTTTAGCTATCACTCTATCATCTTTATCAAAAATCTCAGCCTCCGCCGCCGCGATTTTATACCCTGTTTGAAAAAGCTGCGCCCTCGCGTAGATGGTCCCTGTTTTAACCGGTGCCGTATAATGGATATTCTGGTTTACGGCAGCTGCCCGGCATTTATAGAGCGCGCGCACGGCCATCGTCTGCACGGCATCGAGCATTGATGCATGCACGCCCCCGTGAAGCGTGTAATTGATGTTGAGGAGTTCTTCTTTGACTTTCAGTTCCAGTAACACCTTTTCCTCATCCATCTGGCAAATCTTGAATCCGATATGACGGAAATACGGACTGTCTTCCATGCTTCTGCTGATTTCCCCGATGCTGGCCACGAACACACCTCCATCCCTTTTAGTGTTATATTATGATACTTTTTAAACCGGTCATTGAATTTTAAACGTGCCAATGGCACTGGCGATTAATTTTCCATCCTGGTCGGTGATTTTTCCTTCAGCTGAGATGTATTTTCCTTCCTTAGCCAGAACCTCCGCTGATGCCTGATACGTTTCTTCAGGTTCCAGCGCGTGGTAAGTCATATTCAGGTTAATGGTGGTCGCAAAGGAATCAAAGGTTCTGGAAATGAAAGCACCGAGCGATGTATCAAGCATGGCCGCAAACACCCCCGGATGGACAGTCCCGTCATCCTGGAGCATATGAGGGGCCGCCGGCATTTCAAGCATCTGCCCGGTCACATGATTATTTTCGGTAAAACGCAATCCGATATGTTCAAAAAAAGTCGACATTGTTTCGTTCGTCTTCAACCGCCTCGCTTCCTTTCACCCATTTCTTTCAAGCATGACAGCCATCCCCTGGCCGCCGCCGACACACAAAGTGGCAATCCCCCGCTTCACATCACGCCTCATCATTTCGTAAAGAAGGGTGATCATGATTTTGGCCCCCGTCGCTCCAAGCGGATGCCCGAGCGCAATCGCACCGCCATTGACATTGACGGTTTGCGGGTCAAGCCCCAGTTCCCGAATGACCGCCAGTGCCTGGGAGGCAAACGCTTCATTCAATTCGATTAGCCCTATCTCATCCAGTGTCCTGCCGGTTCTTTCCAGTAATTTTCTTACCGCCGGAACAGGGCCGATTCCCATAATTTCCGGTGAAACACCGACAGCTGTCCAATCGGCTATCCGGGCCAGCGGCTTGATGCCCATTTGCTCGGCTCTGGCGGCTGTCATCAAGATCATAGCCGCTGCACCATCATTCCGTCCGCACGCATTTCCTGCGGTGACGGTGCCGTTTTCCTTGAACACCGGCTTCAGCTTTTGCAGATCCTCAACTGTCGTTCCCGGACGGGGATGTTCATCAGTCTCGAATAAAAACGATTGCTTCTTGCCCTTAATTTCAATAGGGACTATTTCTTCCTGAAATGCATGTTCTGCAAGAGCTTTTGCCGCCCGCCGCTGGCTTTCGGCAGCAAACTCATCCTGGTCTGCACGTGAAATGCCATTTTTTTCAGCGACATTCTCTGCTGTCATGCCCATTCCTAGCCTGCTTCCATACATTTCATTCGGCTGCTGGCCGGCCTCTTTGTTTGAATCCACCAACTCGGTTTTGTCTCCTCCGAATCTTGCATTCCGCAAATACAGCGGTGCATTGCTCATGCTTTCTGTCCCGCCGGCCACGACAATTTCGGCCTGGCCGAATACGATCTGCTGGACAGCCGAGGCTACCGCCTGCATCCCTGAAGCGCACAGGCGGTTAACGGTGAACGCCGGAACCGTCTCCGGAATGCCGGCCCTTAAAGCGGCAACCCGGGCAACATTCGATGATTGCGTCGATTGGCGCACTTCACCGAGGATCACTTCATCCACATCAACCGGTGCGATCCCGGCCCTATTGATTGCTTCTTTTATGGCAATGGAAGCGAGTTCACCGGAATTCAGGCTTTTAAGTGCGCCTCCATATCTTCCAACCGGCGTTCTGGCGGCGCTTGCAATCACAATTCCCTCCATGAAAACTGCCCCTTTTTTGTTGGTTTAATAGAACGCTTGATACGTTATCTGAACCCTGAACCCTCTACTTATACTCTTTTTCTAGCTGGGATGCGATAATGTTTTTCTGGATTTCAGAGGTTCCTTCATAGATGCGCGTGATGCGGGCATCCCTGTAAAACCGCTCAACCGGATAATCTGCGATGTAGCCTAAACCACCGTGAACCTGGACAGCCTTGTCGGCAACGCGGTTATACACTTCGGAACCGTACAGCTTCAGCATGGCAGCTTCTTTTATCACCTTCATTCCTTTATCCACCATCCAGGCGACGCGGTATGTAAAAGAACGGAGACTTTCGATTTCAACTGCCATTTCGGCAAGCATGTGGCTGACCGCCTGGTTTTTGATGATCGGCTGACCGAATTGGACCCGTTCTTTTGCATAACCGACCGACATATCCAGCAGTTTCTGGCATGAACCAAGATTGCGTGAAGCAAGGCCGGCCCGCCCGTTAGCCAGTATTTTCAACGCATTCACGTATCCCTGCCCTTCTTCACCGAGGACATTTTCAGCAGGCACCTCACAATCTTCAAATACAAGTTCGGCCGATTGCGATCCTTTCAATCCCATTTTTTCTCGATGGCACCCACTTTGAAACCCGGGAAATCTTTTTCCACTATGAATGACGTTATCCCTTTTGCCCCTTTATCGGAATCGGTTACTGCCATGACGGTGAACACATCGGCAACCGTCGCATTGGTGATGTAATGTTTCAGGCCGTTCAAAATATACGTATCACCTTTTTTCACTGCCGTTGTTTTCAAGTTGGCCGCATTTGACCCGGCATCCGGTTCTGTCAGGGCAAAGGCACCGAGTTTTTCACCGCTTGCCATTGCCGGCAGGTACTTTTTCTTCTGTTCTTCGCTTCCCATATCGACAATGCCGACCGTGCCGATTCCGGTATGGGCGCCAATCAGCGTTGTGTAGCCGTTATGGGTCTGCCCGATTTCTTCATATAGTGCACACTTGCCGGTCATTCCGATGCCAAGCCCGCCGTACTCCTCCGGAATGCTCAAGCCGAACAGACCCATGTCTCTTGACAGGCTGATGATATGGTCCGGAATTTTATCCTCCTCTTCGATTTGCATGGCAACTGCCTCGACCTCGGTCTGAATAAAATCACGGACATTTTTTCTCATTGATTCGATAGCTTCATCAAATGCAAAATTCAATCTTCACACCTCACTTTTTCGTTCATTTTCAGCCAGCTTCCGCTTCAGCAGCTTGCCGACTGAATTCCGCGGCAGTGTTTCCCTTATTTCGAAAACCTTCGGCACCTTATAAGGCGTCAGCTGCCTGCGGCAATGAGCGGTGACACTCTCAAGATCAATTTTCCGACCCGGCTTTGCGGTAATAAACGCTTTCACCTTTTCTCCTAAAGCCCCGTCCGGAACACCAAGCACAGCCGCTTCCTGTATATCCGAGTGCTCATAAAGGACATGCTCGATCTCCTGCGGGTATACATTGAAACCGCCTACGATGATCATTTCCTTTTTGCGGCCGGTGATATAAAAGTAGCCGTCTTCATCCATTGCTGCGAGATCACCCGTATAAAACCAGCCATCCCGGATTGCTTCTGCCGTTTCCGAATCTTTGTTCCAGTAGCCCGTCATCACCTGCGGACCCTTAACCAGCAGTTCACCGACACTCCCGGCCGGAATCACCTTCCCCTGTTCACTGATGATTTTACAATCGGTTCCGGGCAGCGGGATGCCGATGCTGCCGACTTTCCTCATCCCTTTAACAGGATTGCGGTGTGTTGAAGGAGACGTTTCTGACAGGCCGTAACCTTCCGTTATCGCAGCGCCTGTCAACTCTTCAAATTGCCTGATGACTTCAAGCGGCAATGGCGCAGATCCACATGAACAAATCTTCAGGCAATCCAGCCCGAAACGCCCAATATCCGGATGATTGACAAAGGCACTGTACATCTTCGGTACACCCGGAAAAAAGGTGGGACGGTGCTTTTGGATCGACTGAAGCACTTCATTGACTTCAAATTTTTCAATCAGAAGATTTGCAGCCCCCATGTAAATGCCGAGGTTCATCGCCACCGTCATGCCGTATACGTGATAGAGCGGGGTCACAGCCAGGATCGTTTCTGCTCCGAATTCGAGGATGTCCCCATACAGGACTTTACTCTGGATGACATTTGCGATGAGGTTGTGATGGGTGAGCATCGCCCCTTTTTTTCTGCCGGTCGTGCCGCCAGTATACTGGATGACGGCTATATCGTCTTTAGGGGATATGGAAGCCTGCCGGGATTGAGGTTCAAACCGGTCGATCAGGTCCCCGAGGTCATAATAAGAATCATTTGAAAGAGAGCTTCCGGATAAAGAAACGGCAAACACGTATTTACAGCGGTGGACCGTCTCTTTGATTTTCGGAATGCCCGCTTCTTCAATCACAAGGTAGGACAAACAAGAGTCGGCAAAAATCTCGTCAAGCTCGCGGACAGTATAAAAAGGGTTCACTTGAACGATGATAAGGCCAAGCTTTTGGGCGGCATAGTAGGCAATGAAATAGGCGGGCTGATTGGACACCATCAGACCGAGCCGGTCCCCTTTTTTCAATTCCAGGGAGTCCCATGCGGCTGCCAGCCTATCAACCCTGTCCTTGAACTGCCGGTAGGTTATTTTTTGGCCGCCATAAATGATGGCATGTTGTCCGGGATAACGGGAAACAGTTTGAACGAGCATGTCATACAGACCGAAATCCTGAACGTGCAGCTCCGCTTCAACTCCATCAGGATAACGACTTAGCCACGGCCTGACCTGTTCAGCAGTCATCTTTACACCTCCCGCGGTACTTCTGCCTCTTTGATTGCCTGTTTTGCCGGACGGGCATCCATGTGTTTTAACACACTGTATACCGCCGCAAGAACCGGTGTGGCCGTATTTGACTCACGGCCTTTTTTGACGGCATACCCACAGATGGACTCCAGTTCCATCGGCTTGCCTTTCAGCTTATCCTGCATCATGGATGTGCTGTGCCCCCTTGCCAGTCGGCCCTGTTCAAAGATTTTTTTATAAAAATCTTCATCGATCCGGATACCGGCTGCCCGTGCTACAGAAATCACTTCACGGCAAATGGCTTCCGCGGTCCCCGACAGGCCCTCATCATCCAGAATCTCCCCAACTTTCGCTTCAGCCAGGGCTGATAAAGGGTTGAAGGTGACATTCCACAACAGCTTTTTCCATTTGACTTCCATAATGTGATCGGTTGGATAAGCAACTGCTCCCGCCTCATTGAAAACAGCACAAATGTGCTCTGCCGCTTGCTGTCCGCCACTTCCCACCGCCCCGATGACAAGCCGAGGTTCAAGGCCGATCTGTTTCACGGTACCGGGTTCTTTAAGATGCACCTGGATGTAGGCAGCACCCGCAACAACCCGGCTGTTTCCAAAAATGCCGGAGAGGATTTCTTCATTATCCACACCATTTTGAAGTGTAAGAATAAGTGCCTCATCCGGCAGCACAGATGCAAGCTTTTGCGCCATCTCCAGGGTATCAGTTGATTTGACCGTGAATAATACGAGGTTCACATCATGAAAAGCGTTCAAATCATCGGTGAATGTCCCTGTCGACGTAAAAGACCCGGTTTCTGTTTCAACGGTCAGGCCGTTTTCTTGCATCGTTTCAAGATGGCACCCCCGTGCCAAAAACACCACATCATTTCCCGCTTTGCTTAAATGACCGCCGTAAAATCCGCCCACTGCTCCCGTGCCTGCAACACCTATCTTCATCGAATCCCCCCCTTTCAGATGGCCGAAGCGAAGCTATCTCCACATTATTAATCCAATAAATCAGGCTGCTCCTTGACGATCCGGTTCCATAACGGCTGGAATTGGAACCAGCCTGCTTCTTCCGTCCCGACCTGCTCCCTTGCCGTCAGCGCATTTTCATGAGTGATCAGCTTCGGGGTTCCCGCCGCTTCGGCCAGCAGCTGGGCCTGGCAGGATCGTTCCATTGTGATGAACCACCATGCGGCTTCATCGACCGATTTCCCGACCGTCAACAACCCGTGATTCCGGAGAATGCATGCTTTGTTGTTTCCAAGCGTTTCACCGATGCGCCGGCCCTCTTCCACTTCGAGCACGACACCTGTATAATCGTCAAACAGGGAGTGGTCATTATAAAAAGCGCAAACATCCTGTGTAATCGGATCGAGCACCCTTCCCAGTGCCGACCATGTCTTCCCGTATACCGAGTGGGCATGGGCCGCCGCAATGACATCCGGCCGGGCAGCATGGACCTGTGAATGGATGGCAAACGCGGCCCTGTTCACAGGATACTCCCCTTCCACAACATTTCCCTCATGATCGCAAAGGATCAAATCGGAAGCTTTGATCTGGCTGAAATGCATGCCGAACGGGTTGACCCAGAAATGGTCCTTTTTCTCAGGATCTCTCGCCGTTATATGCCCGGCTACCCCTTCATCAAATCCAAACTTCGAAAACAGGCGGAATGCCGCCGCCAATCTCTCTTTCAGATGCTGCCTTTCTTCTGCAGCCGTCTCGAATACAGGCGGCTTGAAACTGAGCTCCATTTTCGTCGCCATACGATCAGTCCTTTCCCGGTTTTATTTTGGATCTGTTGCCGACAAAACCTTTTTATAAAAATGACCTCCGGTTCAGCCACTGTCCACCGTCGACTGTCAGGCACTCGCCGTTGATATACCTGGCTTCCTCAGAAAAGAGAAAAGCGGCAGTCCCGGCGATTTCTACCGGTTCGGCCAGCCGCTGCAGCGGAATGCTGCTCACCGTCCTGTTGTATGCCTCCTCGGAAGCCCACAGTCTTTCCGCACCGCCTGTGTTATTGACAGGACCCGGCGCGATAGCATTGACCCTGATCCCATATTTTGATCCCCATTCGACGGCAAGCGTCCTGGTCATGGCCAGCACGCCTGCCTTGGCACTGGCGGAGTGGATGACTCCGGGACCGGATGTCCAGGCATATGTGGCAAGAATGTTGAGGATGCTCCCGTTATGTCCGCTCGCAATCCAATCCTTGCCGACTGCCCTGCTGCAGTAAAACGTGCCGTTCAGCACGATGTCGATCACCGCATTCCAGCCGTTCACCGACAGGTCCTCGGCCGCACAAATGAAATTTCCCGCCGCATTATTGACAAGATAATCGACTTGCTTAAATTGGCTTTTTGCTTCTTTCACCATCCGTTCGGCATCTTCCGGATTCCTTACGTCCATCTGGACTGTCCCGACCCGGTCAGACTTTCCAAGATCGTCTTTGGCCTGATTCAGTTTTTCAGCGGTCCGTCCGGTGATGACCACATTTGCCCCTTTTTCCAGGAACGTTTGCGCCATCGCTTTGCCGATGCCGCTGCTGCCGCCTGTCACAATGACTGTTTTCCCTTTCATGGCACGCCTCCTTCTCCTGTTCGTAAAGAAAAGAAGCCCGGCAACAATCCATTCATGTCATTGCTGCCGGGCTTCCTGCTGCTCATGCATCAGTATTGAAAATAACCGACTTCCCCTTTGATGACGTCTTTTCCATCCTGATTGGAAGCCGCCACATCAAAGTGAAGCTTGTTTCCGTCTTTTTCTTTCAATACCGCTTTAAGCGTCACTACATCATCTAAAAATACCATCCCTTTAAACCGGATTGAATAATCCTGGATGAAGCCTTCCTCATAATGGTCGGTGAAAAGCTTGGCGAGGTTTCCCATCGTCCACATGCCGTGAGCGATGATTCCCGGCAAACCGGCTTTCTTCGCTTCTTCATCGATCGTATGGATCGGGTTGTAGTCACCAGAAGCTCCGGCGTATTTAATCAAATCAATCCTCGAGACCGGATCGAGCTGGACACTCTTTAACGATTCACCGACTTCCATTTGCGCTAGGTTACTCATGCCGTCAACACCTTCCTTACCGCTTCCGTTATGATGACAACTTGTTTTGATGTGAAGATCGGATTACCGGCCAGATCTTCACCGTTTGATGACAGCACGAGAAAGCCCATGCGTCCTGACTTGCCCGATCTTTCATAGTAGTCTTCCACTTTTGAATAACAGAAGATTTCCTCTCCGACCAGAAGCGGCCGTTCATAATGATAGATTTGTTCGCCGTGGATCAATCCTTTGTTCGGAAGGTTCAAGTCGTCTATCCTGCCGTAATCAAAAACCCTTGGAAAAGTCGGCGGCGCGATGTTCCGGCCGTATTGTGACGCTTTTCCGGTCTCTTCATCCATATAAATCGGGTGCTCATCGCCGACGGCTTCAGCGAATTTTTTTACCGCGCCCCTCTCGACCATGTTTTTCACTTTTTCAGATGTCTTGCCGATATGCTCTTCAAACATGCATTATCACACTCCTTATCCGTTAATTCTTCGGACCGCCTGCTACGTACAGGACCTGGCCATTGACGAAGGACGATTTTTCATCGGCGAAAAAAGCGACCGCATTGGCGATATCAGCCGGCTTTCCGCTGCGTCCGACCGGGATCCCGGCGACACTGGCCTTGACCAGCTCGTCAAACTCGATGCCGATCCTTCTTGCCGTTTCTTTCGTCATATCCGTTTCAATGAAGCCGGGCGCCACGGAGTTGGCGGTGATGCCGTACTTTCCGAGCTCGATCGCAAGCGTCTTCGTAAAGCCCTGTAAGCCCGCTTTAGCCGCTGCATAGTTGGCCTGGCCCCGGTTTCCGAGGGCGGAGGTTGACGAGATATTGATGATGCGGCCGTATTTGTTCTCGACCATATATTTCTGGACGGCCCTGGACGCGTTGAAGGAGCCATTCAAATGGACATCCATAACGGTCTGCCAATCTTCATCGGTCATTTTAAACAGCATATTATCGCGGATGACCCCGGCGTTGTTAACGAGGATATCGATCGAACCGAACTTTTCAACCACTTCCCCGGCTGCTTCCTCCATCTGGACCGAATCTGTCACACTGGCTTCCTTCACCAGCACCTCGTAACCCTTCCCTTCAAATTCGGAAGCGGTTTCATTTAAAGCCTCGGCATTGACGTCAATAATCGCAACCTTTGCACCTTCTTCCGCCAACCGTTCAGCAATCCCTTTTCCAATGCCGCGGCTGCCGCCTGTGATAATCGCTGTTCTTCCGTCAAATCTTCCTGCCATGATAATTAAATACCTCCTCTTATTCTAGTAAAGGCAGATTGCCTGTTTGCGAGTTTAAAGCTGCCCGCCGACTTTGACGTGGCCCTTAAGCAAGTTCCGTGAAATGATCATGCGCTGGATTTCATCTGTGCCGTCATAAATCCTCCACAGCCTGGCTTCACGGTACCAGCGTTCAATTGGGAGCTCTTTCGTATAGCCCATCCCGCCGTGGATTTGCAGGACCCTGTCGATTACACGGTTGCCCATATTTGCGCCGTACAGTTTTGCCATCGAAGCGGCATGACGGTTGTCTTCTTTCTGGTCAAGCGTGAAAGCGGCATTCAGGACAAGCCATTTGGCTGCCTCGATCTCTACAGCAGAATCGGCTATCATCCACTGGATCGCCTGCCTGTCCGCAATCGGCCTGCCGAAGGTTGAACGTTCTTTCGCATATTCTATCGCCATCTGCAGAAGCCGTTCAGCTGCCCCGACTGCCCGGGCGCCGACGATCCAGCGCGCGAATCCAATCCATTCAAGGCCGAGGTTATAGCCTTTATGCAGTTCCCCGAGGATGTTTTCTTCCGGAACACGCACATTGTCAAAAACAAGTCCGGCCGGTCCCCATTCGCCCATCGTATGGATATATTCCGATTTCCAGCCCATGTCACGGTCGGCAATGAAGCACGTCACCCCTTCACGGCCGTTCGTCTTCTGGTGCCTTTCCTTATCAGTGATGGCGATGACCATGACGAAGTCGGCTTCATTTCCGCCGGTGATGAATGTTTTCTCCCCATTCAGCACCCACTCGCTGCCGTCTTTAACTGCGGTCATCTTAATGTTTCTTGTGTCAGATCCAGCATTCGGTTCGGTGATGGCAAAGCAAGACTTCTTCTCCCCCTCAATGGTAGGGATCAAATACTTTTGCTTCTGTTCCTCGTTGGCATAGTAAAGGATAATGTCGGCTGAACCGCCAAACTGGAAAGGCACGAATGTTTTGGATACTTCCATAAAGACAAGGGCCATCATCATCTGTCCCAAATTGGCACCGCCATATTCCTCCGGTGTATTGATGCCCCAGAAGCCGGCTTCCTTCGCCTTCAACTGCAATTCTTTCATTTTGCCCGGCGGCAGGCTCGGTCTCCCTTCCCGTTCATTTTTCAGCACCTCATTTTCAAGCGGTATCAATTCTTTTTCGACAAACTTGCGGATTGTCTGCTGCACCATGCGCTGTTCATCTGTCAACCGTAAATCCATATCCTCACTCCCATTCTTAATATGTAAATTGCTTATGTCATAACAATGTATGCACGTCCATCAAAATACATACCAACCGGTAGGTATGTTAGTTTTATTATATTTAGAACTTTCAGAAAAAACAAGGTGTTTTTCGATAAAAATCTCTTTCCTTGATGTTTTCAGGGAAAGAGATTTTGAACTTCATTTCTTCACTTCTTCCTTTTTTTCTTCGAACGGCCAGGACGGAAGCATTTTTGCAAGCGGTTTGTCCTTCCGGTAACCAAGCACGTATTCCGCCTGCATGACGGTATGGATTTCGCGCGTGCCCTCATATATGACCGGCGCCTTGGCATTCCGCAAATACCGTTCGACCGGATATTCATTCGAGTACCCGTATGCCCCATGAATCTGGACGGCATCATTCGACGCTTCAAAGGCATAGTCGCATGACAGCCATTTTGCAAGCGATGTTTCACGCGTATTGCGTTTACCGTTGTTTTTCAGCCAGCCGGCCCGGTACACAAGCAGCCGCGACTGCTGGAGGCCGGCTTCCATTTTGGCGATCATCTGCTGGACAAGCTGATGGCGCCCGATTTCTTTTCCGAATGTGCTTCGTTCATGACAGTAATCGACGCTTGCTTCCAGACAGGCCATAATCGTCCCGCACGCACCCGCCGCAACGGTGAAGCGTCCGTTATCGAGGGCCGACATGGCGATTTTGAACCCTTCCCCTTCTTTTCCAATCAAGTTCTCTGCCGGGACTTTCACATTATCAAAAAATAATTCACCGGTGTTTCCAGCCCGAATTCCGAGCTTTCCTTTGATGCCTTTTGAAGAAAACCCTTCCCAATTCCGCTCAACGATGAACGCTGAAATGCCGTGATGCTTTTTGTCTTTATCCGTATAGGCAAAAACAAGGAAGTGGTCGGCGACATCACAAAGGGAAATCCAAGTCTTTGATCCGTTAAGGACATAGTGGTCCCCATCCCGCACCGCTGTCGTCTGCATCGAGGCCACATCCGATCCGGCATTCGGTTCAGTGAGGCCGAATGCGCCCACCTTTTCACCGCGTGCCTGTGGAACCAGATACTTTTGTTTTTGCTCTTCGCTGCCCCACTGCAACAGGGTCATGCTATTCAGACCTGTATGCACGGAAACAGCTGTCCTGAAGGCGGTATCCCCCCGTTCCAATTCTTCGCATACTATGGCAAGGGCGTTATAATCCATGCCGCTGCCGCCGTATTCTTCCGGAATGCATACACCCATCAACCCCAATTCAGCCAACCGGGTCATGATGTCTGTTTCAAAATGCTGCTTTTCATCCCACTCCTGTATGTATGGCATGATCTCCCTGTCGACGAATGTGCGGACCGTCTTTCTTAACATTTCCTGTTCTTCTGTAAATGAAAAATCCATCATGGCAATCAATCTCCTGTCTTTAATTTTTATGAAAGGATGTATTAAACGTTAGTGTTGATTTCCGTAGCAGGTACTCGCTTTCACCATAGGCACAAGTGCGACATCTGTTCCTGCTTCCCTCCGGTCGCACTCAAAGTGTCTTCTTTGCCACGGGGCGGGCGGTGAGCCTGTCCCGCTAGTCCCGCCGGAGTCTCGCACCTTCCACTCCAATCAGCTAGTGAAATTCAACATTGAGCTTTAACACAGCTTTATGAAAAAACAAAGGCGCAGCAAGTGCACCTTTGTTTCAATGTCATTTTACGGCAACCGGAACAACCTTGTGGCCAATCGCTTCAATTAGTTCCTTAGGCATCGGGAACGATACGGCAGCAGGGTCCTTTGAAACAGCGGCAACAGTGTGTTCAAGATCCTCAGCGGAAATATTGTATTCCGCAAAATCAGCCGGCAGCCCGACTTTTTGCTGAAGCAGGCGGATTTTATCGACCACTTTTATTAATGCGCCGCGGGCATCCTCCCCCTGAACATCCACCCGTAATGCCTGTGCCAGTTCGAAAATTTTCGGCAAATAAAGATCGGGAACGGACTCCATGACAACAGGCAAAAACACAGCATTTGCAAGTCCATGCGGAATGCGGAACAGCGCTCCGTAAGCATGTGCGAAATTATGCACAGGAATTGCATTCAGCGCAAAGCTGAAAGCTGTGATTCCCATCAGGCTCGCCTGCAGCATCTCCATGCGGGCTTCAAGGTTCGCCCCATCCGCCACAGCATCCGGCAGCCGTTTTTCAATCAGCCTGATCGCCTGAAGGGCATGAGCATCCGTCAATGCAGTGGCACTAGGCGAAGCAAAAGCTTCAATCGCATGAGTAAGGGCGTCGAAACCTGTAAAGGCGGTAATCAGCGGCGGGAGGCCGACAGTCAAATCGGGATCAAGAACAGCCATATCCGCCCCAATGAACGGGCTGATGATGTTCGTTTTCATCTGGATTTCTTCGTTGAAAATAACGGCGATCGGCGATACTTCAGAGCCTGTTCCGGCAGTTGTCGGAATCGCGATATGGGGAATCTCCATATACTGGGCCTCAGGAAATGACTCGAACTTGAATCCTCCGGGAATGGCTTCCTTAATATCGGCAAGTCCATGGTACAGCGCATATTTCACCGCTTTGACTGTGTCAAGGACACTTCCTCCTCCAACCGCCAACAGGGCATCGGCGCCTACTTCCCTTGCGTATTTCGCCGCCGCATTCACACACTTGCTTTCCGCATCCTGGTTAATGTCAAGATATATTCCGGCAAGCTCCGGTCCGCTGCCGTGCTGGGTCAAATTGAATATACTTGCGACCTTTTCGACCACGCCTGCCTTTTCCAGGCCTCTGTCACTGAACAGCACCACACGTTTGGCACCAAGCCCGCTGAATAGATCAGGGACCATCGCGCGGGAGTTTAACCCGCTGTAAATGCCTGAACGGAGCATAAACTGGGACAATGTAGTTGTTTGCATCTCTTCACCTCAATTTTTTATTTATCTTACCGGTAATCCGAGCCAAAATCTGCTATCCCTCAAGGACGGTTTTTGGCTCAAATGGGTCATTGTAAGGTTTCCAGGAGTCATTCCGAAAACAGAATGCCGTACCACGGCCGTTTGTGAAGTTCCGGAACCATTGATGTATGGACGTGCTTTGTCTGGGTGTAGGCATCAAGGGAATGCTTTCCCATTTCCCGGCCGATGCCGCTCTGCTTATACCCTCCGAACGGTGCATCGCTCCTGAGCATATGCCAGTCATTGATCCAGACAACACCGGCCTGCAGTTTTCTGGCAATCTCGTAAGCTTTGTTGATATCTTTCGTCCAGACTCCCGCAGCCAGGCCATAAATGCTGTCGTTCGCCATTTCAATCGCTTCCTCGACATCCGAATAACGGATGACGGAAAGGACCGGCCCGAAAATCTCTTCCCTGGCAATTTTCATGTCATTGGTCACATTGGTGAAGATGGTCGGCTCGATGAAATGCCCTTCTTCACAGCCCGGAACCGCCAGTTCTTTTCCGCCGCAAATGAGCGTCGCCCCTTCCTCTTTGCCTGCTTCTATATAGGAAAGGATCGTCTCTTTTTGTTTCCTGGAAATGACTGGGCCGATATCTGTCGCCTGATCAAGCGGATTGCCTGCTTTCAGCTTGCTGCTGAGCGCCTTCAGCTGCTCAACGACCTGATCATGCAGTTTATCCGGAACAAACAGCCGGGTGCCGGACTCACAAAGCTGTCCTGAATGAAGGAATACTCCGAAAAGGCTTCCAGGCAGGGCGAGACTCAAATCGGCATCTTCGAGAATGATGTTGGGCGATTTGCCGCCAAGTTCAAGAGTGGTATTCTTGACTGTCCCGGCAGCAAGCGCCATGATTCTCCTCCCAACCTCGGTGGACCCGGTAAAGGCCACCTTATCAACCTGCTTATGCTCGACAAGCGCTTCACCGACCTCTGCCCCAGAACCGGTCACAACATTAATGACGCCCGGCGGCACAACCTTTGAAATGAGCTCGGCCAGTTTCAATGTGGACAGCGGTGTATAACTTGCAGGTTTGATGACAACTGTATTCCCCATTGCCAGAGCTGGGGCAATCTTCCACGTCGCAATGACCATCGGCAAATTCCATGGCGTTATCGCCGCACAAACACCGATCGGCTCTTTCCAGATGAAATTATGAGCCGGCCCCGGAAACGGCGGGACAGGAAGCGTTTCTGAGTAATCATAGCTTTCCGTGAATTTAGCAAGTGTTTGAAACAGGTCGACCATTTGCAAAATGTCGCTCTGGCTGATGCGCCGGATTGTTCCGCCCGAGCTGATCGACTCCAGATAGGCGAGTTCTTCGGCATGTTCAGCAATGAGATAGCTGATGCTGTACATGACTTTCGCCCTGTCTTTCGGGTTCGTCGTTTTCCAGTCTGTTTTATCGAAGGCATCCCTTGCCGCCTGGACGGCCCTGTCCACATCCGCTTTTGTGCCTTTTGCTACTCTTGCCGCAAGTTCACCTGTTGCCGGATTGAACACGTCAAATGTTTCTCCGCCTGAAGCCTGTTCCCACTGCCCGTTAATGAATAAAGGGAATGTTTTAATATCAACATTTACCGTCATGCAATCTCCTCCTTCTCACTCTGAAACTAAATGACTTCCAACTCGGTTTCCGCAGATTTGTAGATTTCTTCAATCTTCTTCCCTCTCGCCCGCGCCAGCACTTCCATCCTGACGGATAACTGCTTTTGCGTGAATGCCGTCGTTAACGCCGGGTCGCCGCCAAAGGAGCTCACTTCCCGCCCGGCGATCCCTTCCTCATTCATCTTCAGCGCCAGCGGTGTAAGCTTTTGCATTTTCTTCTCGACGACTTCATACAGATGTGGATGTTCACAGATCAGCCGCTGCAGCAGGAATGTCCCGTAGCCGATATGCCTTGATTCATCGCGTTTCAGGTTCCCGATCCCTTCAAGCAGGCCTGGCATCAAGCCGGCACGTTCTAATGCCTGATAAAAAGAATAATAGCCAGTTTCGGCAAGCACCCCTTCAACAAACATGTTATATACCGTTGATGCCTCTGCAATTGCCTCCGGTGACTGGTCGGTAACGAGCCGTTCCATCGCAGCCGGGAGAATCTCGTAAAAAATCGTTTTATAGGTTTCGGTGTGAAAATGGGACAAATCACCATTTGCGCCGATAGCATTAAGAACACGCCGGAAAAATTCGGTGTGCTTCGCTTCCTCGAATAAGAAGGTCGTCAAAAACATTTCCTCTTCAAGGCGCCCCTCTTTCGCAATCGCCATCATCAGCGGAAGCAAATCGAGCGTCACCGCCTCTTCCCCGGCCTGAAACTGTGAGATCAGCCGAAGAATATCCTCCTGCTGTTCCCTGTTCAACATTTGCCAGTCGCTGGCATCCTTGCTGAAATCGATGTCTTCCGGATTCCAGGTCCCGACCCGTTTTGCTTTCTGGTAAAGCCGGTACGGAAATGAATCCTCTTGCAGCCCCCTGGCGCTTGTCGTTAAAATGGTCCGGCGCTCCATGCACATTCTCCTTTCAATCTCCGTTATTCAGTTTTCTTGCAAGAAAACCGTGTTTCGTCATCCGGCTGTTTCCGGATTGCTGACGGCATTGGCAGCTGTTTTCCGTAAATGGGTTTTTAAAATTTTCCCCACTCCGTTTCTCGGAAGCGCTTCCAAAAATATGATCCGCCGAGGTGTTTTATTTTTGGCCAGATGATCACGGCAATAGTTGATCAGTTCTTCTTCCGTCATAACAGCACCGGTTTTTTTGACAATACAGGCAACCATTTCCTCGCCCATCCGTTCATCAGGCACACCGACAACAGCAGCTTCCGATACGGCTTCATGACTGCTCAGGATTTCCTCAACATCACGCGGATACAGGTTGAAGCCCCCGCGGATAATCAAATCCTTCTTGCGGTCGACAATATAAAGATAACCTTCATCATCCATCCGGGCCATATCACCTGTGTGAAGCCAATTGTCCCTCAGGACTTTTCTCGTTTCTTCTTCGTTATGAAAATATCCAGGGGTGACATTGTCCCCGCGGACAGCCAGTTCCCCGACCTCGCCGGCTGGCACCTCGTTTCCGCTCTCATCCACAATTTTCACTTCCACCCCCTGAATGGGAATGCCGACCGATCCCGGTTTGATTTCAATCCCTTTCTTATGCGCCGTCACAACAGGGGCTGCTTCCGACAATCCATAGCCTTCAAACACTTTTGCATTGAATCTTTCTTCAAAGGCATGCAAAAGTGCCACCGGCAGTGGCGCTGAACCTGATCCCACCCATTCAAGGCTGGAAGTATCAAATTGATCGCTGGCGGGGTAGGAAAGCAATGCATGAATCATCGCCGGAACGGCAGAAAAGGACCTTACCCGGTATATTTCGATTGCCTGAAACACTTCTTTTGGATCAAATTTCGGAAAAATGACGATGGAACTGCCGGTCAAGAAGCAAGTGTTCGATATAGTCAGTCCGTAAACATGGGCGAGGGGCAGGACGCCGATCGTTGTTCCCCGTTCCGTCTCATTATGCCTTGCGGAATTTTGTGCATTGGAAAATAAATTTTTGTGGGTAAGCAGCACGCCCTTTGGATTGCCGGTCGTGCCTGATGTGTAGAGGATGACTGCTGTATCTTCAGGTTCAGCTTCAGGGACTTCACCTGATGGATCCGCTTTAACATCGGACATGAGATCATATAGATTGACGGCCCGCTCATCGGTCGGCATATCCGCCGTTACCAGAAGGGGCTGCTCCGGAAGGCCTTCAATGGCGGCTTCGACATTTTTACGGACCAATGCCGAAGTGATGACCGCTTTTGCACCCGAATTGCGGGCAATGTAATGAAGCTCTTTCGGATGAAGCATGAACATGACCGGAACAATGATCGCCCCCGCCCTGGTAATGGCCTGATAGGCAAAAATCACTTCCGGTGAATTAGGCATGCATACCATAACGCGGTCTCCGTTTTCGATTCCTTTTTTGCGGAGACCGGCTGCCAACTTATCGGCATTCTCCTTTGTCTGCAGGTTCGTATACTGTTTTTCGCCGAAAAACAGTAACGGATATTCACCGAATTCCCGTATGTTGGTTTCAAGCAGATCCTTTAATTTCAATCAACCCACTCCTTGTTCACAGGATTCTTTTCCATGAGCGGAAAACTATTCATGGATTTCACATGCATCGGCCAGGTTAGCTTTTTCTCCGGCCGCAGTCCGGTAACTAATCGCCTTATCACCAAAACTAGGGAGAACATCGCCCCGTTCTTCCAGAAGATCGAGATGGCCCTGAATTTGCGACAGTCCGAGAAATACCGTTTTTCCTTTCAAGCGGTGATACATTTCCAGGCAAATTTCATAAATGGTCTTCTCTTTCCCGCCAATGATATTCATAATGTGCCGGCAGCGTTTTTCCTGTTCCTTAAGCCGCGCAGCAATAATGTCCCTGTGATTGGAAAATATAGCCCCGTGGCCAGGATAGACGGTTGCCAAAGGCAGGTCGAAAATGCGCTTCAGCGACTGCCGATATTGAAGCAATGTCTTCGGCCTTTCCATTGTGCCTGGGAACGGCTCGACAAACGCATTCACTGAAAAATCGCCAATCAAATGATCACCGGAGAAAGCTGTGCCGCTATCCCGATTCCATAAAAGGATATCACTCTGGCTGTGGCCTGGGACATAAACCGTTTCAAAAGGTTCCCCGCCAATAAGAACTGCATCGCCATCCTTTAGATAGTGGATATTCCGCCATTCTTCCTCATGATATCTCCTTCGGGGCCTGTTCAAATCAGGATCTGCCCCGGCCTGATCCATAAACGCATGAAAAAAAGCCTCGCTGCGCTCAAATTCTTTAAAGCCGTCAATTATATGGGGCCTGGCGGCTTCATGGACATATACAGGCAAATCAACTTCCTTCTGGATGCCGGCAAGCCCGCCCGAATGGTCGATGTGTATGTGTGTCAGGACGATATGATCCAAATCTTCAAAACAAAACCCGCTGCCGTAAAGCCGCGTCTTCAGCTTTTTAAAGCTTTCCTCTCCCGGATTGCCCGTATCGATAAGGGTAACCGTTTTCCCGACCGCAAGGAATGCATTGACACCCCCTTCGGCAAAAGGAGTCTCCAGTTGCAGCGGAATGATTTCCACGTTCTCACCACCTTTCTATTTAACAAGCTCATGCTCTTTTAACTTTATTTTACAAAAATGCAAGTAAGTATAAAATTCTTCATAATAGTGGTTTATCCTTTAATGTTTATGAATTTTTTGAATATTTTTTAAATGGGTGTTCTTTTGGTATAGTTTACTTCAGGTCAATGCTTGGAAGTAGAACTGATGAAAATTGCCTATTCCTTTCTACTGCAGGCATTCGCTTTCCGAAGAACGCCTGGCGAGACAACTGGCATTCCACGGCTATGAAGACATTGTAAGTGCGGCCGGAGGGAAGCTGGATGCCAAAACTCTAATGGTGCGACTGTAAAGTATTTACGGGAGTTATAAAAAAACAGCCTTTCCATTGTGGAATGGCTGCATTATAACAACTAGTGCTCGAATACCGAACCATCAGGTTTCCCAATAACAAATTCCTTTAAAGTTAATGAAGATATAACATCACCATTTAATTCAGTAACAGACACCGTCATATCACCTTCAGTAATCATCTGTTCTACTTCATTTTGGCTGACACCTTTAGTTAATGTTAAATTATTTCCAGTGCAAAATGACTTTCCATTAGGCGGTAAGCTCGAAATGTCTCCATCACTACCATTAAACAAATTCCGACTATCAATAGAAACATTGGAATCCTTATCAATAACAGACTTTAAATCACCTGTTATTTCGAATTTTACTAAAAACGGTTCAATTGATTGTCTTTCCTGTTGATTTTCCAAGCATACCTTTGGTGCTAATAAATTTTGACTTTCAACATAGGCTATATTGCTTTCATTTTCAAGAATAGTTAACCTTTCCTTTTCAGCCGTGCCATTGCTGCAACCAAACAATAAAAGTATAAATAAAACACTTGCAACTTTCTTCAAAACACTCCTTCTTTCTAAATAAAATTCTTTCAAACTATTGTGTTAACCTGCCCCTTTAACAGTATAAGCTTTATCTTTATTATACAATTATAAGTAAATCGATCTTTGTCTAATAATCCTTAAACACTCCTTATAAAAAAACAAAAACAAATTACAGGCACGGCAGACCGCTTCCCGTGCCTATAATCATAGCTGGTCCTGCTTTACAGGTATTGAACAGCTGTTCAGGGCTTGTAATCAGTAGTATGAACCCGAAATTCCAGCCTCCTGACATCGTCTGCACGATCGTCTTGGAGAACTATTGCCTGTTACTGTCCAACTCGCCCCTAACTCCTCACCCATAGCCAAGAAGAAATTTCACAGTACAATAAACATTAAAAAAGAAGCACAGAATCTCCCGTGCTTCTTTCCATTTTGATTAAGATAGTGCCATCATTGATTCCATGTCTTCTTTTGCTGTACCGATCAGCTGCAAGTTGAATGTTTCCTGCAGGACATTCATAACACCTGGTGTGATAAATTCCGGTGGCTTTGGCCCAATGCGGACATCTTTGATGCCAAGACTGAAGAGGCCCAGCAAAATTGCCACCGCTTTTTGTTCAAACCAGGAAAGCACGATGCTAACCGGCAAATCACTGACTTCACAGCCTAATGCATCGGCAAGACCCATTGCGATCTTGACAGTGGAAATGGAGTTATTACACTGGCCGAGGTCCATGAACCGCGGCAAGTCAGTGCCCGGCACTGTTCCGTAATCAACATCATTGAAGCGGAACTTACCGCAGGAAGTCGTCAGGATCACTGTATTGTCCGGCAGCGATGTCGCAAGTTCACGATAATATTCGCCGCCTTTGCCAGGTGCGTCACACCCTGCAATAACAAAGAAACGTTTGATTTTACCTGTTTTCACTGCTTCAAGCACCTCAGGGGCAAGGCCCAGTACAGTCTCATGGTGGAAACCGGTTGTAAGGTGAAGCTCAGACTCCATGTTCGCTTCAGGAAGTTCAAGTGCCCGTTCAATCAGCGGCGTGAAGTCTTCTCCTTCGATTTTGCGCACACCTTCAAGGCCTGCTACTTCATATGAGAAGAAACGGTCAGCGTATGTTCCTTTGATCGGCATGACACAGTTTGTTGTCGCAAGAATTGCACCAGGGAACTTTTCAAACAGACGGCGCTGGTCAAACCATGCTTTGCCGATATTCCCTTTCAACTGTGGGTATTTTTTCAGTTCCGGATAGCCGTGGGCAGGAAGCATTTCAGAGTGAGTATAGATATTGATGCCTTTTCCTTCTGTTTGCTTCAGCAATTCTTCAAGTGCAAAAAGGTTATGGCCTGTAACGACAATGGCTTTCCCTTCGATTTTATTCTGGGTCACTTTCACTGGCGTCGGGATACCGAGACGAGATGTGTGAGCTTTATCCAGCAAGTCCATGACGCGGACAGCTGCATTGCCAACCTTCATCGCCATGTCGATATGTTCTTGCAGATTGAAGTTTGAGTTTGTTAATGTCATATATAATGCTTCATGTGTGATTTTATCCACTTCTGGATCAGAGTATCCGAGTTGTCGGGCATGTGTTGCATAAGCTGCAATCCCTTTTAAGGCAAAAATCATTGTATCCTGAAGGCTGGCAATATCCTCATTCTTTCCGCAAACGCCAACAACATTACAGCCGCCGGTTGGTGTTTGTTCACATTGATAACAGAACATTCATTTTTACCTCCTAGTTGTATATATCAGTTAAGGACAATAACATCATAATCATCTTGTTTAAAATAATAAGTTATTCGAAACACACTTACTACCCTTTGGAAGTCTTTGTCAACAGATTGCCAAATTCCGTTCAAATCTCGGACATAATATCAAATGCTTTATGAACGGCCTGTTTATCAAGCAACAGGGCATTATCCAATGACTCTGGCATGACGATCTCCTTTTTCTTCATGTAAATTTGATCCGACATTTTCTGAAGCGTCCCCTCTGCTGCGAGGTAATCAAGGTATGCCCGAACCGGTTCTGTAACGGCATCTCCGTTGCAGGAAAAAGCACTTACTGTGATTTTTCTCCCTGCGATCATCCCGTTTATGATCCTTATTACTTTTTGTAACGGGAGACCGCTTCCCGGCTGCAAGGGCATGATGGCTTCAAGCAGGATGTGCAGCTGCCAGATGATGGGCGCTTCGGCGAATCGGCTGTTTTCCTTCAAGGGAATACCTGCCTGAGGAGGACAGGCGGACAGCGGTTTTCCTGTTGTCCGGTAAAATTTTCTGTTAAGCTGTTGTGTTTTTCTGGAAGTATGGCGGTGGATCGAATAGCGCCACCTTTGTTTATAGAGGAGCCATTCTTTCTGATGCAGGGAAAAAGGCCGGGCTGGCATGGTATCGGAGTATAAGTGCGGGAATGTCAAAGACGAAAGCGAAAAGTCAGCGGGAAGCGCTAAAGCTTGAGAAGACGAGACGGGAAGGACATTATGTAAGATTAACAATTTTCTGCTCACAGGAGAATAAAATAAAAAGCGGGGAAGCATACCAGGGGTTAGCTGTTGGGCAAACAGCCAGTGGAAATTGGTGATTCGGTACCGGTTGGCCGCAAGCCTTTTCAAATGGTTTTCACCGAGCAGCCAGATGCTTTCAATACCGGCCCTGCGGTAGTTCTTAATCCTGTTTTGAATAACTGCCGAATCCACAATCGAGTTCTGGTATTCGATAGCCGTACGGCCGGAATTTCCTGTAACGAGAAGATCGGGTCTCTGTCTCAGATCAGCCAGGTAAGGCTCAACCAAAACATGTTCGCCTGTCTCTTCTAATCTCGTGAACAACTGGCGCTTCGCTTCAAGATGACCTTCCGACTCTCTGCCTCCCGGACTGTTTTCGCACTGGGCGAGATGTACATGGGCAAAATGCCAGCGTTTGAACTTGCCAAGTTTCATTTTCACGGCATTACCGCACACCGGGCAGAAAAAGGACTTATCAGCCGCAAGCCTCTCCAATTCAGCCCGATCATGTTTATCTGCCAGCGAAAACAGCGATCCATCTTTCTGTTTCGAAACAAGCACGAAAAACATCTCCTTTATTCTTTACTCCCTCTATACTTTCACATCGAACCCGCCCTCCCCTGTTTTTGCAGATCAGTTTATGCTCTTGCACAAAATATCCGCGTTTTTAAAATTTAATGGCACAATAAATGCCTGGCAATTGCCAGGCAATTGCCAGACATTCGATTGTCACATCCTATCCTTATCCAGACCACAAAAAAAGACCGGTTCAGCTTCGCTGTAACCGGCCGTTAAGCCATTTGTGGGAATGTTTCACGGATTTGCTTGATTGCCTCTTCTTCCATTAACACTTTTCCGTATTCCATCATACGATGGACCGTAATATTTGATTCATAGCCGTATTCGAGCATAAAGCTCAAAAGGTCATCCTGCTCTTCTTCGGAAAATTCCTCTTCAGGGAACGTTACATAAAGATAATAATGGTCATCGAAAACGTAAAGTCGGCTGAATACATCATCTGCCGCAAAGCTGTGGCTCAGTGAAATGACATGTTCAAAATCATCAAAACCAATAATAAATTCAAGCGTTTCATCACCCGGCGATACATCTTCCTGATCCGCTTCTGCATTGTCGTTCTTCATGTTGAACTTCTTATCGAGCAATGATTCGATCTGATCGTCCACCGGAATATCGATGCTTTTTTCCTCATTGACAGGAAGTTCGAGCTTTTGGCCATCATTTGAAAGCTGCGCCCGTGTAACCATAACTTCAAGCCCCTTATCAAGCGCCTGAACCTGAATCCAGAGAGGCCCTTCAACCGAGAAGTCTTCTTCCAAGTTCATCTCATCCATCATTTCCCAGAAAAGTTCTTCGCTCCGCTCTCGGTTATACCAGATTTCTTCACGGTCAAACCCGCGGTCCTCTATATCTTTATACGTAATATAAAACTTTACGGTATACTCATTTATTCGTTCTATTTCCATTCTTCTTCCTCTCCCTTCTTACTTTTTTCCGGGAAGAGATCTTCTATCTCCGGGTAACGCCCTTTCAAAAAACTTACCCTTTTTTCCTCATGTTCAATCATGCATCTTGTACTCTCATTGTATGATAAATACAGTAAGAATGGAAACAAAAACCCGGCATATAATGCAAAACCCGCATTTGTCCCGGGTATTGCAAATCATTCGCAAACTGAAGCCTTAAAGAATACGCCCTTGTTAACAGAACATATTCAATGGCAGTATATTTATGTTATATGTTATAGTTATTTGTATTGGCTCATACATAATATAACTATGAACAAATATTATCATCTTTTCTGTTTCATTTCAAAAAGGGGGCTTCACCCGTGGAGTTGGAATTCCTAACCAAGGTACTGGTCATCATCGGAATCGACATTGTACTGGGCGGCGATAATGCGATTGTCATAGCGCTGGCAAGCCGTAATCTGCCGCGGGAAAAACGAAACAAAGCAATTTTTTTAGGTACCGGGCTCGCAGTCGTTATCCGTATTCTTTTAACTATTGTAGCCGTTTATTTATTGAAAATTCCATTTCTCCAGCTTGTCGGCGGCCTGTTTCTCATCTACATAGCTTACAACCTCATTGTGGATGAAGAGGAAGACCCATCGAATATCAAAGCGGGCACAACCCTCGGACAGGCAGTCCGGACCATCGTTTTTGCAGACCTTGTTATGGGCTTTGATAATGTCATCGCAGTAGCAGGTGCTGCACATGGCAATATCCTGCTTGTCGTTTTCGGGTTGATTGTCTCGGTTCCCATCATTATCTGGGGAAGCAAAATCTTCCTCATCTGGATGGAAAAATTCCCGCTTCTCGTCTATATCGGTGCCGGAATTCTTGCCTATACCGCAGGGACAATGATAACGCATGAAAAACGGCTCGACCCGATCTTCAACACATATGATTATTTATCACCGGCAGTCATTATCGCTACAATCATCTTTGTTATCGGGGCTGGCTTGCTGAAAAACAAATCGATAGAGTCACGGTAACTCCGTTTTCTTTAATGAAGGAAAAAGCGGCTGCATTCAATTGAGCAGCCGCTTTCATATGGGACCCACACCCGAAAAACGAAAAAACTTCCGCAGCACAAGAATCGGCAGCGGAAGGTTTTTTTAGTTGACCAGGCGTTGAGCTTCGCGAAGCTGGAAAGTCCGGACTTTCCTCGGAAGGAAACGACGGATTTCGTCTTCATTATATCCAACTTGCAAACGTTTTTCGTCAAGAATAATCGGGCGGCGAAGAAGGCCCGGATTTTCACTAATCAGTTTATAAAGGTCCTTTAAAGGCAGCGTTTCGAGATTTACGTCTAACTGCTGGAAAATTTTCGAACGGGTCGAGATGATTTCATCTGTCCCATCCTCTGTCATACGCAAGATCTCCTTGATTTCATCGATTGACAGCGGTTCAGCGAAAATATTCCGTTCCGTATAATCAATTTCATGCTCTTCCAGCCATGCTTTTGCTTTTCGGCAGGATGTACAGCTCGGGGATGTATAAAGGGTAACCATATGCAGTATCGCTCCTTTCAAACGAATCAACGCCTGTTTTTATTATATCTATCAATTTATAATCATTTTAAATCTTACTGTCCTCATTATACACCAAATGTTCATAAAATGATAGAGGGTTTATGTAAACGTAACAAAAGCTGAACTGCGTCCAATCGTGGGCTTTTAATATTATTTACCCGTATTTCCAGCTAGGTAAACTTCTTTTTTGGTAAAAAGACAAAAGAATTTCACGTTTAATTGCTTTTTTGCCTTTCAATTATACAAATCCCATTGAGAATAGGACGGTTGATATTACTTAATCGTTCGCAAATATTTACAGAATAACAGGGGTTCATTTTATTTTTTTTTTATATTTTTGGAATATTCACAGCTAAAAACATGTAAAGAACCTGCTCAATCCACCTTTTATTCCATATCATACATAGCGGCCAATTTGCAGCGGCTTGCCTCAGCAGTTTTTTGGGATCCAAAATAAAAAACATCGCACCGCCTCATTCTCTCTCTATTAACATGAGGTTTTCCCGGGGAATATTGTCCTAATTTGTAATAAAAGCGGTTCCCATGCCAGGTTGGGAACCGCTTGATATCTATTCAGCAGCCTTTTCTGCCGACTCTTGTTCTTCATAAGTCAAAACTTCATCGACATGCTGATAGGATTTTCCATACATTTCTTTGTCCTTGTAGGTATGAATCAATTCATACGTTTTTTTCATTCTGTCATATATGGCTTCTTCTGATTCATGGGTTGGCGACCAGTAGAGGATTTCCATTTCGTTGATTTCATTCGTGGCCAGGGAACGGCGCTTATAACCGATGGAGCTTGCATGTTCAAAACCTTCCCGTTCATAGAAACGACGCCTCTTGATCGTATCAGTATCTTCATAATCTTTGGGCTCGACTTCAAGAATGATCGGCTTCCCTTTTGCCTTTAACCTTTCCAGAAGTTTACGGCCAAGCCCCTGGCCTCTTGCATCCTTTGAAACAAAGATATAGTCAATGAAGATAAAGTCCTCAAGTTCAACATACATCAGGACGTGATGTTTATCTTCATCCTTGCGGTAAATGTCGCCGCGTTCTTTAAGCAAAGTTTCCATATGCTCTTTCGATTTCATTTCTTCTACAGGAAAATATTGATTCAGCTTTTCATACCAGTTCATTGATCTACTCCCTTACAGTTTTTTTTACCATCTTTTATTATAACATAAGGAATGGAACCGTTTTACTATTATGATCAATCCGGGCAATTGTTACTCTAATTGACACTCTTCCCCCCTTCCTTTCTTGTACGCTTTGCCTTACAATAATGGTAAGAATACATTCCGTTCAAAAGGTGCTGACTCGCTCCATACATGTTATGGAGGCTTTATACATAGCCCTCCAGCATATCCTTTCGCTATAGGGCCGCGCTTTTTGAACATTCGTTTACCACCGGGAGGGATTTGCATGGGAGAAGTACTGCTTGATTTTGGCGTTTTCATTGTGCTCGTCGTTATTATAAGTGCCTTTATGGCACCAGTTGGAAGTGCATTTGGTCGGCTGTTCGCCGGTAAAAACGCAAATATGTTCATCGATCAGAATGATAAGATCACAGCCAACTGGAAAGATGTTGGCGGAACCAAAAAATGATTTGAAACTTGCCGTTTCAACTGAACGGCTCGGATGAAAAAGAGAAAACAATAGGTAGATTCCATTTGGAGGAGCGAATTAGATTGTTGATTTGCTCCTCTTTTTTGTTTACCAAACAAAGTATTCTGAGAACATCGGAAACTTTTCTTTTACACTTGACCCACAAACAAGAAGAACAGCAAACCATTACCATCCGGCCTGCTGTTCTTCTTGTTAACGATTCTGTTATTTTTTTGTTTTATCCAACCGCCAAGTGTCAAGATGCCCTGTTTTTCATTCGTTCAAAGGGGTATAATCGACACCCTCCGTATACGTATTAGCCGCATCCCAGAGGAGAAATTCCTTAATGCCGTTTTCGTTAAGCGCTTTGATCTGGGCTTCCACTTCCGCTTTTCCATACGACTTATAGTTCCCGCGGCCGAGATAAGAAGCAGTAAAGTCCTGAATCCAGGGCCTGGATGTCGGGCGGGGATCCAGTTCATCCAACTTTTTGTTTTCCATTTTTGCATATTCGTTGACAAGGCGGTACGGTTCCAGATCCGGTTTGGAAATTCCGAAATACGATGTCCAGTGGCTTGGATAAATCATTGAAGAAATAACATCGACATTGCTTGATATTTTCGTGAAGTTCTGGCCGATACCAGGTGCTTCAGGAAGTGTGGCCGTATATCCGAAAATATCTACAGAAACATCCACATCATAGTATTCCAACTCTTTTTTGGCGTAAGCCACAAAGTCTGTTACAGCTTTCACCCGCTTCTGGACATTGTCCATATCCAGGTTTGCATAGTCGCCCATGCTGTATTCCAGGACGGAATCCCGTCTTTCAAATCCTTCCGGAAAGCGGACGTAATCAAATTGGATTTCCTGGAAGCCCATTTTCGCGGCTTCTTCGGCGATTTTGACATTGTAATCCCAAACCTCTTTCTGGAATGGGCTCACAAACGCATCCCCGCGGCCGTTTTTCCACACTTTTCCGTTCTGCTTGAAGGAAAGCTCTGGTTTTCTGGAAGCTAAAACAGTATCTTTGAAGACTACGATTCTGGCAATCGGATAAATCTGTTTTTCTTCCAGGGTTTTCAGCATTTGTTTAGGATCTTTAATATAATTTTTTCCTAAATCCTCAAACTCGGAACCTTTTTCAGGCTTATATGTCAGATTTCCTGTATCGTCTTTGATATCGACTACCATTGCGTTCAAATCGGTTGAGTCTATCAGTTTTAAGAGCCGGCTGAACTTTTCCCCGCCTGCTGAATGTCCGGTTACATAAACACCTCGCACCGCATCCGGATACGTAAAGGTAAGTCCCGAATCATATGTAAATCGTGCAACTTTTGCAGGCAGTTCCTTCTTTTCCAGCTTTATTTCACTCTTCTCATGTAATTCTCCATTCAGTTTTTCTTCAGCACTTATATTCTGTGGATAAAAAACTGCCAGCAGCACTGCAAATGATAATAATAATCCCCTGATCCGATTCCGTTTTTTCATGATGCCCTCATTCCCCTAACTTTTTTGTCCTTTTATCATTATAAATTCTCCTCCTCAACTTCTAAAGACCTTTTTAACAAAAGTTGTATCTTTTTGTAATCTGTACCGCATTTTCCACATTGATAAACTTTATCTTTTCGACAAACCCTCTCTTGATTATTCATATTCATCCTGATATATTATTTAGAAATACCCATCACATGGTTGTCTTCTTTTGCATAACATGTTTAATAACATCCTATCTGGACATATACGATAAAAAGGAGGTAATAACGTGCGGCACGTTACATTGGAAGATGTCTTTCACCATGAGACTGTTCAAAAACATCTGAAACGGTCGGGGATAGCCCACGCGATTGCTGCTGCTTATCATGGATACCGCCTCGCCCTGCAGTACGGTGTTTCACCAGATCTTGCCACAAAAGCGGCTTTGCTGCATGATATCGGCCACTATACCTGGTATCGAAATGGCCAGTGGGACTTTGATTTGTATAAGGAGAATGATATTCATGCAATCAAGGGTGCTGAACGGGCCCATCGCGTATTGATCGAACTCGGTGAGTCCCGGAGCAATGCCAAAGAAATTTCCCTTGCCATTCTACTTCATACCGATTCCTATCTTCCAGAAGGGCAACTGTACACCACCCCTCTTCAAAAGGTAGTCCGGCTTGCGGACGAAGCAGATGAAGAACCGGATGGCAAACATCACTACCGTGAAATCGCCAGCAGCATAGCTTCCGACCGAATTAAAAAGCTCGATAACATGGTGAACTATGCACTAAACGATGGCGGGTTTGAAATGAAAGCTTCTGTCTGAAAGAAGTACTTTCCTGTTACGGAGTGCTTCTTACGTACATACAGCATATTTGTGAACGGCATGATTCAGGGATATATGGTGATGCTGTGGACTTTTCCCTGCACTTCAGTACTGGCTGAGAAGCGATTGTATATCCCGGAGATGAACAGAGAATCTTGAGGTATATTGATTTGAACAGGTTTGTTTTTTCCTGCATGCCGAAGGGCCAGGCGGATGATTGTATACAGGAGCATCTCTTGATTACTCACCTCGCCGATTCCGGCTCCAACTACGACTAGTTTTCCTGTTATTGGCTTGAACCAGGCCCAGCCTGTCAATCGCTCTTTTTCTTCATCTTGAAATAGGTAAAGATAGTCCCCATCATCTGCCGCCGCTTGCAGCAGCTTTTCCATGTTTCCTTGCGGACAGGGCAGCCCCTGGCCTCTCGTTTTTTCGATGAAACCCGATAGTTCATTCCAGTCGCTGGCATGGTCATACGTAAAATAGATCATTGTCTTCCCCCCAACGGGCAATAAACCAAGGAAACCATTCTTAAAAATTTACTCCCACAAAGAAAGGCAGAATCAAGATGTATCAACTCATTTCCTTTATTTCAGCACTGCTACTCGCTCTTCTCATTCTTTTGGAGACGAGATTACAATCGATACCTGATCTGGCGATACAAGTGACCTTCGGTTTTACACTGCTATTCTTTGTACTTCATCTTATGAAAAAATATAAGCGAAAATGATTTTAATATGCGTTTCGTCGGCACCTCCGACTGCCGGCCCTGACAAATACGCTATCTTTTTTCTATAACGGCTTTACCTGTTTCACTAATATCTGTCCTCCTGATAAATTCATGCTTCCTAACGAGAGATAGCCAGAGAATTTATAATAAAAAGGCAAGCCGCTGAACTATGCGGTTTGCCTTTTTATATGTTATTTCTTTTTATTTCCCTCGTGCTCTTCCATCATTTCCTCATCATAAAGATGGCAGGCAACAAAGTGGTTGTCCCTTGCTTCCATCCAGCGTGGTACATGTGTCGCACAAATATCCATCGCATGCGGGCAGCGTGTTCTGAAGCGGCAGCCGCTTGGCGGATCGATTGGGCTTGGAAGGTCGCCTTCAAGAATAATCCGTTCGCGGGACCGCTCGATTTCCGGATCAGGGACAGGGATGGCGGACAGCAATGCCTGTGTATACGGATGAAGCGGATCATCGTACAGTTCATCGCTATTAGCAAGTTCAGCCATGTTTCCAAGATACATGACCCCGACACGGTCAGAAATATGTTTAACCATTGATAAGTCATGGGCTATGAACAAGTAAGTGAGCCCTTTCTCCCGCTGCAGTTTTTGCAGCAGGTTGACTACCTGTGCCTGAATCGATACGTCGAGTGCGGAAATCGGTTCATCCGCGATGATGAATTCCGGATCAACTGCAAGCGCGCGGGCAATTCCGATGCGCTGGCGCTGTCCTCCGGAGAATTCATGCGGATATCTGTTGGCATGTTCCCTGTTCAAGCCGACCGTTTCAAGGAGTTCATGGACTCTTTCACGGCGCTCTTTATCATTTTTGGCAAGGCCATGAATGTCAATGCCCTCTGCTATGATATCAGCAACCGTCATCCGCGGATTCAAAGATGCATATGGATCCTGGAAAATCATCTGCATTTTACGGTTGAATTTTTTTAATGTTTCAGCGTTCTTCTTGCCGTGAACATCCTCACCTTCAAATAGGACATCACCGCCAGAGGCATTATAAAGGCGGATGATGGTTCGGCCCGCAGTCGACTTACCGCAGCCGGATTCACCAACAATACCAAGCGTTTCGCCTCTGTAAATGTCAAACGAAATATCATCGACAGCTTTCAATACCTGATCTTTGCCGACATTGAAATATTTTTTTAGATTACGTACTTCCAGTAGTTTTTCACGATTATCTGCCATTATTTCGAACCTCCTACAGCTTCAGCCGGCGGTTCCACTTTCGGAGCTCTTTCATCCTGCAGCCAGCATGCCGCTTTATGCGAGTTCGAATGCTCTGTATATTCAGGCATGTTGTCCACACAAACCTTCATCGCATATGGACAGCGGGCCGCAAACGGGCAGCCCTGTGGCGGATCCACGAGATCAGGCGGTGTTCCCGGGATAGCCAGAAGTTCTTCAGATTTGGTATGGAGCTTCGGCATGGATGCTAGCAATCCCCATGTATAAGGATGCTGCGGCTTATAGAAAATTTCATCAACAGTACCGGTTTCAACAATCTTGCCGGCATACATGACAGCGACACGCTGTGCAATATTTGCAACAACGCCGAGGTCATGAGTGATGATGATAATAGATGTTCCTGTTTTTTTCTGCAAGTCTTTCATCAAGTCCAGTATCTGGGCCTGGATTGTAACGTCAAGAGCTGTTGTCGGCTCATCGGCAATAAGCACTTTCGGATTACATGCAAGCGCAATGGCGATGACGACACGCTGCCTCATCCCTCCGGAAAATTGGTGCGGGTATTGCTTGACCCGTGTTTCCGGATTCGGGATTCCGACAAGGCGAAGCAGCTGTACAGCACGTTCTTTCGCTTCGGCAGTGCCCAGTTTCTGGTGCTTTTTCAAGCCTTCCATGATTTGCTTGCCGACAGTCATTGTCGGATTCAGCGAAGTCATCGGATCCTGGAAGATCATCGACATTTCAGACCCGCGCACATTTTGCATTTCTTTTTCGGAATATTTAACAAGGTTCTTTCCTTCAAAGAGAACCTCGCCGTCTTTGATGCGTCCCGGCGGATTAGGAATCAAACGCATAACTGCTTTTGACGTAACCGATTTTCCGGATCCGGACTCTCCTACGATTGCAAGGGTTTCACCTTTCTTCAGTTCAAAGTTAACGCCGCGAACGGCCTTGACTTCCCCGGCATAAGTATCGAAGGAGACATGTAAATTACTGACTTCAAGTATGTTTTCCATTTACCTTTCTCCTCCTATCTGCGCATTCTAGGGTCTAACGCATCCCGAAGGCCGTCCCCTAATAGGTTGAAACTGACCATAACCATACTGATGACAATTGACGAAATTGTCATCTGGTGAGGATATATCCTCATCGCTTTATAGCCGTCATTCACCAGGGTTCCGAGAGATGCAGTCGGCGGCTGCAGTCCCAGTCCGATAAAGCTCAGGAATGCTTCAAAGAAAATTGCGGACGGAACGGTGAACATTGTCGTAATAATAATCGGGCCCAATGTATTTGGAATCAGGTGCTTCCAGATCAAGCGGTTGTCGGTTGCACCGAGTGTTTTCGCCGCCAGCACATATTCCTGTTCTTTCAGCTTCAGAATCTGGCCGCGGACAATACGGGCCATCGTCACCCAGCCGGTAATAACCATCGCAAGCGTGATCGATAATATCCCCGGATTCAAAACGAGAATCAACAGGATGATAACGATCAAGTTCGGAATCCCGACCAGAATTTCAATGATACGCTGCATCACGTTATCGACACGCCCGCCATAAAACGCGGAAATGCCGCCGTATGCAACACCGATCAGAAAGTCGATTGTTGCTGCCAGAAACGCGATATACAGGGAAATCCGGGTCCCTTGCCATGTCCTGGTCCACAAGTCACGGCCAAGATCATCCGTACCAAACCAGAAATATCCTTCGACGCCTTTCATTTCGTACTGATCGACGCCGCGGATGTCAATGCCATCAAGCCCCAAAAAGCCGACATTCTCAAGTACCGGCACTTTTGGAGGCATATTGGTGCGTGACAAATCCTGGCTGTCAACACCGTACTCATTCATCATCGGGCCGAAGATGGCGAGAAGCATGATGACAATGATCAAAATCAAGCCGGTAAACGCACCGCGGTTTTTCTTGAGCCTCATCCAGGCATCCTGCCAGAATGATAGACTCGGTTTTGATATCATTTCACTTTTGTCTTCGTCAATATGAGCTGGCTGGAACAAATCTTCTGTTATAGGCTGTTTTTCTGCACTCATGCTTTTTTACCTCCTGCCAGTCGGATACGCGGGTCAATGACTCCGTATAGGATATCGACAACCAAAACGATTCCGATAAACAAAACACTAAAAAAGAGTGTAATTCCCATAATAACTGGGTAATCATTTGTAGTAATTGATTTTACGAACTGTTCGCCAAGCCCCGGCACACCGAAAATATTTTCGATAACAAGTGAACCTGTCATAAGGGCGACAGTCATCGGTCCTAGAATTGTAATAACCGGAATAATCGCATTTCTGATCGTATGTTTGATGACAACTGCCGAATTGCTGATGCCTTTTGCTTTGGCAGTCGTAATGTAGTCCTGTCCGAGCACTTCAAGCATTTCCGTTCTCATGAAACGGGCAATCTGGGCCACAACGAACACTGCAAGCGAGATTGTCGGCATGATTGTATATTCGTATCCATCCCAAAATGCAACCGGCAGCCATTGTAACCTGACACCAACAAAGTACTGCAAAAGCCCGGCAAATACGAACGAGGGTATTGATATGCCTAACACGGCTAATACCATCGTTCCATAATCCAGGAATGTATTATGATTTAATGCTGATATGATACCCATCAGCACTCCTAAAAGCAGGCCGAAAAGAGTCGCCTGTCCGCCGAGAAAAGCGGAGGCACCTATACGGTCCCCAATAATGCTGTTTACGGTACGGCCGTCATACTGGAAAGATTCCCCCAGGTCCCCTTGTGCAAGATTCCCCAAATATTTGACGTATTGTACAGGAACCGGATCGTTCAATCCGTATTTCTCGTAAAGCCTCTCTCTTTGTGAGTCTGAAAGTTTGTCCTCATTGTTGAATGGTGATCCCGGTAATGTTTGCATTAAAAAGAAAGTAAACGTTGCAATTATTAACAGGGTCAGTAGCATGTAGCCAACCCTTCCGAGAATATATCGTCCCATACAAACACCTCCTCGTAATGTCTTATTATACAGCAAAAATCGACTAACAGGATTACTTTTAATATTCTACATTTTCTGACGTTTTTCATATAGACAGGCAAAAAGAGAGTATATGCCAGGATGGACATATACTCTCCTGATTTTACTATAAAAACTGCGATCTCTGTTAGTGGTTTATTGGTTTTTACCAGAAATATATGTCCACTTGAAGCTGTAGTCACCGCCGAATGGGTGCTTCACCCAATTCTTGACGTAAGGCTTCATCAGGTGAGCACGACCTGCCTGATACATCGGAGCGATTGCTGCATCTTCTTCAAGCAGGGTTTTTTCTGCTTTCTGAAGCTTATCCCAGCGTGCTTCCAGATCGGAAAGGTCTGTTTTAGCTTCTTTTACAAGCTTGTCATATTCATCGTTTGAATATGCCATTTGGTTGTGTGCTCCATCTGTCACGAACATATCGATGAAAGTCATCGGATCCTGATAGTCAGGGCCCCAGCCGGCAAATGAGAAGTCATAGTTACCTTTAGTTTCAAGGTCAAGCTTCTGCTTGAACGGCTGAGCTTTGATAGAAACAGTCAAACCTGGAAGGTTTTTCTCAAGCTGGTTCTTCAAGTATTCGCCAACCTTTTTGGAGTTATCACTGTCATAGTTAAGAAGTTCCAATTTCACACTATCTTTACCTAGTGCTTCAAGTCCCTTTTCCCAATGTTCCTTTGCTTTTGCAGCATCATGGGAAAGCATGTTGCCGTTTTCAGCGCGGAAGTCTTCGCCGTCAGGACCGGAAACGAAATCTTTCGGTACAAGGAAGTCCGCAGGAATTGAACCGTTATTTAAGATAACGTCTGTCAAACCTTTTTTATCCCAGCCCATGTTGATCGCCTTGCGGATATCAACGTTGGCAAGCGCTTCGTTCTTCTGGTTCAAGCGCAGGAAGTAAACAGCAGCGTCAGGTGTCTTAACAAAATCTTCAGTGTCTTTATACTGGTCAACATATTCTGCACTAAGGGCTGCACGGTCAGTTTTTCCCGTTTCAAACAGGTTGACTGCTGTAGCAGTGTCCTTGATTACGTTTACGTTGATTTCATCAAGCTTTACAGTTTCTTTATCCCAGTACTGGTCGTTCTTTTCATACTTCCAGTTCTGTTCATGGTTCCACTCGGAAAGGACGAAAGGACCGTTGTAAATCATTGTGTCAGCTTCAAGAGCATAGTTCTTGCCCTGTTCTTCAACATAATCCTTCTTAAGCGGCATGAATGTGCCGAAAGAAGTCAAACCGACGAAGTAAGGGACATCGTTTTCAAGCTCAACTTCAAGAGTTGTGTCGTCTACAGCTTTTACACCCAACTCGTCGACTTTGCCGTACATATCGCTTTCTTCATCCATGATATTGTTGGCATTTTTCAAGTCGCCCATGATGTATGCATATTCAGCAAGAGTATCAGGGCTGAGCGCACGCTTCCATGCATATTCGAAGTCCTGAGCGGTTACTTGTGAACCGTCGCTCCACTTCGCATTTTCGTTAAGTGTGAAGGTGTATTTTGTTCCTTCTTTTTTGTAATCTTTAGCTACGCCTGGTACCGGTTTGTTGTCCGGGCCAAGGCGGTAAAGCCCTTCAAATACGTTGTTCATTACAATGAATGAAACCTGGTCAGTTGCAGTGATTGGATCCATTGAAGGGATTTCGGCACTATCAAGCAGATTAAGGACCTGCTCTTCATCCGGTTTCGCTTCGCCGCCGTCTCCTTCACCGCCTGATGCGTTTTCTGATGATTCATTTCCGTTTCCTTCGTTCTCGTTGTTTGCTCCTTCATTGCCGCCTCCGCAAGCTGCTAAGAACATGCTGAGCGCCAGAACAAGCACGAAGAAAATTGACAGCTTTTTCTTCATGTACTGAAGACCTCCCCTTTTTTATATAGGTTTTTGACAGGCAAATACCGTTGAAAATTGTCTGAAGTTTTTGCCTATGGGATTATTATACAAGTATTCTAACAATTTTGCATATACTTTTTTTTAAGATTATTAATAAAGCCTTGATATTATTACGGTCAGGTAACAGAAAATAGGTATTTAGAACTATACATAAATCCGCTTTCTTTTTCCTTCCCTGGCAAATATTAAATGGGCAATATTATATTTATCAATGCTTCAACGTTGTAAAGCGAATTAGCAAAATAGTCCGATTTCCGGACAATCCTAATGTACCGGTACATTCGGCAGGGGATGTCTGTAATAATTGTTCCGTCTCTACTTTTTCTATATAATTACTTTTATAACTACTTCGTCCTGGAGGTAACATGAAAACACATTTCCGAGCAGCTTTTTGGCTTGTGCTGGGGTCTGCAGCGATTGGGATCTTATTATCCTTCCTGTTCAGGGGGCCCTCTTTATCCGTCACGATCGTAAATACGATTTTCATGATTTCACTTCTCCTTTTAATGGCAGGCGCCTCATTGCTTGTTCTTGAAGGCGGAATGTTCAATGGCATCATAAGGAGCTTCAGAGCTTTCCGCAATAAAAGCTCGAAGGCGAACCGCTATGCGGCGGAGTTTGATGATGATGAAGATAAAGATCATAACCCGGCATACAGCTTCCATTTGACGATGCCCTTTTTGATTTCCGGCACATCCCTTTTTATCCTGATGATTTTGTTTTCTTACTTTGTATAAAACAGCTTGCATTCCATATACTGTTTGAGTATAATAAACCATAATTTTATATTGGCATGCGATGAGAAAGAATAGTACATGTTATGAAGCTTGCAGAGAGCTTGTGGATGGTGGAAACAAGCAGCGGAGTAATATGGAATGGGCTTTTGAGCACCGGACTGAATCGATGAGTAGGCTCCGGCGTCACCCGTACGATACTGCGGGAATCCTGTCCGGTCTTTCCGGCCGGGAGTTGAAAGAGATTCTTTTTGATGAAGAATAACAAGGGTGGCACCGCGGTCCATTCGTCCCTGTTTTATATTTGGGGCGAGTGGACCTTTTTTATTATCTATCTGGAAGGAGTGTTTGTTATGTCCGTTATCTTTTCCGGCATACAGCCGAGTGGTTCTCTTACACTTGGGAACTATTTGGGCGCATTGAAACATTTTGTTGACTATCAGGAAGAGGATGATTGCTTTTTTTGCATTGTGGATGAACATGCGATAACCGTGCCGCAGGACCGGCTTAAGCTCCGCAAAAACATCCGCAGTCTTGCTGCCTTGTACATTGCAGCAGGAATTGATCCCGACAAATCCACACTGTTCATCCAATCGGAAGTCCCGGCCCATACCCAGCTGGGATGGATGCTCCAATGTGTCACTTATATCGGTGAACTTCAACGCATGACCCAATTCAAAGATAAGTCGGCCGGCAAGGAGGCCGTTTCCGCTGGTTTGCTTACTTATCCGCCGCTCATGGCCGCCGATATCCTGCTTTACAATACAGATATCGTGCCGGTTGGCGATGATCAGAAGCAGCACCTCGAACTGACAAGGGATATTGCGGACCGTTTCAACAGGAAATATAATGATATTTTCACAATCCCTGAACCGCAAATCGCCAAAGTGGGGGCAAGGATCATGTCTCTCGTGAATCCGGAGAAAAAAATGAGCAAATCTGATGAGAATGTAAAAGCAACGATTTTCCTCCTTGATGATGAGAAGCAAATTGAGAAAAAGATCAAAAGTGCTGTGACAGATTCAGAAGGTATCATCAAATATGACAAAGAAAACAAGCCTGGTGTATCCAATCTGATGACAATCCTCTCACTATGCAGCGGCAAGTCTCTCGAAGAAATCGAAAAGGATTATGCCAATAAAGGGTACGGTGATTTTAAAGCAGATGTCGCTCAGGCAGTCATCGGCACATTGAAGCCGATTCAAGAGCGCTACTATGAAATTGTGGAATCACCAGAGCTTGATGAAATTCTTGACCATGGTGCCGAAAAAGCAAACCGCATTGCAGGGAAAACGATGCAAAAAGCGAAAAATGCAATGGGACTGGGGCGTAAACCGAAAAGCAGGCGGTAAGCTTTATGATTATTCCCGTCGAAACAGCAGACTTTTGCCAATGTTCCGACCTGTTCTCAAACCGGATTCATTCTTTTGCAAAACAGATCCGTTCTGCTCTACAACCCTGCTTCATGTTGAATCCGCGGCCGTCCTGTTCTATTGCAGTGTGGAGTGCGGCAATCAAAACGACGCTTAACAAAAAACAAACAAGAGGAGCACCTTTACCAGGTGCTCCTCTTGTTTGTTTTATCTGCTTACATTCAATTTACTTTTTCACGCATTTCCAATTCCCATAGTTGTTCAAAAAACGGCTGTCCTTTTATCATCCGTTCGCACAAATGTTCATGATGTGTGCTCCAGCCCTTCTTCACTTCGTTATAAAGGCTCTCCCACACTTGCCGGTGTTCCATAGTCTGTGTTTCCCTGTATTTTGTTGGGTTCCATTCAGTATACCAATAACGAAGCTCAGCGATATTTGTCGTAGAATACAGCTGGTCGAGTGCCATGAATAACAACTGTTTCAGCTGACGCTCTTTTCTTGTAAGGCCTGTCATCAACGCCGGGTCAGGTGACAGAATATGATGTTCCTTATTTTCCGGTTCCTCAGGTTCAAATCGATAAGGTACAGCCTCTTTGTCTTCGCTCATTTCATATACAAGCTGTTCCTGTCGGGGGATGAGCCTGCTCTTTCGAATCGGCATGCGGTACCCGAGGGTGTCAACTGCCAAAATCCGTTCGCCATCTGTAGCAACAAAGCAGTAGTCAAGCTGAATACGCTGATGGTTTTTTCGCACAAAGCTTTTCTGGTAAATTTCATCCAAAAGCTGGTCAGGGAGTTCGGACAGGGAATTTTCAACATAATGGAATAACGGTGCTTCCAGCACGAGTAACGGTACTTGATCAAGCAGTTCCACACCGTCATCTTTCCGCCATTCATGGAAATCACAAACATTGTATCCATTTTCTTCGCCTTCGAACCAATTCACCCATACATCATGGAGATACAACATCTTTACCCCTCACTTCATAGCTATTTGCAAACAGTATGGTCATCAGGGGTAAAAAATATTCCAATTCTAACAGGAAAATCCATCTCCCTTAGTCGAAAGGGCTGTAAATGCTTAAAATGATCAGCAGCATCCCGGCTCCCAAAAAATACGTTTCCACCTGCTTGCTGATGAAATCCAGGTATTCAAAGAAGCCGTGCCCGGCCGTAAGCAGGTTCAAATAAGCAATTGCGGTTATGCCCCCGGCTACCGAAAGCCCAAAACCAATCAAGAATAAAAAAAGCCTTACTACCATCGCCTGTCCCATCCCCCGTTTCGTTCCTTTGTTTCCCGGAGTTTGTACATTATATGAGACAGGCTTCCGCCGTATAACCTGATTGCACCAATCAGGCATGCACAAGGCAGGTTCCGGCATGGATAAACAGGTTTGATGGATCCTGATTATGTTCAATTATCTCGGCTGCTGGAGAAATCCGAGTTTGCCAGGATGGCTTCCGCTGGAGCTGAAATAAGTGTTTCCGTACCCAGGCTATCTAGTTTTTTATGCCAGCTATCCACGATATGCCAGCCGCAATTGTATCCCAGCCATTTCGGAACCATGCCCCCACCATATAATAGTTTGTCATGCGCAGGCTGGAACTTCGTGACCCCCAGCCTGGAGGACAGGTGTTTCTTAAATAACCTCCTCGCCTTGCCGGCTGGATAAATTGATGTCCATATCGCAAGGCTGCCGGAACTGGTCCTCCTCTCTACAGCTTTTTCTGCAAGTCCCTCCATGATGATCGAATCAAGAAGGGTCATCTCTTTTTCAGGCCGGTTGAGCTTTTGTGCGCGGCACACGTGATGATACTCATGGGTTAGAAGAGCCTTGAGCTCCTTTTCTTCGATGCCGGGCGGAACAAATAAAAACAGTTTGTCTTCGAAGGCAAGACCGGCTTTACCGTTAAATGCCTTCATGAGCTGGCGATTGTTCAAATCAGAAGGAAGTATAAAAACCGGTACATCCGGTCCCTCCCATTCTTGCCGTAACTGTTTGAATTGGCGGACGGCTTTCTCATGAAGCTTATTTTTTTCCGCCCTTGACACAAAACGGGAAGCAGAATTTGAAGGCTGACTGAGTCCCGCTGACAGCAAATGATTATGGATTTCGAATTCGGGGATCCCTGGAAAAAAATCCTGCAACGGCCGGCAAACCATCTTCTCCTGTTCTTTAAAAAGTGTTTTTTTATCAGCTGTCTGCTGGCGTTTGGCATATCGCTCAAGCCAGGAAAATGTATCAATGACCGGCATATACACACTTCCTTTTAGGGTTTTACCGTTTTTTTTACAATATGCCTGCCAGGATTGGCTTGTGAACGATACCTTCATATTACAAAGCTGTCCAGAACACCGTTTTCACCGGCCCTGTTCTTTTATAAAGGCTCTGTTAAACGCTAGTGTTGATTTCCGTTGCAGGTACTCACTTTCACCATAGGCACAAGTACTCGCTCCGTTCCTGTTGGGCCTTACCTGTCCCGCTAGTCGAACAGGACGTTGAATAAGCTTCTTCGAATAAACACCGCTCAAAGAAAATAGGTTTTTATTTTCGAGGAGTCTCACACCTTCCACTCCAATCAACTAGTGTAAAAAATCACATTGAGCTTTAACACAGTCTTTATAAAAAACCTTTGGAAATTGCGGCTGATCAGGCGGGATGTTGGACGATCTGGGTGGGGGTTGAAGTGGTTTTGGCGGTGGGCTTGTATGAACTGCGTCAGGCAACAGTGAAAAATTGAAAAAGTAGTGAGTTCTTGTGATATGGGCCACCTTTTTCTTCGAGAGCGTGAATGTGTTCGGTTTCTTGCGCGGTTCAGGTGAATTTACACGCCATATAGCTTCAGTTTCATGCTGGATTCAGCCGCTTATTGGCGGAACCGGGTGTCAAGGCTCGGCAGTGTCCGGGTTTCGCGCCATTGGGCCAGAGTTACATGCCATTACACAAGTCATTCACGCGGAACACCTTTCATTTCATGCCATAACCTGCTCTTTTCCCGCCATTGGCCTGTTTTCGTGCCATTCCCGTCCGCTTTCACGCCAATCCTGCGATCCAGGAGCGTTTGTCACACCGCTTCCAAACTCGTCCCACTTGTCATAGCACACTTGCTGCCCATCGTCCGAGAACGCATTCCAAAAGACTTCACTCCTTGTAAAAATAGAAAAAGCCCCGGCATTATACCGGGACTTTACGAATGCTTACTCACTATACTTTTTAAAAACAAGGGTGGCGTTATGGCCCCCGAAACCAAGGGAATTGCTTAGCGCAGTCTGAACGGTCTGTTTGCGTGCTTCATTCGGCACGTAATCAAGGTCGCATTCAGGATCAGGGTTCTCATAATTTATTGTCGGCGGTACGATATCTTCCTGGATTGACTTAATGGAGAAAATCGCTTCAACCGCTCCTGCTGCACCGAGCAAATGCCCGGTCATCGATTTTGTTGAGCTGACTGCCATTTTATACGCATAGTCGCCAAACACTTCTTTGATAGCTGCCGTTTCATACTTATCATTGTACGGTGTGCTTGTACCATGAGCGTTCATGTATGAAATTTCTTCAGGCTTCAGGCCGGAATCTGCGATTGCCTGGCGCATCGCCCGGACTCCTCCCTCGCCGCCTGGTGCAGGTTCGGTAATGTGGTGGGCATCTGCCGTTGAACCGTAGCCCACAATTTCTGCATAAATTTTTGCGCCGCGCTTTTTTGCCGACTCCAGCGATTCAAGGATCAAGACGCCTGCTCCTTCTCCCATGACGAAACCGTCCCGATTGGCATCAAACGGCCGGCTCGCAGTGTCCGGATCGGGATTAGTAGATAAAGCCGTCATCCGGCCGAAGCCTGCAAATGCCATATTGGCAAGCGGGGCTTCAGCACCTCCCGTCACCATTACATCAGCATCGCCGCGCTGAATCACTTTAAAAGCATCTCCGATCGAATTAGTGCCCGTCGCACAGGCCGTTACGGTGCAGGAATTGATTCCTTTTGCTCCGAGAGCGATGGAAACCTGCCCTGCGGCCATATCAGGAATCATCATCGGCACAAAGAACGGGCTGACACGACGTGCCCCCTTTTTCATAAAGGTCGCATGCTGTTCTTCCCATGTTTCCATCCCTCCGATTCCCGATCCGATCCAAACGCCGGTCCTCTCGGCAAGTTCACCGGAGATGTCAATGTTGGCATCTTTTACTGCCATCAAGGAAGCGGCGAGGGCGAAATGGGTGAAGCGGTCCATTCGCCGCGCACTCTTCCGGTCAATGTAGTCCTCAATATTGAAGTCATTGATTTCTGCAGCCACCTTTGAGCTGAACTGCTCTTTGTCAACTCTTGTAAGTTCCCCAATCCCATTAACTCCTTTGACTGCATTTTGCCAGGACGTTTCTGCGTCCAGGCCGAGCGGTGTAACAGCTCCAAGGCCTGTTACGACAACACGCCTTTTTTCCATTGAATCAGCACCCCTTTATCATCAGTTGATAATTTGAATTCATCAGCGGCCCCAGCGCAGGGCGACAGCCCCCCAGGTCAGGCCTCCGCCAAAGCCGACCATTACGACAAGATCATCATCTTTGATTTTACCATTCTCCAGTTCTTCAATCATAGCAATCGGGATGGAAGAAGCCGAAGTATTTCCGTACTTGTCAATCGTTACAGACATTTTTTCAGTTGGAAGTTCAAGGCGCTGCCTTGCCGCCTCCATAATTCTTATGTTGGCCTGGTGTGGCACAAGGAAATCGACATCTTCTTTACTCAGGCCTGCTTTTTCAAGAACGTTGACAGCAGATTCACCCATCTGCCTGACTGCAAATTTGAATACTTCCCGGCCGTTCATGATGATGTATTCATCCTGATATAGATGTTTCGCTCCCGAGCCATCGGAACCAAGCTCAAATGCCAGAATGCCGCGGCCATCAGATACAGGCCCGATTACAGCCGCTCCCGCTCCATCTCCGAATAAAACAGCCGTATTCCGGTCGCTCCAGTCGGTGATTTTCGAAAGCTTTTCCACTCCGATAACGAGGACATTGCGGTACACTCCGCCTTCAATGAACTGTTTGGCTGTTGCCAATCCATACATGAAACCGGCACAAGCCGCACTGACATCCATCGCAACTGCGTTAACTGCACCAATTCGGTCTTGCACAAGGCAGGCCACAGAAGGGAACGGGTTGTCAGGCGTAACGGTCGCTACCAGAATCATATCAATGTCTACAGCTGCCACACCTGCTGATGCGATTGCATCACGTGCTGCCGCTTCTGCCATATCGGATGTATCCGTATTATCATCAGCTATCCGCCGTTCTTTGATTCCTGTACGGGTCCTCACCCATTCATCTGATGTATCCACAATCTTTTCCAGATCCTCGTTCGTAACAATGCGGGACGGTAAAAACCTCCCCAATCCCAGTATCCCGGCATTCATATAAGCATCTCCTTTTCACAGGTTTATACTATCAATTATTATGACTTGGTACTAATATTATATGATATTTTTTCATTTGTCTATATATCCTGTGCAAACCAGGCAGCGCTTTAAGCCATGATTACACATGCGGTTTTTCGGCAGATTGTCCGGGTATACTGAATATAGGCTGGTTTGCAGATCTCTCTATTCATCGACGGGCGGAAATTGATTAAAGGGGGAAAACCTCATGCACTGGAAAATGTGGCTCATTCCGGCTGCAGTGTTAATCGGGGCCTTCATAATCGGAAGCTACGGTTTATTTCTGTTAACTGTTATTTTGACTGTGGTTCTCGGAGTGAGTGAATTTTATAACTATAGGCGGAGGAAAAAAACCGGATCTTCTTCGTGAAGATCCGGTTCTCGCATTTAAATCATTATTGGCTGGAGGTTCAGCCGTGGTCACTCGGCTTCTTTTGCATCACGGAAGCCCAATTCATAGGCTTCGTCCATAACCTTGAGGAGCATTTCAAGCATCGGCTGTAAATCATCCATATTCATTTCAATCCCTTTTTCGTCCATCATTTCTTTGGCGTTCGGCAAGTATTTCATCGCAATCTGCATGAACATCATGTTGCGTTCCTGACTCATTGCTCGTCCTCCTTCAACATTTTTCCGGTAACGATATCACTGGTTTGGTAGTAAGCCTGTTTCTTTATATTCAGAAACAGCCGTTTCCACTTTTCTTTTTAAATTATCGGGCACAATCGGACTGTACCGCCCCATTTCAATTGCTTCTTCCTGAAAATCATAGTACAGGTTCCCTGATTTTAGATTCCCATCATTGTAATCACTGGCAACTGATTCATAGATTTCGACTACATTTTGGACAGTGGATGTCAATACAGTGTTTTTGCCGAGGTCCGCCTGGTCTGAAACATAGCCGATGGCATAAAGGCCTTCTTCTTTTAACCGCTCAATCACTGGTACATTGAAGGCATCTCCGGCAGGATAAACCACATCTACACCATTGTCAATCATTTCATCCACCATCTTGACAGCAATGTCCTTATCGTCCCATGACTGGGTAAAGCGAATCGAGACATTCGCCTCACTGTTTTCATAGAGGGCTCCTTCAAAAAAACCGTCCACTTCCGGCTGCCATTCGTGAGCCGCAATGACGCCTATCTTGTTTGATTCCGTCATTCCGCCGGCGATCATGCCGCCAAAAAAGCCCATGGCATGCCCGCTGAAATTAACGCTTGTCAAATTATCCCCGTTGACATCACCGTTAAAGACGACGAAGCGGATATTCGGATGGTCTTGATGGATTTGCTCAAAGTAGTAAGCATATTCACTGCCGTGGCCGAAAATCAAATTGACACCCTGATTGCTGAATTCTTGAACAGCCTTGCTGACAGCTTCCTGCGAATTCATTTTTTCTTTATAATAAACTTCCGTGTCAAAAGTCGATTGTATTTTCAGTAATCCTTTATATCCTTTGCTTCCCCATACCTGATCATTGATCGTGTCCGGAACAAGAAGCCCGACATTTTTTAATTGGCCTTCAGAAGACTGGCAGCCTGTCAGTAACAGGATAGTAACTAGAAAAAGACTGAGAAGTTTGTCCATAGTGAGGCACTCCTTTATTCCGGAAAGCGGTTCAACAAGCAATATCATCCATTTTCGCTTCCCTTTTTCATTTTACAGTTAAGGGGAATATTTGTAAAAGATAATTTCAATCGGGTTCGATGTGGTTCCTTTTGAATTTCACATGTTTGGCACGGCCGTTTTCAGTCACATTATTATATGAACAAAATAGACATCCGTCCGTTCGTGCAGGAATCAAAACCACCCGTGAGAACGGGTGGTTTGCTCTACGGCTGAAAGCCTCTGT
>JAENYN010000075.1 GCA_016841765.1 Guptibacillus hwajinpoensis
CTGGCATATCAACGCATTACTTGCTTGCATCAACGTTATCCAGTTTTCAGGGAATGACCTGAAACATAACAGAGCACCTGTCTTATGGCAGATTCTGTTTTAACAGTAAGGTTTGGGAGCATCGAGAAGGTCGAGGAAGCGAAGGAGGAGGCACCGGAGCGTATGGGATACGTGAGGATGCCGACGACGGAGCTGACGAAGAGATTCGAAGATGATCGCAAACCGTAATATCATGTCTGGTGACAACGGCGGAGAGGATATACCCGTTCCCATCCCGAACACGGAAGTCAAGCTCTCCAGCGCCGATGGTAGTTGGGGGCCGTCCCCCTGTGAGAGTAGGACGCCGCCGGGCAAACGAAAGACCAGCTGATTCGCTCAGCTGGTTTTTTTTACTGTCCGCAAAGCCACATGAACATCACCTGCAACACCATTCCAGCATCGCAAAAAGTGCCAGGAATTGACCCGCTGGATGACCTCCAGAGAATGCCTGGCACTCCCTTTTCACCAAACATCCTTCATGACTCAAAAGTTTTCACCCAAGACCTTGGAAACCTATAAATTGTCCCGACCAGCCAACCCCGGGCTGTTCGTTTTCTAAAACAAATCTCTTCCAGCGGTTTCGGCCACCTTCACTCATTTTTCCGCTCACTTCACCATGTTTTATCTCCACCGCAAGACCATCGTCAGGGCGCAGCATTCGGTTCCGTGAACTTTAGTATGCAAATGCAAATGAATGCTGTCCGGGTTATAGGTGACATCAACTTTGGATTTAACACCTGTTGATTTTAGTAATTGTTCAACCAATTGCTTTTTATCTTCTTGCGCAGCTGCCATTACGTCATGGGCGAAGGTTTTTGACTCGGCAAGGTGATCCAGAATTTTACTGGCATCTTTCATGAGGGACTGGAATGCTTTTGCAGATTCGCTGAACATCTCCGCATCAACTTCCGGGTATTGCTCCCTCCCCCAGCCGTAAAAAAAAGGTGATGGGACGCAGGAGGGTTGATAATATTGATAGGGATGGAAAAAACCAGGATGAACAGCAGGAACATATTTCATGAGGTACCTCCTTTAAAGTGTTCATTACTGCAGTATATGTGAGTCCGGCCCAGTGTGCTGCAGACTCCCGTAAACCGTCTGAAGTTTCAACGGACCTAATACCGGGTAGGGGGTATATGTGTTTCTCTTATCAAACTATAAAACCTGTTAAAATGTGATAAAATTGTGAAGGAATGATGAAAACCTTTGACATTATACCCTACCGGGGGTATAGTGATTTGCAAAGAGGTGATCAGGATGACGGATGAATCAATCAATATTGAAATGCAGCCGGATAAAAAACCGGTCATGCCCCATTCAGCTGAAGAGAAGGAAATGCTCATTAACCGGTTGAAACGGGTTGAAGGGCAAGTGCGCGGCATTCAGAAGATGATTGAAAACGACCGTTATTGTGTTGATATACTGGTGCAGATTTCAGCCATCGATGCAGCCCTTAAAAAAGTCGGCTTTCAGCTTCTTGAACGGCATACACGCCATTGTGTGACTGATGCTGTCCAGTCGGGAAATGGCGATGAAGCGATCGATGAATTGATGAAAGTCACAAAACAGTTTACGAAATCTTAATGTGTGCAGGTGATCGTTATGGAAGATAGGAAGATGAAACTTGATATCACAGGCATGACTTGTGCCGCCTGTTCATCAAGGATTGAAAAAGTATTGAATAAGATGGACGGGGTACATGCCACCGTTAACCTCGCGATGGAAAACGCCACGGTTGAGTATGATGATGCAAATATCCATGCAACTGATATCATTGAAAAAATCAATAAACTTGGCTACGGTGTTCAAGCCGAGAAGGTGGAATTGGATATATACGGAATGACCTGTGCGGCTTGCTCCTCTAGGATCGAGAAAGTCGTCGGGAAAATGGAAGGCATTAAAGGGGCCACTGTTAACCTCGCGACTGAATCCGCAACAATTGAATATCAGCCTGGCCTTGTTTCCCTCGAGGACATTAAGGAGAAAGTTGCCAAGCTGGGTTATGAAGCAAAGGTCAAGCAGGAGCGTGAGGATAAGCAAAGCCACAAAGAAGAAGAAATTCACGCCAAAAAGGTGAAATTGCTCATTTCTGCGCTTTTGTCGCTGCCGCTGCTGTATACGATGATCGCCCATTTTCCATGGGACCTCGGCATCCCGGTTCCTGGACTTTTCATGAATCCTTGGTTCCAATTTGCGCTTGCGACTCCGGTGCAGTTTGTCATCGGCTGGCAGTTTTACAAAGGTGCTTATAATGCCCTCCGCAACAAAAGTGCGAATATGGATGTACTTGTTGCACTGGGAACGTCGGCCGCTTACTTCTATAGTGTCGTTGAAGGAATCCGGTGGACGGTCAACCCGGGATATGAAGCCCATTTATATTTTGAGACAAGTGCAGTCCTTATTACCTTGATTCTTGTCGGCAAGTTATTTGAAGCTCTTGCAAAAGGACGTACAACGGCTGCGATTTCCAATCTCCTGAACCTTCAGGCGAAGGAAGCTACTGTTATCAGGGATGGGGAAGAAGTGAAGATTCCGGTTGATCAAGTCGTCCTGGGAGATATCCTCCTTGTGAAACCAGGGGATAAAATTCCTGTTGACGGTGTCGTTAAATCCGGGCATTCGGCAGTTGATGAATCGATGATTACCGGTGAATCCATTCCTGTCAATAAAGGTGAAGGCGATCAGGTAATAGGTGCCACCATCAATAAAAACGGTACATTGCAAATGGAAGCGACAAAAGTCGGAAAGGATACGGCACTGGCGGGAATTATCCGGATCGTTGAGGAAGCTCAGGGTTCAAAAGCCCCGATTCAGCGAATGGCAGACGTCATTTCAGGTATTTTTGTCCCGATTGTTGTGGCGATTGCAATCGCAACATTCCTTGTCTGGTATTTCCTCGTGGCACCGGGTGACTTGCCGACGGCCCTGGAAGTGGCAATCGCAGTCCTGGTCATTGCCTGCCCGTGTGCGCTCGGTCTGGCAACACCGACCTCCATTATGGTCGGAACCGGAAAGGGCGCGGAACAGGGCATCCTTTTCAAAGGCGGAGAACATTTGGAATCGGCCCAAAGCATCAATGCGATCATTCTTGATAAAACTGGCACCATCACAAACGGGAAGCCGGTTGTGACTGATTATACCGCTGACCAGGAGACACTCGCATATCTGTATGCCGCAGAAAGGGCATCCGAGCATCCGCTTGCTGAAGCCATCGTGGAGTATGCCAGAGAGAATGATACAGAACGTAAGGAAGCTGAAATTTTTGAGGCAATCCCGGGCCAGGGGATTAAAGCGATGATAGACGGGAAAACAGTACATGTGGGAACAAGAAAGATGATGAAAGAAAACAGAGTCTCAATCGATGAAGCTTCAGGGCAAATGGAAGCTTATGAAAAAGAAGGAAAAACCGCTATGCTGATCGCTGTGAACGGCACTCTGAAAGGAATTGTGGCAGTCGCCGACACAGTGAAGGACCATGCAGCTGACGCAATCAAGCAGCTTCATGACCTCGGCATTGACGTCTATATGCTTACCGGCGATAACAGACGGACGGCACTTGCGATCGCTTCAGAAGTCGGCATCAGGGAAGAACAGGTACTCGCAGAAGTCCTGCCGGAAGATAAGGCGGATATGGTTACGCGCCTTCAGGGTGAAGGCAAAAAAGTGGCTATGGTCGGTGACGGGATCAATGATGCGCCGGCACTGGCGACTGCCGATATCGGCATTGCGATCGGCACAGGAACTGATGTAGCGATCGAAACAGCAGATGTCACGATACTCGGCGGCGATTTGATGCTGCTGGCCAAAGCGGTGAAACTGAGCCGCAAGACCATGAAGAACATCAAGCAAAACCTTTTCTGGGCACTTGCCTACAATTCGGCAGGCATCCCGATTGCAGCCTTAGGCTTGCTCGCGCCATGGGTGGCCGGAGCGGCCATGGCATTCAGTTCTGTTTCAGTCGTGTCTAACTCTCTTCGATTGAAGAGAGTGAAGATATAATAAATTTTAGTTAAAGAGAGGATGACATCAAATGACAACAAAAACATTAGATGTAAAAGGAATGACTTGCGGGCACTGTGAAAAAGCGGTCAAAAACGCACTTCTTGACCTTGAAGGTGTCGCAAGCGTTGAAGTAACACTGGATACCGGGAAAGTGGATGTCCAGTATGAGGACGGAAAAGTGACTGATGCCCAAATGAAAGAAGCAATTGAAGACCAGGGGTATGACGTGGCATAAGCCAATGAAGCGGGTGGAAGAGAGAATCTTCCGCCCGTTTTTTTATTAGTTAAGAAAATGATAAGAATTTTGCGTTGGACAAAAAGCGGGAAGGGAGTCATCCAGCTCCAGGCGCCAGCGGCTATCGTCATAAGCGGTGATTCCCTCCGGAAGAAAAGATCACCTTTTCCTGCGGGTACCCCCGCTTATGCGTACGCTGCTAAGCGGGCGCCCTGCGCTTTTGTTCATCCTTTTATAGAAAACCAAAGACATAGAAGGAATACAGTATGATTTTGGATAGAGAATACAAATTGCCACTGCCCTGCATTGCCTATGATTGACAAAGACTCATTCACTTATCGCTTTCAATCATAATCTGATATGATAGGGATAATACATATAAAGTGGGAGTGGTGAGATTGACGAAACATGGGGAGTACGCTTACCTGGAAATGCTGCAGCATGTTTTGGATAACGGCACAGAGAAAGGGGACCGGACAGGAACCGGCACGATTTCGGTGTTTGGGTATCAAATGCGCTTTGATTTGCAAAAGGGATTCCCTCTCCTTACTACAAAACGGATCCCGTTTCGCCTCGTTGCCAGTGAATTGCTATGGTTTATAAAGGGTGATACAAATATCCGGTATTTGCTTGAGCACAACAACAATATCTGGAATGAGTGGGCTTTTAAAAATTGGGTGGAAAGTGATGAATACAGCGGGCCGGATATGACCGATTTTGGCCGGCGAAGCCTTGAAGAGGAGGAATTCAAGGAGGTTTATGAACAGGAAATGGAGACATTCAAAAAGCGGATTCTGGAAGATGACGTTTTTGCTGATACATACGGGGAACTCGGCCCTGTGTACGGAAAACAGTGGCGGGCCTGGGAAACCTCACGCGGCGAAACGATTGACCAGCTCAAAAATGTCATAGAACAGATCAAGCATAATCCTGACAGCCGCAGGCATCTTGTTGTCGGTTACAATCCTGCGGATATCGACGCCATGGCATTGCCGCCGTGCCACAGCTTGTTCCAGTTTTACGTGGCTGACGGAAAGCTGAGCTGCCAGCTTTACCAGCGCTCCGGCGATCTGTTCCTCGGCATACCGTTCAATATAGCCAGCTACGCATTGCTAACCGAATTGATTGCTCATGAATGCGGTCTGGAGTCAGGGGATTTTGTCCATACGATCGGTGATGCCCACATTTATACAAATCACATTGAGCAGGTCAAACAACAGCTTGCCCGTGAGCCAAAACCGTTTCCGGAGCTTACGATAAGAGAAGATGCACAATCTGTTTTTGAAGTGGAATTGGAAGATATCCATATTCAAGGTTACGACCCCCATCCGGGCATCAAGGCACCGGTTGCGGTTTGACAAAAATAGCAGGAAAAGGGTGTAGATCATGATTTCATTTTTGGTGGCGATGGACCGGAAGAACACAATCGGCAAAAGCAACGACCTTCCCTGGCATCTGCCGGAGGATTTGCGATATTTCAAAAACGTGACAATGGGACACCCGATTGTAATGGGGAGAAAAACACATGAATCGATCGGCAGGATTTTACCGGGCCGGGAAAACATTATTGTCACCCGCAACCGTGATTATGAGTGTGGCGAATGCACGATTGCCCATTCGGCCGATGAAGTACTCGAGATGGAAAGAGAAAGCGGAGAAGAATATTTTGTCATAGGCGGAGCAGAGCTTTTCAACAGTTTCTTTCCTTACGCCGACCGATTATACATAACGGATATTGAGGATGTGTTTGAAGGTGACACCTTCTTCCCTGAATACAGCAAAGATGATTGGTCTCTGGTATCAGAAGAGAAGGGTATCAAAAATGAAAAAAACCCTTACGATTATTATTTCAGGGTGTATGAAAAAAAGCGGGATTGAGAGCGTAGAAAATTGACGTTAAATCCTGCCGGGCGTAAACTTAAATTGTAAATATCTTATTGTTTGGAAAGGGGAAGGAAAAATGAACAGTCTTACACCTTTGCGCCGCAAACGCCGTGATATGGTCAATGAGATGTTGGATTCCTTTTCAGACATCATGAATGACAAGTTTCTGACCGACTGCTTATTCAATGACAACAAGCTGGGTGTTTTCAAATTCAACACAGACGTCCGTGATTCCGGGGACATGTATATTGTCGAGGCCGAACTGCCGGGTTTCAGCAAAGAAGATATAACCATTACGTATGACGAGCCCTACCTGCTGATTGAAGCGGTAAGGGAACACAGTGAAGAAGAAAAAGATGAACACTACATCAGAAAAGAACGCCAGCATGGAACCTTTATGCGCCGTTTTTACATTGAGAATATCAAAGAAGATTTAATTGATGCGGTATTCAAAGACGGAATGTTAAAAATCGAAGTACCAAAAGCTGTTGAAACAGCTGAAGAAGATACCCGTGTCCGGATTCCGATCAGATGACAATCAGATGAAGCTGTGACATAACCAAACCGCCCTGCACTATGATAGAAAAAATTCTTATTAACCAAAAAGTGAAAAATCCGATCTAGTGTGAAATTCTTTTGATTTTCGCACCATAGTTCGGATTTTTCTTTGATTAAATTACATTTCTCACGGCTTCGGTTTTTCATAAAAGAAAAAAAGCGCCAATCGGGCGCCTTAAGAGTTTTGTGCATCTATTTATCAATAACCGTATTCCCAGTCCAAGTCGTCTGCTTTCCATTCAACCATTGACACTTTGCCAAAATCAACAAGCCGGTTTTTTTCAACGTGGCAATTACAGTGGTCACAATTGCATTGTTTCTTGATTTCGTTGAATGTTTTCTCCTCAATATTTTCGACAAAACGGATCTTGTTGTCTTCTTGATAAAGAATCGCAGTACCTTTCATAATTAGCACCTTCCTATATAAATTGCTTGTCTTGCTCTTTTATTTTAACCGGTTTAAGTTTGTTTATCCATATGTATGTGATGATGTTCACAAAATCGGCAAGTACCAAATAATTCTGATAATTCCAGCAACCAACAAGCAACTCTTTAATCTGAAGAGGGGGAAAATAGGAGGAAATCCTGCCATAAGAGAAGAATTTATCGGTTATTTGTTGTACTAATGTCAGTGGATGTTACAATGAAGGTTGGTCAGAGCTTCGGACAAAGGAGAAATTTACATGGTGAAAAAAAACGTATTCCTCGATGACGTCAGAAGTTGTCCGGACGGTTTTATGCTGGTAAGGGATGCGGATGCATGTCTCGACATGTTGAATCACCATTTGATCTACCATCTTTCACTTGATTACGATCTTGTTGATAAGTACAAAAATGGATACTATTTAGTTGAACAAATGGTTAAAAACCATCTTTATGCAGACCATATCATCATTCATTCAGCAAACGCATCCGGGTCTAAAAAAATGTATAACTATCTGAAAGAAGCGAGAAACCTGCACCTTATTCCCGGAGATGTTAAAATTACAAAACGCCCATTGCCGATCCAATGACTTCATCAGGTTTCTATGGGTTAAAACATTAAATAGCCTACGATTAAGAGTGCAAATCCGCATAGTGATTTGCACTATTTTTTTTTTTTGGCTGGGAATAAGAACAAAAATTGAGTCGCAGTAAAGTTGCTGGGAGCGGCAGCAGCAGGATTTCCCAAACAGCATCCGTTTTTATGCGGTGTTATTTTTTGGAGTCATTAACGGCCTGCGTGCAAACATACAGGGGAGAGCAAGCTGGCATGGCGGCCTTCTTTGCATCAAGCAGGCATCATAACCAGATGGAAGGACTAATCAAGGGATTGTAACAAAACTTCCACAAAGTCTCAAATAATTCATAGGTTGGGAAAAGGAGCCTGTCGAATAGTATATACAAAGGAGGTGAAGGACCATGGGCCGTCCAATGGATGAGAAGCTGCTGAAATGGAAAGATGAGCTGGAACGGGAAAAAAGGCAGATAGAAAATCAGCTTCTAATCGCACAGTCGGAAATCGAAACATTGCGGGCAAAACAGGAGGCAGATATGGATCCTGAAGATACTTTGCGGAAAGAGCAGCGGTTTTTGAACTATAAAGAGGCGAAGCAGGCACGTCTTTTGAATATCGATGTTTTGCTCGATGAGATCGATGTAAACCGCGAATTGCGCTCTTAACAAAAGCACTCTGCCAGAGTGTTTTTCTTTTAAACACTCATTCTGTACGCAATGGGCTTTGGCAAAGTTAAATTCCAATATGATCTTAAACTAACGCCACTGCCAATGGGCCATATGATATAATAATGTAAGCGCTTAACTTCTGGGGAGGGATTTATTTGGGAGCTGAAATCATCAAGACAATTTGCGGATATTGCGGCACGGGCTGCGGACTGCTGGTGGAAGTGGAAGATAACAAGATAAGAAGAATAAGAGGCGACCGTGAAGCACCGGTAAATAAAGGACAGACGTGTGTCAAAGGCGCATTTGCCTATGAATATGTGCATCATGAGGACAGGCTGACTGAGCCGCTTGTGAGAAAAAATGGGGAGCTTCTCCCGGTAAGCTGGGAAGAAGCACTGAGTGCAGTGGCTGAAAAACTTTCCGCCATTAAAAGCAGCTTTGGGCCGGATGCCATTTCATTGTTCGCACCTGCACGGGCGACAAACGAAACAAACTTTGTCGCTCAAAAATTCATGCGGGCGGCAATCGGCACCAATAATATCGACGGCTGTAACCGAACGTGACACGCTCCAAGTGTTGCCGGTCTGGCAACGGTATTTGGCAGCGGATTCCCGACAGCTTCAGTGGAAGATTTTGAAGAAACGGATGTTCTTTTGTTGATGGGGTCCAATACAACGGAAGCCCATCCGATTATCGCAAACCGGATGAAAAAAGGCGCAAAAAAAGGCGTCAAAATCATTGTTGTCGACCCTCGGAAAATCGATATGGTCAAAGTGGCGGATTCTCATCTGCAATTAAAAGTAGGTACCGATATCGCACTTATTAACGCCATGATCCATGTCATTTTGAAGGAGGAGCTGTATGATGCCGGCTACATCTCAAGGACCACGCTGGGCCTTGAAAAGCTGGCGAAACAGGTCGAAAGATACACACCTGCCTTTGCGGCGGGCATAACGGGTCTTCCTGAAGAACAAATCATTGAAACAGCGCGGGCTTTCGCTGCTGCTGAAAACGGAATGATCGCTTATACACTCGGAATAACCGAACACCATTGCGGAGTCAACAATGTCTTGTCCATCGCCAATCTTGCTCTGTTGACAGGGCATATCGGCAAAAGAGGGAACGGCATCATGCCGCTGCGCGGGCAAAACAATGTGCAGGGTGCTGGTGACATGGGCGGGCTTCCCAACTTCCTTACGGGAGCACAGCCGGTTACAGACCCGGAGGTTCGCAGGCGTTTTGAAAAAGAGTGGGGAGTTAATCTGCCGGAGTTTGTCGGCAGAAACCAGACGCAAATGATTGAAAAAATGGAAAACGGTGATATGAAAGCTTTATATATCGTCGGGGAAAATCCGATTATGGCCGATGTGAACATGAACCATACTAAAAAGGCGTTTGAAAACCTTGATTTCCTCGTCGTCCAGGATATCTTCCTCACCGAGACGGCCAAGTTGGCAGATGTTGTCCTGCCGGCCAGATCATGGGGCGAAGTGGAGGGGACTTATACGAACACCGACAGGAGAATCCAGCGTGTAAGAAAAGCAGTGGACGCACCGGGAAACGCGCTCGATGATTGGAAGATCCTTACCCTTGTTTCCGAGAAAATGGGCTACTCGATGAATTATGAACATCCATCTGAAATATGGGAAGAAGTGAGGCGCGTCGCACCTCATTTGTATGGAGGCATGCCCTACGAGCGGCTCGATAAGGAAAACGGACTTCAATATCCGTGTCCGCATGAAGAGCATCCCGGCACAGCGATCATGCATGAACGATTCCATGCCGAAATGTTTGAAGGGCCTAAAGGACCGTTCACACCGCTTGACTTTACGCCGCCTCTTGAGCAGCCTGATAAAGAGTATCCGTTTACACTCACAACAGGAAGGCGGTATGAATCGTACAACACCCATACACAAACGAAGCATTATGCAAGCGGCGTGAAAATCAAGCAAACAGAAGAGACCGCTGACATCCACCCCGATGATGCGGATAAGCTCGGACTTCAGGATGGCGATATGGTAACTGTCCGGTCACGAAGGGGGAAAGTGGATGTCAAAGTGAAGGTTACAGAACAAGTGTCACCAGGCCTTGTCTTTATGAGTTTCCACTTTGCCGAAACCCCGACCAACAAATTGACGCTAAATGAATATGATCCGATTTCAGGAACTGCCGAGTATAAAGCTTGTGCGGTGAGTGTGACAAAAATGAACTAAGCATCCCTGCGGGGGTGCTTTTTTCTTTGGTAAGGAAAATATAAAAATGTTTGCGTTGTGGATAAAAAAGCGGGAAGGGAGTCATCCAGCTCCAGGCGCCAGCGGCTATCGTCATAAGCGGTGATCCCCTCCGGAAGGAAAGATCACCTTCCTGCGGGTACCCCCGCTTATGCGTACGCCGCTAAGCGGGCGCCCTGCGCTTTTGTTCATCCAGCTCCAGGCGCCAGCGGCTATCGTCATAAGCGGTGATCCCCTCCGGAA
>JAENYN010000076.1 GCA_016841765.1 Guptibacillus hwajinpoensis
GAAAAACAAAGAAAATGTAAGAAACCTATCATTTTCGTGAGGGAGGCTCAGCGCCTGCCCTCGCGGCAAAGAAGACACTGTGAGTGCGACCGTAGGGAAGCAGGAACAGATGTCGCACTTGTGCCTATGGTGAAAGCGAGCCCCTACAGCCGAAATCAACAATGACGTTTAACAGGACAAAAAAAATAAAGAAGCAGGCCTGTCAGCCTGCTTCTTCACTTATTGTTACAACATCGGGTTTTCATGTTTTGCCTTTAGTCGCTGCCACCTGTTGTCTACAATGGCCCCGAATTCATCAAGTAAAGGTTTGTTCTCTTCTTTCAGCATGTGTTTTGACTTACCCATTGTTTTGAGCCAGTCTGAAACCGGTACACGCTTTTTCTTTGCTTCTGGATCAAAAGTTATCGTTGTGACCCCATGTTCGACCTCATATAGAGGGAAGAAGCAAGAATCAACTGCCGCTTTGACGACATTTTGGCCCTGGTCGTCTGCTACTTTCCAGTTAAGCGGACAGGTGATGAGGAGCTTGCCGTAAACCAGCCCTTCATTTTGCGCATACCACTGGGCTTTAGCTGCTTTTTTGATCAAATCCTGCGGGTATGCTTCAGATCCGGTGAATACATACGGAATTCCTGTCGCAGCCATGATTTGAGGTGTGTCTTTATGGTGGAACGTTTTACCCTGCTGCTTTTTGCCGACGCCTGATGTTGTCGTCATATGCCCGATCGGTGTTGAGTAGGACTGCTGAGAACCTGTGTTCATATAGCCTTCGTTATCATATTCTAGAATAATCATTTTATGGTTGCGAAGTGCTGTGCCGATCGCAGATCCCATCCCGATGTCCATGCCGCCGTCACCAGTGACAACAACAAAGGTGAAATCATCGGAAATATCAATTTCGCCGCGGCGCTTCATTTCCATAAAGGCTTCGACCGTTCCGGATAATGTTGCCGGACCATTCTGGAATAGGTTATGGATAAACGTCTGTTTATGAGAGCTATACGGATAAGCCGTTGTTGTGACATATCCACAGCCGGTCTGGAAGAGCGTCACCACGTCCCCTTCAATTCCCTTGAAGAACAGTTCGAGACCTGAGAAAATGCCGCATCCCGGGCAGGCACCATGTCCGGACGCAAGACGTTTCGGTTTTGCCGTCAGCACACGCAGCGGCGGAACCTTCACTTTCAATTTGTTTGTCTCTTCATCCATGGTCACATCAATCAAGCCCGTATCATAAGCTTCTGAATGAATCGGTTCGATCACCTGGCGAAGCGCCTGTTCCGGCTTGCCTTTGTTGATGCCGTGATAGTCAAACGGCTTTTCGGCCCGTTTATTTTCGGCAGCTTCAAGTGCCAGTTCGAAGAATTTCTCTGCATCAGCCGGATAGAAGTCTTTTCCGCCCATTCCGTACACACGGCTCAGTACGATGGTTCCGTTTTCTTTGTCATCCTGAAGAGCTGACTTGATTTCATGAGTCAAATTCGGCCCGTTTGCACCATAAGAATCAGCACGTTCACCGACAAGCAGTGCCTTCACATTTTTGAAGGTGCGGCGGATTTCTTCTGTCGGGAACGGACGGATGATATTCGGTGAAACGACCCCGGCTTTGATGCCTTTCGCCCGTAATTGGTCCACGATATCTTTTGCAGTTTCAGAAGCGGAGTTGACCAGGAATAGGGCAACTTCTGCATCCTCCATCATGTATTCATTCAAAGCTTTATATTCACGGCCCGACAGTTCAGCATACTCACGTGCAACTTCCTTGAATGCTTCGCCCGCACGGTATATGGCTTCGGATTGCTGGTAGTGATTGTTCATCAAATCGTCGCCGTTCATATGCGCGCCGATCGTGACAGGCTTACCTTTTTCAATAGCTGTCGGATAGCCCTTCGGCGCTTCCCCGACAAATTTCTGTACAGCACTCCGTTCTTTGAACGACAGGACCTTCCGTTTCTGATGGGAAGTGAAGAATCCGTCATAAGCGACAACCACCGGCAGGCGGACATCCGCACGTTCAGCGATTTTAAGGGCCATAATGTTGAAGTCATATACGGCCTGCGGCGTCGGAGCTGTTAAGATGACCCAGCCTGTATTCAAACCGTAGTATAAATCGGAGTGGTCACCACGGATATCAAGTGGTCCGCTTACAGAACGGGTTACAAGGTTCATGACCATCGGGAAACGTGTCCCTGACTGAACCGGCAGCTGTTCGATCATATAAAGGAATCCATTTGCACTTGTCGCATTGAAAACCCTGGCGCCAGTGACAGATCCGCCATAGTTGATGCCGGCTGATCCATGTTCGCCATCCGCCGGAACCAATTTGATATCATGTTCACCGTTTGCCTTCATCGTATCGAGATACTGGGCAATTTCGGTTGAAGGTGTGATCGGGAAATATCCCATCATGTGATAGTTAATTTGTGCAGCAGCCTTCGCCGCCATCTCATTTCCGGATTCGAACGATACGACTTGCTCTTCCTGTATGGTCTGTTTTGGCAGCTTATCTTCTGAAATCGCCATTACAGCGCACCTCCTGTTACATATGGGAATTTCTGGGCTACGCGGTATTCCTCTGCAAAGCCTGTTTCTTCACGTTTGACTGACAGGGACGATGTCGGGCAGGCTTGAACGCACTTCAGACAGCCTTTGCAATACTGGTAATCAATGCCCTTCAGGAACATTTGCTTGCGGCCGCGTTTGTCCTCGCCTTCCTCCCATACGAAGCAAAGGTCAGGGCAGGCTGTATCACATTGCGCACAATTGATGCAAGTCGCCTGGTCGAAATCCGGCAAGAAGCCCTGGCGCGACCCGCTTAAGTCCCGGGTTATACTGTTGGCCTGAGCGGTAATGATGCCGCCGATTTCCTGTGTTTCATACCCCAACAGCGGTTCTTTAAGGATGAACGGTTTCGCTTCGGCTCCTTCAGGTACGCCATACTCATAGAACTGGACTTGATCATAGCCTCTATTAAATGTCCGGATGTTCGGCTCGACCAAATGAGGGTATTTCTTTTCGAATGTTTTCCTGATGACATCTCTCATGTGATCTGGGTCGAGAAAATCGACAATTCGGTATAAAGCGCCAAGCATTGCCGTATTTACTTTCGTTTTTTCTTCGACTGCTATGCCGAGCGCATCGACAATAGCAAGTGTGCCGTGATCTATCTTCAATTCCGATTTAACCTCTTCAGCATCCCGTGTTGAATTGACCAGCACGATGCCGTCAGGCTTCAAACCGCTGACAACATCAACTGTCTTATAAAGCGCTTCATGAAAGACGCCGACAACATGCGGTTCTTCAATCGGGCTGTGGTCACGGATTTCCGTCTCAGGCTCGGCAAATCTTACAAACGCTTTAACCGGTGTCCCCTTTTTTTCAGATCCGTATGAAGAAAAGTTTGCGCCATTAAGTCCGGCACCGATCACCCCTGCTTCGGCAAGCATTTTTCCGGCCAGGTTCGCACCGAGCCCGCCGATTGATTCCAGGCGAATTTCAAAAAAACCAAGTTGATTATGCTTTGGCAATATTCCCATTTATATCCCCCCTGATTGAATTCAAAAAAGATAACATTCACTTACCTTTTGTTAATCCTATTATATCGATACGTCCGGGGGAATGGAGTGAATTCTGTCACACTTTCACAAAACGTTCACTCTTTTTAATAGAACAGTTTATAATTTTGTAACAAATTGCTTATTGGATAAGGAAATAATCGCTTTTCAAGTTATATAACAGGTTCATCAATAGTTGTATAACAGTTTTCGGAATTCGGCATGCTTCTCGTCTGCCAAATTGACACCGCCGATTCTGTATATTAAAATGATATATTTAGAAGCTGCGGGAAAGTGTCAGCTGGAGTCCAATAAGGTCAATATAGGAAGGAACGACACGATGAAGGTAATTGCAAGTACACTGAATGCCAAATTCATTCATACAAATATTGCAATCAGGTACCTAAAGGCATATGCTGCACCTGAGTATGACATTGAACTTGCCGAATATACAATAAACGATCCAGTGATGAATATTGTATCTGATTTGCATATCAGGAAACCCGATGTGATCGGATTCAGCTGTTATATATGGAATATTGAGGAAACGATTAATGTCATTAAGATGCTTAAGAAAATTCATCCGGAACTCGTTATCGTACTTGGCGGTCCGGAAGTGACATATGACACTGCGGAGTGGATGGAGAAATTGCCCGAAGTTGACTTCATCGTAATCGGAGAAGGTGAAGCGGTATTCAAAAACCTGCTTGGGGAGCTTGCAGGCAGCAGATCGTTCCATAAAGTCGACGGAATCGCCTACAGGGAAGGCGGGAGCACGAAACTGAACCCGCCGGCAACAAAACTTGATTTGAATGACATTCCGTCCCCTTTCCGTTTTCATGAAGACAGGCAACAACTCAGAAAGAGGGTCAGCTATATCGAAACGAGCCGGGGCTGTCCGTTCAGCTGCCAATTTTGCCTTTCTTCGATTGAAGTCGGTGTCCGATATTTCAATCGGCAACGAATCAAAGAAGATTTGATCTATTTAATGGATAATGGTGCCAAAACGATCAAGTTTGTGGACAGGACCTTCAATATCAGCCGGAGCTATGCAATGGAAATGTTTCAATTTTTAATTGATAACCACAGGCCCGGTACCGTTTTTCAGTTTGAAATCACAGGAGATATTATGAGGCCGGAAGTGATCAGCTTTCTTAATGAAGAGGCTCCTCCGGGGCTGTTCCGTTTCGAAATCGGGGTGCAATCGACAAATGACTATACAAATGAACTTGTCCAGAGAAAACAAAACTTCAACAAGCTCGCACGTACCATCACCCTAGTAAAAGAAGGCGGAAAAATAACCCAGCATCTTGATTTGATCGCCGGACTTCCTGAGGAAGACTACAATTCCTTCCGCCGGACGTTTAACGATGTGTTTGCCTTTGAACCGGAAGAACTGCAGCTCGGGTTTTTAAAAATGCTGCGTGGGACTGGGCTAAGACTTCGAGCAGGCGAACATGATTACGTATATATGGATCATTCTCCATATGAAATTCTTGGAAACAATGTCCTTTCATTTGATGATATTGTCCGGATTAAACAGGTGGAAGATGTCCTGGAGAAGTTCTGGAATGACCATCGGATGGACAATACAATCCGTTATCTTGTAAATGAAGTGTTTGAAACCCCATTTGATTTCTTCCAGGAGTTTGGCTCTTATTGGGAAAGCCGGGGCTGGGAACGAATCGGCCATCAACTCGAGGACCTTTTCAGGCGCCTTCATTCATTTCTTGCAGATAAGGGCATTCCGAGCCTTGAGACGGCTGCAGGCTTGATGAAGGCCGATTACCTTCTGAATAAAAAGCATAAACCGCGTAAACCGTGGTGGGAGCAGCAAATATCCAAAGCAGACAAATCTTCTTATTTAAAGGCCATCGCGGAAGATCCAGGTATCGGTGGGACGGAATTCGCAAACCTTGGTTTATCGGAACGGGACATGCACAAGCATACATTACTCGAATTCCTGCCATTCGATATCAGCCGCTTCCTTTCTTCAGTAGAGGTTGTATCTGCAGAAACCGCTGTATTAGTCTACTACAACCCGAAAACCGAAAACGCCCGGCTGTTTTCTTTTCCCGCCGGCAATTTGAAAAACAAGGTATAGCCTGAAGGGGGAAATGGCACAAACGACAAATTAATATCAAGAACAAATGGAAACGCAGTGTTTTTATATTCATGAAATTGGCAGGTACGCCGAAATTCTCCCTCGCTGACAATATGGAAAAAATCCTATTCACCGTCCTGCGGTGAATAGGATTTTTCATATTATTTTTTTGTGCGAACTGTGCTCATGTCGCCACCCCGCCTGCCCATCAGCCGGCGATTTTCTTCAGGAATTCTGATTTATTTGCGACAGAGTCATTTCGTTAAAATATTCGTTCACTTCTTCAAGATCTTTATGTTCATCTACAGAATCTCCAGCATACCTCGAAACAGACTCAAATGGATGAAGAGCGTTCAACTCTGTGCGGATGCCGATTTCGCCTTCTCTGCCACCCGGGAGTGTCCTTGTCTTTATCCGATGTTCCATATGATCACCTCATGATTATTTTCCGTTATGCCGCCCTCTCCATTCATGGCATTTTTTTCTCTCCGGATAGTTCCCCCCTCAATTAGTAAAACTAATAATAAAAAGTGAGGTGATTCCCATTAAAAAGAAACAGAGCGAAGAAAAAATCAGTGATCCGGTTATGGATGGGACAATTCCCCATCAAATCCAGTCCCCATCCTTTAAAAACAGCAAAATCGCAATGAAACCGCCATTCACAAATAAATACGGGGTTGTCATCGGCGACAGCCTATATGATTCTGATGAATCTCCTTTGAATAACTGGGATGAAGATACCGATCCATCAGTCATGTCTGGTGATGAGTGGGTCCATCCGACAAATGATATCGGCTGGAACACTCCTGAAAACAGGGAACTCATTGAAAAAGATATCCCGCCAAAAGGGGTTCCGTTCATGCACCCGACAAAAGATGTAAGCTACCAGCAGGATTAGGGTTGGGATTGTGACATAAGTATTTCAGCTAATGTTAAACCCGAACGATTAGGTGAGATTTCAAGGAATCTTTCGCCTGGCCGTTCGGGTCTTTCTTTACTCTCTTTTTAATTTTGCAACCTATTTTTATATGCGAGTGGAATGGAGCGGAGGACACTCGACTCCGACGGGAAATAGAGGAAAGGCTGAGACCCCGCAGGCGAAGCCGAGGAGGCTCAGCTTCCTCCCCGCGGCAAAGAAGACACTTTGAGTGCGACCGGAGGGAAGCAGGAACAGATGTCGCCCTTGTGCCTATGGTGAAAGCGAGTGTCCGCAGCGCAATGGAACGGACTTGTTTTTTCAGCTTACCTGATTATTTGTAAACAGTGTGACGTTGAATAGATATTGTTTGTCTATATGCATGACTTATTTAGTTCTATCCCAACCTCTTTATTTTATTTAGGCACGACCCTTCGACTCACAGTCGATGGCTGCGCTATCATCTGAAATCCTGTAACTCAAATAATTCCTAGTCTGGCTTCCCTGCGTTTTTCCTAATCCACTTGCACCGGCTGCCGCTTTGTTTAAAATCATCCGGTATCTTCGACATCATGTTTATCCCCCGGCAGCATAGGGAAATTTTTTCGTAACGAATAAACAAGGAGTGAGCCTATATGTACTATAATTCCAAGCAAGTGGAGAAATTTTCAATACAGGCTTCTGACGGCGAGTTAGGTTCAGTCGACGATTTTTATTTCGATGATGAGAATTGGGCCGTCCGGTATCTTGTTGCCGACACAAGCAAATGGCTTCCAGGCAGGAAAGTGCTCCTTTCTCCAATGGCGATGAAAGGGATTGACGGTTCAGAAGAGCACGTAGTCGTGAATGAAACGAAAGATAAAGTGAAGGACAGTCCCGACATCGACACCGCTCAGCCTGTTTCCCGCCGGCATGAAATGGAATTGAATCAATATTGGGGCTGGAATTATTACTGGGCCGGCTCCGGAACATGGGGGCCATATGCTGTGCCGTCACAGCTTGCCCTTGCCGACAGCCGTGTGCAGGGCGGTTATGAAAATCCCGGGGGGCCTGCCGAAGACCGGGAAGACAATGAAGAAGAAACAAGCCTCCGCAGCCTGAATGAAATCACCAGTTATCACATCCACGCGGAGGATGGTGAAATCGGCCATATTTCAAGCTTCATTTTTGATGATGAAAGCTGGGAAGTGAAGTACTTTGTCGTTGACACAAAAAATTGGTGGCCGGGAAAACATGTGCTGATCAAGCCGGAATGGGTCAGGGATATCGACTTTCCCGACAGCCTTGTCAGTGTCAGATTGACAAAGGAAGCCATTAAAAGCGGGCCTGAATATGAAGAAGGCGATGAAATCACCCCTGAGATTGAACGTGACGTCGATCGAATGGCAGCAGAATAACACCATCAGCCCCTGGACTTTACGGGGGCTGTTTATTTTAATAAAAGGGTTTTTCATAACGCAACAAGAATTAAATAATCATTATACATACTGAAAGGAATGAAGCATCAGTGGAATCCACCCAGCTTTTTGTCCTTTTACTTGCAGGGTTTATCATCCAGGCTATTGATAGAAAGAAGAAGAGGTTCCCGATACCGATTGTCCTTGTGTTTCTTGGCATCGCCCTATCATCCTATTCCTTATTTTCCGAAATACAGCTTACTCATGATCTCATTTTTGATTGGTTTTTGCCAGCGCTGTTATTTGTTTCGGCTTACCGTTATCCGATTAAAAACTTGAAAAAATATGCCCTGCTCATCACCAGTCTTGGCACTATCGGCATTTTCCTTACGGTCGGCCTGCTTGGTGTTTTGATGTTCTTTTTTATCGATCCGATAATCCCACTATCGGTAACCGGATATTTTCTCATTGCAGCACTCCTGACACCGACAGATCCGGTCTCAGTTGTCAGCGTCCTGGAGGAATCAGCGTCCACAAGCAGTATTCCCGTTGTTGTCGAAGGGGAATCCTTGCTGAATGACGGTACCAGTATCGTGCTGTTTTCTGTCATACTTGATTATTATCTTGAAGATGCGGCTTTCTCATTCTGGTCTTTCCTTTACGATTTCGCCTATGTGGGCCTTGGCGGCATTGCCGCCGGAATCGTACTTGGCCATATCGCTAAACTCGTTTTCCAGTGGATTCACCAGCGTGAACTCCAAATCATACTCAGCATCATACTAGCCTATTTCAGTTTCTATATTGCTGAATATATTCATGCTTCGGGGGTTTTGGCCACAGTTGCCGGAGGAATGTACCTATCAAATTCATTGACCGGAAAACAAAAAAACGAGGAATTCCGAAACCATCTTGATGGGTTTTGGGGTGTCATTGAACCGATGATTCTTTGGCTGGTCTTCTTGATGATGGGAGTCCAGGCGACAAAATATGTTTTTTCCGGGCTCTGGTTTGAAATGTTCGCGATATTCATTCTTTCCATCGTTGCCAGATTTATCGTTGTCGCGGTCATTATAAAACTTGTTCCGTCATGGAGGGGATTATTCAATTGGAGAGAGATCACAGTCATCAACTGGTCGGGGATAAAAGGCACAATGTCCATTGCCCTGTTACTCGGCCTTGCCATTACGGAAAGCCGCGAATTCGGGGTAATCGTGCCACTTACATTCGGAACAATCTTGATTTCTCTCGTGCTGCAAAGCATAACCGTCTATCCAGTCACAAAATGGCTGTTGAAACCCAAGCCTGAAATTGCGACCCCGCAAGGTAATGAAAAAGGGACCTGAGCACGGTCCCTTACTTTATCTGTTAAAAATGGACGAACAAGTCGGCATCAGCTGCTTCATTCAGCACCCACTTGATCGACCTGATTTCCGGATCCCAATCAGAAGGAAACTTGATTTCATTCGTGGATACCATCCTGACTCCGCTCTCCCTGGCCACTTCCATCAATTCCTGGAATGACGGGGCCCCGAATTCCTCTATCCGCTCTTTGACCTCTTCTTTGCCCGGACTGGGCTGCGGTCTAAAATCCTTGCGCAGCAGCTCCATTCCGTCTTTTGAAAAGGCAAGAATCACATCCGCACCTGAAGAAATGGCGCCCACCGCCACATTGAGGGGCGGAAACGCTGATTCCAATTCATCATGAAACGCAATGACAACGACCTTATGAACGGCCAACTCAATCATCTCCCTTTAATAGCTGAACACTGCCTTTGCTTCGTAAGAATATTCCAGAAAGGTTGCCACTCCAGCGCTGACCGCTCCTTTTACCAGGCGTTCTTCATCAATCCCCATGACATTCAACTGACAACCGAACAACCGTATTCCTTTTTCAACTGCTTCTTCGATAGAATGTTGAAGCTCCGGCTCCTGTCTATCCGACAGACAGTTCTTATCAAGGCAGCGGGTGCCGTCAAGATCGAAAAAGATCATAACCTCACTGTCGCCCACCCGTTCAAGCGCTTTTTGAAAAACGCGCAGGCAATTCTCGCTTCTGGTCACAAAGTAAACCCACCTGTTTTTCTCCATACTTCCCACCTCTACTGATTGCGCATAATTCTTCCTGCCTATATTATAAGCTTTACGCTCTGACTCATCCAAATACGGGGCCTGAACCGGCTATCTGCCATCTGGAAAAGATAACAAAACAGAGAACTGCCGAAGCAATGCCCTTTATGGAACAAAAGCGCAAGGCGCCCGCATAGCGGCATACGCATAAGCGGGGTAGCCGGAGGTGATCTTTCCTTCAGGAGGGGGCACCGCTTAAGACGATAGCCGCGGACGCCTGGAACTGGATGACCCCTTCTCGCTTTTAATCACAACACAAAAATTTATAATTTCCTTAACAAT
>JAENYN010000007.1:0-59004 GCA_016841765.1 Guptibacillus hwajinpoensis
CAATAAAAATTGCATCTGCATCTTTATATGCTGATTTATAGTTTGTTGTATAATCAATTCTGCCAGATGCATAATTCTTCTGCATTAACTCTTCAAGGCCATCCTCATAAATAGGGGAGACGCCTGACTTCATTGTTTCTACTTTCTTTTCATCGATATCAACACAAGTCACATGATGACCGACCTCGGCAAAACAAGCACCTGCGACCAAACCTACATATCCGGTACCAGCTACTGCTATTTTGTACATTGTACATTCCTCCGTATTTTAAAAAAATAAAAAACTTGGTATTATACCAAGCTTACTTTAATAATTCTTTAGTTACCATTAGATCTTATTTTCAAAAAAGAGACATTGATTGCCAAGTTTCGACCTTATGCGGGAAATGACAGGCACCTCCACTTAAATTAACGATTTACAATTTCCCTCCACTTCATCCCATGTCATAAATATATGAACAATATCTTCTTCAATTAGTTGTGAACCAGTCTGTACTTCAATAAATTCCAAGTCAGTAGTAGCCTTTATACCGTGTTTTGCTTCTACTGGAATGATTAACACATCACCTGGTTTTACCTCACGGATTTCATCATCTAAAGCAAATTCACCTTCGCCTTTAATGATTGTCCAAACTTCACTTCTTGCAAAATGCTTTTGATAGCTTAAATTCTTTCCAGCTTTAACTCTAATTCTCTTTGTTAGGACTTCATTTCCTTCTTCAAACTTTGTATGGTCAAGTACTCTATACCATCCCCAACGTCTTTCTTCATACATTGGTCTTTGTTCAAAGCCTTTTAAAACCTCTTTAATTCTTGGACTAGCTGCCTTATCAGTTACCAATATTCCATCTGGGCTTGCTGCAATAACCGCATCTCTTATACCTAACACAGTGACGGGAATATCTAACTCATTTACTAAATGAGTATTGGTGGAATCCTCACTGATAGTACCTTTTCCGATTTGCTTTGTACCCATTTCTTCTGTTAACGTATTCCAAGTGCCAAGGTCTTTCCAATTTCCACTGTAAGGAAGAGCAACAATTTTTTCTGCCTTTTCAACTACTGCGTAATCAAAGCTGATTTTTTCAAGATTTTGATACTGCTTCTTCAACTCTTCATATAGAATTGGTAAGCCTTTAGCTTCTAACAAAGAGATTATATATTCAAGTTTAAAAGCAAACACACCACAATTCCATAAAGCATTTTGTTCCATTAAATTTCTTGCTTCTGCTTCTGATGGCTTTTCTTTAAAGTGACTTACTTGAATATATTTATTATTATTTTGTTTCGAAACTATATAACCATATTTTTCTGATGGAAAAGTGGGGTTTACTCCCATTAATGCAAGGTCAGCATCGGAAGTATTTAATGCACCCTCTAAATCTTTTATTCTTTCAAAAAAGCTAATATCTACATAAGGGTCAACTGGTAAAACACCCACTACTTCATTTAAACTACTCCCCTTTACAGAATAAAGATAAGTAGCTGCTAAAGCAATAGCAGGAAATGTATCACGACGTTCTGGTTCGATAATTAATGGAATTTGAGTTCCTAGCTGACTATGAATCATGTCTACTTGAGATTTACTAGTTGCTATTACCGTTGATTCATTTAAATGTAATTCTTCTAGCTGCCACCATACCCTTTGTACCATTGATTCTAAGTTACCGTCATTGTCCAAAACCTTTAAAAATTGCTTTGATCTAGAATCGTTAGATAATGGCCAAAGACGTTTACCAGACCCACCAGATAGTAAGATTAAATCCATTTATTTTACCTCCCAATAAATATTTTATGAAAGATTGTTTTCTATTACGCTATGGGCTCTATAAAAACAATACTACTATTTGTAATATTAAAAGACATATGGCAGTAATGATACCAATCTCTTTACTTATTTTTGTACTATTGTAATATCCATATGCAACAATAATATAAAACAGTGGCATTAACATTGTTTTATGTCTTAATTGCATAGATAATTGTGACAAGATTATAATCCCTATAATAAAAACAATTATAAGATTAATAATTTTTGAATCCTTATTTACTAATGATGAATGTACACCTTGTATAAAATATTTGAAATAAAATAAAAATAGTAATGGAAAAGCATGTTGAATAAAATACCTAGGTATAAAAACACCGTTATTAACAAAGTTCAAAGAAAAGAATGGTGCAGCAATGAAAAAAAGGAAACCCAAAGGAATTCTTATAATTGTAGGCTGTTGGTTGATAATGTAAAATATCGAGGTATCTGAACTCTTTTCAGCAAAAGATGCCAAATAACCACTAACATAGCCACTACGGTAAAGGGATGTAAAAGCAAACCCCTTTGAAGACAAATAATCTATTAGAAAAGGACTAATAGCAACCAAAGATAATAAAATGAGTCCTAATAAATTTATAAACAACAGTACTTTTTTATTCGGGTTACTTTTATAATTCTTGAGTAAATTTATACTAATTATTATTAAAGAAATTATTAGTAATGCTGCTGAACCAAATCGAAAATTAATAAGTAAAATAGTACTAACAATTAACAAAAAATATCTTTTTACAAACAAAAAGTATATGGCGCCAATAAATAAAACGGCAGTCCACCCTTCTCTTAACAAAATCAAACCATCTGAAATTAATAATGGACCAAAGAGGGATAAATAGAATGCTAATTTGCCAACTTTTTTATCACTACTTACCAAGGATGCAACTTTCCCCGTAAATATTGGGAGAAAGGTTAAACCTGCAACATTAAACAAAATTAGGTCCATGGGATGTACAATTTTAAAAAGACTTAATATATTTGCTAATTTGTGTAAAATTATTGAATAAAAATATACTTCTCCGTAGGGGTTAGGCGTGAGATCAGGATATACATTTTGACCAGTTATTGCTTCGTGAAAGTATTTCGTGTCATCCGTCCCAATCCCACCTGGAGGACCTGATAATCCTCTATAAATATAATCAGGCAGACTCACATATTGGGCTGTAAAAATAACGAGTGCCATAAGTGTATAGAATGAAAAAACTAATAATACTCTTTCGTACTCATTTGATGAGAAAAGAAACTTACTTAATATTAAAGTTAGTAATAAAAAAAATGTAAAGGGAATTAAACTACTAATATTAACTATAGACATGAAAGAAATATCTATACAAAGTAAAATGATTACCAAATATTTTTTTTTATTTAGTTCCAATTTACGATCCGTTTTTCTATCAGAATGTTTTACCAATGGTTAAATCCTCCTACTTTCTAGAGAGGTTCATTAATATAATTAATCAACTCATCAAGCATTCTATCCTGTTTTTGGGATACTGTCTGACTTACTTCATATCCCTTTTGAGAATAACTATTCCATAGTTCTTTATCAGACACTATATTTAAAACTCTATTCTGTAATTCTTCTTGTGACAATGGGTTAAAATAAACAACCCCATCTCGACAAATTTCTGGAATTGATGTTGTTAATGAACATATTACAGGAACACCATATTTCATACTCTCTAATGGAGGATAGCCAAACCCTTCGTTTAAGGTAGGATATATAAAACAAAAAGCACTTTTATATAGTTGTTCTAATACATTTTCTTCAACATATCCAAAAAATTTAAATTTCGATTGGTTTTTAAGTCTTCCTTTATATAAATTACTATCCTTTACTCCTAATACAAGCACATTTTGTTGTATATTCGGGAACTTGCAGTATAGATCATCAAGGGCTTGTACAGCTCTATATACATTTTTCAACCACCTATCACCACTTATTAATAAAAAGTAATTTGATTTTTCAACATCAAATTGTGAAAGGTTTATTTCTAATGGGTCTTGAATTGTTTTTTTTCTTGGGCTATAAAGGACATTTATTTCTTCTTCCTTAATTTCTGGGAAATTATTCAATAATGAAAACTTAGTATGATTAGAAGGTACAATTATTTTTCTATTCTTTGCATTAACATTAATTATTTTTTCAAATTGAGTTCTCTTTAAATTAATAAATTTTTCGCGAAATAGGTTCTTATATATATATTTTAATTTGCTTTTTATATCTTTGTTATATTTCAGTTCATATTTATCAGTTGGCATTTCTATTGATCTTAATCCATGAATAGTATATATGAATTGAGTATCATTAAAGTTTATATTATAGAATCGATAGGGTAGCGCGCTATAAAATTTTTCAAATGCTCCCTGATCCAAAAGATTTTGTATCTCCACTTCTGATTCTACATTAATTAATTCAAATTCATTTTTATTGATTATTTTAATTATTTTATCATCTAAAAATTCATTTTTATCATAAATACAAGTAATCTCATTATTTTTGTTATTTGCAACTAAATGCTCAAATACAACTTTTCCGTATTCACCACCACCGTGGAATTTTGAGCCACCACTTGGTTGGATAGCTATTAAATCGTATAAGATTTTCATATCGCACCTCTCTTACTTTGTAAGTTTTTTTTTCTTCATTAATAATGGTATCTCATTGATTGAGAAAACATTAGTGCTTTTAAGCATAAAAACGTAAGTTATGATTCCACTACCAACTAAAGTGACTAATTTTAATAAATCGTCTATATTTAAAAAATACTTTAATAGATACACTACAATAAACATTGTCATACTACTTAAAAATAGTTTGAATAAAAATGAGCGGCTATCTTTAATAAATTGCAAATTTGAATGATAGCTTATTTTGATTACATTTAAATTCAGAACTATTCCGTATAATGTATAAGTGAATAAAGTACTATATACTGCACCTATGATACCAAATTTAGGTATGAATAATAAATTTAATAATATATTTAAAACTGCTGAAATTCCTACAAGAATAGAGCGTCTCTTAGCATATCCCATATAATCTAAAATTGGACTCATCACTGAGTTAATACTATTAAAGAAGAGAAATATACATAATAGCTTAAGTATAGAAATGGTTTCATGATATTCAATTCCAAATATTTGTATTATCAATAGATCAGCTACTAAAAACACACCCAAACTGATTGGTACTGATAACACTAATGTCATTTTAAATACTTTTAAAAAAGAATTCATTCGCTCTATATTTTTTAGTGTTGAAAATGCAGGACCAGCTGATTGACCAATTGATACAAGCGGTATGCTAACCTTCGAAATAATCATAGTAGCCAAAGCATAGAGACCAACATCCTTTTCATCTATGAAGAACTGTATCATTAAAACATCACTCTTAGTATATATATAAAAGCTAAGCCCTGTTAAAAACATCGGTATTGAATACCGTATAATACTAAAAAAAATTTTTTTTTCAATTGTTATAGAAAATCTAATGTCAATGGATCTGATATTATATATAAAATAGAATATAATAAATACAGAAACTATAATTTCTGCTATCAAAATTGCATTTACATCAAAACCAATAAAGAGAAAAAACATAGTTAATGCTGCTGAAAGTAAAGAATATAAACTATTCGTTTTTGCTCTTATATCTAACCTTCTTATTCCCTGGAAAATTCTTGAGAAAAATTCACGTATCGACCTAAGTAAAACTATTATAACAATATAAAATTTATATCTTTCAAGTTCAATATCGAAAAATAACTCTATTCTAGGAATCAAACTAAACAAAACTATAGTAGTAAATAACATGAATATTAACTTAATAAGTCCGCCAGAAGTTACGAATTCATTGCGTATATGGTGGTTTTCAATATTTTCAGCAATAAATCTTGAAACTGACGTAGAAATGCCAAAATCCGATATCATCATAGATAATATGATAATCGCAAGAATAGTTTGGTAAATACCATAATTCTCCGGGCCTAGAATTCGAGTTGCTACAATTAACAGAATTATTCCCATTACTACTTCAACTAATTGTGCACCTAAATTCCAAACAGCACCACTCGTAATTGTATTTTTTTTCATTTTATTAACCTTCTTATAATGAACTCACTGATAATTTTGCCTTTTCTTTTAGAGCATTTCTATTTTCATTTTGTATTTTACAATAATAATCATACTCCCCTAGAATTTCTTCTATAGAGTTAAATATTTTATTATTATCTAATTGGTAAATTTCATGTGAATAATTTGCTAATCTCAACTGTTTCATAAAATTCGTGACTTTAGGATTATAGTTGAGGCTACACACGGGCTTACCTTGTAATGTAGCGAATATGAGTGAATGCATTCTCATTCCAATCAACACGTTAACCTTGGAAACTTCCTTTAACAAATCCTCATAATCATTGCATGACGGAAAATGAACATCGTCTTTATTAACCATCAAAGATTTAACGTCTAAATGAATTTGATCATCCATTTTAGAAGTTGATAAAAATTTTATACTGGCAGAATTCCTATCAATAATTTGATCAAGATTCATAGCAATAATTCTAATAAATTCATTATAATTAACTTTACGTATATTATTAGCTTGTATATCTAAATATTTATTTAAGTTAACCCCTATAACTGGCTTGTATATTGTATTATTAAATTTGCTTAACCCAATAGTTTCATTCATAAAAACTATATCTGCAGAGTTAATTCTTTTAGTGTTTATCTTTAGTCTGTTTAAAATAGTTTCGTCAGCCGGTTCACGAAGATAAATAATATCATGTCTCTTTAAAATGTATCTAAGTAAAAACTTTCCAATCCTTGACTTTTGAACAACTCCTACATTCAGGCCAATAATTTCTTTTTTTAATAGTTTTGCAATAGTAAATAGAGGTATTAGTGATGTTATAAAACTTTGAGTTAGGAATTTATTTGCATTGTAGTCAAATAATATTCCTGCTGTAGTGAATATTTTTTCAACCTTTCGCAGACAAAGAAATGTTTGAATGCTTGTAAATCGTAATGCGCCTGTACGAATATTTATATTAATTGGAATAATATTTTTATTATCTTTATATTTCTCTTTAATATATTTTATATTGGATGTAGGTATATATAATCTATAATTATAATTACTATATTTCTCATTAATTAATTGGACAATTGTATCTAACACAGCGTTGTCGCCTAAATTTCCTCCCCCAAAAGATCCAATCAATAAAAAACCTCTATCTTTCATGTTACACCCCGTTAGCATATATTTTTATCTAATAAACAAATAAAAGTTTTCTTTAATTCAAATAATAATTTACCAAGAGAAAGGTGGCGTATACAAATATACTTGGTAAAAAGGTAATTTTAATATACCCTGAAATCTCATAATAGCTAGATCAATTAATTTGTATAATAAAGCCAACGAGAGGTAACACTTCGGAATCATAAAAAAGTCACTTTAAAAATCATGAAGAAGAAACCTTTGTTTCAGCGATTGTTTTTAATTTTAAGTAAAATTCATTTCTCCGAATGGTTAACTTATCCAAAGTATATTCTCTTGCTTTTTCTACATTCTCTTTACTCATTTCTTCTAGTTTTTCAGGAGCATTAAGCAATTCTATAATTTTATTAGTAAATCCATCAACATCCAGTGGACTAAACAAATATTCTTCACTCAATAATTCTGGAATTCCATTCACAGGTGTAGATAGACATGGTAATCCAACAGCCATTGCTTCTATAACAGCTCTTGGCAACCCTTCTGCTTTTGTTGGAAAAACAAACATATCTCCTTTTTTAAGTATTTCTCTTACTCTTAGTGGTGACGATAATAATCCAGTAAAAGTTACAAACTCCTCGACAGCCATATCACGAGACATTTGTTCATAATAAGATCTTTTACTACCATCTCCAATAAACATTACATTTACGTTATATTGCTTTTCTCTTAACTTTTTTAATACCCTAATTAATATTTCATGTCCTTTAATATCATTATTTATACTATTTGCAGTATGAACAATTGTAAATTGCTTTTTTCCCCTACTATAAGTCTTTGGCGGTGAGAAATAGGATTCAGACATATCTATCGTAGAAAAGAAATTTTCAAATTTAATATCTGTTTCACCATTCAGTCTTGAGTAAGAAGGATATTTGCTTTGCAGATAGAACTTTGTAACATAAGAAACCCCATTTGCTTGTAATACTGCTGTTTTAAGTTGTTTTGTATAAATAATCTTAGCTAACTTATTTGAAGCATATGCGTCTTGTGGATCAGCAACTACTTCTAATGCGTAAGGCTTCCCTTTTCGTTTAAAATATTTTAAAACCATAAATGCAGAAACAGATGGCAACCTTATTAATGCGCATTCTGCATTTTCAACAGCCTTCTTAGCTGCGTTATTAAATGAGAAATAATTTTTGACATAGTCTTTCATCCCCCGCATGTAAGGCAATTCAGCAACACGTACATTGGGTCCATCAACTTGTAGATATCCTTCTACCTCTTCAGGTACCGCTGATTTTGTTCTTGAAACAATAACAACGTCTTCAAATACAGCTAAATAACGTAGCCAAAAATTATATCCATATATAGTCTTGCACCAATATTTACCATCTGGTGTTTTTAAAAATAATGAGTCAGCCGCAACTAAAAGCTCCATATTTATTTCCCCCAAACAACCCTGTTCACATAATCCGTATATGACAATATTATTCTAATTACCTTTTCAGACACATTAGACATACTGTAATCCCGAACAAGCTTTAATGTATCTGTTTCTTGTGTTTCTAATACTTTAAGCCCCTGTAGAATTCGTTCTTTTCTAAGTCCTACCATCATTACAGCTGCCTCTTCCATTGCCTCTGGTCTTTCATGAGCTTGTCTTATATTAAGCGCTCTAAACCCAAGAATTGAAGATTCTTCGCTAATTGTTCCACTATCACTTAGAACTGCTTTCGCCTTAATTTGCAATTTCACATAATCATTAAAACCTAATGGCTTCATAGTTCTTACTAAGGGATTAAAATCCACTCCTTTAGACTCGATCATTTTTCTAGTTCTAGGATGTGTACTTACAACTACAGGCATATTATATTTTTCTGCAATCGCGTTTAAACTTTCAACTAAATCTAAGAAGTTAGTATCTGAGTTAATATTTTCTTCTCTATGAGCTGATACTACAAAATAGTTTTTTTCTTCTAAATTCAGTCTTTCCATTACATCTGAACCCTCTATATCACCTTTTCTAGAGTTAAGAACTTCAAACATAGGGCTTCCTGTTTTAATAATTCTATCTGAAGGGAATCCTTCTCTTAGAAGATATTCTCTAGCAATATCACTGTAGGTTAAATTTATATCTGCTGTGTGGTCGACGATTCTTCTATTAGTTTCTTCTGGCACCCTTTGGTCAAAACATCTATTTCCTGCCTCCATATGAAATATAGGAATACGACGTCTTTTTGCTGCGATAGCACATAAACAGCTATTCGTATCTCCTAAAACTAAAAATGCATCTGGCTTTATTTCTTCCATAATAGGATCTATTTTAACTAGAATATTTCCTATGGTTTCTACAGCAGTTCCCGTAGCTGAATTAAGAAAATAATCTGGCTTCTTTAAATTAAAATCTTTAAAGAAAACCTCATTTAATTCATAGTCATAATTTTGCCCAGTATGAACAAGTGTATGATCAACAGCATCTGATTCTTCTAGTTTATTTATAACAGCTGACAACCTTATAATTTCAGGTCTAGTTCCAACGACTGTCATGACTTTTAACTTCTTCATTAAATTATACCTCCACAAAATAAGTGTCTGGTTTTTCTGGGTCAAAACATTCATTAGCCCACATTACTGTTACTAGGTCACTTTCTCCTACATTTACAATGGAATGAGTATATCCAGTAGGAATATCTACAACCTGAAACTTTTCACCACTCACCCTATATTCGATAATTTCATCAGAATCTATCTTTCTAAAGCGAATTAAACCTTCTCCACTTACAACTAAAAATTTCTCAATTTTTGTATGATGCCAATGGTTTCCTTTTGTAATTCCTGGTTTTGAAACATTTACAGAAACTTGGCCCCTTTCCGGTGTTCTTAAAATTTCCGTGAAAGATCCTCTTTGATCACAATTCATTTTAAGGTCATATGAAAACTGTTCTTCTGGTAAAAAGCTTAAGTAAGTACTATAAAGTTTCTTAGTTAGTGCATCACTCATATTTGGAATACTTAAATTTAATCTACTTTCTTTGAAGCTCTTTATCAGGTCTGTCAATTCTCCGAGTTTAATGTTATGAGTTATAGGTACAACACAGAAATCATCATTCTGTATAGCAGGGCTTCCCTCAAAAGCTCTCATAAATTCATCTAATACATCGTCTATATAACAAAGATTTAGTTCTGCATCAGGATTATTTATCTGTATATCTAAACCTCTAGCTATATTATGACAAAATGTAGCTACCACGGTATTATAGTTAGGTTTACTCCACTTACCAAATAGGTTAGGTAGTCGATATACATAAACTTTTGCATCAGTTTCATAATAATAATTAAATAGTAAATCTTCTCCAGCTTTCTTACTTCTTCCATAAGGATTATCTTTTTCAGCTTGAATAGAAGAAGTAAGAAGAATAGGGGCCTTGTTGGCATGTTTTTTTAATAGTTCTATTAATTGAGAAGTAAAACCAAAGTTACCATCCATAAATTCATCTTCATCTTGTGGTCTGTTTACTCCAGCTAAATGAAAGACAAAATCACATTCTTTTGTATATATTTCAAGTAGTGAAGGTTCACTTTCTCTAGTAAACTCAAATATATCATTATATCCCCTATTTTTAAGTTCAGCTATAAGATTTTTCCCAACAAACCCCTTTGCACCTGTTACAAGAATTTTCAAAAGTAATACCACCTTTAGTTCATTGCATGAACCTTTTTATTCCATTCCTTTAATGCAATTTGGACATAATCCAACTCTAGTAATTTCTCCTTAATTTCTTCGATGGTTAATATTTCTGTATTTGAAGAATGGTATTCTTCTAAAGTTGATAATCGACTATCCCCATGGTCAAAGTATTTATCATAATTTAAGTCCCTTTGATCAGCAGGAACACGATAGAAACCACCCACATCTTTCGCTACAACATATTCTTCCTTTGTAAGTAGTGTTTCATAATGTTTTTCCCCATGACGAGTTCCAATTACTTTTATATCATTATCTACACCAAATAATTCTTTAATTGCTTGTGCTAAATCACCAATTGTACTTGCTGGTGATTTCTGAACCATGATGTCTCCAGCTTGTGCATTTTGAAAAGCAAAGACAACTAGTTCAACCGCTTCTTCAAGACTCATTAAAAACCTAGTCATTGAAGGGTCTGTAACGGTTAATGGTTGTCCATTATTGATTTGTTCTATAAATAATGGAATTACCGAACCTCTTGATGCCATTACATTTCCATATCTCGTTCCACAAATAAGAGTTCTATCTGGTGATACAGTCTTTGCTTTTGCAACAAATACCTTTTCCATCATTGCTTTAGAAATACCCATAGCATTAATTGGGTAGGCCGCCTTATCAGTTGAGAGACAGATGACCTTTTCAACTCCATATTCAATACCTGCGGTTAAAACATTATCCGTACCTATAATATTTGTTTTTACTGCCTCTAATGGGAAAAACTCACAAGAAGGAACTTGCTTGAGCGCCGCAGCATGGAAAATATAGTCTACACCATGCATAGCATTTTTTACGCTAGCCAAATCCCTTACATCTCCAAGATAAAATTTCAACTTGTCGTTTTTATAAAGTTTCCGCATATCATCCTGTTTCTTCTCATCCCGAGAAAAAATGCGAATTTCCTTCAAATCCGTATCTAAAAATCTTTTCATTACCGCATTACCAAAGGATCCAGTACCACCAGTTATTAATAAAGTTTTATCCTTGAACATGTGTGTACCTCTCTTCTCAATTTATTTAAAGTGACTCATTATAATTTCATACGAGTGCCTACTTGTATAGTGGGTTTCCAAACAACTTCTAGCGTTAACGCCCATTTCTTTTCTTAATGCCATGTTGCATAATTGCTTTAATTTAAAATTAAATTGTTCAACACTACTACTCTCACACCAAAGACCAAATTTACCTTGTTCAATAACTTGACCAATATCTGTGTTCACATCTGTTGCTGCTAAAACAGGCATTGACGCTTGCATATATGAAAGTAGTCTTGAGGGGAAATTAGGTATTGTAAAGCGTTTATCTAAGAAAATTAGTCCAACATCACAAGAATTGGCAAGGATTTCATAATCTTCTTTTGGAAGTTGAGCAAATAACTGCGCATTCTTAAGCTTTTCACTATCAAAAAAATCTTTAAGTTTATTAAACTCAGTTCCTGAACCAGCTATTACAAAATAAACCAGCTCATTATTTTTATTTGCCTTTAAACACTCTATTAAGAAGTCAATACCTTGTGGTTTACCAAGGTTTCCACCATAGATGAATACAGTACGGTCATACGGTATTTTATATTTTTCCTTAACTGCCTTTACCTTTTGTGGTTTTTTTTCTATTGCTTTAGGTTCTATACTATTAGGACATACTTCAACTTTGTCAGGAGTGATTTCAGGATTTTGTGTTAATAAATATTCTACATTTGCTTGAGACATACATCCAATATAATCTGAGAGTTCATATAATCTTTTTTCCTTAGATTTAAAATATTTATATAATAAACCTCCGACACCAGTTTTCCGTACCATTCCAAGGTCTACAGCATTTTGTGGGAATATATCCTTTAATAATAGATAGGTTATAGCATTATCTCTTTTTTTCACATACTCGATTGCCCGTTGCAGTGTTATTGGGGGTGTTGTATAAATCACTAAATCATATTTTACATCTGGAAAATAATCTTTTATACCTCTCTGAAATTTAGACTCAAGAGTAAGGGTTGAAATCCCTTTTTCTATTACATTAGTTTTTTGTGTATTACCTATCTGTAATTTCAGTATCTTATAGCTGTCATTTTCAATTAATCTTGTAGGTTGTTGTTTTCTCTTTTCAGTTGGCGAAATAATATACACTTTATGGTTGTCCTTTACAAACTCTCTCATTAGGTCTGTATATATACCATTTTCATCAAGTGTTGAGAAATCTAAAAGTGTTAAAAATAAGATATTCATATCTAAACTCTCCTAACTGGAACGCCAACATAAACTCCTGGTTCAGTTACATCCTTAACAACAACAGAACCAGCACCTACTTGGCAACCGCTAGTAATGTTAATGTTATTACTTACAACACTACCAATTCCTAACCATGATCCTCTTCCAACATAAACTGTTCCTGCTAAATGTGCTCCCGGTGAAATATGGACAAAATCTCCAATATTATTATCATGATCTATTGTAGAACCTGTGTTAACGATGCAGCCCTTACCTATTTTTGTGCAGCAGTTAATAATCGCTCCTGCCATTACAACTGTCCCAACTCCTATATCTATATGTGGCCCTATAACTGCATTCGAGTGAATTAATACCGGAATACTGGCACCAAATGTTTCAAGCATTTCGTGAAACCTTTGTCTCGTAGTATTATTACCAATACCTACAAATATTTCGTAATCGTTTATATGTGCAAAAACATCATCTGAAGTCCCAATGATTTCTAAACCCATTGATGATTTAATGCTTTTGTCGTCATCCAAAAAAGCAATACTCTTCCATTTATTCATTTTTATTGCAATGTCCGCAACAACTTTTCCGTGGCCGCTAGCACCAATTATTAAAAGTTTATTTTTCATATTTCCATTCTTTCCTTTTTGGTTCCCTTAAAAGGCTCAATTGTAGCAGCAGTTTCTGAATTAATACCCTCTCTTACGAAAACCTTTTTTATGGTCAGAAATATTATCTTCCAATCCTCAATGAAACTTACATTGTCTACATACTCAACATCGAGATTAAATTTATCTTCCCAACTGATCGCATTTCTACCACTTACCTGTGCCAAACCTGATAACCCTGGTCTTACTTCATGACGTCGTTTTTGATGATTGTTATACAATGGTAAATATTGCACCAATAGTGGCCTAGGACCGATAATGGACATATCACCTTTCAAAATATTAAAAAGCTCAGGTAGTTCATCAAGAGACGTAGAACGTAGTAACCTACCAAACTTCTTCAACCTAACACTGTCAGGTAGTAATTGACCTTTATCATCTCTTTCATTCGTCATGGTCCTAAACTTATACATCAGAAAGATCTCTTCATTAAGCCCTGGTCTCTTTTGTTTGAATAGAACAGGGCTACCTAATTTCGTTCTCACAAGAATTGCAACTACTAGAAGTATCAGACTAAGAACAATAATGGCGATTAATGATAGCATGAAATCCATTGGTCTTTTTATAAATCTTCTATACATACCACCTCTGGAATTATTCATTACTTAAACCACAACCTCTTAATAGTCTCCACAACTCTTTTTAAGTCCTCGTCCGTCATCTTAGTATCAGACGGCAAACAAACCCCATTCTCAAACAACTTTTCCGATATACCTTCACCCACAAAATCATACTTTTCAAAGAACGGTTGCAGATGCATCGGTTTCCAAACCGGCCTTGACTCAATATTCTCTGCTTCCAATGCATTAAATATATCAATTGGCCGTACTTTACCAGTCAACGCAATCGAACTTAACCAGTAATTCGGTTCATCCCATTCATTACTAGGCATAAACTCAACGCCTTCTAGTCCACCAAGCTCTCTCTTATAAAACTCTAAGATATAATTCTTCTTCGCAACTCTCTGATCTAAAACCTTGAGCTGTCCTCTACCAACCCCAGCAACAACATTACTCATACGGTAATTAAATCCTAATTCACTATGTTGATAATGCCTTGCCTGGTCCCTTGATTGAGTTGCCCAGAATCTAGCCTTGGCAATTCGTTCTTCATTGTTAGAAACCAGCATCCCACCACCAGAAGTTGTGATAATCTTGTTTCCATTAAAAGAGAAGATGCCATAGTCACCAAAAGTTCCAGTATGCTTACCTTTATAGTAAGTACCCAGTGACTCAGCAGCATCTTCTATAACCGCTACATTATGTTTCTTACAAATGTGCATAATTTTATCCATATCAGCGGACATACCGTATAGATGAACAACAATAATTGCCTTTACTTCTGGATACTTCTCAAATGCTTCTTCCAAAGCCTTAGGACTCATGTTCCAAGTTTCATAATCACTATCGATAAATACAGGAATAGCATTTTGATAGATGATCGGATTCGCAGTAGCTGAGAAGGTAAGTGTTGGACAAAAAACAATATCTCCTTCTCCTACTCCTGCTGCCTTAAGCGCTAAATGAATAGCAGCAGTTCCAGAAGAAAGTGCAGCGGCCGCTTTAGAACCGACCTTCTCTGCCAATTCTTTTTCAAACCCATTTACGTTTTCACCAAGTGGTGCAATCCAGTTTGTATCAAAAGCTTCCTTTACATATTGCATTTCATAACCCTCCTCACTCATATGAGGTGATGAAAGGAATATTCTTTCGTTCACTTTTGTTGTTTTCATCTTCTAGTCTTCCTTCCTCAGTAAGTTAATCCTTTAGTAAATTAGTACTTAATTGGATACTTGCAATCTCCACCTCCAACCAACTACTAAACCACTAAAAACAAAATCCAATGATATACCTATCTTTTCAATCTTAGAAGTAATAAGTACTTAAAAGGAGTAGCAAACCACGTCAAAACAAAAAAAGCAAGCCTCCGCTCTCATTAACGGAGGTCCGCCTAATTGTACTTTTTTACACTCAATTTCCTGCTATTTTCCAGGACCTGCTCCAAATACTCCAATACATCTCTCCTCAACCCATCCCGCTCTAAAGCAAAATCCACTGTTGCCTTTATAAAACCAAACTTATCCCCAACATCATGCCGCTCACCCTCAAACTCATAGGCCACAACCACCTGCTTCTCATTCAGCCGCTTAATCGCATCCGTCAACTGAATCTCCCCGCCGGCACCAGGAGCCTGGCTTTCAAGTACTTTAAAAATCTCCGGACGCAGAATATACCGGCCCATAATCGCATAATTTGAAGGCGCTTCTTCGCGCTTCGGTTTCTCAACCAGATCATCGACGTGGAGAACACCTTTGTCAATCTGGCCCTTGCTTGTCGAGATTACACCGTATTTAGAAATATCCTCTTCAGGCACCTGTTGTACCCCGATAACAGAAGAATTGTAACGGTCATAGACATCGATCAACTGCTTCAAACATGGATTTCCTGGTGAATGGACAATGTCATCTCCAAGCAGGACCGCAAATGGTTCATCGCCGATAAACCGGCTGGCAACGGAAATGGCATGTCCCAGTCCAAGTGGTTCTTTCTGTCGGATATAATGGATGTTAGCGAGTTTTGCAATCGACTGGACTTCTTCCAACTGCTGGACTTTCCCCTTTTTGGCCAATGTCTCTTCCAGTTCATAGGACTTGTCAAAATGGTCCTCAATCGCACGCTTCCCTCGGCCTGATACGATGATAATATCCTCTATGCCTGAAGCTACGGCTTCTTCAACGATATATTGAATGGTTGGCTTGTCCACAATCGGCAGCATTTCCTTCGGCTGTGCCTTTGTTGCCGGCAAAAACCGTGTTCCCAATCCGGCTGCCGGAATGATCGCTTTCCGAACTTTTTTCATTTAGAATTCCCCCTGCTCGTTTATCACTTGACTAATGACAATGGCTTCGCTGGATTGATCCGGTTGTGGGCAATATTGAGTACAGTCTGCCGAACATCTTTTTTCTCCATTTCTTCAAACCGGCCAACAAAATCCTTGATCACTTTCAAGTCCGCATTCAATGACTTCCCGATATAAATCTTTGGATAGATTTGTTTATCATGAACCTCATCCTTGCCAAGCAGTTCTTCAAATAACTTCTCACCAGGACGGACACCGCTGAATTTGATGCCGATTTCTTCAACACTATATCCTGACAACTTAATTAAGTTCTCCGCAAGTTCAACAATCTTCACCGGCTCACCCATATCCAGCACAAAGATCTCCCCACCACGTGCCAAAGCACCAGCCTGAATTACTAGCCTCGACGCTTCCGGAATCGTCATAAAATACCGGACCATATCAGGATGTGTAACCGTAACCGGTCCGCCTTTTTGGATTTGCTTTTTAAACAGCGGGATTACACTGCCCCGGCTGCCGAGCACATTTCCGAACCTTACAGCTACAAAACGCGTGCCACTAATGGTATCCATCTGCTGCACTATCATCTCGGCCATCCGCTTTGTCGCACCCATGACGCTTGTCGGGTTGACAGCCTTGTCCGTTGATACCATCACGAAAGTGTCAACTTCAGCATCACTTGCTGCTTCGGCAACATTCTTTGTGCCGATTACATTATTTTTTACCGCCTCATGCGGGTTTGCTTCCATTAACGGAACATGCTTATGAGCTGCGGCATGATACACGACATTCGGGCGGTAATGGTTCATCACTTCGGCTATTCTCTCTTTATCCTGCACATCCGCAATAACCGGAATGAACGTTATGGCATCGGCATAAGTTTCTCTAAGTTCCATTTCAATCGTATAAATACTATTCTCACCGTGACCGAGCAGCAGCAGCCGTTCCGGGTTAAACGTCGAAATCTGGCGGCAAATTTCTGAACCAATTGACCCGCCGGCACCTGTTACAAGCACCGTCTTGCCGGTAATTGTTTCTGCAATGTTCTCTGTGTCAAGCTCTATTGGGTCACGGCCCAGCAAGTCTTCCACCTGGACATTACGAAACTGTTTGATCGAAATTTTCCCCATCATTAAATCTTCAAGCCTTGGCAAGATTTTTGTTTTTGCATCTGTTTTCGCACATTCATGATAAATTTGGTTCAGTTCCTTTTTATTTAAGGAAGGAATTGCAATCACGATATGATCGATGTTGTATTTCTTCACTGCTTGTGTTATTCGGTTCACTCCGCCATAAACAGGAATCCCCATGATTTCAAGCCGCTGCTTGCGAATATCATCATCAATGAAAGCAACCGGTTGAAGGTTTCCATCAGGGCTTCGGAGCATCTGCCTCACAACCATCGTCCCGGCTGCTCCTGCTCCGATGATGAGTGTCCGTTTCATTTCCCCGGTATGCTTTAGGTATGTATCACGGAATACCCTCCACGAAAACCGTGAGCCCCCAATCAACAGCATATGCAGCATCCACGTAACAATCATGATTCGAAAATAGATATCTTGAACTAGAAGCAACTGAATAAGGGCAGTGGCTGCTAATGATAGCGTTACGGCTTTAAATATGGTAACCAGCTCACCGATGCTTGCATATGACCATACTTTTTGATAGAGCTTGTAATAAGAAGCAAATATATGGTGACTGATCAATAGTGATAATGAACTTATTAACATCATCTGGTTTGTAAAAAGGATATGGCCAGCAAATAAAAATTGGCTCAAGTAAATGGATGTAAAAACAATAATCGAGTCTACCAGCATTAATGATGCCAATCGTCTTCGATACGTCATCCTGTTATTCCCTCCTCTTTTCTCATCTCACAAAATAAAGACTCTAGTTATCATCCTTGCCGAATGAAAGCGGATAACCAGAATCTTTATTCTCTATTTTTAATTAAATAAAGGGGCATCCAACCCCGCCTCACGCCATGCTATCGGTCAACGTACTGCGCCTAAGGTAGTTTTAAAACCACCCACAGCATAGCCGAGTGCCTCCATTGATAGCGGTAAGGAGACATCACCAAAACTTTCAATATGCTAACCCTCTTAAAGAAGTCCAGAGATACGAATGAATGTGCTAGAACAGCCCCAGAAACTTTTTCGTTTTGATCCGTTCCGGAAACTCCGGGAAGATTGATTTATTGTCCATGAGCAGTTCTGTATTCTCCTGCAGCATAAACCGGTGGCTCGTGCCGAATTCTTTCTCAACTGTTTCATACGCGCCACGCAAATGAAAGCCTCGTGACGTTGTATTATGGGCATCGGATGCGATAAAGTGTGTCAGGTTGTGTTCAATTAATTGGTTTGAGAACTTCTTGATTTTCTTGCCGAAATGCCCGGTGACACTTGCTGCGGTTACCTGGGTTAGGGCCCCTTTTTCAACAAGCTTATATAATCGGTCCGGGTCTTCAATCAGTTCATGGTTTCGTTCCGGATGCACAATGATCGGGGTTATACCTTCAAGTTTGAGATCATAGATCATCTGGCTGGCGTAACGCGGCACATGCTGTGACGGAAACTCGATGAAAAAATAATTGCTTCCATTTAGCGTAAGTAAATTACCGGCCTGGAATTCTTCCAGCAATTCTCCAAAAATCCGAGTTTCATGTCCTTGAAATATGGTTATAGGAATGCTGAGGTAGTTTAGTTCTTTATTCAGTAAGTGGACTTTTTCCTCGACAATCTCTTTTGGTGTATCGTATTTCCCATTTTTGTTATGAGGAGTGGCGATAATTGCAGTGATTCCTTGATCGGCTGCTGCTCGTGCCATCTCGATGCTGTCTTGTAAGCTGCCGGCTCCGTCATCTACCGACGGCAGGATGTGACAATGTATGTCTATCATAGTAGGCCCCTGCTCCTTTTTCAGGTAATATTTCGACTAAAGTGGCTTTGTGTCATTCTACCAACCATTATAAAGGATGGAAACAGGGGCATTTTGTCATAATTTGTCGAACATGGTTAATTATTCATTGCCGTAATAATAATAGTACTGCCCCTGTTTTTGCGGTTTGTTGTTAAGCACAGCTCCGAGCAATTTACCCTTCGCATGCTCCAGAAGCTCCTTCGCTTTCTGTGCCGCTTCCACTTCCGTTTTGCCGCTGCTTGTGACCAGGATGGTGCCGTCACACTGATTGGCAAGAATCTGGGCATCGGTAACCGCAAGTACCGGCGGCGTATCAAAAATAACCAGATCATAGATTCCTTTTGCTTCCTCGATAAACTGTTTCATATGGCGCGAACCCATCAGTTCAGCCGGGTTCGGTGCAATCGGTCCGCACGTCAATACAAAAAGGTTTGGCACTTCGGTTGCATTTACCGCTTCGGAAAGTTCTTTCTGGCCTGTCAATACATTTGTGAGGCCGTACATATTTTGCAATTGAAAGGTATAGTGCACAGTCGGTTTTCGCATATCGGCATCGATCAGCAGTACTTTTTTCCCCTGCTGGGCGAAAACGGTAGCCAGGTTGGCGACTGTTGTCGACTTCCCTTCCCCCGGACCAGATGATGTGACCATTACCGTCTGCAGGTCTTCATCAATTGAAGCAAATTCGATGTTTGTCCGTATCGTCCGGTATTGCTCTGCAATCGGTGACTTCTTATTAAAGTGGGCAATCAAGCTCCGCTGTTTGATTTCCCGAACGGTATTCCTCAGATTGCTCCGCTTCACAGTGACTCACTTCCTAACTTAGATGCTGCCGATGTCTGGCTTCGCAGCTCCTGTTCTTTGCTCAGGTCGATTGTGGTGATCACACCGAGTACCGGCAGGCCGAGTGACTTCTCGATATCCTGTTCCGTTTTCAGCGTGTTATCCAGGTATTCAAGTAAGAAGGCAAGTCCCACTCCCGCCATCAGGCCGACAACTAGCGCAATCGCAATGTTAAGCATCGGATTCGGCTTTACCGGTGACTGGTTCTCTTTTACTGTCGCCTTTGCCAGAATACTGACGTTATTGACATTCATGATCGTTGCGATTTCATTTTTGAACACTTCCGCAGTGGTATTGGCGATTGCTACCGCCTGTTTCGGATCTTCATCCTGTACGGAAATTGTCACGACCTGTGACTGGTTTTCGCTCTGGACGGTGATTTTTTCGTTTAGTTGGTCATATGTAAGACCAGAATCGACTTTCTTGGCTACTTTATCTAAAATGGCCGGGCTTTTAATGATGACATTATATGTGTTGATGAGTTCCAGGTTTGTCCGGACATCGTTGACGTTGTACATGTTCTGATCCTGGCTCGATTTATTTACTAGAATTTGGGTGGAGTTTTGATAGACCGGCGTCAAAAAGAAAAAACTGACGATGCCGCTGATCAAAACTGCTGTTAGCGTAATAATGAGAATGATAGAAAACCGTTTCTTCAATGTGTCAAAAATCTCTTTCAAACTAATCGTTTCTTCCATAGTGTGCCTCCTGAAGAATTTATCTGATTGCCTCTGTCAAAACTATCTCGTATTATATCACAAAAAAGTGGCTTTCTTGTCTGCATTTGTAAATTTATAAAGAAAAATCTATATTACTTGACATTTTCTTTCTTTTTTTGTTTGTAAATTCCTGTGATTCGTAATGGATTATAACATGCCTTTTGGCTTATTACTGTATTTTTTTGTAAATTTTTATAAAAAAATCATAAAATACAAGATTTACTTCTCACAAAACGTTCCAATTCATGTAGAATTATGTATGTGAATTTCATCCTATTTTATAAGAAATAATTGGTTGCGGGGGTTATACTAGTGTCTAAAAATGTTTGGATCGGGCTATTGGCCCTATTAAGTATTGCTGTCCTCCTGTTTGGCAGCATCCACTGGAAGAATAAAACAACGATTACCGTATCGGCAGACAGCAACATAACTGTTGAAACGGCCAGCGAAAGTGCAGAAGCAGCAGAACAGGAGCAGGCGGATGCTTCAGCACCAGTTTCAGGCGATCAGCTGGAAAGCTATCTTGCTAACTGGCCTGAGGCAGCAAAGGAGAAGTTCCTGGCTAAAGCGGAAAGCGGCGAACCGTTTACGTTTGTCATTGCCGGTTCTGATGCAATGCAAGCGGAGAACGGCGGCTGGCCGAACAAGCTGAAAGAGAAGCTGCTGGATACGTTTGGCCCTGAGCGGATCGAGGTCAAGATCCTGGAAACTTCACACCATTCGCTCGATTATATCAAAACGGGAGAATATAAAGAACTTGTTGAAGCGAAGCCTGATCTCGTCCTTTATGAGCCTCTCACTTTGAATGATAACGGCTATGTCATCGTAGAACATTCGCATGAAAATCTGGAGATTGTGATGGCAAGAGTCAAAGAAGCGAATCCGGATGCGGTGTTTGTCATCCAGCCGCCTCACCCGCTTTACAATGCTACCTACTATCCGCGTGATGTGGAAGCTCTGGAAGAGTATGTCACTGAGAAAGGATATCCTTATGTTGATCACTGGAGTGCATGGCCTGACCAGGATGATGATGCGCTCGTTGAGTACTTGAATGCTGATGGCGATGCGCCGAGTCCGACCGGGCATGAGGTGTGGGGACAGTATTTGGTGGAGTATTTTATAGCGGATTAAAAAGGAAACAGCGTCCCCTGCTCTCAATCGAGCGAAGCGGGAACGCTGTTTTTTCATTGATGCATACAATAAAAAGGAGGACTGAGGATTTTGAGGCTTATTCAAGTTCAATGGGATGGACCGTATACACTTGTGGACTTGCCAGAGCTGACGAATGAAGAGACGGATTACGGCATTTACCAGATATACGGCAAGCACCCAACCTATGGAAGTGATGTCCTATTGTATATCGGCAAAGCTGACTATCAGACGCTCGGAAGACGAATCTCTCAAGAAAACTGGATCGATACGAACGACTCAAACAACACCAAGATATATGCAGGAAGGCTGTATGGTGAGGCAATCCCTTCAGAAGATGAATGGTCGAAGGAAATCGACTTAGCCGAACGGTTATTGATTTATGTCCATAAGCCGGCTTACAATTCCAGAAGTGTCGCTTCATTTCCCGATGCTGAACTTCAGACGGTGCATGTTCTTAATTGGGGGGATCACAGGGACCTTCTTCCCGAGGTTTCCGGCCTGAGGTATACGAGTATTCTGGATGAGAGTACATATATTCCTTATAAACTGTAAGAACAAGTCGCTTATATCCTTATCTCGAGTTCCAATTGAAAGTTAGTTATTCACTTGGACATCTCTTGCTTTTTGTATATTGACATTCCAAAATAGACTATTTTTATTCTTTTCATCTCCAATTATCTGATGATAGATATTCTCTATTTTAAAGTATCTCAGCAAATGTTATGCCTAACCCCCGGCGCTTTAAAGAATCCACTAATGACAGCGGACCGATTGTGCGTTATAATGAACAAAGAGGGCCTTTTCCTTCCTTAAACTTTTTAAAGGGGCGCAATCACATGAATAAGAAATCGGTCCAGCTGAATGTACTTTTTCTTATATTACTATCCCTCCTTTTTATTGGGACAATCGCTTTTTTCAACATAAAGAACACTTCTCATGGCAATGCCATGGAAGAGCCTGATTTCTCATCGTTCGCCATCAATCCTGCTGCCTATGGAGCAGTCGGGGACGGAAGAACAGATGATACCGTCGCAATTCAAAAAGCGATTGATAAAAGCCAGGAGGAAAAAGTCGGCCGTGTTTTACTCGAAGGGAATCGCAGCTTTTTAATTACCGGCACCCTTACTATAAAAGAGGATGTTGTGTTATCACTCGGACCCAACACCTATTTAGTCGTGGAGGGGGATTTCAATGCCATTGTCCTGGAAAAAAACGCCTCCTTAACCGGGGGGATCATTGAGGTCATCGACCCTTCTTTCAACTCAGCAGTCATCTCTCTCGATGGACGGGAGAAGTTTTACGGAATTTGGGATACAACTGCTGTTTCAGGGACACGAATCCTCAATTCCAGTGGAAGCTTGAAGGGAACAGCTGTCTCTTTATATGCAAAGGGACCAAACCACCAAATAACATTTCTAAACTTCACAGGGCTTGCAATAGCCGGCTTTCATAACGGCATATTGCTGGAAGCGGAGAATCCGGGCGGTGGTGAATACAGTTGGATAAATGGCAATCGATTTATTGATATTTCTATGGAAGAGTGTACGAATTTCATTGTATTAAAAGGGAACGTGACCGTACCGAACGAAACAACGGGAAATGAATTCAAAGGACTGCAAATTCAGCTGAGCGGAAAGACTGAGAGCGTTTTGACCGTTGATGGATCCGATAACTATTTTGAGGGGATGATTTGGGACCCGCACGAATTATCGCATTCAACTCCCATCATCCGTTTTTCCAGTCTCACTAAAGGGAATCGAATGTCGACCAATCTTGATAGCTCCTACATATCTGATAAAGGAAAGCAAAACAGCATTAAACCTTTCTCTGAAGAGTAACGCCAGCCAGGCTTATCTATCATAAAGAAAACTCGCCATCTGGCGATTCTTCGTGCGAAGACAGAACCCCATTTACTCAAAAATTGCCGCTCCGCCTAAACGCTTCCTTGCTGACAATTTCCGATACGGCAAAAGGACCCCCTTTCCACTTTGGAAAGGGGGTCCCTTTTTCACATTCATTAAGTTCCAGCGTGTTTTCGATACGCATTGAACGAGTAATGCATAAAGTACCAGGCCGACCGGATGACATCAATCCGTTCAATTTTCCGGTAGGTGTTCCACGTCTTTTTCGCTGCTTTCATTTTGTTGCTGGAGACGGAAGAATCGCATTTTCGATATAAGGCGAGCTCTTCATTTAAGCCGTGTGCGTTAACCCCTTTTTTCAGGATAGACAGCCATAGGGCGAAATCTTCCGTACAATCACGGCGTTGCTGCATTTGTAAAGGCCCTGTCTTCTCCGCATCCAGCATGACTGTTAAAGTCCCGATCTTCGTATTCCTGACCAGGAATCTGTAATCCACCACTTTTGGCGCCTTCACGACCGTTTCCGTTATTTCTCCTGTTTCCTGTACGATTCGGTAATCCGTAAACGAAAAAGCCAAATCATTCTTGTTCATAAACGCAACCTGGGTTTCCAGCTTTTTCGGCAGCCAGAGGTCATCACTATCCAGAAATGCGATATATTTTCCTTTGGCATTTGATAATGCAGCATTTCGGGCTGCTGCCGGGCCTCCGTTTTCTGCAAGTGTCGTTAAGCTAATGCGCGAATCACGCGCCGCCATCTCCTTGACGATTTCCCTCGTTGTGTCACTGGAGCAATCATCAACAATCAACATTTCCCAATATGGATAGGTCTGTTTTTGAACAGATTCAATCGTTTCTTTAATAAAATCAGCAGCATTATACGTTGGGGTGACAACTGAAACCAGTGGGTGCTGCAGCATTTTTTATACCTCCCTGATTTTAGTGATTCATCAACTTTTCCTGGACTACACGACGTTTCAAGCGGAGTTCCTGTAAGTGGTGTTCCTCTTTTACACCTTCCGCTTGTTCACGCTGCAACACGACTCTTATTGTTTGTAAAATCAGCTTGATGTCGAGCCATAATGAGTAGTTTCGGATATACATCAAATCAAAGCGGAGTTTATCTTCAACTGAGGTTGTATATTTTGAAAGGACTTGCGCCAACCCGGTGATGCCAGGTTTCACATTCATACGGTAATGGTAGTTCGGTACCCTGTCTTTAAATTGAGATACGAAGTACTCCCTTTCAGGCCGCGGGCCAATTAAACTCATGTCCCCTTTTAATACATTGAACAGCTGCGGCAATTCATCCAGCCTTGTGGCCCGGATAAATTCGCCAATTTTTGTGATTCTTGGATCCCGGTCGGCAGCAAGAACAGGCCCTGTCAGTTTTTCTGCATCGTTCACCATGCTTCTGAATTTGTAAATTTGATAAGGGGCTCCAAATCTCCCCAATCTCTCTTGTTTAAAAAGGGCCGGCCCGGGTGACGACATCGGAATCAGGATAAACAACAACAGAACAATGGGACTGGTAAGCGTCAGCAAAATTGCCGCTCCAGCAATATCGGCCGCACGCTTCAAAACTTCCTGGCTTTTGCTCAAGGAAGGAGGTTTAATCGATAAGACAAGAAGGTCATCAACTTGCTGGAATACTGCATCTGAAATAAACACTTCAAAAAACTCCGGAACAACCAGAATTTCTTTGCCGCGTGCTGAACACGTGCTGATGATTTCACTTTTTTGCTGGTGTGAAATCGATGGACTTACCAAAATGACGTCCACTTCATCAAGATAGTCAGGCAATAAGCGCTTTTCATCAACCGCCAAAAAGCCATGGACGATCAGCCACCCTTTGCAGTTTCGGTTTAAGAACTTGTAAGCAATTGTCAGAGCTTCCTCTTCGTTTTTTCCTACAATCAATACTTTTTTTTCGCCATAAAGCCTTCTGGATATATACCAAAGCGACATCCGGCTCGTAGAGAGAAGCACACCCTGTACAAGGAACATCGATATCAAGGATGAATCAAATATCTTAAATTCTTGATATAAAAAGGGATTGGCAACAATCAATAGGAAAAACACTGTCAAAGCGACTCCGATTGTGGCAATAAGGTCATTCAGGCTTTTTCGCTGCCAATCTGTATAAAGATCAAACATATAAAAAGTGATCAATAAACTGGCTGCGATCCATACTGCAATCCAGGAGGTCCCGGGAAAGAAACCAGAAAGGAAGATATCATGACGGAGCCAGCGTACTGCCATAATCCCTGCATAAACAATAAACATATCAGACAAGGCCAATATCACTTTTTGCACTTGTTCTTTTTGTCGCGATCTCATGATGGAGCACCCCTTTCCTTCTTTTTATTCTTTATAACGAACAAATTGGCTGTGAAAAATGCTTCCTTCTCTTCACTATTCCGTTATCCCGACTGGCCCGCCTCACTTTCATGTCTTATAGGCTCATCTCTCTTCTTAAAAAATGAATCTTGTAGTTTGGATTGGGCCATATACACCTTTTTCAAAAGATTCAGCGGGCTGTAACTGACTTTTTTTCCATCCAGTACCGTCATATCACCGACTGCCGAAATCGTATGGGTTCCATCAGAATATAAACTCCCTTTTGGCGGATTCACATAACACACAATCTCTTCTTCAAATTCACGCGGGGATAATTTTTTGATCTGATTTATCGATATTCTCCCGCCATATGTTCGGGAACAATCCTGTGCCGGCCTGTAAAGGTTTCCTCCATATATAAATGGCGTCCCGGCAGGCCTGGAAGAGCGAATATCAAATTTCACTGGATTCAATAGATGCGGAGTCCACGGGCCCGACAATTGTTCCGCATAGAAAATGCTCAGTTCACTTAGTGACCCTTTGCCTGCATTTGTACAGAACAGCCACCAGTAATCACCATATTTAAAAACAGTCGAGTCAAGGGCCGCAATATCTTTAAGAAGCGTGGCTGCATATTCCCATTCGCCTGACAGTTGATCATGTTTATACATCCGCACCTCTCGTGCCGCTGACGATTCCGGAATGCAATATAAGCTGCCATTATCAGAAAGAAGATACGGATATGACAAATGAAATGGCAGCTGGATCACTGACTTATGAATGTTCACCATTTCGCTTGTCACATTCATTTCTGTTAAATAGCCTTTTACGATTTTCGGATCCACCTCTTCCATCATGAGGTGCAACCCTTTTTCATCGACATAACCAAAAGGATCCGCGTAATATCGTTTTTCCTTATTTACAACCCATTCGACATCGGTTGCCTGTTCTGTCAAGACATGATGGATCGGTTTGTGAATGATACCCACGTTCCAGTATTCGTAGCGGAATATTTTCTCATATACTTTCCTCACTTTTTCCATCACCAGCTGCCCCTGGAAAAGGAACCGCTGCAAGAGTGCCGGTTCTGTCTGAGGCAAAACCAAACTATTGACTGTTACAGCTTGAAAGGCAAACCCATTTTGGTTAATATCCCGCACCGCTAAAGCAGGCCAGGAGGAAACCGAATGAAGAAGCCCGCCTCTCGTCTTTTTGAGCGAATGCCTCGTTATTGGGAAAACGCCGTTTCGCAGCACCGGCTTAGCGTTATTGCTTTCCAATTTGATCAGATACCCCTCAACAGCCGGGTCGTTTTGATACATGGCCCAAAAACAGGCCGAACCCGCTGACCCCCACATTCCTTTGCCAAATCGAAAAGCCCACACACCATACGCCGCTGCAGATGAAATTTCTTCCGGCAGGGGTTGGCTGGTGAACGCCAGCATGAAGTTGACATTAAGATTGGCCAGTTCTGCAGCAGCATCCCCGGGAAGTTCACTGTTAATAACCTGAACGTCCGCCCACTCCCCTAAAATTGAGCCGCTTTCCATGATCCGGGGCCGTTTACCAGACGGCTGGCTTCTCGTTTTTGAGGTTGCCGCCATATCAACAATTGCCGTGAATTCGAGTCCTTCTATCGTTTGCAAAGCCAAGATGCATTCCATTTGCCAATCTTCTATATAGAATCTGTCAACGATGATTCCAAATCGCTTGATTCTTTTTTCTTTCAACGGTTATGCCCCCCTTTCCATGAAGGCCGATATATTCATTTAACGTCCGTTCGATCATTTTAGTAGAGGCGAATTGCTGCTCCACTTGCTTTCTGGCGATTGCTGCAAGCTCAGTCCGGAGCGTCTGGCTTTCTGCTAAACTATTAATCTTCTCCACAAACTCACGAACGGAATAGTCTTCGGCGAGCAGACCCGTCTTGTTATGAATAACCGCTTCTTTTATGCCGCCTGTATCAATGGAAATGAGAGGCGTGCCCACTGCCATTGCCTCCAGCACCACCATCGGAAACACTTCACGGAGGGACGTTAACAACAGCAAATCCATCTGATGAATGAACCTTTCTGGATCACTGATTTCCCCATGCATCTTCACCTTGTGTGCCAGGTCCATATCACAAATCATTTTCTGAAGTTTGTTTTTTTCCGGGCCATCGCCTGCTATATGAAAAATAAAGTGCGGAGAATCTCTTAATGCATGGGCAACTTTGATAAACAACTCCACATTCTTTTCCTGTGATAGCCGGGCTAAAATTCCGATGTTGCGTACGCTGCCTTTCTGTTTACCTTTGAAGTTAAACTGCTCCAGGTCAACGCCATTGTAGATCGTTGTGATTCGTGTTTCAGCGACACCCAATTTAACAAGATTGTCTTTTTCAAACTTACTGACTGTAATGATCCGGGCAATTTGGCGATTCAGCAGGCGGGAAAACATTCTTTTCATCTTTTTTTCCAGAATCGTAACATTATGCTTTGTATAAATGATTTGTACATCCTTTGTCATGACATTCTGGATAACGATTGCATATAAGGCCATCCGCAGGCTGTTCGCATGAATGACATCGATTTTTTTCTCTTTGATGACCTTCATCAGTTTTATCACATTAGCCAGATGGTTTTTTCTGCTTAACGTGATGTAACGTTCTTTATGCTTCAATTTACCGAGAAGGTCTCCGCTTGCTGCTGCGGTATAAAAGATGAAGCGAGGATGCGACAGACGGTTTTCAAGTTTGCAAAAGTACGTCTCTGCCCCTCCAGTATCAAGCTTGTCTGTCATAATGAGAACATTCATAGAACATCACACCCTTTCTTTCAGAAAGACAGATCATCGGCGGCACGGAACTTTCCGGGCGCCTGTTTTTCCATGGCCGATTGTTCTTCTGCCGCTTCTTCCCTGGATAGCCAGGTGGACAAAATGGCCAGATACATGAAGAATGCTTCATTGATAATGAGGGAAAGAGACAACATTTGAAATATAAAAGCAAAAAATGTGAGAAACAAGTACGGCTGTGTCTTATAAGCCCGTGACTTCCATAGGCGGGCTAAAACCAAAACAATAAACAAAAAGTAAAGCAGCAGACCTGCTATTCCCGACTCGGCAAGAATATCAAGAAACATATTATGCGCCTGCAGTTCTTTTCCATAGAGATAATTGTTATATTGCGGGAAGTTGAAAGCGCCGATTCCGAGAAAAGGATTTGAGACAAAATAGTCCCAGGCCCGCCCCCACAGTTCAAACCTTCCGCTTCCGCCATCTCTCGAAAAGTCTTCAATCCTCTTTTCAAAAATAGCCAGCACGTCAAACTTCATCTGGAAAATAGTTACATAACCGAGAGCGAAAACTGATACGAGAACTCCAAGTGCAATCTTCATTTGCCTTATCGGGTTATTCATAAAGAAAAAAAGAAGAAAAACCAGCAGCATTGCCAGAATCCCGCCCCGGGAAAAAGTTAAAAGATTTGTGGCTAGACATAGCGCTAGTCCAACTTTGTGTTTGAATGACTTCAAGTTTGCCAGAAAGTATGTAAAGAAAATGGTGTTATAAAAGATAAAAAGATTGGGGTCACTCAAAGTTCCAATCAACCGGGGGTAATCCCTATCCAACATGACACCAAACTCCCGTACCCGATCACCAACGAAGTTGAATTGCAAACTTTTTAACCCGATTGCATACAAAGCGAGGCTGATACAGTTAAATAAAATGCCGGCATTGGCTACATTTCGGTTTATCGACTCGGCAGGAACATCTCCGATCACAAATTTAATTAAAAAGTAACAGACGACAAGCAGAACCACCCCGAGCATGATTCTAAGGCTTGAACCGTTATAGACCGAAAATGCTCCGCTGAAACAATAAACTAAGTAAAACAGCAACAGCACCATTTCATATCCGTGCAGTCTCTGGATGTAAAAGTAAGGGAGCTGAAAAAAGAAAATAAGAAACAGCAAGATCATAAAAGGTTTTAATGCAAAGCCGACGTTAATATAGTAACTGCTTAACGTAACCAGAAAGAAGAGCAGAAAAAGAGTCTTTCCGTTGCTGCATGAATATGAAGCGTTTTTATAACCCATCTTCCACCCTCCCCATTTTCCTTTCGTGACGCTGCACTAATATCGCTTTCACACTTTCCAGCTGCAGCATTACTTTTGTTCGTAAACTCTTATCTATGAAAACGACAACCGCAAGCAAAAGCATATTTACGATTACAGCAGCAACTGAATAACGCTCCAGGAGAAAGTGGACACCCAGAAGACTTGTTCCGCAGTATAACAGGTAAGGTGCCAAAACCCTGGCAGCAATCTTGAAACGGGCCGGATTCATCACCCAAAAACCGAGCAAGGCAAATGTTTCTATGGCTATTCCTGCGTAAGCGGCCCCCATGATCCCATTACTTTTACTAAAGAAATAGTAAAGCAGCCCCCCTCCGGTTACGGCAGCTGTCTGAATAATGGTGCGGAAATGCTGCAGTCCTTTGGAAGTCAATCCATCAGCTAACGCAATGCTGATGCTTTGCAGGGTGAGCATAATCGATAGGATTTGCAGAGGCTTTGAAGCAAACAGCCATTCCTCGCCAAACAGCAGTGTAATGACAAAATCAGACATATGGAAAAGCGGGATTGTGAAAGCCATCCCCATTAAGGCCATGATTTTCACTTGCAGCAAGTTAAGCTCTAAATGCCGTATTTTCTCCTGGCTGTTATGAAGGCGGAACAATACCGGGTAAAAAGCACCTGCCACCACATTCGGAAGCTGGTTCAATGCCTGGGGAATCCGGTAAGCGACAGCAAAAAAACCGACCTCTCTCAATGTCACTGTTTTTTCCAGAACGATCGGCCCCAACTGCGGCAAAATGACAAACAGTAATCCGCTGATTAAAAAGGACGGCAAACCGTTCAAAAGCCCTTTATGGAATGTTCCTTTCAGGTCAAATTCAATCCTTTTAACCGTCATCAGCACACCGATTGCACCGGCAAGGAAATAGGAGAAACCATATAAAAAACTAATGATAAAAGGATGGAGTGAGAGCAGCATTCCCACTGATATAGTCACCATGAGGAAAACGGCAGAAAGCATCCGGATCAATCCATAGTACTGCATTTTTTCGGTCAGCTGGAAATACGTTGTGCCAATGCTCTGCATGGCAATGCCGCTGACCATGGGGATGATCAGATAATACATGGTCTTGATTAATTCCAGGTTATCGTTTGCAAGATGGATAACCATAAACCCGAAAAGAAAAGTGGCGATAAGCAGGCCCATTCTCATTTTGATGTAAGAGGAAATGACCCTGGAAACATCAGCATTTTTCTTTGACCCTTCCCTTAGCACAATGTCACTAAGTCCGGAATCAGTGAAATACCCCATGATCATTGCAAAAGCGAGCGCGACACTGAGCATTCCGTAGCTGCGCGATTCCAAGTAGTTTGCCAGCACAATCAACGCCAGAGCGTTCAGCATGCTGGAGAAAACGGTGCTATAAAACAAATGGATTACGTTTTTTCCAATGGAATTCTTTTGTGTTTTCAGCTTCATATGACCCACGATCCTTTAAAGTCCTTCGAGTTATCGTTCCTGGTAAATTACCCCTGCCAGTTTATGGTCCAACCTATCTAAATACTTCTTTGTTTCAAGCAACTCTTCTTTTCGTGTGCCGTACTGCTTGACAACCAATATGATCCCGTTGCAAACGTCACCAATCAGCTGTGCTTCAGCCCTCTCTAATAGTGGCGGAGAATCGACCAGAACGATATCGTATTTCCTTTTCCAATTCGAAAACAGCAACCCAAGCTTTTCGTTTGTAAGAGATGCCGCTACATTCCACAATGTCCTGCCGGCTGTTAAGAGGTCCACACCCAAAACGCCGGATTCCTGAATTTCAGTCAGGCCCTCTCCATCATTTTCAAGGATATTGGCCAGACCCGTTTTATTCTTTGCCTGGAACAGCAAGTCGAGTTCAGGGGAGGTGAAGTCGGCGTCCACTACTAATACACGTTTTCCTTGCTCAGCAAAGGCCAACGCCAACTTGGATGTGATGATGGCCTTCTTTTTAATGACATTTGGGGAACTCACCATAAAGACAGATGGTTCCTTACCTTTGGAGAGAAGAATATTTGATCGAATCATCCGCATCTGTTCAGTGCATTTGAATTTTTCCTGGTTACTCATTGGATTGAACGGTTTTCTTTTTAGTTTAAGCACCGATCTCCCCTCCCTTCTCCGTTTTCCATTTCGGGGCTTTGCTTATCCTGTTTGCTCCTGTTCGCGGCAGGGCTATATCACCCATATCCACCTTCCCAAGTACAGATATCCCCAACAGTTTTTCCGCATCTCTGACATCCTTAACTGAGTCATCAAGCGCTTCCCTTCCGAACGCGGATCCGACGCCGGCAAAGACACCTACAATCACACCGATGGCGAGTCCGATAAGAGGGTTGGAAACCTCATTCAAGCTGCTTTTATCCGATAGCACTTCAATGTCCTCAAATTTTAAAAGGGTCTTCATTTCACCAACAGACGTTAATGTAATCGCCCTTGCAATTTTCGTGACCAGTTCCGGATCGTGGCCCCTGACATGAATACGGATAATCTGTGATTCTTTTGTATTTTTAACGGTTACTTGCTCCTTCAGGTCAAAATCCTTTAAATTAAGTTCCTTTTCAACCGACTTGAGTACAATAGGACTGGCAATGAAGTCAATTGAGGAGACGACCATCCGGTTGATTCTCTGATTTTCTTCATAGTAATCCTCTGTCTTTTTCAGACTCCCTACAAATACATGCTCAGTCGCTTCATAGGTTGGCTTTATGAAGTAAGTTAAGCCCGCTAATGTTAAACCGAAAAAACATACCGATACCAGAATAATCGTAAGGAAACGTTTTTTAATAATGCGAAACAGCTGTTTTAAATCCATTCTGTCCATATGGCACCCTCCAGTGTTCTTCTGTCTAATGTCTTCATAGGCCCTAATCAAACTTGATGTGTTAAATCTCACCGCTTCAGTTCACTATAAAGAACATCGCGGGCAAAAAAATGATCTATGAAATTTTGCCTACAGGTAATTGAACTTGTTTGAACTCCGATTCAACCACCAACTTGTTCTTGAGCCAATTTGTCATCGGCCTTTCAAGGAAAGAATAAACCAGACTGCTGGTCAAGACACTTAACACAACCAATGCAGTGATACCTAAAAATCCGCCGGTCAGTTCAAAGATACCCAGTTTCCCAAACAGCAGCAAATAAAACTGGACGAAAGGGCCGTGACATATAAAGATGGAATAGGAAGCATCCCCAAGGTAGACAAGCCGCTTAGGTACCGGCACGACTTCTTTCTTGTCAATTGCAGCAGCACCAAGGGTAATCAACAGCGCAAATGGGCCATATAGAAAAAAGATGTCAAATGGAATGAAAGAATAGATATTGTTTATCCAAATGGCCAAATAGCCCAACAATCCAGCTGAAAATAAAGCCTTCCCTCCATGTACTCGGACCTTCAATATAAGATAGGCCGCCACCGTACCCATGAATATTTCCAGATTGCTGTAGCTGAAAACAAAATATGCAGGCAAGTCAAGCAAATATAGGGCTACAGTAGTGAACACCCACAGGAAAATCAACCGTTTCATGACTGCCGGATATATGATCGAGATACTAAAGACAATGTAAAAGAACATAATGTGTGTAAGTGACCAGCTTACAGCCAGGATTTTTTCAGAAGGAAGCAGCAGCATGGATGATAGGATGCTAGTGAAGGAAAGTGTTTGATCACTAGCGACAGCCGGATAAAAACCAATCAGGGCAATGGATGCAAGGGTCGCAAGCCAGTAAAGAGGAATAATCCGAATTACTCTTTTTACAAAGAATCTTGCCGCTTTCCCCCTTTTACCGATTTGATGATAATACACAAAGTAAATCATAAAACCACTTAACACAAAGAAAAAATCTACGCCGCCCGTCCTTTCCCACTCGGCCATGTTAAACCAATCATAACCATATTTACTGTGAAAAAGGATATTGGCATGGCCAATCACAACAAACAAAATGGCAAGTGCCCTCAACAGTTGGATTAGCGACAATTTCTTGTTCCTGTTATTATCCACTTTTTACTTCCCACCTATCTCACACTTTTTTCGATCGATTGCAGGAACTCTTGTACAGTTCTCGTTCTATATAACAATTCTATATGTTCTTTATTAAGAATTCAAGAGGCAATCTGTGTTCATGGAAAATCTTTCAACTATTTCAATTGGCAACTGGTTTATCTTTCACAAAACAAGTTTCAATTGTTTACCAAAAAGGAATATTAATACACATGTTTCATATAAATTTCCATATACTAACCTATTTTATTGAGAGTATCCATTTAAGCATATCCCTTATCATTAGGAGTGGATGAAATGATATTTTTCTTCAAGCTCGCCTATCGGTGGCACATTTTAAGAGTCCATTATCTTCAACAGCTACTTGAATGCTGCCTTGACTCCGATCTAAGAACTGAGTTGAAGGAAAAGATGACGCACCACCTTGATAAAGCTGAAAAGTGCTGAGCAACGACAACCACTTAGCTCATCTATCCAAAGAAAAAGAACAAATGAAATAACTCTTTCATTTGATAAAGATAAAGCCCTTTCAGCAACAACTCAAAAAACAGCATTAGATTCAAAGAAGACGACTTTTACTATGCCAAACGAAAGAGGCTGCCCAACGTTATCGGGACAGCCTCTTTTCGTTCGCTTCATTCACCTGTTCTATAATAAAAGCTTTGACCTTTTTCGCGATAGCTTCCATTTCCTTTTATAAATGATGCCAGCACATCTACCATTTCCTTTGTACCAATCATTCCCGTTTCACCCTGGCTGCATGCAAGTTCCATAATATCAAACAGCTTTTTTTGATCGAGTGATTCCGGAATATTTCCATGTTTATTGGCTTCCACCCCTCGTCCCCCTCCTATATGACCTTAAGCCGCTTCCATATCTGACCACAGTATATGTATCTGCCTTACAGAAGAGCCTATCTGAGTATTTTTCTATATTTAAAATTATAAATTATTACCAGTCCGATAGGAAGAGAGAATTAGAAATAATTGGATTTTCACGGGATAATGGCAGCTTCGGCCGCACTGGCAGGCTTTAGGGAACTCTTTTACTTTTGAGATAAGACTGATTAAACAAACGTTTATTTAGCAACTCTGTTCCGTTCTCTAAAGTAAGGCCGGAATCACCCTTTCAGGTGTTTCCGGCCTTACTTTAACTTTCATGGGTATTTTCTATCTCCAAATGTTCCTTCAGCCGTTTCGAAACCGCCTTCCGCTCTTCCTCCGAAACAAGCTGATAGTAAATGCCGTCTATCTTTGTTCCCCGGCCATTTATTTCAAACTGCTGGATATTATTGCGTGCTCCCGCATAATACTTCCGGAATTCATTCATTTCATCCAGCGTCATGTTCGTTTTTACATTCCCGATAAGAGCACTCAATACCTTGTCCATGTTCATAAGGGACGACGCATTCGCACCTTTTTGGATAATTGCCTGAATGACCTGCCGCTGCCGTTCATTGCGCCCAAAGTCGCCTCGCGGGTCTTGATAGCGCATCCGCACGTATCCGAGTGCTTCCTGGCCGTTCTTCAGTATAATCTCGCCCTTTGGGTAACCTGGCCACTCCACCTTGTTAAACACAAGTTCACTGAAGGCCTCAATATTCACTTGCACAAAGTAATCGATAGGAATATCGAGAAAATGTTCCACGGTTTCCACTGACATCGGAACCCCGCCCTAAGCATAAGCATGGTTGATCTTATCCTTAATTCCTTTTCCGATGATTTCCGTCCTGGTATCCCGCTGAATGTACATGTACATTGAATCATCATGGGGATTCACCGCCATGACAACCATCGTATCGGAACGGCCGCTGTCCGATTCACGTTCGTCCACACCGAGCAGCAAAATGGAAATCGGATCCCGTTCATTCATTGCCGCTGGCTCTACCCGTTTTTGCAGTTGTGTTCGGCCCATTTTTTGGTGCATCCCTGCAACAGAATGCTGTACATTACTATAAAAGAAGATTGTAATGCCTGTTCCGGATAAAAAAAGAGTCACAATTGTCCATACCAGGATATGTACCCTTTTTTTCTTTTTCATCTAGTTAACCCTCTCCTATTTCCCTTGTATTTCCGATTAACGGAAAAGTATGTACCTGAACCTGCTTCCAAGTCTGCTGCCTGTACAGGAGCACTTGCCCTTTACAACATTGCGGCTAGCATAAAACAATAAATCGTTTCATCTTTTTCCCCTTTGTCCATTTGATTTAATTTTAAATTTCTTCTAAATTTTTATGGATAAGTATTTTTGCCTATTAACACAGATTTTTCCCGAAAATAATACGAAGACCTCCGTTCGATTTATGCATCGAATTCAAGGAGGGACTGTTATGCTAGTAAAAGTGAATCAAGCCTGGCATCTGCTATGCAAGTGCCATTACACAGCACTTTACGAGACCTGTATTGATTATGAAATGAAAGAAAAATTGCAAGAGAAGATTCTTTTGCTGGATAGTAAGTTGAAGTATTGAAAAAAGCAGGGGCGTTCCCCTGCTTTTTCCTATTATACGGCTGTATTCGGCCATTCGAAGTCAAATTTGTAATACTGTTTTCTCAGTTTTTCCAGATCGTATTCCCATTCATTTATCGAATAACTAAACTTTTCAGGGCCGTTCTTTTGCGTTTTGCGGAGGCGGACATGATAAGCGATCAGATTTGCTGTTTTTTGCAGACCAAGCGCTGGAAGTGCTTTCGTTGTGAGAATATGCCATCTCATTTCCCGTTTCAAGCCTGTGATCTGGTATCCCAGTTTTCTTAACTCACTTTTTTCATGTAATCCGTTATCGTTATTTTCCCCCACGGATTCTCCATTCTTATCCGGCACATCGGTTGAAGGCCATTTGAAGAATTTATCTTTTTCGCTTTCAGGTACACTGCCGTTGTTTTGCTTATTTTCATCAAATGAAAAACGTTCTTTCATCTTTCTGTTAAATTCGGTCTTTTCGAAAGGTGTTAGGCTTTTACAGTGATCCATCGCTTTTTTAAACTCCTGTATCGGAGTATGGTTGTTAACGTGATAGTTAAAATAAGCATTTATCTCCGGTAATTTGGATTTCAACCAGGAAGAACTTTTCGTTCGGTTCAATAAAGTGGTATCTTGATCCACGTAAAAGGCATACCACAGAACCCTTGAAAATTCATGGTCGCTCATTTGTTCCTTGAAGTAGTCCCACTCTTCAATCAAACGGTTAAGGGCATGGATCAGTTCGTTGTTTAAACCATAATGAAAGTAGACCTTAAGCATTTTATCCATCAGGGGCGTATCATTCAAATTAAATACTTCTTCAGTCAGCTGCTTTGCATTCTTTTTCAAGTATTCTGTCAGCAGCCGCTCGTAACCTGTGTTGGTAAACTTCTCAATAACATCAAACGCCTTCCTATAAAATTTATCAAGTGCATCATGATTAGGATCCACTTTAAAAAAGAGAGTGTTTAACATAACCAGCAACTGCAAACCCGAATCGACTGTAGGCGTTTTTTCTTTAAAGTGCAACATGAGGTAGTCGACCGTCTGAGGTAATAAATAATCAAGTTCCTCTTCAACAAAGGATGAAATGATAGCTGTTCCTAATTCAGTAAGGTTATCCGGCTTCTCCTCTTTAATCCGTTGAAAAACTCGATTGATTTTTTGTGTATCTGCACTTGATTTCTGGCTCTGTGGACGTTTTGGATAGTTAACCAGAAGCTCTGCCTTGTTATGATTATCTTCTTTTAAATCCTTTATTTTATTTCTCAGTTGTTTATTTTGCTCTTTTAGAAATAGGATATCTTTCTCAAGCTGCTTGATTGTATCTGACTTCATCTGAATTTCATATTCATGGCCGTTAATCATGTTTTGCAGCTGAACCGACAGAGAGTTGACTATTTGATTTTTATGCATAGATGCTCTTTTCCTCAATTCAGACACCTCTTCATAAGAAGTATGTATTATGACTCAGTTAGCGAATCTACACCGCATACCCATCCCGCACCGACTTCATCATCTTCATCACAAGCACTGCCCCTGTCGCCACATTCACTACCGGTATCGACAGGAGGGTAAGGATCACCCCGATCTTGATCACCTTCGCCCCTCCGAAAACCCCAAGCATCTGGAAATACTGTTTCCTTGTTATTTCACCCTGCTGGTACCGTTTCGTCAGCGAAGCGATGATGAGGGCGATTGACCAGGCGGACAGCGCCGGGACATAGTTCCAGAGCGAGTGATCCTCCATCAGATTATCGACAACTTCTTCTACATCCCTCGTCAGCTCTTCATTCGAAATGCCGGTGCTTTGTAATCCCATCTTTCCGGCGAGCTCTTCCGTCACATAGACCTGGTCGGCACCGACTTCATCGACAGCTGTCTGGACATAGAATTCAGAGTCCGTCGCCTTCAGCTGGATATCTGTCGTCTCCCCCGTTTCACTGTCATAAAGCGAGACGTCATAATCCGGATGATTGGTGGACTCAAACATATAGGCTTCAACCGTATCCCCGTCTTCATTTTCCATCTCGACATAATACACTTCATGGGCAATCCCTTTGACGTTATTCACCAGCCCGACGAGCTGATCTTCATCAAGGGAAGAAACGTAATCATGAAGCTCCTCATTGCTCGCATCAATAAGATCGCTGTTGCTGCGTTTCAGCGCATCAAGAACGTATGCCTGGTCGACATCAACATCTGCCGGCCCGGAGAAAAGGAAATCAGCCAGTGCAGCGGCAATCCCCAGCTCATCCCAATTTTTCTTCACTACCTTTTTTATGTTAGCTATTTTCATCGGCTTGCCCTTCCTTGTCCGATCCTTTCAGCAACTTCGGCTTAATCTTCTTGCCTTCTTTTTTGGACTGCCGGAAAACTTTCTTGATTTCTTCAGCAGTCGGTGTCCGGCCCTGTTTTGTCATGATCATATACGTATCGACCGCTTTTCCGATACCATAGGTCAGCCCGGCAACGAGCGGGACTGACATGAGGCCGCCGAGTCCCGGCAAGCCGATTTTATACAGGCCGATCGCCGTCTGCTGGGCGGCAAAGCCGAGGCCGATGACGCCGCCGACCACTTTTACGATTTCAGCCGCTTTCTCCTTTGTCATCGGCAGTCCCCTGACATCCCCGAGCTTTTTTGCCATAAAGATTTGAATTGGTGTCAGCAAGGCCATATCCGCAAACGGAATCGGCTGCAGGGCGATACCCGCACAAAGTGCAGAAGTGGTAAAGATGATTTTTTCTGCCTTTTGATCAGGCGTTAGATTGTCGTTTCTTTCAATTTTAAAAAATTCATCGGTAAGCCTCTTTTTTAAGCTGTCCACCATACTGTCTTCTTTAATAGTCATGTTCCAGTTCCCTCATTTCTTTACCTCACTACCGCGGCGGGGGTCAGGCACCTTCAACGAACTCTGCCCCTTCCACATCGTTAAAAAGCTTGTCCCACTCGGTGTTCGCCTTCAGCCTGAACTTGAATTCAACCCTCCGGGAATTTTTTCGGTCAACTTCCTTTTTCTCTTCATCAAGGTATTTCAGCTGGCTTTCGGAACGGCCGTTGGCGGTAATGACATCCTTCACTTCGCCTTTATACGGAAACTCGCCGAACTCATCGCTCAATACATACCGGACCACACTGAAGGCCCTATTCTGGGAGAGCTCCAGGTTGTTCATGAACTGGCCGACATCATCGGTATGGCCTTCGACGACAATCTCTGCAAGGTGTTCGGAATACTTGCCGTAAATAATATCAATATAGGTCGGAATGAACGACTGGAGCTGCTGCTTAAACTCCGGCCGGATTTCCGACTTTCCGGTCTCAAAAAGCAAATCGTTCTGGAACTTGATCGCCCCTGTTTTCTCGTCAATTTCCATCTTCAAATCCGTTTTCGCAAACTCCGCAATCAAGTCCTCAATGATTTCCTTTTTGACTCCCATCAAGTAATTGATGACTTCCTCCTGCTGCTCAATCTTGGCCGCCTGTGCTTCAAGTTCCTCGCTTTTCGCCTTCGCCTCCAGCTGTTCCTTTGTAATAATGCCAAGTAAAACGAGCAGAATCACCAGCAGAATCGTTGTAAGCAAATCCGTGAATGAAGGCCAGAAATCATTTTCTTTTGAGTCATCCGCAAGCAGCCGCCTGTATTTTTTATTCATCTATCTGTGCCCCCGCGATCATGCCATCATTTTTTCCGTTTGGAATGTGTCGAGCCTGTCAGTCAGCTGGCCAAGCCGTGATTCAAGATCAGCCAGCGATTGCTGGAGCCGCTGCAAATTAAAGGCCTCGAATTCGTGGTGGATGCTGTTCGCTTCAACAAGGGATGCCATTTTCTTATCAAGGATTTTGTTTGTCATCTCGACATGCTTCCGGAATTCCTCAAGGCTCCGTTCCATTTTGCCGCCGAGGTTGTCATCAAGCTTGCGGACAAGTGATTCCATACTCGTTGTTGTCAGGCGGACAAAGTCGTTCATCGTCATGCTGAGCTTCTCCTGCTGTTCGTTCATTTGCGCCTTGCTGTCAGACAGCATGCCCTGCGAATGAGTGATGAGCGATGCCATTTCCTTCGTCAGGGCCTCATTGTTTGCAATGAACGTCTGCTGGTACGTTTTCGTCTCGCTGAGCACATCATTCATTTCCTTACTGTTTTCATTGAAGTTTTCCATGTAACTTGTGAACTGCTCATGGTATTGCTGCTGTGATTCTTCCTGCTGCTTCGTGTAGGCGACCACCTGCTCATAGAAAGACCGGTACTCGGCTTGTGTCTGATCGATGGTGCCAAAGTAATCGATCAGCAGCTGGAACTGGCCGAACATGTCGTTCATATTTGTGGAAAACGTTTTTGTAATTTCCGCAATATTATCGAACGAGCTCGTTTCAAGAATATCCTTCATCGTTGTTGTGGCCTGCTCGACATGACGGATGTAATCCTCATTCTTTTTTTCTATAGCCTTCTGGCCAGCCAGCATTTCCCGCTGTGACTCCATCGTCTCGTTATAGAAATCAGCCATCGCTTCAAATGAATCGTTCTGTTTTTCAAGCTGTTCATCAAAGTAGGAAGCCAAACGGGTCTCTGTACTACTCATAGAAGCAGCGAGTTCCTCCATCGACATCCGGTTTCGCTCCTGAACTTCATTTTGATAAGTGAAAAAGTCCATCAGCCGATCAGCTGTCGTTTTCATCGTGTCGACGGATGCTGTCTGAATACTGTTCTGGTTCTCCAAAAACACAAGCAGCCCGTCAAACCTTTCGTTGATGCCTGCCATCTGTTCATTATACCGGGACGTTTGCTCCTCCATATTCCCGAACAGCCGGCTAAGCGTCTGTGTATTCGTGCTGAACATCTCATTGAATTCGTTAAGATTGCTCGTCGCCTTCTCAAAATGAGACGAAAAGTTTTGCAGCTGAATGAACGAATGGGTCATGTTTTCAACTGCATTCTTCACCTCGTCCATCGAGTCAATCAGGCGCAGATTAACCGTTTTCTTATCTTCTTTGGACAGGTAATTCTCCATCTGGAGCATGACTTTCTGGAGCAGATCCTGCGAATAGTAGAACCTTGTTGCAGCCACATTGATCGAAATGGACGCCAGGATTCCGAGAATACTTGTGTAAAAAGCAGTATGGATACCGTCCAGCACGCTCGTAATCGATTGGTCGGACAATGTTTCTTCAATCCCTTGCAGCGAGACGACAAGTCCGATAAACGTTCCCAGTACACCGATTAAAATTGTGATTGAACTGCTTAACTGGATCAGCTTTAGTTCCTGCACAATCGGCTTTTTTGTATTGTACAACTTGTAAGAAGCCATGAATTCTTCTAAAAAGGTCTCAAGATTCACGTCATTCTCCATTTTTTCCTTCATCTCACCGAACTTATAATGAAGCTCCTTTAAAATGGCACTGTCCTCCGGATGATCTTTAATGGCCGAGCTTTCTCTGGCAAGAAACGTAAAGATCCGCTTGTTCGTGCGGATCGCAAGCACCGTCACATAGCTTAAAACAGCGAGGACGCTCCCAATAATAACAACTGACAACATATCATCAGGAATTAATGACATAGATGACGCCTCCTTAGAAATTGATGCAATCCCAGTAATCCGTTATGTACGAATGGTCAAAACTTTCTCTGATTCTGTTTGAGGTTGAATCCGGATGGGTCGAAATCACCTTCACCCGCCGGCCGGAATTCTTGTATTTTTCCAAAATCCCGTAAAAATCTTTATCCCCGGTAAACAGCAGAATTTCAGTCAGGCGCTCCATCCGCTCTTCCATCCGCTGAATCAGCTTGTTGTCATCAGCATCATGGACTTTTCCGCCAACGATTTGCTTCGCTTTTGCCTTTTCGTTGCCGGCCAGGATAATCTCAAACCCCTGTTCCTCCAACTTCCTGATCAGCACATTCTGCCACTTTCCAAATGCCTCTGTTTTTGCTTTACTTTCATATTCAGGCTGGAAAAAGACAGCGAAACGGTCTTTTATGTATTTCTTCCGCTCCATTCCGTACAAGAAAGTAAAAAGCCGGCGGTAATCAACTTCAAGGTCCTGCAAATCGGTATAAATATTGGCGGCATCCAGAAATATCCCGATCCGCTCATTTGTCGATTCAGCAGGTTCCTCCTGATTCACAAAATAAGAAAATACCTCTTTGAAACTGCTGAACCCTATTTCATTCGGGTCCTTCAGGCGGTCCTGGAGCTTTTGAAAACGGGAATCATAGTGTGATACAGCGGCCATTTCTTCAGAAGGCATCCTTGCGTAATAATCCCAGAACAGCGACAGCAAATTCGCAAACGCCCGCAAGTTGTGTTCGTTGACGGCATCGTCCCTATTTCCAGCAGCAGGATAAGACGTCAGCAAACCATAATCTATGAAAGCCGCCAGCTTCCCTTTCGCAGTAAAAAGGAACGCATCATAACTGAGCCGCTCAGCATTGATGACAAAGTGCCCTGCTGAAATAGCCCAAAAAAACCGGATTAACTGCAGCACCCAGTCATCCTGCCGGCCCATTTCCGGTATGTGCGAGTCATCCAGCGACAGTTCTGCTTTTCCATTGATAGCGAGAACAGGAACTTTTCCTCCGTCTTTTGCAGCACCTGGCATCCTTTTGCCTAAAAGGCGGAAATGATCCGGTAGATTGTCAGCGTGAAACGGGGAATGCATTCCAGCCGATTGCTCGAGCCTCTTCACTTGATTCACATATTGAAGCATCTCCTGAATCCGTTTTGATAAATCACCTGCCTGAAGATCGGCATTCTCTCCACCAAGCAAATGATACAAAGAACTTTCCGGTATCACGTTATTGTTCTCCTCATAAGACTGGATAATCTCTGCAGGAGTCATATCCACATAGACAAGGGGGACAATCAACGGACTATTCTTTTGACATCCCGTTCTGTGAATTTTCATATGCAGACTGATAAAACGGTATAAACCTGTACTGCTGCCTTCCTTTTCCAGAAAATCAGGAAGAACCAGAATTCTATCAACCACTTGTTTTTCAGACATTACTCCCACTCCTAAAGTCCTGCTTTAAAATCAAAAAAGAAGGATATTACATATATCGGTAGTTTTGCAAAAATATGAATAGGCGGTGTGTAAAAATGCTGAGAAATGGAAAAAGAAATAAAGCCTGAACTTACCAGGAGATTTCTGATGATAAAAGGGGAAATACAATGGGATATATCCAGGAAATCCGCGAACTAGTCGGAAACCGGCCGCTTATCCTTGCAGGAGCTGGCGTATTAGTAAAAAAGAATGAAAAAATTCTGCTCGAATACCGAAAAGATACCGATGACTGGGGGCTCCCCGGCGGTTATATGGAGCCCGGCGAAACACTGGAAGGAACCGCTATCCGGGAATTGAAAGAAGAATTAAACATTTCAGCAGAAGATCTTTCCTTATATGATGTGTTTTCCGGTGAAGACTTTTATCATGAATATCCGAACGGCGATCAGGTATATAGTGTGATGGCTTTATACTTTGCTGAGAATATTAAGGGAGATATAAATCCCGACAAGGTGGAAATCGGGAAGGTGGAATTTTTTGAGAGAGGGGCAATGCCTGAGAGGCTCACAAAAACGACGCAGGTCATCCTGAACAAGATTGCCCTGGATTAACAGATGTATAAAAATAAGCAAAGCGGATTCCCGTCCGCTTTGCTTATTTCAAATTCCACTACAATCTGAACCGCTTCACAAAATACTCAATAATGTTCAATAGCTGAGCAAACAGTTCTTTCACTTCCGTCTCATCAATCGTTATATATTCTTCCAGTGCATTATAATGAAGTGAACTGTTGGACATCGTTCTAATGTTGTACATTTGGTCATCAATCGTTTTTGGATACCGCTTTTTTATCCTTGTCTCGTTAATCAGATCGTTTAAGGTCTTTTTTCTCTTCTTTTCCACAAGACTGATGCCAACCTTCAAGCTGCTTTCCTTTAATAAGACCTCCAGTGTCAGGCGGATAGGCCCCATCGCCAGGTGGGTCTTATCCTCTAATAAATCAAGGATATCCTTGACATGCGCGGTGAGTATCTTTTTCACTTTGTCGGATTTTATTTGCTCGAAAATATCGTTTAAATTTGTTTGGGCAGGGTCCTCTTTTTTCTGTTCATCGCCAGAGATCAGCTGCTTTTTCGAAGTTTGGGACGCTGTAATTTCATCGAAAACATCCCCAAGAAGCGCCATGTACTTCTCCTGCTGTTCCTTAAACACCTGTTCGTTTTTCGTTTCATAAGGGTCTGGAATGTTATGTTCGATATTATGCAGAATCACGGCAACATCGCCGTATAATTTGGCATTTCCTAGAAACGATTGGTAGTCCTCATGCAGCATGGCCTCCATTTCAAAACGGCCATCGTTCTCATATTGCGCCTGTTCCATGCGTTCCCACTCATCTTCTTCCTGATCGAGTTCCTCATCCGATTTCTCATTGATCAGGTGCTTCTTAGCAAACCCTTTGAACAGCTCCAAAAACTCATCTCTATTTTCTTCATTAATTTCAACCCGCACAATCGAGACAAGCTGACTGTTTTGGCCGCCGAAAGCAATTTCCTTCGGTTCGTTGAAAGGCCCTTCATGGTAATGCTCCTGTTCCAGCTGTTCGATGTGAAGGTCTTTGAACGAGGTTAATTCCTGCACGCCATCCTTCACAGACAGTTCGAGGACTGTGCCATAAAACTCTTTCACAAACGGTCTAAAGCTCCCTTTATTGATCACAATCTCATAAACAGCATCAGGCAGCTGTGTTTCCATTTTGAAAACTTCCTTTAAAAACTGATAATCTTTCATCTCGATTTGTTCCTTATCAATCCGTTCCAATCCAAGAGAAACAGGAATCTTGTACGGCAGATGAAAGGTAAAGGTATAGTCTTCCGGAATCTCATCAAATTGAACATATTCACCATCTATTTCAAAGTGTATCTGATGGGCTCCATTATCTATGTAACCTGTAAACTGATTTTTATTGAGTGCTAAATGGAGAACCTTTGAAATTTCTTTATTGTAATAATCATCTGCATCCGCCAGATAATAATCGAGCAAATGGACAATTCCGCCGGCAACATCCACCCCGGTTTCCAAAAACATCTTCCCCAGATTGAAAGATAAATCAAGATTGTCGGGGAAGTGTTCAACGGCCTGTTCCAGCTTGATAACCGCCTCCTCAACACGGTTTTCCCGGTATGCGTTCAAGGCCTCCCTGGCCAGTCCAACGGCAACCTTGGCAGGACCAAAGTGATACAGCTCATTTTGCCGGATTAAATCGGGCTTTAACGCATCCCTTTTCCTTCTTTCCTCTTCTTTTGCTTCTTCTTTATTCTCTTTAACTTTATCCCAATCGAGCCTTCGTTTCGGCATCGGCCGTTCCCGTATGCCTTTTTTGATCTCATAGTAACGGACTGCACGTTCTTCCATCGTATGTAAGTAGTCTTTCAGTTCTTTAACGGTCCAATTTTGCTTCATATTTGGTCACCTGCTTTCAATTTCCAGTTTATCACATTGGAAAGAGGCTTAATATATCAGCAATTGTGGTGCCTGACCCCCGGCGCTTTAAAGCACCGGGGGTCAGGCACCACAACGGCACCACAACTAATCATTTGTTGAATGATGATACCTCAGGCATTCTCAATGCTTTCTCAAAAGTAAATAAAGCGGACAATTTGATTACGCTGAACGATTATTGATCTACACAGACAAGCCCGCGTACAATGCCACGAAGTGTCGCTCCTTTCCCTGATGCAAGACTGCAATCAATACATATCCATAACCGGCGCGGGCTGCTGGATGATCGTTAAAAAGGCGTCTGACCTGAAGCCAGACGCCTTCCTTCGATTATCTATATCTTTGATAACTCCTTCAACTGATTGCAAATCGCATCAGCCACTTCCGTAGTCGTAGCTTTCCCGCCAATATCCGAAGTTTTAATCCCCGATTCTGTCACATCTTCAATGACATCCAACAGCTTTTGTCCGAGTTCATTCTCTCCGAAGTGATCGAGCATCATCTTTGCTGTCCAGATTTGCCCGATTGGATTGGCTAGCCCTTTACCATAAATATCCGGCGCTGAACCGTGAACCGGCTCAAACATGGATGGATACTTGCCCTCTAGGTTGATATTGGCCGCCGGTGCAATTCCGATGCTTCCCATGATGGCGCCGCCGATATCTGTCAAAATATCACCGAATAAATTACTGGCGACAATGACATCAAGTGTTTCCGGCCGGTTTACAAAGAAGGCTGCCAGTGCATCAATATGCCAGTCATCCGTTTTGATCGATGGGTAATCCTGTTTCACTTCATTAAATACATCATCCCAGAACGGCATGGAATGGAAGATGCCGTTGGACTTCGTTGCACTTGTGACATGGCCTCTCCGCTCTTTCGCCAGTTCGAATGCAAAGCGCATGGCCCGCTCTACACCTTTTCTGGTAAAAATGGCATTTTGAATGGCAATTTCATCTTCGCCTTTATGGATCCGGCCCCCGACTTCACTGTATTCTCCTTCACTGTTTTCACGAACGACAATCAAATCAAAATCTTTCGGATTTGCAAGCGGTGACTTCAATCCTTTGAAATACTTGGCCGGACGGACATTGATCTGCTGTTCAAATTCCCGGCGGATTTTGATAAGAAGGCCCCACAGCGATTTATGATCAGGGACCAGATTCGGGTTGCCAACTGCTCCGAGAAAGATAGAATCAAAGTTTTGAAGTGTTTGAAGACCGTCATCCGGCATCATTTTACCATGCTCCACATAATAGTCACAGCTCCACGGAAATTCGGTGAACTTGAATTTCAAGCCGCCATGCACATCCGCTATTGTGTTAAGGATATCCAAAGAAACCGGTACAACTTCTTTCCCGATGCCGTCTCCCGGCAATACTGCGATTTCATAAGTTTTCATAGTGCTTTTCCTCCCTATATTTTACGACAATTATATTTTTTGATATTTTGCAATTTCTTGTTCATACAGATCCTGGCCGTCGGCATCATATACAACAATGAGCGGAAAGTCTTCGACGACAAGCCTCCGGATTGCTTCCGGCCCGAGGTCCTCATAAGCAACCATTTCAACTTCCTTAATTCTTCTCGCCAGAATCGTAGACATTCCGCCAATCGCCGCAAACGAAATAGCATTGAACTCTTTGCAGGCTTCTTTCACCACATCACGGCGCGGCCCTTTTCCGATCGTTGCTTTCACCCCATATTCATACATAGCCCGTGCATAAGGGTCCATCCGGTACGCTGTCGTCGGAGCAACCGGCCCGATGATCTGCCCGGGTTTCGGAGGGCATGGACCTGCATAAAAAATGATTTGGTCTTTCAAATCCACCGGCAGCGGCTCATTCTTTTCCAGCAATTCGACCATCCGTTTATGGGCTGCGTCTCGGGCCATATAAATCGTCCCTGAGAGCAGCACCTGGTCTCCTATCTTCAATTTTTGAATGTCCTCATCCGTTAATGGTGTTGTCAAACGATATTCAGCCAATTTCTCAACCCCTTTTACTTTATTGTCTGCCTTTCTATCATTCTTTTAAATGACTGCAGTCTTTTTACGGGCGGCGTGGCATTGGATATTGACAGCTACAGGCAGAGCAGTGATGTGGCAGGCGTGTGTTTCGATCGGCACCCATAATGCGGTACTTTTTCCTCCTAAACCTTGCGGCCCGATACCTGTGTTATTGATATCCTCCAGCAATTCCCGTTCAAGTTCCGCAATATGTTCATCCGGGTGATGTTTTCCCACTTCCCGCAGAACCGCTTCTTTTGCAAGTCCGGTCACTTTGTCAAAACTGCCGCCTATTCCTACCCCTACAAGCACCGGCGGGCAGGCTTTTCCTCCCGCAGCTTTGATCGTATCAACGACAAATTTTTTGACTCCTTCTTTCCCTTCTCCCGGCAGGAGAAAGGTCATGGCGCTCATGTTCTCGCTTCCTCCGCCTTTTGGAAGAACCGTTATTTCAATTTTGTCGCCCGGCACGATTTCGGTATGGACCACACCGGGCGTATTGTCACCCGTATTCTTTCTGATGAGCGGATCCCCTACGACCGACTTACGCAAATACCCTTCCAAATACCCTTTTCTGATGCCGGCCTGGACCGCTTCATTGTAATCACCGCCCGTGAGCGAAACTTCCTGGCCCAGTCTCACAAAAGCAACCGTCAACCCTGTATCATGACAATATGGCATATGATTATCCTTTGCTTCCTTTGCATTTTCGATCAGCTGGCTTATGATTGATTTCCCGAGCGGGGACACTTCTTCTTTTTCCGCTTTCTTGAACCCTTCAAGAACGTCTTCCGGGAGATAATAACAAGCTTCCCAGCATAGCCTGGCGACTGTATCCGTGATTTCATTAATATGGACTGACCGCATATAAGAAAAACCTCACTTTCGTATTTTGGTTTCTATAACAAACTTTTCAAATGATATAAATCGTTCATAATGTGCTTTGTCATTAATACAGTGGCAATTTCAACATCTCTTCTCTTGATTTGTTCAAAAATCTCTTTGTGTTCCGCTAAGATGATCCTTGGCCTGTTTTCACCTTTAAAGTTCATGACCCGGTAAAAATAGGTTAATGACCATAAATCCTTTAGGTTCTTTTTCAACAGTTTATTATTGCTGAATTGGATGATTAAATCGTGAAACTTTGTGTTGAGTTCAATGATATCGCCTGGCTTTTCATTTTTTTCAATCATCATTTCCGTATGGTTGAGCAACTCTTCAATTTGCTGCAAATCCTCATCTGTCGCTCTTTGAGTCGTTAGCTTCACAGCTAACGATTCCAGTGAACTCCGACATTGATAGATATCTTCCACATCGCCAATTGTCGGTTTATAAATTTTCAATTGCGATTTATCGTCCATTGTAATCAGCCCGTCATTCATCAGAGCACGCACCGCTTCTCTTACCGGACTCCTGCTCACGCCAAAATTCTTGGCTATCTGTACTTCTGAAATTTTTTCTCCAGGCTGATACTTCCCCTGGAAGATCAACTCTTTTATGGAGTGGTAAATCTGTTCATACAAGGGCAATGATTTTTGCAGTTCAAACAGTTCTTTCTGGCCTTGCATGCGTCTCCCTCCCTTCCTGGTCTCCTTTTGGCTAAATCAGGTTTGTTCCGATTCATGTCATACAGGGGATACTGCCAAATTTGATTGAAATGTAATGTCATAAAAGCCCAATCCATTTCCACCATGTCATAGCCATAAGAATGGTGAGCCCAATCATGACGAGGGTTACAATGAAACCTGGAAACAGAAACTCGCGCTGTGATACTTGACCGGTACTGTGTACAAGAATATTCGGCATCGATTCGACTACAAGGATATAACCGTGCAAACACGCCAGCGATACTGAAAGGCTGACCAAAAGCGGGTCGGCTCCTGCCGTTTGGGACAATCCGATAAAAACCGGGACAAGCGTGACGACTGCTGTTGAAACATTAGAGATAGCCAGATGGAAAATTTGGGTGACGATTAGAATGAACACAACTCCTAAAAGCGGAGACTGTAATAGGGATAAAACCCATTCCATGCTCAGGGCTTCTCCAGCCATTCGGGCCGCACCCGACTCCATAAGTCCGTATCCCATCGAGAGTGTCGTGCCGAGCAGCAGCACTGTCTCAAAGTTAATCTTGACGACATTGCGCCAGGAAGAACACCCGATTCCCGGCAGTGTCATCAATAAAACACCGATTAAAGCGGGAACACTGGGATGCAGGCCGTGGAGCGGTTCTGTAACCCACAAACCGACAGTCAGCAGCAATATAATCATGCATCGTTTCTCCTGGTTATTTAACGGACCGAACTCTTCCAGCTTACCTGTCATTTCTTTTTTCACTTCCGGAAAAGAACTTTCTGATTCATTTAACGGATACAACTTCAGCAAGATGAACCAGACAGTCGGGACTAAAGCCAGCCATAGCGGAAATGTATATAGAAACCATTCAAAATATGTAACGTTGATGTTTGCCAGACGGTTCAATATTTCCACAGTCAATATATTTCCGATTGCGGCGGTCAGAACTGGCGTACCGCTTATCGTCCCGGCGAATGCCACCCCGATCATGATCATCTGGCGCAGTGAGCTGCTCGTTTTATCACCGATCGTGTCAATGACCTTCTCGGCAATCGGCAGCAAAAGTGTCGTTCGGACTGCAGCCGCCGGAATGAAAAACGACTGAATTTGCGGGACCAGAAAAATGCTGGCAAGCAGTCCTTTTGCGTCCCCGCCCCAGCGTGACAGAATCAAATAAGTCACACGGTCGGCGAGCGGTGTGTCATTAACTGCCCTGGCCATCATCATGCCGCCGATGATCAAAAAAACTGCCGGTGAAGAAAAACCGCTGAAAACGACATCCATTTCAACAGGTTTAAAAACGAGCATTAGCAGTAAAATCAATAAAGCTGTATGGGCAAGCGGAATCGGCTCAAGGGCCCAGAGTGCGACACCTGCCGACACAATGGCAATCATCACCCGCGCTGACCACCCAAATGAATCAGGCAGGCTTACAAAAATGACCGTGAAAATAGCGATTGCCGCTAAAAAGGTAATGAGCTTTCTGTTTACAAGAATCCGCCGCCGTAAACCGACCGGCTTCTTTTTCTCAGAAATTTGAACAGAGTCCATCACTTACTTCCTCTCTGATAGGTAACAACTCACAATTTCTTAAGTTCTTGTACGGCAAGCTTCTAAAAAGGCGTTTACATTTTTAAGATTCTCAAACGTTTTTACTGTTTCGATGATGTTTGTCTGCCGGGAATTGTCGATTACATCTGCCGTCACATCAAAAAACTTATCTTCCAGCTGCTTATCACTTAACGGGACATCCATGCTGCCCAGTGCATGTTCGATAAATTTTCGCAGCGTGTCTCCGCTTGTCAATGTAACGATGAGTTTTACTTGATCCTCCTCAATCTGATCGTCCACCTTGATCTTCACCTTATCTCTTAAACTGACAACATCAGAATCCAGTACTCTCTCATCTGTGAATTGCTTAACACCGGCTTTACCATCCAGGAAACCGACAGCAGCACAATGAAAAACACTGAATTTTCCTTCCAGCCCGGTTTGCGGGTTTTCTTTGCCCGTCAATTCCTTAACTAATGGGTGGACCTGAAGTTCAATTTTTTCAATTTGGTCAGTCGTTAAGCTGTGCTCTTCTTTAATTTGAATGACACCGTCAATGGATGGGTGTGTGACAATTCCGCTTGCAAACGGTTTATAGCTGTTTTTAACGATTTCCCATGTTTCTCCCCATCCGTCATTGATTTCACGAAACTTCGGTTCGTCGGATAACACATGGCCATAGCCTCTTTCCGCTTCAAGCGAATTGACGGAACTGGTAAATCCCTGCTCAGCCAGCAATGCGGCCATCAGTCCATTCATGGCTGCCTTCCCGGGGTGGTAAGGTTTCGTCATCGTTCCAAACATTTCCCTGAGCCCTGTCGGTTCGGTTGCCGCGATTCCCAGTGCATAACTGAATCGCTCTTTATCAAGACCCTGAAGCTTTGCAACAGCTGCCGCTGCTCCAAGCGTTCCAGCTGTTCCCGTAATATGCCAGCCCCGCCAATAGTGAGAAGGATAGAGGCATTTGGCAATGCGCGCTTCCACTTCACACCCTATAACAAAAGCTTCCAGCACTTCTTTACCTGTCTTCCCATAATGTTCCGCATAAGCCAATATTGCCGGATATACTGGAGCAGATGGATGTAAAACCGTTTCCAGCAACGTGTCATCAAAATCAAAAATATGTGATGACATCCCATTCAAAAGTGAAGCAAATAATAGATCCACTTTTTCTGGCCTTCCCAAAACGGAAGCCTGCCTGCTTGTGCCGAGGGTTTTGGAAACGGCTAAAACCTTTTCCATTGAAGGGTGATAAGCGGCCCCAATCGCCACCCCCGCCCAGTTCAAAAGACTCCTTTTTGCTTCGGCGATCGTTTCTGCCGGCAAATCTTCGTAACGTGTTTCCATTACATTTTTCACAAGCGTTTCAGTGACCATTTCTATTCCTCCATCTTCACACGAATGACAACAGTGCTTTTGCTTTTTTATAAACAGGATAATCAACAAGCTCGTTATCTACAGAAATGGATGCGACCCCTTCGTTCTCAGCTTCTTCGAATTTTTCAACGATCTTCTTCGCTTTTTCAATTTCGTCACTTGATGGGGTGAAGACATGATGAACAGGTTCGATTTGCTTCGGATGGATAATGAGCTTACCCCTGAACCCGAGCTGCCTCGCATGCTTCGCTTCATTTTCCAGGCCTTCGCTATTATCAAGATGCGGGTATACCGCATCAATCGGCGCCCCGATTCCTGCTGCTTTGGAGGCTATCACAATGCTGGATCTTGCGTGCAGCAGCTCAAGTCCGCCCGGTGTCAATTCACAGTCAATATCGAGTGAGAAATCAATATACCCAAAAGCCAGGTTTGAAACGATAGAGTCTGCACTTGCAATGTCATAGACAAATTGCACTCCTCTGGCACTTTCAATTAACGGAATCACCTTAAAGCCCGGGGCCGGGGGCTGTTCCTTTCCCAAGTCTCTGATTGCCGCGGTCACAAGACGGATCCCCTCTTTGCTTTCCGCTTTTGGGACAATGACACCGCTTGCCCCATAACGGAGCGCACAAGACAGGTCCTCTTTCCAAAACGAGGTGGTGACGTCATTTATCCGAACGTACATTTCTTTGCGGCTTCCGAAAGCGGATAAACCCTCTTTCACCAGTTCCCTGGCATTTTCTTTTTCCGATAAAGCGACTGCATCCTCCAAATCTATAATGACACAATCCGCATCTGAAGAAGCCGCTTTTTCAATCAACCGGTATTTTTTTGCAGGTACAAATAAATACGATCTTCCTGGGACCATACGGATCGCTTCCTTTCCATCACTTTGCCAACAAGAGCGACAACTGCGGGAATATGATGATTAAAGCAAGGGCAAGAATCATCAACACAAAGAAAGGCATGACGCCCTGAACGACCGCGCCCACTTTTTCTTTGGAAATTCCGCTTACAACAAAGAGGTTCAGTCCAACAGGCGGTGTAATCATCGCCAATTCCATGTTGATCGTCATAATGATCGCAAAGTGGATAATGTTGATATCAAACAGCGCCAGCACCGGCATGAAGATCGGTAGCGTAATAAGGATGATTGCGATCGCTTCCAGGAACATCCCCATGATAAAAAACATGATGTTAACCCCGATCAAGAAGATCCATTTGTTACCTGCGCTTGCTTCTATCCAGGCAGCAAAAGTCTGCGGCACCTGTTCGGTCGTAAGGAACATGCCAAACACAATCGCAGAGGCAATAATCAGGAAAATCATCGAAGTAATATTGATTGATTCTGTTAATATCGCCCTGAATTTGGTAAATGTCAGTTCCTTATAAATGAAAATGGAAACGACTAAACCGTAAAAGACGGATAGGAATGATGCTTCTGTAGGGGTGACAATCCCGGTATAAATCCCGCCCAGAATGAAAATAGGCAGTAAAAACCCCCAGATTGCTTTTCGTGTTTTCGTCATTCGCTCTTCCATCGATTGTTTTGGCAGTGCACCATAGTTATTTTTTCTGGCATGGAAAATAGCGGATGCCAGCAGAAGTCCCCCTAAAAGGATACCTGGTAAAATTCCTGCCATGAATAACTTGCCAATCGACTGCTCTGATACCGCACCGTATATAATTAATGGAATCGACGGGGGAATCAATATCCCCAGTGTTCCGGATGCAGCCACAAGTCCCATCGCGTACTTCTTACTGTATCCCGCCTTTACCATTCCTGGAATCATGATGCTTCCAATTGCAGCGGCAGTTGCCGGGCTTGACCCTGATATTGCCGCAAAAATCATACATGCAAGAATTGTTACAACAGCAAGACCGCCCCGCATATGACCAACCCATGATTTTAGTGCTTCAATGAGATGGTGGGAAATGCCGCCTTTAGACATAATGATGCCGGCAAAAACGAAGCCCGGAATCGCCATCAGCGTTGCAGAATTCAAGGAACTGAACATTTTTTGTATGACTGTATATAAGGTGAAATCAACCATCTGCAATGCAATGACGCTTGAAAGCCCCAGGCTGATCGCAATGGGTACACGCATAAGGCTAAGAAGTGCAAACGACAGAAAAAGAACTAACACCGCACTCATACTGAAATCCCTCCCTTACTTTCATCTGAGCGATCACTGCCTGATTCTTCTTGTGATTCTATATATTGCTCATATTCATATGCACCAATAATCTCTCTTTTATCTCCTGAAAGCGCTTTAATAAATTTCAAAACAAAATAGACCCCGAGCAATCCCATCCCGACCGGCATAATCGCATATGGTATCCACATTGGAATTCCGACATCGATTGTTGTGATTTGCTGCTCTTTTGCAATGACGGTAATTTGAAACCCTGTATATGTTAGAAAGAAGCTATAGCCGGCTCCGATCAAATTACTGACGGCACTAACAATTCTTTTCAACGGAAACGGAAACTTATCATAGACGAGATCCACTACGATATGGCGGTTATCTTTCAACGCCCTTCCAAATCCTATGAAAATTGCCCAGACCATCAAAAATTCAAAAATTTCGGTCGTCCATGTCTGCGGCTGATTCACAACATAACGCATAAAAACACCGTATAAACTTACAGTCACACCAGCCAGAAACAGAAATCCTGAAGAAAACTCTTCCGCTTTATCCAACCAATTAAGTACTCTCAATAATCTTGCCTCCTTTTTAAAAATTTGCTATGTCCACTCTGCGTGCTGTCGACAGCCCACAACGCTTCATAAAAAAGTATACCTAATTATTCCAGACAAATAAACAGAATATTTATAAAATATATAAAATTTTATATATTCACAAAAGAATGAATGTTTGATATACTCATACATATCTTTCTACAATAGGAAAATGAAAGGAGAATCTAATGGAAATAAGGAAAATTGTTACAATTGTAGAAGAAACTTTTATTGAGGGTTTCAAGGAAGCGGACAACCCGGTAAAAATCGCTGCTTCAATGGCCGTCATTAAAAATCCTTATGCAGGTAAGTATGTCGACAATCTACAGCCCCTGGTCGATACCTATTCTGAAAAGCTCGGCACGCTTCTTCCACAAAAAGCGATGGAAGCACTCGGCATCACAGGCAGCGATGTTGAAGGCTATGGGAAAGGAGCTCTCGTTGGCCTGGACGGGGAAATTGAGCATGGTTCTGCTTTGATTCACACCCTAACATTCGGAAATCCATTTCGGAAATTGTGTGATGATGCAGAAACTCTGCTTCCATCCGCTGAAAAAAGGGGGAACGCCGGAGCAACTCTTGACCTCGCAATAAAACATAAAATGGACCCAAAAACACGAAGCCATCATATGAGCTTCGAAGTAAGAATTCCTGATGCCCCCCGTAACGATGAAATTATTGTAACTGCCGTTGTGGCAACAAGCGGACGTGCCCATCCAAGGATCGGTTCATTACATAATGAACTGGCTGAAGAAGGAGTTTCCTCTGCCTGATGAAAGAAACTGTCGGCTTTGTAGGACTAGGCAAAATGGGGCTTCCAATGGCCAGGAAATTGCTCGAGCATGACTATATTGTGTATGGAAGCGACCTGGATGGCGAAGCTATGGCGGCTTTTAAAAAAAGCGGCGGCGTCCCATCCTTTTTAAAGGAAATCATTGAAAACGCTGCCATTATCATTTTGATGCTTCCCAACTCCAAAGTTGTCAATCAAGTGATTGAAGAGTTGCGTTCATTCTCAGGGAAAACCAGGACGAAAGAATTAACGGTTATTGACATGAGCAGCTCTTACCCTGTCGACACCCAGAAGAATTCAAATATTTTAAGTAAAGATAGCATAGCCATGATTGATGCCCCTGTAAGCGGCGGCGTGAAAAAGGCAGTGACAGGTGAGCTTACCATCATGGTAGGTGGTGAAAAGGAATATGCCGACAGGGCAAATGAACTGTTCCATGCGATGGGCAAGAACATTTACCATGTAGGCCCGATCGGATCCGGCCACCTGATGAAGGCATTAAATAATTTTCTGTCGGCAGTCCACTTACTGGCAACCTCAGAAGCTGTTCACTTGCTTGAGAATTTCGGAATCGACCCGGAAACGGGCATTGAGGTTTTCAATCAAAGCACCGGGCGCAGCCATTCAACTGCCTTTAAATTCCCAAAGTTTATCCTGCCGGAGACCTTTGACTCCGGATTCAGTCTGGAATTAATGGCAAAAGATGTGGATACCGCAAAAAAATTGTTTGAGGATAAAGAAGCAGACAGTAAACTCGCTGCTGAAGTCGCATCTGCTTATCTGGAGGCTCATAAAGAATTTGGGGATGAGAGTGATCATACTGAAATCTTTCGTTTTGTTTCCAAATATATAAACCTAAAGGGGGATAAGTTTCATGTCTAAATTAAAGAAAATGCTGGTCTTATTTGTAACTGCAATGGTGATTTTCGGTCTTGCTGCCTGCGGCAGTTCGACATCTTCATCGGAAGGTGATGAAAGCGCTACCAAGTCTGCGGAAGCTGGCGGTGATGAAATACAGGAACTGACAATTAAAATCTCTCACGTTGTTGCCGAAAACACGCCAAAGCATCAAGGTGCGCTTGCTGTCAAAAAATATATCGAAGAGAAATCCGGCGGTAAAATCAAAGTGCAGGTCTATCCAAACAGCCAGTTATTCGGTGATAAGGATGAATTTCAAAACCTTGTAGCGAATAATGTCCAATTTATTATCCCGGATATGTCCAAGATGGTAGGGAATGATCCTGGATTCAATATTCCGGCGATGCCATTCCTTTTCAAAGATGATGAGGCCGCAACTTCTTTTTGGGACGGGCCTAAAGGGCAGGAAATTCTGCAGCGCCTGGAAAAGGATGGAGCGATCGGATTGACAATGTGGCCAAACGGCGCTAAACACATTACCAATGGTAAACGTGCTATCAAATCTCCTGAGGATTTAAAAGGACTTAAGATCCGTACCCAGGGCGGCCAGCTGCTTGAAGCAGTCTATGAAGAACTCGGTGCAGGTTCTACCTCCATTCCTTTCAGTGAGCTTTACACAGCGTTACAGCAGAAAACGGTGGATGGCCAATCCAACACGTTCAGTAACATTGAATCGAAAAAACTTGATGAAGTTCAAAAATACATGACTGTAATGGGCCACACTCGAGTCGACTATACGTTCATGACGAACAAAAAGTTCTGGGACAGCTTGAACGATGCCACAAAAGAAATTGTCCAGGGGGGTGTTGATGAAGGCACAAAGGTTGCCCGCGAACAAGCACTTTCACTTAATGAAGATGCTCTGAAACTCCTTAAGGAACGCGGCAAAATTGAAATCTATGAGCTGAGTGATGATGAGATTAAAGCATTCCAGGAAGCTCTTCAGCCGCTTTATGACAAGTGGGGCGAAAAAATCGGACAGGATACGCTTGATGCCGCTATGAACCAATAAGATTTGACTTCAATCAGCGGGGATATATCCCTGCTGATTGTTTTATGTAGAGGATTAACTTTGACGGTGTTTTATAAAGTAACGCTTTAACGGTGACATCAAAAGACAGGCGGAGCCTTGACTTCCGCCTGTTTTATTTGCTTTAAAAGCATTTAAATCTATAAATTTATTGTTATACGAGGCTGTTGATTATCGCCGCATGTGCTTATTTTCCGCAGGGCGGGCGGTGATCCGCAAAGATCCGCGGAATCTCATCTGTCCCACTTAGTTCGCAGTAGTCTTGTACGTTCATTAAACTGATTACTGACACTGAATTGGGGTTTCAGTACGTATATTTTTGGTTTCCTTCTTAATTAAAGGCACTGAATGGAGATTCAGTGCCTTTATTTTGTTCTTTCAGGTAAATAACCGCACTGAATAAAGATTCAGTGCTTCTATTTTGTTCTTCCGGCTGAATAACCGCACTGAATGAAGATTCAGTGCTTCTATTTTGTTCTTCCAGCTAAATAACCGCACTGAATGAAGATTCAGTGCTTCTATTTTGTTCTTCCAGCTAAATAACCGCACTGAATGAAGATTCAGTGC
>JAENYN010000007.1:59014-114457 GCA_016841765.1 Guptibacillus hwajinpoensis
GTGCTTCTATTTTGTTCTTCCAGCTAAATAACCGCACTGAATGAAGATTCAGTGCCTTTATTTTGTTCTTTAAGCCAATTACCGGCACTGAATGGGGATTCAGTGCCGGTAATTTATAATTCTTTCTGACTACAAGTGCTGAATGGTGGTTCAGTTCCTAGTCTATCCTATACTTTTCGGCCCCAGCCCGGTAAAGATCGTTCCCTTCACAGTCATTTACGACAACAGCCGGAAAATCCTCTATGACGAGGCGGCGGATCGCTTCTGTTCCCAGATCTTCATACGCAATGATTTCCACCTGTTTAATAGATTTCGAAATCAAAGCCGCAGAACCGCCGATCGCCCCAAAATAGACTGCTTTATTTTCCACAATGGAATCAATGACTTCCTGGTCGCGGTATCCTTTGCCGATCATTCCCTTCAGACCGAGTTCCAATAGCCTTGGTGTATATTTATCCATGCGTCCGCTTGTTGTCGGGCCTGCCGAACCGATGACCTGTCCAGGCTTTGCCGGTGTCGGGCCGACATAATAAATAACCTGCCCGTTTAGATCAAACGGAAGATCCCCTCCCTGTTCAAGTGTTTCGATCATCCGCTTATGGGCTGCATCTCTTGCCGTATAGACAGTGCCGCTGATCTGCACGCGGTCTCCCGCTTTCAGGGACAAGACGGTCTTTTCATCAAAAGGGGTTGTTAATTTGATTGCTGACATACCTTTCCTCCTTTTAATGTAACCGACTTATGGCGGCTGGCATGGCAATTCAGATTGACGGCAACAGGAAGTGCCGCGATATGGCATGGTGCTGTTTCTATTTTCACATCAAGTGCTGTCGTCCTTCCGCCCATTCCCTGCGGCCCTATTCCGAGTTTATTCATCTCTTCCATCAACTCTTCTTCCAGCTTTGCGATTTCAGGCCGGCTGCTTCGTTCTCCGATCGGTCGGAACAGGGACTTTTTTGCCAAGTAGGAGCAGTGTTCGAAATTGCCGCCGATGCCGATACCGACTACTAACGGCGGGCATGCATTGGGCCCGGCATGTTTCACCGTTTCCATAATGAATTCTTTGACGCCTTCCAACCCATCAGCCGGCTTCAGCATTTGCATTCTGCTCATATTTTCAGCACCGCCGCCTTTAGCAGTCATATGGATTTTCATTTCATCTCCGGGGACAAATTCAACATGGATGACCGCAGGCGAATTATCACCTGTATTTTTGCGCTCAAGTGGATCTCCCACAATCGAGTTGCGCAAGTATCCTTCCCCATATCCCTTTCGCACCCCTTCATTGAGGGCATCGCTCAGCGTGCCGCCTTCTACGAAGCATTCCTGGCCAAACTCAACGATGAATACAGCGACTCCGGTGTCCTGGCACATCGGAACATGTTCTCTGGAAGCAATATCGGCATTTTGAATCAACTGCTCCAGTACATCTTTCCCCGTTTCTGATTCCTCTTTTTCTAGGGCCGATTTAAAAGCATTTATCACATCTTCGCCCAATTCATAATTCGCTTCAATGCACATTTGTTTAACCTTTTCGACAATGCCATCATACGCGATTGCTTTCAATGTGAATCCTCCCTCCGTTGAAACGATTCTTCTTTTCATCCTTTCTTTTTAAGAAAGAAAGTGCCTAAAGCCACTGCAACAAGTTCATTTTCTTCATCCGTGATTTTACATTCCGCTGCGACTGTTTTATTGCCCTGGTGCAAAAGAGCCGGGAATGCATAGAGCCGCCTGCCTTTCCCCGGCTTGACAAAATTCATTTTCAATTCAAGCGTGTAGACTTGCGTGCCGGAATCCACTTCATTGATAATCTTATAGCCGATTGCGATGTCGGCAAATGTATATAGGGCACCGCCCTGGGCGACCCCATATGTGTTTTCGTTTTGTTTACCCAATTCCATTGTGAAGCCGCCGTTTTCCGTCAAATGGATGCCGAGGAATCTCCCTAAATAATGAAGGCCGCCTTCGCCTGCAATTTCCATTGCCTGCACCACATGATCGATTTGCTCGAGTTCCTGCCCGTCCAGTTTTTCCAATCTTTCAGAAATGCTGCGGCGCAGTGAAGACTGTGTATGTTCCATGCTGTGTCCGGTTTACACCCTTTCTGTACTGCTTTTCGCCAACGTCCACCCAGTACCGGAAATTTCAATATTTCCTTCCCATTCCAGGTTTTCGCTTTCATACTCCATTACCTGATGGGCCCCTCTGCTTTCCTTCCGGATTGAAGCGCTGTATGTTGTTAACCAGGCAGCACGTACCATGTCCAATACCACCTGTTTATGGATACCCGGCAGCGAGTATTGATCTGACTGAACTCTGTCAATGAGTGTATCAAGCTCTTTTTTCGCTTCCTCGATTGAGCTTTCCGTACGCTCGATCCCCACTTTATTCCACATGATTTCCTGAACCTGCTGTTTAACTGTTGCCATTGCCTGTTTTACATCAGGGCTCAAGGCATCTACTTCTGCAGAAACGTCACCGTTATCCGGCAGAATCAAGTCAGTGTGCTCTGCACTATTCACCGCTTCCAATCCTGTCCGTCTTCCGAATACGAGCGCTTCAGTCAAAGAGCCGCCGCCAAGCCGGTTAGCTCCATGCAATCCGCCCGTGCATTCCCCGCAGGCAAAAAGCCCTTGAATGCCGGTGCGTCCAAATTCGTCTACCTTGATGCCGCCGATCAAGTAATGTTCAACCGGGCTGACAATGAGTTCTGCCCCGTTTTCCTTTTCAACAAGGCGTGCCAGCCTCGGGCTGGAATCAAGCAAATCTTTCTTACTCACTTCAGTCAAGTCCAGGAGGACCTTTTGCTGTTTTTTCATTTCCAGGCAGATGACATCCCGGGTTTCCAGTTCTTTTTTTGGATAGTTTTCCATGAAACGCTCTCCGGCTTCATTGCGCATTATGGCACCTTTGCCAAAAATCTTTGTGAAGACATCCATGTTCAATGGCTGTACGAGTCGATAGGGATAGTATTGAACAAACTCCATATCTGTGAATACTGCGCCATGGCGCCAGGCCATGCCCAGGCATTCACCGCTCACATCGTTCGGGTTGTCCGTTTGTGCATAGAGATTGCCGATGCCGCCTGCTGCCAGGACGGTTGCGCGTCCATAGAAATAAGCCATTCTCTGGCCAGTGGTCGCTTGACAGCCGATAACCCTGCCCTCTTCTTTTATCAAGTCGGTAACCCGGGCCTTTTCAACAAACTCCACGCCTATTAGGCGGGCGTGATCGGCAAGAGCCTGTGTCGTGAACCGCCCCTGTCCGCCTTCAACATAGCACCGTCTTGGATAGCTATGCCCCGGAGTTGCCACCTCTTGTTCGTAGTGAATGTGCAAGCCGTACTTCTCCTCCAGCTCTTTCACCCGCTCAGTGCATTCTTCCACCAGGACTCGGGCCCGGACAGGATCGGACAGCTTTTTACCGCCGGCGATCATATCTTCATAAAAAGTTTCTGCGGAATCACCTGATGAGAAAACAGCGGAATGGACACCGTCCGAAATGACAGAAGAGCCGCTTTTGCCAGCTCTTCCTTTTGTGATCATCAAAACAGATGCTCCCTGCTCCCTGGCTGTGATTGCCACACTGAGAGCCGCCTGGCCGCTTCCGACCACAATGACATCAAACACATTTTTCATCATCCCTTGAACCACCTTTTCAGGGCATGGACGTTTCCTTTTCGGTTCATATCCGCCAGGACGGACGTCAATGGAATTTCCTTCGGGCAGACCTCCACACAATTTTGGGAGTTGCCGCAGTTGGCGATCCCCTCTTCACTGATGACAACATCCATTCGCTCGTTCTTTTGATTTGCTCCGGTTGGATGCATATTGAACAGTTTGATTTGGGCCATGCTTTGCGGCCCGATGAACGGGGAGGCGCTATTTACATTGGGACACGCCTCCAGGCAGCAGCCGCATGTCATACAGGTCGCATACTTGTATGCTTCCTGCTGGTCTTCCGGTGAAATCGACGGGCCTTCATCCAATGGATAAGTTCCGTCAATCGGGATCCAGCCTTTGATTTTTTTCAACGAATCAAACATTCGGTCCCTGTTCACGGCCAAATCCTTCTCAATCGGGAAGGTGCTCATCGGTTCGAGGACAATGGGCTGTTCCAGCTTATCAACGAGGGCCGAGCATGCCTGCCGGACCTTTCCGTTGATCCTCATACTGCAGGCTCCGCATACTTCTTCCAGACAATTGTACTCCCAAATGACCGCGCCGACTTTTTCACCGTTCTTCGTCACGGGATTGCGCTGAATTTCCATCAAGGCGGAAATGACGTTCATATTCGGACGATAAGGAACGTCAAATTCCTCCCAATAAGACTCATCACTCTCTGACTTTTGCCTCTTAATCTTCAACTCTATCGTTTTGGTCCTAGTTTTTGACATTAGTGCTTCACCATGCCTTTCGCCACATTGCTGTCCTCCTGCCTGCTCGTTGTGACGATGTCGTAGCGGCGCGGACGCGGATTGATGTATGCCAAATCAACATCTTCATATGAGATTTGGGGACCGTCAGCCGAATAGGAGGCAATTGTCGTTTTCAGCCAGTTTTCATCATCCCGTTCCGGGAACTCCGGTTTATAATGCGCTCCCCGGCTCTCATTGCGGTAATAGGCTCCAAGCGTAATCACTCTTGCCAGTTCCATCATATGCTTGAGCTGTCTTACAAACGGCACTGTCCTGTTTGATGACCGCGACCTGTCGTCAATCCCGATATTGTTCCACCGCTCGATAAGCTCCTGAAGTTTTTCATCTGTCTGCTTCAGCCGGTCATTATGGCGGACGACCGTTACGTTATCGACCATCCACTCGCTCATTTCCACATGGAGCCGATAAGGATTTTCATCGCCATCCATTTGGTAGATGGCTTCGTATTCTTCTTTGACACGCAGCCGTTCCGCTTCGAAAATATGCTCGGGCAACTGTTCGCTGCTCCGCTTGATTCCCTCCGCATATTCAACTGCATTCGGCCCGGCGATCATCCCGCCGTAAATGGCTGAAATCAGTGAATTGGCACCAAGCCGGTTCCCGCCGTGGTACTGATATTCGCATTCCCCGCAGGCAAACAATCCCGGTATGTTTGTCATCTGGTCGTAGTCAACCCACAAGCCTCCCATCGAGTAATGCATCGCCGGGAAAATTTTCATCGGCACTTTACGTGGATCTTCACCAACGAATTTTTCATAAATGTCCAGAATGCCGCCCAATTTTCTCTCGAGCATGTCTGGCGGCAAATGGGACAGATCGAGGTAGACCATATTTTCGCCGTTGATTCCGAGCTTCTGATCTACACACACGTGGAATATTTCCCTTGTCGCAATATCCCGTGGCACCAGGTTACCGTATGCCGGGTACTTTTCCTCCAAAAAGTACCACGGCTTGCCGTCTTTATAGACCCAAACCCGTCCGCCTTCACCCCGGGCTGACTCCGACATCAAGCGCAGCTTGTCATCACCTGGAATTGCGGTAGGATGAATTTGGATGAACTCGCCGTTTGCGTAATTCACTCCCTGTTTATACGCGATTGCATGAGTGCTGCCGGTATTGATGATTGAATTCGTGCTCTTCCGGAAAATATAGCCGATTCCTCCGGTAGCCAAAATGACGGCATCAGCCCGGAAAGGCAATATTTCCATCGTTTTCAGATTCATAGCCGTAATCCCGCGGCACACCTCATCCTCATCTTTCACGATCGATTGCAAATCCCAATTTTCATATTTTGTGACGAGCCCTTCTGTTTCGTACCTTCTAACCTGCTCATCCAGCGCATACAAAATTTGCTGTCCTGTCGTCGATCCGGCAAATGCGGTCCTTGAATATTTCGCTCCTCCCAGACGCCTGAAGTCAATCTTCCCTTCTTCTGTCCGGTTGAACTGCACACCCATTCTGGCGAGCAGATAAATGATATCAGGAGCCGCTTCACACATCGCTTTCACAGGAGGTTGGTTGGCCAGGAAATCGCCTCCATAGATCGTGTCATCAAAATGTTCCCAGGTCGAATCCCCTTCACCTTTCGTATTGACAGCCCCGTTAATGCCTCCCTGTGCACACACGGAATGAGAGCGTCTCACCGGCACAAGTGAAAACAGCTTGACTTTCCCGCCCTTCTCGGCGATTTTGATGGTTGCCATCAGGCCGGCAAGCCCGCCGCCGACAACAATATATTCTTTTCCCAACAGAAACACCTCCGTTCCGATAATCCAGTTAAATAAAAGCGACCATACTTCCAATTCCAACAGCGGAAAAAATCACAAAAAACACCATAGCTGCGAGGGCCGCATATTTTTGGGATTTTGGCCCCTGCGTGATCCCCCAGGTTATAAGTCCGGTTGAGACACCATTGCTAAAATGATAAGAAACTGAAAGGATACCTGCTATATAAAAGATGAAAATAAGAGGCTGCTGCAAATGCCCGCTTACGGCAGAAAACGTTACTTCATTGCCAAAAAAGAGGCTTGAGAGCCGAAAAGCCCATAAATGATAGCCGACAAATACAAGCGTGATCAATCCTGTGGCCCTTTGAAGCCAGAACATCCTGTTTCTTCTATACTTATAAGTACCTGCATTGTTATTGGAGATCTTTGATAGATAGATTCCATAAACAGCATGATAAATGAGCGGCAAGCCGATGAACAAAATCTCGATCAAGGGCAGGAACGGGATGCTCTGCAGGCTGGCAATCTGCCTGTTATAAGCATCCGCCCCCAAAAGCGCCATGGCATTTGAAAAAAAGTGTTCCACCAGGAATAATCCCAGTGGAACAATTCCGGCCAGAGAATGGAGGCGGGCCAGCAAAAAATGACTTGCCGATTTTGAACCTGTTCCGCTTAGCGGTCCTGAAAGCTGAGGCTCCCCCATTACAGCACACCCGCTTCATGTACAAAAAATTGTTTCATTGACTCAAGTTCCTCTAGTTTAAGCAAACGTTCCACATATGCATTCCGCTGATCCTTTGAGAGGTTGGCAGAAAGCATTTTGAATTTATCGATCAGTTCTTCAGCAGTGACCGGCTTCTCCGGGTCACCTTTCGGATACTCCGTCTCCCTGTGGATGACATCACCTGATTTCAAATGGATATCCAGTTTCGTACCCCATTTTTCGGGATATTGGCCATCCACTTCAGGGTCTACGATGACCTTCACCTTTGGCATCACACTGCGAATGGCTTCGTCATACAGCGTATTCTCATTGAAATCGCGAAGGCCGGCCGTTCCTTTGACGATCGCCATGCCTGTGCAGAACTGCAGGCTGAATTTTGATGCGTAAATGGTGTCGGGATCCGGGTTATCAGTAATGTTTGCTACCGATTGATAGACTCTTGCTTCTATAAAATCGATATCGTCTATATTAAGCTGGCTATGATTGTTAAGTTCCTGGATAATATCGATCGCAGGGTGTGTGTGCCGGCAGGATGCGTGGATTTTGAACGAGTTTTCGGTGATTTTATAGCTTTCACCGAGCCTTTCAGTGATTTTCGTTTCATCGGCCTGCTCGGACATCGCCTTAAAAAAGCCGCGCCTTCCTTCAAGAACCTTTTTGGCGGCGGTAAAGCCTTTCTCAGCAAGAAGGGCGGAAATCACACCGTTTGCGGCCGCTTTCGCCGGATGCAGCTGCTTTGACATCGCCCCGTCTTCAATGAACTCCCACAGGCCTGCCGCCTGAGTGCCGGCGCTCCCGAGCGCATGGACCGTCTGCTCTTCATTCAATTCAAGCAGTTTTGCACATGCTGCTGCGGCACCGAATGTCCCGCACGTCGCTGTGTTATGCCAGTAATAGTAATGTGAAGGTGACACTGCCTCGCCAATGCGGAAGGCCACATCATAACCAACGGCTACGGCAGTAATCAAATCCTTACCCGTTTTACCGTAAGCTTCTGCCGTACTGACTGCTGCAGGTATCACAACAGTGGCCGCATGGATGATGGATTGTTTATGGATATCATCAAGTTCGACAACATGGCTTGCCGCCCCGTTCACAAGGCTGGCGTTTACAATCGATGATTTACCCCCGGTAATGAGCGTCGCCTGTTCATTGCCGCCCATATCATTCACGAATTCTTTCATCATCTGGATTGGAGGCTGTTCTTTTCCTGCAATGGCTGAGCCAAGCCAATCCAGTATACAAAGCTTTGTAAACCCGACAACATCTTCCGGCAATTTTTCATAGGAGGTTTCTTTGATGAAGTGAGCCAGCTTTTCCGTCAGTGTCATTTCCATCACCTCACCTTACTTCCCATTACAGTTTTTAGGACCTCGATAATGTCATCATAGTTTTCTGCCAAATACGCCCCCGACTCTTTTAGCTTTTCCATCTTGATGGACGGGCGGCCGGTGTTCCCCGATATCATTGCACCGGCATGGCCGAATACTGTCCCTTCCGGCATTGATTCGGTGAACCTTCCGGCAACATAAGAAATCAGCGGTTTGGTAAAAAAGCCGTTTTTGATAAATTCAGCCGCCTCCTCTTCAAACGAGGTGCCCGGTTCGGAAAATGTAATGACAACGTCGGTATCCGGATCATGTTCAAACAGCTCAAGTAAATCAACGATGTTCGTTCCGATTAAACTGTCCCCTCCGATACCGATGCTTGTTGAAACGCCGAACCCGGCCCGTTTCACCATCCAGGATGTTTCCGCTGTCATCCCGCCGCTGCGCGAAATCACCCCGACACGCCCGGGAACGAAGCAGCGCTCGGGATTGTCACCGCCAATGGATCCAAGTTTGATCTTATCCCCCGGATTGATGACACCGGTCGTATTCGGGCCAATCAGCTTCACATCATGATCCCTGGCCGCCTTCAGCATTTTGATGACATCCAATTGGGGTATATTTTCAGTCGTGACGACGATGACCTGAATCCCATTGCTGATGGCTTCAAGCACAGCATCCAAAGCAAAAGCCGGCGGCACAACGATCAGGCTTGTATTGACATTATGGCGTTCAACAGCTTGTTTGACGGTATCATATACAGGAATCCCCATTACATCCTGACCTTTTTTACCCGGTGTGACCCCTGCTGCAATATTCGTGCCATAGTCAAGGGTATGTTTTGTAATCATGACAGCTTCTCTGCCGGTGATTCCCTGGACGACAATTCTTGAATTTCCATCCACTAAAATAGCCATTCCTATACCCCCTTCATCATTTCCATCATCTTGCCGGCCGCCTGTTCGATCGTCACATCCTCGCCGTAATACGTGATGCCAGCGCTTTCAAAAATCCGCTTGCCTTCAGTGTCATTGACGCCTGCTTCCCTTACCACAATCGGGAATTCATTCACATCAAGACCCAGTTCTTCCACCGCCTTCACAATCCCCTCAGCCATTAAATCGATCTGGGTATTATTCGTAATGTTATGGGCCACAAACAATCCTTTGACCCCTTCTTTCGATAAAATCCCTTTTGCAAGACCATAAACCTTTTCAACAGGCGGATTGCCTCCCGTTTCGGTATAATTGGCCGGGCTCCCCCCGAGTTTGACAAGGGCATCAAAGCTTACAAGACTTCCGCCCCCGCCTCCGCACATGAATCCGATATTTCCGCCATCCATTTCCGTATAGCGGGCGGTACCCCGATAATCCGCATCGTTCACCTTGACCATTTCTTTTTCGAGCCGGGTCAACGGCCGCCATGAGCGTTCACTGCCCACCTCCACAAGACCATCAAGTTCCGGCTGCCGGTAAAGAGCAACGTCATCAACCCCCATAACCGAGGCTGCTGCGGCAACTTCCCCTTCCTTTGTAAGCACGAGCGGATTCACTTCAAGAATATAGCAGTCATACTTGATGAAAATGTCATACAGCTTAACAAGAACAGCTGTCGCCTGCACAAGCGGCTTTCCGGTCAGACCAAGAGAACTCCAGATTTCTTTCGCCTGATAATCCGATAGATTCTGGAACGGATCAACATGAACCACCGCAACTTTATCCGGCGCTTCTTTCACAAGATCCTCCACTTCCACTCCGCCTTCAGTTGTGGCGATAATGACAGGCTGCTGTTTTTGTTTATCAAGCGTGATGGATACATACCATTCCTGATCGATATCCAGTTTTTCTTCCACCAGTACTTCCTTAACCGGAAAATTCCGGACGGTCATATGTAATAAGGCTTCAGTTTGTTGTTTCACCTCTTCTGGCGTGTCCGGAAATTTAATGGCGCCCGCTTTTCCCCGCTTGCCAACGGGTACAAGAGCTTTCAAGACAACCTCCCTGTCACCGGCCGCTTTGGCAGCCTCATCGCCTGATGCCGCCACCCAGCTGTCTGGCACAGGCACTCCATTTCTCCGCAACAGGCTTTTACTGTGCTGTTCGAGGATTTTTCCCATTAGCCATTCCTCCTCTGGATTTTTGAACGGTATTCATACTCAGTCACTGAATGGTGATGCCTTTTTGTCTTTGATCAAGTTTTCCACAAGCGTCTTCCCTGTCCGCTGGATATGAGCCTCAAGCACACTGGCCGCCTGCCCGGCATCTTTTTGTTTTACAGCATCGAAAATAAGGCGATGCTCATCTTTTGATTTGTCTATTTGACCTGTGATGATATGCGGTGTTTGCTGAGGAAAACCCTTCCATAACTTATCGATAAAAGATGAAAGCCTTTCCCAGGGACAATGACTGACTAAGATTCTGTGAAACTTGTTATTCAACTGAATGAATTCGTTTGCATCCTCTGTCTTCTCCATGCTTTGTAAAAGCTCTTCCAGACTTGCAATCTCATCTTCCGTCAAATCAGGGACGCTTAACCGGATGGCTTTTGCTTCAAGCACCGCCCTAAGTTCATAAATTTCCTCAATATCTTTGAGGGTGATCGGCTTCACAACTGCCCCGCGGTGAGACTCGTTGATGATCAGCCCTTCTTCTTCCAGTGTTTTCAGCGCTTCCCTGATCGGCATCCGGCTTACACCGAGTGTTTCAGCCAGCTTCGATTGAACGAGCCTTTGCCCGCCGGCAAAATCTCCACGAAGGATTGCTTCTCTGAGGATGTTGCAAACTTGCAAAGGCAGTGTGTCACGCTCTTTGACTTTTAAAGATCCCTGTTCATTGAACATCTTGTTTTCCCTCCCTTTTCAAACGATTGATGTTGTCCTTTCCTGCACATTAGTTAATTAAATATTTTGTATTATTAAATAATAAATAATATTCTGTCTATTATTAGGATACTGTATCCAATTTGTATTGTCTATGGATTTTTAGGAATTTTTTCTAAATTATACCTGGAAATAGGGTATCTTTTTCACTCAAATCAACGTGGTTATCATTGAACAGCAAAAAGAACCAAAGCCGTTCGGCTCTGATTCCCTGAAACTGATCTGATATTCTTAATCTCAAAGTTTTAGATGATACCGGTCTTCCGCAAAGTTGAAAGCTTTTCACTTGAAAGTCCCAGCAGTCCACCGTAGACTTCTTCATTATCCTTCCCCATCACTTCCGATCCAGGGTGCTTAATTCTTCCAGGTGTCCGGCTTAGTTTGGGAACGATACCCGGCATTGGGAAATCACCGAGTTCAGGATGTTCGACTGAAACAATCATTTCACGTTCGCGATAGTGATGGTCCTCCATAATTTCCTTCGCAGAAAAGATCAGGCCGGAAGGGACGCCTTTTTCTTCAAGCAGATCCAGGGCTTCCCGGGCAGGCAGCGTTTTGGTCCATTCCTCAATCAGCAAATCCAATTGTTTCATATTCCCGGCCCTTGCTTCATGTGTTTTATAGCGCGGATCATCTGCCAGTCCCGGCTGTCCCATTGCTTCACAAAGCCTTTTAAAAACACCATCCGCATTTGCCCCGATAACGATATATGTACCATCTTTCGTATAATAGATGTTGGACGGCGCAATGCCAGGCAGAATATTTCCCATCCGTTCCCTGATATAACCGGCAATCATATAATCGGGAATCAGACTCTCCATAATCGAAAAGACAGATTCATATAAAGCTGTATCGACCACCTGGCCTTTGCCGGACAGTTGGCGTTCATTTATTGCCACAAGACAGCCTATTGTGGCGAACAGCGCTGCCAGTGTATCGCCTATTGAAATCCCGATCCTGGTCGGCGCCCTATCCGGGTAGCCCGTCACATGGCGCAGGCCGCCCATCGCTTCACCCACACTCCCGAACCCGGCCCTTTCCTTATAGGGACCCGTCTGCCCAAACCCGGAAGTCCGCATCATGATTAGCCCGGGATTGAGTGCAGACAATTCTTCATAGGAGAGATTCCACTTTTCCATCGTTCCCGGCCTGAAATTTTCGATTATGATATCCGCTTCCTTAATCAATTCCTTTAGCAGGTTCTGCCCTTCTTCCTCACGCAAATTCAGGGTAATCGACTTCTTATTTCGAGACTGGACCGGCCACCACAGTCCCTGACCGTCTTTTTCCTGCCCCCATTTCCTCATGGGATCTCCTTTGCCCGGCGGTTCCACTTTTATCACTTCAGCCCCGAAATCAGCAAGAAGCCTGCCGGAAAAAGGTCCGGCTATCAAGGTGCCGAGTTCGATGACGCGGAGATTTTCCAACGGCAAACGTTCACTTTGTTCAGTCAAACGCTGTAACCCCCCTCCGTATTGTTGGTTGAATTTTCTAAATCTTTTAATAATAGTAGCAGTATTTGGCATCTTTGTGCAATAGGATGCTGCAAATAGGTGCCTGACCCCCAGCGCTTTAACGCGCTGGGGTCAGGCACCTCCTTAATCAAACGTTTGTTTAACCACACGACAACACCAATACCGACCCCCGGTTTAGACGATAATCCCTTTACGAAACGGCATCCAAAAAGAGTTCCTGACCACCGGCTTTAACGCGCCGGGGCAGGAACTCTAACCTTGCATCTTATCGATATCTTTTCCATGCTCCCTGAGGGATTGATCTGGATAGGTTAGATCTGATCCTTTACCGTTCCTCATCCTCTCATCCAAATATCCTGATCCAAGGATGACACCGGTAATAATAAACATAAATCCTGCGATTTGAAACCAGGAAATTGTTTCATTCAAAAACAATATTGAACCGACTAATGCAAAAAAAGGCATTAAATTATTAAAAATAGTTGTTTTACTTGGGCCGATTTTTTGGATGGATCCGTTGTAGAGCAACTGCCCAATTCCAGTCGCCACAACCGCGGAAAATATAAAAATTGTCCACGCTCTGACATCCGGAATGGCCATACCGCTTACTCCATTTCCGTTAACAAAAAAGCTTGCCAATAACAAGAAGAGGGATCCGGATATCAACATGATCCCAGTCATTAATCGGGAGTCCAGCGTGTTTGTCGTTCTCTTAATAATAATGAAACTAAATGCCTGAGATACCATTGCAATAAAAATAAATACATCTCCCAAAGACACCGTTCCCAATTTCCCCGAATTATTCAACACCACAAAAGATACACCGATAAAACCAAGAACTATCCCGGTTATCCTCATCGCCGTCAATTTATCCTTTAAGAAAAAAGCAGACAAAATCGAAGTCGTTAACGGGATCAAAGCAAGAATAATTCCCGCATTGGAAGCTGTTGTATGCTGTAATCCGAGGGCGAGAAAGAAATGATGCCCTGTTATACCGAGAAATCCGGCAGCCAATGTACTTTTCCATTCTGTGAACGAAAGATTCCGTGCCAGCCTTTTATTCCAAATAAATAGTAAAATGACCAATCCTGATAGAAAAATCCTGAATCCCTGCATGGTGATAGGGGGAAAATCTTCAATGAGGACTTTGATAGCCACCACATTCAGTCCCCAAATCATCATAACAAATACAATAATAAAATAATCCACTGGCCTAACCAATTATTCCACCCTCCAAACAATTCAAAGAGTGCCAGATGGTCCAATCCGGCACTCTTTAAGCCTGTTATTTCTTTACAATGGACACCACACGATTCTTTCCGACTTTTTTGGTTTTATATTTTTCGAAAACTTTGATATCGTGTCCTGGAACTATTTTATCAATATTATTGTCAACCAGCTCATTCATTTTATAGATAGATTCAAGCTGTTCAAGATTATCAAGCCCGAGGCCTAATGGCTTATAATCCGTGGCTTTTCAAACGTATATACAACATCCTGTGCAAGCGCATAAGTTCCTTCCCTGGTTTCCACTGTAACGCCCTGTGTGCCAAATGTATGCCCTTTTGCCATGTATGTCTTTACCCCATCTACAACTTCATAGCCATCCCGATCAATTAAGGTCAGGCGGTTTTCTGAAGATACCTTAAGTAAATCATTGATATGATTAATGTCTGTCGCGAGCCACGCCCAATTCCGCACCTTGTCAGGAAGTTTAAGTGAATCAAGCCAGCCGGCAAGCTCTTCTTTTTGTACATAAAACTGGGCATTCGGAAACTGATCGATATTACCTGCATGGTCAAAATGCAAGTGGCTTAAAATGACCGTATCAATATCTTCCGGAGTTAAGTGAACTTTCTTTAAAACAGTTGCAGGGTCTTCAATATTTTCACCGCCAAATAAAGTGGACCAGTCTTTTTGACCGTCTTCGGCATCATCCCTGTAACCGATATCAAACAGAATGTTATGATCCTTGCTTTGAATCAAATTATAAAAAAACGGAAGATAAGTCGTTCCCTGGTTATGCGCACCGTATACCAGACCCGATTTTGGATAGTTATTAATACCTCCATATTCCAGTAATTTAATACTGTACGTTTCCTTTGGCGCTGCACTCGTTGCATTTGCAAATATTAAAAAGAAAACAACAGCCATCACACTTGTAATCCTTTTCAACATTTCTCCTCCTCTTCCCTTCATCTACTTGGCATTCAACTCATCAGTCCACATCCGGTAAATGACCTTTTTAATACTGTCATTCGCACTATTTGTCATTTCGATAAATCGATCCAGACTGGAAACATCTTTCGTAGCAAAGTAATGTTCAAACTCTGCAATTGCATCCTGATATAAGTCAAGCGCATCCAGGTATGTTTTCAAGGTGGCCTCCATTGTCTGAGGGGGATCAATTTTTAGCAATTTTGCTCTAATGGCGGGAAGTTCCCTTTTTGCTTCCGTTATTATATTTTCAACAGAGCGAATATCAGCCTCACCTGATAAAAACAACGCCCCGGTTCCGGACATTCTTATAATGAGCGTTTTCAATTCAAAGTGAATCGGTCTAATCGCTTTTGCAAATGCCAATTCTTCCTCGGTTAATTCAGGTGAAAATTCAGCAGTTTGAGAATCATCAGCTGCTTCCACCGCTTTCAAATCTCTCTCCTCCCGCTCACTTCCCGTAACTTCCTGGTACGTTTGGGAGGGACCATTAAGTATAGAATTGTTGCAGCCTGCCATTACAAAGAGAAGAATCATAACCACTAAAATTTTCTTCACTTACTATCCCTCCAATTTTTCCAGGATAAGCGGGCAGAGGTTATTGTGAAATTGTACTATCAGGTATTCCCGGGTCAATCTTCTCCTGCGAACCATAAATGCCCTCCAAAAATGTCTGCTCCATTGGTTTTGTCGCAAGTGTCACGACTACCATGACAACTGAGGCGACCATAATGGAATAAGCGGAGGCTGCAAAAGGATTCGTGATCGCTTCCAGACCTGGAATCCATCCCTGGTACAAAGTCGCATAGGCTAAGACACCCACGGTGAACGATGTGACGGCGCCCTGCTTATTCGCTCTTTTCCAAAGGGCTCCAATAGCAAGCGGTCCGGCAAGACCGGAAACCATGCCGCCAACCCCTATCCATAAGAACATAGCAAGTGATGCCGGCGGATCATATGAAAGATAGATTCCCAGCAAAATACAAAGGATAACTGTAATGCGCCCAATCAAAAGGGAATTACGCTCAACTCTCGGTTTGTCCGGATTATTTTTCGCTATTGTTTTCCGGTAAATATCGTTCGCGAAAATTTGTGAAAAGGAAACAATTAAACCATCACTTGTTGACAGTATGGCGGACAGCACGACAACGGCCATCAATGCAGCTAAAAATGGCGGGAAGACTTCTACGAACAGAGCTGGGATTACGGAATCCGCATGTGCAAGAGGTTCTTGAATTACCGCAGCACCCAATAATCCCCCCAGTGCCATCATCGGCAGCAAAGCACCGGCAATAATGGAAAAGCTTAAAAACACTTTTAGCTGTTTCCCGCTTTTTAGAGCAAGAAATTTGTTGCCGATATGCGGCAGTACACCGAATGGAATGTGGGCAACCAGAATTAAGAAAGCCAGCCAGGCACTTCCATAAGTATCATGACCCGGTATAAATAAATTGCCCCAACCAGCTTCCGGATTTTTCTGGGCAATCACGTTGTTTACCCCAGACACGCCCCCGTCGACACCAAAGCCTGTAAAAAACATTATTGTCACAACAAGTGCAATGATAACCATCAAGAATCCCTGAATGGCATCAGTCATAATATCAGAATGGGAACCTCCTAAAACGAGGTAAATCCCCAACACAATTGCCGTCAACCAGAGACCGGCATTATAGCTTAGCCCCATCATTGTCTCAAACATCAATGCAGCCGCTACCAATTGTGACACGATATAGAATATCAGCAGCAGGGAAAGGACTGCTAATCCGACCCTTAAATATTCACTGTTGAACCGTTCACCGACAATCTCTGGTATTGTCCGATTACTGAATTTATCACCCATCGTTTTTACAAGGCGGGCTGTCAGCAGCATCCCTCCATATATTCCGATCGGATAAATGATTGGATACCAGAGACTCGCAAAACCAAGGCTGTACGCCTGGCCCGGTATCCCCATAAATGTGGAACCAGATGCAGTTGTTGCACAAACAGCCAGGCCGAGTGCGATTGGCCCATAGCTTGACCGGGCAGTCGCGAAATCATCAGCGTTGTGTGTCTTCTTCATCCCTGCATACCCCAGGTAAATCATCATACCCAGAAAGATAACCATCAAAATCCAGGACCATGCAATTACCGACATTCTATTACCTCCTTTTATTCAAAATTAAATAAATCCGTCTTAAAAATAAGCCATCCGAGAATAACCCAGGAAGAAACAATCAGAATCGCTCCATAGTGCAATACAGTCACAGACCTGTACCTCCTTTAGAAATCAAGTTGGTTTGTATTTTTAGCAGTTTGAACAATCCAATCTTTAATTCCTTTCATTTTTTCAACATCAGAAATGACGTTCGTCAACGCTTCTTCCACAATGAATTTCCGCTTGCTGGCCTGTTTTACAAAATAGACATGGTAGGGTAGATATATGTTTTCACGTTTAGCGCACACGTACTTTGGGGGCTTAACCGGCCGCAGCGACTTGTGCACATAATTTTCAAGTGCACGGTTGCATTCCTGGTCGGCAGTCTCAGCAGTTATAGAGAAGTGTAAAAAGTAGTCATTTTCAGGCGTAACCAAATCTGTTTCCGGCCACATTTCTGTTTGGGCAGCCAGGCCCGTCAACCCGTTAACCCCTATTCGAATCAGGGCGTGCATATCCCTGAAAAGATAACGTGGCACTGTGACCTTCCACTCATAAAACGTGTAAGGATAGTAAAAAGTGAACAAAGGGACGATTTCGGTTTTCCTTGATGGAAACCAAAATGTTCCCCTCCCCTTATTCTCAATGCCTTCTTCAATCAAAGGGCATCTGGCTATCATAACGTTTTTCTTTTGAAGAGTTGGAACCACCGCATCACCCCCTTTTTCTATGAATCAACCTATCTTATAGATTCATAATAATAACTTTCATTTCCGTCAATTCCTCAACAGCATACCGTGGGCCTTCCCTTCCGATTCCGCTTTCCTTTATGCCGCCGTATGGCATGGCGTCGGCCCTGAAGGTTGAGGCATCATTGATAATGACTCCGCCTGTTTTTAACCGCCTGGCCGCACTCATTGCGACAGATAAGTTGGTGGTGAAGATCCCTGACTGCAGCCCATAACTGGAATCGTTGGCAGCCTGAATTGCATCTTCCAGATCATCGTAGGTTGTTACCGTCAGAACCGGACCAAACACTTCCTGGCAAACTACTTTCATACTGTGGTTAACATCACTCAAAATGGTCGGCGCTATGATTGCACCATCCTGTTTACCACCGGTAACCAGGCGTGCTCCATCTGCTTGCGCTTCCTTTATCCAGTCCATGACACGATCAGCTTCTTTCTTGCTGATCAGCGGACCAATATCGGTTTCCTCATCCAAAGGATTTCCTACCTTCAACGACTCTGTCACGTTTTTTAGTTTTTCAAGGAACTCTTCTTCGACTTTTGAATGGACATAAATCCGCTGTACCGAAATGCAAGCCTGACCGGCTGTATTGAATCCTTTTAATGCACATAACTTTGCTGCCTGATCAAGGTCGGCATCATGGTGGACAATGTTTGGCGAGTTATTCCCAAGTTCCAATGAAACCTTCCTCAGCCCGCTTTTTTCCTTTATGTGCTTACCTACTTCCGCACTGCCCGTAAATGTGTATTTTCCAATTCTGTCTTCCTCCAACAGCCATTCTCCGACCTCTGAGCCGGATCCGCAAACGAGATTCACATATCCAGACGGCAGACCGGCTTCCTTTAATATCTCAATTAAATGGTAAGCAGAGGCGGCTGTATCCGAAGCTGGCTTCCACACAACTGTGTTGCCCGCTGCAATAGATGGGCCAACTTTATGACAGGCCAGATTAAAAGGAAAATTGAAGGGCGTAATCGCACAGATAACACCGATCGGTGCTCTAACTGTAAATCCCATACGATTTTCAGCACCCGGGGACGCTGAAATGGGAATAACTTCACCGCTAATTCGTTTTGCTTCTTCAGACGATAGTGTGAGTGTCTGGATGGCCCGGTCCACTTCCCCCCGCGCATCCTTGATTGTTTTCCCGACTTCCCTGGCAAGTGTCCGGGCAACCTCTTCCTTCCGCTCACCGAGGAGCTCTGATGCTTTCTTTAAAATGTTGTACCGATCATAAGGAGACAACCGATCGCTTTCAAACGTTTCCAGTGCAATGGACACAGCGTCTTTTACATGCTCTCTTTTAGCCTTTGAAACGTTGATGATTGGCTGTCCGGAAAATTTATCCTTAACTGTGAATGTTTCATCAGTCAAAACCTCTTGATCACCTAAAATAAGCCCTCTTGAGGCAATGCTCAAAACGCCTTCGGAATTTGCAGCCACTGGATCATTCCTCCCCGATTTGTTATTCAGTCACGCTTTCTTTACCTGAAACTTCTGCCGGTTCTGCAATCTGAGATTTCATATTTATAGAAGCCCGCGTCACTTCTCTTGATGCAGACTTATCAAGCGCTTCCTGAAGGTTACAAAAATCAAAATCAGCATCGATAATGTCCGTAAATGGATACTTTTCGATATTCATGGACAGGAATGTAAGCGCTTTATTTAAATACCACGGATCATATCTGACAATCGGAATAATCTGAATCGATTTTCTCGTCAGAAGTCCAGGATCGAAATCTGTATATTTACCTGGTGAAACATTGCCGATCGTCACATATTGCCCGCCACTTCGGATCAAGTGGATTCCTTCACTGAAAGCTGCAGGTACACCACTTAGTTCAATGCCGACATCCGCGCCGACTCCATCGGTCAATCCTTTGATTGCCGCTTCTCTCTTTTCGACAGTATCAAATTCCTTCAAGTTGATTGTGTGATCCGCACCGAACCTTTTAGCTAGCTCCAGTCGTGACTCCACTGCATCAATAATAATAACCTTTGCACCTTTCTCCTTTGCAATCGCAGTCGCATTCAAACCAAGACCACCTGCACCCTGGATAACGATGGTATCTCCGTATGCCAAAGCCGATTTATCAATGCCATAGTAAACCTGTGACAAAGCACAATTCGCGCTGGCAGCAGCTACATCAGGCACATTCTCAGGAACCTTATAAAAAAACATATCTGGATGAATGTAATAATGGGTTGAAAAAGTTCCATGGAAATGCGGCGCTTCTTCGGGATCTTTATTCCAAAAATCATAAGCCTTTTCACACAAGTGGAACTGTCCGCGCCTGCACATGTTACACTTCCTGCATGTCTGGTAATAGACGGTTGCAACCCGGTCCCCCTCTTTGATTGGCTGCCCTGCATAGTCCTGGCTTACTCCCTGGCCTAGTTTCTCGATGACACCGACCATTTCATGGCCGAGTACCCCCTTCTTTTTGGTCGGATGTTCTCCACGCCAGATATGGAGTTCTGAGCCGCACACATTCGTACGGGTCACTTTTAAAACGACCGCTCCTTTTTCAGGTTCCGGCACTTCGTATTCCCTGAAATCCATTTTCATCGGTTCTGTCATGACTGCTACTTTACCTTTCATGGAATCCCTCCTTATGATTACTTTCACTTAAAGTAAATGCAAAAAGTGTGCCAACTTATAAAAGCCGCTTGTACAGGGCGGTAAATCATAATATAATAATTTTAAAATTGCTAATATGCAATATTTTCAGAATTTTGTCAAAATATCACACGCATAGTCCTTAACTTTATCTTCCAATCAGTATTTATTGCAAAATCGCAACGCAATTGCATTTTTGCAACGAGGTGTGCTGACTTTTTATAAAAGGAGGGGTGCTGATGCTGTCTACTTTAGATGTCCAGCAGCAATTGACCCGGCAAAAACAAATTACAAAGGAACTGGAAGCGGCCGTCCAGGCCTGCCAGGAAGGAATTTATATTTGTGATGCACAGCTTCGCTGCCTCTGGGTAAACAGGGCATATGAACGGATTACAGGTCTTCCGGGTTCCCGTTTGAAAGGGAAAACCAGTACACAGTTAGAAAGAGAGGGCGTCATCTCAAAAGGGGTCGGACCGATCGTCCTAAAAAAACAAAAAGAAATGTCCTTAATTCAGATCTTCCCAACGAGTGGGAAAAAGGTTCTTGTAACCGGAAAACCTGTATTTGAAAACGGTGAGTTGATTCGGATTGTCATTACTGCACGTGACTTGACGGAACTGAATAAATTGGAATCAAAGCTAAAAGAGGCGGAGGAACGGTCAGAAAGATATTTCCGGGAGTTGAGCCAGCTAAAAAAACAGCAAACCAATTTTGATATGGTTGCTGTCAGCACTAAAATGAATAGAGTTGTGGAAATGGCCCAGCGTATTTCAAAAGCAGACTCGCCAGTGCTCATTCAAGGCGAATCCGGCACGGGAAAAGAAGTCATTTCAAAACTAATACACCAATCGAGCAACCGTGCCAATGAGCCCTTCATCAAAATAAATTGCGGCGCCATTCCAGAAGATTTACTTGAATCCGAGCTGTTCGGTTATGTTAAAGGTGCATTTACCGGAGCAGACCACAAAGGAAAACCCGGCTTGTTTGAAACCGCACATAATGGGACGTTATTTTTGGATGAAATAGGTGATATGTCTCTAAAGCTGCAAACTAAACTCCTCAGAGTTCTTCAGGATTTCGAAGTCACCCGTCTTGGCAGCACCAAATCGACCAAAGTTAATGTAAGAATCATTTGTGCCACTAATCTTCCACTTGACGAATTGGTGAAAACAGGTGAATTTCGGAATGACTTATTTTACCGAATCAACGTCATTCCCATTTCCATCCCTCCCCTAAGGGAGCGGAAACGTGATATCCAACCCTTGATTCAGCAAAAACTGGACCAATTGGCTACTAAATACAAATTCCAGAAAAGTATTTCAATAGAGGCAGTGAAAAAACTCGAGGCGTACCACTGGCCAGGAAACATCCGTGAGCTGCAAAATTTGATTGAACGATTATTTGTTATGACAAATGAACATATCATTATGCCCGACCACCTGCCCCTTTACTTAATAGAAGATACAGAAGGCGGTAGCAAGGAAAAAGGGAACAAGTCATTGAAAGAACAAATTGAAGCTTTTGAGAAAACGGTCATCCGAAACTCCTTAAAAGAATCGGCAAACCTTCGGGAAGCATCAGCAAAACTCGGAATCAACCCTTCCACCCTTACGAGGAAATGTCAGCGTTATGGCCTTTACAAATGATGAGTGAAAAAATGGTGCCTGACCCCCGGCGCTTTAACGCGCCGGGGGTCAGGCACCAATATGGTTAATCTCTTCCGGAAAAGTTATTAGAACCGATTTCTTTATAATGCTGCTTTAGTCAAAATGAACCTGCGAATGAATCCATATACAGTAAGCAAAAAACCCACTAGAGTCGTTAACCAGGGATAGAGAAGCGGATAAAAATAAGTTGGATAGTACATGACTCCATCCGCTTTATAACCCAGCCACGTAGGCGTAACCATCGCTTCATTAATGAAGGCGGTTCGGTAAGGTGCGGCTTTTCTTTCTGTATTATTAAATGTTTCTACTTTAATCTGTCCATCCTTTGAAACCCAAAGGAATTTCCAAAGGCTCTCCTCTATCTTCCACTCATTTCCGAAACGTTGAATGATCAATAAAGATTCTTCATTAGTGGAGAGGTTTTCAACCAATAAGAACCCTAAGTTATCGTAACGAGTATATTGAAAGTCACCCGGATTTAAATTAGATGGTTTGTCACTTTGGAATAGACGATCATTTACACTGATTTCCAGAGGGTATGATGCCGTTTCAGGAAAGAGTCTGACAGGGTTCGATGTTTTATACAAGGGAAACTGGTCTCTAACTTTGATGATTTGGTTATTATAGTTAAACGTTTGCTCAAACCTGCCTTTTTCCCCTATTCTTTTAAGATCAGCATCTACTAATTGGAGTTCACTCTTTGTTGGATTACGAAGCTGACTGCCTTTCATTATGATTACACGGCCCAGCTTTTCGATACCTAACCTATTGTTATCTTCAATAAAATAATCCGTTCCAGTGTATGTAACTAGTTTCATATCGTACTGTTTCCGGATGGATTGTTCATAAAAAGATTCACGAATACTAGAGAAGTTTGGCGGCAATGACAAAAGCACTAAAATGATTCCTATTATGAATGACAGCATACCTTTTTTCATTTCATCCCCCCTACTTAAGAATAAACAAATATCAAAAAAAGGAAAAGAAGCAGGAAACGGTTCTGTTGCTTCCTTCGCAAAACCGTTAGAACCTTACGGACACCAGAACCATTTTCTATGCATAAAAACCCAAAAACACCTATATTCAAGCCAAATTTAAAAAGTTTCACGCCAAACTCCCTATCCGTTACATCGGACACTTCCCCTCATAAAAAAGAAGCAGGGAATTGTCCCTGCTCTACTTTACAACCGCTTCCACTTTTCCAGAGCGGTTTTTTTCATTGACGATTGCTACCGCTTTGGCTGGCAGTTCAATTGTGCGTTGCTTTTGTGCAGGCTCAGGTTTATCTTTGCCTGCCGGTTCTTCGGTTGCTTTTCTGTCTAGCTTGATCACGACAGTTGTCAACGGATTAATAGTCATTGTGTCATCCGTCATTGTGAAGCCTGATTGGCTTTTTACTTTCTTTCTGCCGGCTTCATCATTATCCACGAGGACAACGCCATCGGAGAAGTCGTAGTCTCCAAGTGTGAGCGTACGTGCTTCATCATCCGCATTCACAAAGACATAATAGACTCCAGTGTCATCAGTCGACACATTCTCATAAGCAATCACCAGATCGGAATCGCCAACTTCAGGAAAATCAAGCAGTGAGATGTTCTGGTCAACCAACTCTTTTTCACCCAGGCGGAAAGCGTTTGTTGACCTTCTGAGCTCAATCAATCCTTCAGTATACTCACGGGTTGTTGTGTTTACGTTGAAATCTTTCTTGTCCGTCGCCTTCTCCCAGTCAAACATGTTGATCGCATCGGAAGAATCATACGAGTCATGGATGAAGTAGCCGAAGGAATCGCCTTCTTCATCAAAAAGCTCATGATATTTCTGTTCCGGCACCCCTTCACCAAGCCATTGCTTCGTGCGGCCGTATTCCTGGCCCGCATGGAGGAAGGCGGTTCCCTGCGACGTCAGAATCAGCGAGTTGCCGAGCCTTACGCGTTTATGGATCTCCAGGTTGTTTTCCGGGATGGCCGGATCCTTCTTGATCGATTGGGCGATGACGTCATACAGCGGCAGGTTGTCGTGGGCCGCGATGTACTGGACCATGTCGCCCGGGTCGTCATCAGCCGTGTTGGACGGCTGGCCTTTGATGTTGTTGAAAATCGTATTGATGTCACGGGCGCCGCCGGTGATGAACCGCGGCTCGCCTTCCGAACCGAATCCTGACTTCAATTCGTTGCGCATCTCATCAGAGAACACGCCGACATCATCGGTTTTGTCCATCCAATCCTGGTCTGCACCCATGCCTTCAAGCGCAGGATCGGACAGGTGGCCGGCAAATGTGCGCCAGCCTTCACCGATGAAGAGTGCATCTGGATTCACCTCGGCAGCTGCATCGTATGCATTCTGGACAGCTGGATATGTCGCGTCGCCCATCATGTCAAAGCGCATGCCGTCTATCTTGTATTCCTCGAACCAGTATTTCACGGAATCGACCATCAGCTTTTCGGCCATCTTGTGGCTGGTCGCCAGGTTGTTGCCGAAGCCGCCGAGGAAGTTGCCCTGCGCATCCTGGAACGCGTAATAATCAGGGACGATATCATTCAACGTGCTCGTTTTCGCCATATGTGTGTAGACGACATCCAGCACTACGCCCATGCCCGCATCATGGATGGCATCGATCAATTCCTTCAGCTCTTTCACACGCAGCTCGGCATCAGCCGGATTTTCGGAGTATGCGCCATCCGGCGAGAAATAACTGTGTGGGTCGTAACCCCAGTTATATTCATTGCCGCCTGCGGAATACTCCAATTCGCGTTCTCCCATCGCCGTTTCATCGCCGTAATACCAGGCCATGACCGGCAGCAGCTGCACGTGGGTTACACCAAGCTTTTTAATGTAATCAAGCTTATCGATGAAAGCTTTATAGGAACCCCAGCGCGCGTTCAAGTCGCCGGCAATCGACGGGTCGGAGGTGAAATCGCGGATGTGCGTTTCATAAATGACCGCATCCTCGCGCTTTTCATATCCGTCGATATCGGCTTGGTCAAAACCTTCCGGATCGGTATCGCTCAAGTCGACGATCGCCGCCTTGCCGACGACATCGCCGTCAGGACCAGGCTCACCAGCGGTATCGACCGTGAATGCCGCCATCGACTTCGCGTACGGATCGAGCACCTTTTTCGTCAAGCCGTCGTTTGTCACTTCGTACTGGTAATAGTAGCCTTCAAGATCATCCACATTCAGGTCGCCGGGCGCAATGTCCGCTGTCCAGACGCCTTTCTCGCCTTTTGCAAGTTCGATGCTGCCGATTTCACTCGCCGCATCCTCTTTGTCAAAAAAGTTCGCAACAACTTTGCTTGCTTTCGGCGCCCACAGTTTCAGTGTTGCCGCGCCGTCTTTATATGCCGCACCGAGATCCTCGCCTTCGTAGCCAAACATCTCATCAAGCATTCGCCAGCTTGAATCCGCTTCAATCATCCGGCCGGCGAACGTAACGTATAACGGCAGCTTGTCCAAATCAAATGCCGCTTTTACAGTTGCCGTTTTATCGCCGGTGATTTCCGCACTTTCAACGGATACCGCAGCGCCGTCTGCATCCTTGATGTCCAGTCCGGCCATCAGGCTCTCAGGAGTCAATCCGTCTGTCATCGTAAAGCCCAGTTGGATGGTATCTTCAGAAATCACTTCTGCCGATGTCAGCCCGGTCGCCTGCTCCCAGTACGGGGAAATATAGACGTTGTCATCCCCCTGGCGCACCCAGAGGCGGTTGTACCTGTCGAGCAGGTTGAACGTTTTATCGCCGCCGTCTTTTTCACCGTTCGTCCGGTTCAGGGTGATAAAACCGATTTGCTTCGCGTTTTCTTTTAATTCAATATCTACATATGCTCCGTAACGGTCCGTTCCGTCGAATGCCTTCGCGCCTGTCGGCCAGTTCTCGGAAGGTGCTGCGACATCACCCCAGTTCCAGACGCCGAAGTTTTCATAGTCGGCGTTATCACGCTCGTAATGGATCCGCACCGTATTCGCCGGCAGGTCAACCGGTTCATACGTGAACACGTCATCGGACCCTTGCTTGATCCAGATTTCGTTTATGTCCGGATCGGTGATGGTGAAGCCTTTGTCGCCGCCGTCTTTACCGGCATCGCCTTTCGTCACATCCATAACGAGGAAGCCGATGTTTTTCGCACCGTCAGCAAGCTCGACGTCAATATACGCGCCGTAGCTGTCGGTCTTTTCGAACATCGTCGCACCTGTCGGCCAGTTGGCGGAAGGTGAAGCGACATCGTTCCACAACCATGCGCCGTAGTTTTCGTAATTTCCGTCGTCACGCTTATAGTGGATGCGGATATGGTTATCCGGCACCGGTTCGACGGCCGTATCACCGCCGCTGTCATCACCGGAGGCTGCAGTACCAGTAATCGCACCGCCCGCAACCGTCAGCAGCACCGTGCCGCCGTCCGCTTTGGCCGGAATCGAAATCTCAATTTCGCCAGTTGCCGAAGCCGTGTACGTTTGGCCGGAATAATGGTCCTTCACAACTGCATCAGCGGAATCAACCTGCAGCGTCACGTTCTTCGCATCATCGGCGACATTCAAGCCGATATAAGCCGCTTCGTTTTCAAACTTACGTGCAAACATCATATACTGCTCGGCATCAGAACCGCCGATAAAACTCCGCTCCCCCTTCGCAAACAGGTCGGAGTAATCGCCGCGGAAGTTCAAAATTTTAGTGTAGTGATCGAGCATATCATTGTTTTCGACCTGATCCCAGGCGAGGTCATAACGGTTGTCGTATTGCGGATAATTGTTGGCCCCGCTTTGGCCCAGTTCTTCACCGTAATAAATGACCGGCTGGCCTTTGGCGGTCGCCTGCAGCGATGCGGCCAACTTCAGCTTGCCTTCATCATTTCCCACCGAGTACAAAAACCCGTCTTCATCATGGCTGCCCAAAAACTGACCAAGTGTCGCGGCATTGTCAATCTGGCCGTTGCGGGCCGTCAGCGCATCATTCGCCGCTTCGAGGTTGCCGCTGACAAAATCACGGGCAATCCCTTTAAAACCGAAGTCCAACAATGAATCCATCATACCAGTGTCGAGATAGCCTTTATCATTGCCGGCACTCGCACCCCAAACTTCGCCGATCATTTTGTGCTCCGGCATTTTTTCGGTGATGGCATTTTTGAACGCCATCCACGTTGCATCTTCAACATGCTTCACGGTATCGACCCGGAAGTAATCGATCGTGTTGCCGCTCTCAGTTGTCGCCTTGTCGATCCAGCTTGTCTGCCAGTCGATAATCTGCTGGCGTACGGCCGGGTCTTCCGTTTTTAAATCCGGCAGTCCCGCCAATTCACCGACGACCTCATCAGTGCCGACATTGCTGCCCTGGCGCACCAAATCGGCAAAGCGGGCCCTATCTTCATCAGTCGGATAGCCGTCCGGCTGCTCGGCGTCAGGAAGATCGTCCACTTCCTTCAGCCCATAACCGGTATGATTCAACACCACATCCACCATGATTTTGATGCCGCGCTCATGAGCCGCATCGATCAGGTTATGGAAATCTACCATTGTTCCGAAGTGCGGGTTTAGCTCTCCGAAATTGTTAGCCCAGTAGCCATGGTACCCGTAATAAGGCTCACCGGTATTTTCGTCCGTGGCGTTATACCGGACATCATATTCCACATTTTCGACAATCGGGCTGATCCAAATCGTGTTCACGCCCAGGTTGTCGAGGTAATCCAGCTTGTCCGTGATGCCTTTAAAATCGCCGCCCTGATACGTGCCGCGCTTGTTCGTATCATAACCAACGCCGTATGGATCGTTATTTGCAGAATCACCATCAAAGAAACGGTCCGTCAGCATGAAATATATGATTGACTCATCCCAGTCAAAATCATTTTCACCGACAGCCTGTCTCGTTTTGACGTCTACCGAAGCCGTTCCTTCATAGTAGTTGCCATACGAATCAACGACCGTAAGCGGAATCGTCTTGGTGCCGGCGGTCACATCGTCATCGACCGCAATCGTCACTTCCTTCAGTGACGGATCGATTTCCAGCTGTTCCGAGCCGCCGAGCGCCGAAATGTCAGCGGTGATTTTGCTGACCTCAAGGCCTTCTGTCAGTCCCTGAATATCGACCGACAAGACAGCGTTTTCATTATAGTCGATCGCAGCCGGTTCCACAGTGCCGGTAACCGTCAGATCGGCCTTATGGAATGTGATGGCTGAAACGCCGTCCACCGTATTGTAATGATCGGTCACTTCCGTCGTCACGCCATCCTTTGTGACAATGTACGTGTATTCCGTTGTGCCGTTCGGAATGTTTTCATAGGAAGCTATGAATCTCTCATTCTCCGGCTCATATGCCATATCTATGATTTCACCATTAAACTTCAATGCTACCTTATCGATTGTATCCATTGCATCGTTCTTAAAAAGCTCTTTATCCCGGTAATAGAATGTCGCATTCCCCTGATTGATGACAGGAGCGGATCCGTCCGGAACGATCCGGATCTCTTCGACACCGCTTGTGATATATGCCTTTGTCAGCGTGTCGTTTTGATTTACCTGGATAAAACGGTCCCCGAACTCCTTTTCAGCAGTGTCCCAATTCTCGGTACTCCGCAGGACAAACCCCATTTCCTTCGTTTCCGGAGCAACCGCAATATCCGCTGTCGCCACACCTCCATCATACGAATTAAAATGGACCATCCCATCCTGCACACCTGTATTCCAAGTCCAAATATTCCACTCGCCGTAAGTCTGGTCATCACGGATGTACGTGAAACGAACCGTTCGATTGGTTGAATCCGATGCTGTAACTGATTCAGAAGTACTTGATGAATCCGCAGCCGTTGCCTGCTGAGCCGGCAAAAAAGGGAGCCATAAACTCAACAACATGATTGCTGTCATAAAAATGGAGAAACTGCGTTGTCTTTTCCTCTTCAATACACTTCCCCTCCCTGGTTGGTAATAAGTTGCGAAAACGTTTGCACAAATGGATAAATAAAAAAAGTCGGCAAACTGCTGTCAGAAATCTTATGCAAGCGCTTGTAACATTCTTCTTGATCTTACACTATTTTCTAATTGGCGGCAATGAGGAAAAGGATGGAGAGGAAGTGAAAAGGTGCCTGACCCCCGGCGCTTTATAGCGCCGGGGGTCAGGCACCTTTTTCACCATTCTATTCATATGTCGAAAGAAACCTCCTTTTCTTGCTTTAATACTCCAACAGTTTACAAAATATTCAGTCTACTAATTTTATAATAGAAATGAATTACATAAGAAGGAGGAAAAATAGTTGAAAAAAGGACTTGTTTCGATTGTATCCACTGCTTTATTAATGACCAGCCTCATTACCGGCCCACTCTATGACGCAGCAGCCGCAAAAACGCCCGCATCACATTCTGTAACGGTTGAATCTACCAAACTCCTGAAACATGATGGTCATGAAGTGAAAATCGCTCGTGACAGCTATGGTGTGCCTCATGTTTACGGCGATGATGAAAACAGCCTGTTTTTTGGCACAGGATTCGCGATGGCTGAGGACAGGCTCTGGCAAGCAGAATTGTCCCGCATTGTCGCAAGCGGACGAATGAGCGAATTCTTCGGTGGAACTGACCAAAACATAGCACAAGATATTGTTATTCGCCGGGATGGATATACAGACGAAGAGATTATGGAACAGTTCCACTCTCTCCCGGAATATGTGCAGGATGGCATGCACGCTTACATTGATGGAATCAACCACTATATCGAAACGGTATCACTCTCAGCCCTGCCATTAGAGTTTCAGGGGAAAAAACCGTCCAAATGGACAATCATTGATTCGTTAAAAGTACAGCAGCTGATGGTCCGCCGTTTTGGTGAAAGCGGTGGCGGAGAATTAAAGACAGCAAAACTATTGAACGGCCTGGTAGAAAAATTGGGAACAGAAAAAGGAATGAAAGCTTTCGAAACAGTCTACTGGAAAAATGATCCTGAAGCACCTGTTTCACTGACAGAAGAAAGCAACCAGAGCACCAAACCTTCTCCTAAAAAGGACTTCAAGAGCCAGAAGTTCCCTGAAGCTGAGAAGGTTGCCCGGCAGTTAGAAAAAGAACAACAGATGAAACTCGACATTGAAAAAGCTTATGGTTTTCCACATAAGGGGGGAAGCAATGCCTGGATTATCGGGCCTTCCCGCAGCGAGTCAGGCGGAACCCTTCTCCTCGGCGGGCCGCAGATGGGTTATTCGGTACCGCAAATCGCCCATGAAATCGGCATTCATGGTGCTGGATATAACACCGTTGGAATGGCGTTTGCCGGCGCTGCAGGGATACCTCTAATCGGGAGAGGAAACGATTATTCCTGGACGACAACAACCGGCGGCGGAGATCAGATCGATACCTTCATTTTAAAAATCAATCCGACTAACTCTGAGCAGTACTTTTACAATGGAAAGTGGGTCGATTTTGAAGTCCGGAATGAAACAATTAAAGCAGCAGGTAATGAACCGCTGAATTACAAAGTTTATCGAAGTGTTTACGGTCCTGTCATTTATAAGGACAACCAGGTTGCCTACACACAAAAACGGGCTCACTGGGAACAGGAACTGAACGCCATGACCGGATTTTGGACCTTTAACCGTGCCCATAACATCAAACAGTTTGAAGAGGGCGTCCACCAAATCCCGACTTCCCATAACTTCTTATACAACGATAAGCAGGGTAACATCGGGTACTGGATGGCCGGACGAAAGGCCACCCGTTCTGAAGGTAAAGACGGCCGCCTGCCGATGAATGGAGACGGCTCTGAAGAATGGCAGGGAATCGAATCGCCTGATACCCTTCCCCATGCAGTCAATCCAAAACAGGGAGTTGTCGCTAACTGGAACAACAAACCGAGCCCTGGTTGGGATAACACGGAATGGATTTTCGGAAAAACGCACCGTGTTCAATTCATTCTGGACCAGCTGGCAGCCGATCATTCCATTTCCTTCGCTGACATGAAAGAAATCAATAAGAAAGCAGGCACTGTTGACCTGGATGCATACTTCTTTAAGGATGTGCTGTTGGAAAAGGTAAACCGTGACGCCCTGGAAAAAAACGAACTAGAAGCTGCAACACTAGTGGAAGAATGGGATGGTTATTTCGCTGATAAGGACAAGAATGATTTTTATGATGCACCAGGCACAGTGATTTTCGATAAGTGGTTTGGCGAGGTTAAGGGAACGGTGCTAAGCAGTCTAAAAGGGACTGGCGTAGACACGGACGATTTGTTGTATAACATTTTGTTGTCTGACCAGGAAACACTGCAAACCAACTACTCATTCCTCGGACCGCTCGATTTGAATCAAATCGTGACATCGTCTCTTGAAGAAGCGGTGGCAGACTTAAAGGGAAATTATTTTAGTGAAATCCGTAAAATCAATTTCACCAGTCTGGGAGCAGGCGGAGTTGAACCAATTCCTTACATGAATAGAGGCACATACAACCAGATCACCGAATTCACGAGGAATGAGGCCAAAAGTGTCAATATCCTTCCTCCAGGCCAGAGTGGAGACAAGCGTTCGGAGCATTTTGATGACCAGCGGGAGATGTATGCGGATTGGGAATATAAACCGATGATTATAGACATATTGAAACCAAATAAGCAGTAATAAGCGAGTTCCCAGGAAGAGTTCCTGGGAACTTGTTTTGTAAAATAATTGCTTGTGCCTATCAATTATTTCTTTAAATATTAAAGCCCGAGGCAGCTAAAATATAGATTGTGCTAATCCATATGCATAAGCTATATTTAACTTGTAATAGTAAAAAAATTCCTGCACAAACCTAAACAAAACACTTATTAGTTAGCCGCAAAAGGATCGCAACAAAAGCGGTCCCTTTTTAAAAGGCTCCTTTGGAGGAACCCCCATGCTATTCTTAGAAAAACACCCACAATACCTCTTCCGTATCGATGTAAGGCCTGAGTTTGTCAATGACCTGGCGGTTGCAGATGATTCCGCAACCGAGCTGCTTATCGGGAAAAACAAAGAACCTGGAAAGGCTGCGTTCTTTTACAAATCTGGAAAAACTCTGGATTTACACCGTCAATCAGCATGAAATGGACACCATCCTGAGGGTAGTCAATCCAAAAATGCTCTATATCTATGAAATGAGAGTAAGCGATCTCTCACTATTGGAAAATCAGACAAATGTCGAAGTCATGGCACTGGAATGGAATACAAAAGCCACTCAGTTATGGGATTTATCTAAAAACGTATCCCTGAAGGCGCTGTCGATAACAGACTTCTCGAAGCTGAATTATATCAGCCCTTTACAGTACAACAAATCTATCGAAATTTTAGACCTGGCCGGCGGCATTTGGAATAGATTAAAGCTGGACACACTTGAGCCGTTACAATATCTACAACAGCTGAAATACCTTGGCTTATCAAACATAAAAGTCCAAACCGAATCACTGGAACCGGTATCACACCTGAAAGGGCTGCAAGAACTGAGCATCTCCAATTAATTTCCTACCGAGGAATATGCGAGATTATCGGTTACTCTGCCACAAACACATTGCGATAAATTTCAACCATACGTAAAAATGGACGACCCAATCGATGAGAAGGACGTCATGGTGGTTGGGAAACGAAAACCGTTTTTAAATTCCAAAACGGATAGCAAAAGACTTGAAAAATACGAAGCTCAGTTCAAAGCATTTCAGGACAAGTATCAATCATAGGTGGTGTTAAACATGAAAGATATGCTGCCGCACATCGCCACAAGAAAACCAGGCGCCAAAGAAGAAGATATAAAAGCTGCCGAGGAAAAGCTCGGTGCAGCTTTCCTGGAACAATACAGGGAACTATGTAAGCTGGTGAATAATCCCGAAATCGGCGAATGGGTTCTTTACCCGATCAGAGACGGTGGAAATCCGAGAAAGACATGGGATGATGTCGTAAGGCAAAACACGTTAGCCAGGGAAGAAGAAATCCCAGAGCACCTCATCACAATTGCTGAGATGGTTCCGGCGACCGTTTATGTTTCAAGACCACGAACGGCCAAATGGGTAACGCCCTTTTTATATGGGACCATGAAACAGAAGAGATTGATGAATATGCATCGGATTTAAGGTAATTTATTCTCTCAGAAGCAGATGGGGGCAGGTGACTTCCGTGTTCGATTCTTTGGCTCAAGAATTAAATGAGATATACAGGGATGAACAGAAAAAGCTGCGGACAAATACCGTCCTCTACGGCCATTTAGGGGAAGGGCGATGGCATAGTACGTTACAGCCCCCGTTAACAGATGAGGAAGTCCAGTCTTTTGAAAAAGAACTGGATCAATCCTCCCCTGCATCCTACCTGGAATTTCTGAAAGCTCACAATGGCTGCTGGCTGTTTGACCTGTTGAGAGTCGCCGGAAAAGATGCGGAAACGTATAAAGGCCTAAGCGTCGAGGAACAGGTTCATTTATCTTTTAACCTCTACGATATGCAGGATCTCTACCGAAGAAAGCGAACTCCGGCCGACCATTTCATCTTTGCGGACTCTTTCGTAAAAAACACATATTACGTCATAAACCAGGATGAGCAAGTGCTGGAAATTGATTTCAGAACAAAAATAGTCATTCAGACTTTCCAGGATTTCAGCACATTCCTCAAAGAATTCATCCGAGAGGGGAAAAAAGATATAGCAGAGAGAACTTACTATGAATTGAATAGACGCACAACAGAGGCGGGAAGAGATGACAGTGAGTGAAATGGATTGGACCTATTTTATCGGGCAGAAGGTTATCAAGGTTAACTCGGTTGATGGCATGCTACTCGGGCTCTCATTCGAATCAGCAGCGCTGACAATTGAGTGCCCCTGGAGGCTGCGCACATCGCAGGAAATCGTCATTGGGTATTCAGACTGTATTCATGCACCAGACGGATACTCCTCTACGAATGTTGAAACGACCTTAACGGGAAAGAAAATTGCAGGAATCAATCATATTGAAAACACCTCAGACTTGATCCTAGAATTTCAAGAGAAGCTTTATCTAGACCTGTTCCATGACAGCAATTATTTTGAAGGCTGGCAATTGGAGGGGGATAACGGGTTTCATATCGTCTCATTACCTGGCGGATCCTATTCCATATTCCGATCAGAATCGAGTGATGAAAGGTGAAATATCAGCAAAAACAGTTCAATCCAGGACTGCGTGACAACATTCAAAGCACAGAAAAGAAGCTAGAAAGGCTGCTTGAAAACGTAAAGAATGCATACACATCTGACTTCGCTAAGAAACGCCTCACTTTGAGTACAGCCTATGATGAAGAAGGAACTGACCCGTTTACACCTGGGTATCGCTCCGCCATTTCAATCGGAGTATCAGATGAAACAGAGGAATTAATCGATTTGCACGTGATAAAAATCTGGGAGTGCGATCGTTATTTCCTCGGTATGCCCACGTCAAAGAATCTTCCCTGCAGCAAGATTGCTGGCGAGTTGATAGACGAAACACCAGATGAAGTAATGGAAGAAGTAAACGAATATATCAAGGAATTCTTGAATTCAACGGACGAATAAGGAGACTAAAACGATGAGACTATTCCCAAAAAAGTTCCCGAATGATGAAGATGGACAAGTATTGAAAATGCTTTATAAAAAGGGAATGGATTTCAACGTTCCCCAGAACGTCGATTTTTTTATTGCGGTTCCAGATAACGCAAGTGGCGAAAAAGTATTATCAGCAATACGAGAAAACGGATTTAACGGTGAATTGCATTTTGACGAGGAAACGGGAGATTGGACCTGTTATTGCAATATCAACATGCTGTTAAACTATGAAGATATCATTGCGATACAACAGCAGCTTGATGAAATAAGCTAGCCTTACAAAGGGTATATAGATGGCTGGGGAATGATGGTTGAGTAGAAGCGGTGCGTTCACTGACCTTCAGACCATAAAAATCCACTTAATTAATGGGAGCACATCATGATCAAAAGTTTTTATTTGATAAAACCAAGAATGACCCGAGGAGATCTTTTTTATAAGGTGTACGTTACGAATACTGAGTTACTCTTTATAAAACTGGGCGGCCAATTTCATAACCGGGATGCCTTTGAAAAACAAATACCCGGCATTGCCCAGCTACTCTTTCTTTTGGGGTTCAAAAAAGTGGAGAAAAAGCAATCTCAAATGGAAAAGAGTTACGATGAGAGCATCCAACAAAACCAGGAGTCTGAATTGCTCAAGGTAAAGCATAACTTTTCAATCAGCCACCGGGATATTCAGGAAATCATAGTCGATAAAAAGGGAACCTTTCACACTGGCTTCCATGATAACGGGACAATGGCCATTAAGTTAAAAGATGATAAAGACTTGAAATTCATTATTCCAAAAATGACTTTACGGAAAGAGATTCATAAGGCATTGCATGAAGTTCAGCCTCCCCTTCCAGTAAAGGAATCATAGTGTGAATCAATGAAAGGAGACCTACTTGAAAACCGACTACTTTTCTCGATTTCCTTATTCAGAAATACGTTCACAGGACGAAATGACATCTTTTAGAATTTGCACATATGATTTTGCGTATCCTGATGCAGATAATTCCGATGATGCGGACTGGCATCGAACTAGGTGACAAGATGAAAACACAATCCCCCTAAAAATAGGTCCTGCTGAAAAGATCATACATCCCATTAAACTGGTCGCCGCCATCTTCCCCGCCCCGTTATTTTCTTGCAAAATGTAAATATATATAGATAAATGAAAAAAAGGGGGGATTTAAAAATGGAAGTGTTCGTTTTCATGATCAGTTTTGTTGGTCTCCTTGTCTTTCTTATTCTAGCCGGAATCGCTATCGTTAAAAAGAATGGCAATGTAAAAAAGATGCTCTATTTTGCTCTAGGTGCCTTTGTCTTAATGGCCGCGTCCATTGCCATGGAAGATACAGCCGATCCAGCTTCCACAGAAGTAAGCGCTGAGATTAAAAAGCAACTGGCAGATAAAAACAAAGAAATTGAAGCCCTCAAAGATGAAAATAATGAATTGGCTGCAAAGCTAAAGGAAGCGGAACCATTGCTCGCTCTTTCTGAACAAGAAGGTAAAAACAGGGAAAAAGAAGCGGAAATGAAAGCGACTGAACTTGCGAAGAAAGAAGAAACAAAGAAGGCTGAAGAAGAACGGATTGCCGCTGAAAAAGCCAAGGAAGATGAAAAGAAAGCAAAAAAAGCGGCGGCGGCTGCTCTTGAAGCAAAAACGAAGACACTGACAGCAGGCAAATATGTCGTTGGTCGTGATATTGAAGCTGGATTATATGATGCGACCGCCGTTTCAGGAAAAGGGAACTTTGTTGTAACAGGCGGTACTTTTGGCCTTAAAGTCAATGAAATGTTCGGTGTTGGCGGCGGTTATTATAATGGGAACTTCAACAATGTGGAGCTTGAAGAGGGCGATGAAATCCAAATCAACAATGATTTGAAAATCAAATTCACCCCAAAAGAATAAATTGTAAAAGAACCGGTTAATGACTGGTTCTTTTTTTAATTAAATAGGAGCCTTAATCGCAGCCTTTGTTCTTTTGGTTCCATGGATCTGCCTCCTCTCTTTAACTTAAATAAAGAAACTGGAAAAAGAATAATCTCAGGTAAGTAGGTAATGATTAAAGTAGGAATGAAAAGTTAAACAGTTGGGAACGCCAATTGGGAATGTCGTTAACAAATAGTCTCCAAGAGGAGGTGTAACCAATCCGATCATCAAATTGACTGGAAGTAAGATCGAAGTGAACCAGTCTGAAGGTGCCTGTCACATCCCGAATAATACTGTTCTAGATTTGTTTTTCAATGTATCAAGCGGGTACTTCTTCAGATAACTTAAGGAGGAAAGCCTGTTCTGAAGTCGTCGATCGACAGGCCATGCTGTTCAATATTCTATTCTATCTTGGAGTTTCACTTCCTGAATTTTTATTTCGGCTCAGTAATTCATCATAATGATTTCACATATACTCTAAGTAAGACCCTAAACAAAGCCTCCAATTCTGTTCTAATTACAAAATTCATTATAATCTAAATAGACATAAAAGCGCTTACATGGTATATTGATTATAACGAATACATCATAATGAATTTTAGTCGGAGGTTAATCATGGATACAGGAAAATTGGATCGCAATTCAACGACTCCTTTATATCAGCAGCTGAAAAAGCTTTTGACACAGTACATTATCGATAACTTAAAGCCCGGCGATACGCTCCCGGTTGAATCAGAAATTGAAAAAAGATATGAAGTCAGCCGAATCACGGTGCGAAAAACCATTGATGAACTTGTGGCAGAAGGAATAGTCGTCAGGCAGCAGGGCCGGGGGACGTTTGTCAAATCAACGAAAATTGTCCAAGATGCCGGTAAAATCACCAGTTGGACAGAAGAAATGCGAAGAAAAGGCAAGAAACCCGAAACTCGCCGCCTGGATATCAGGGAAATCGCTCCATCGAACAAACTGTCTGATTCACTTAATCTAAAAAAAGGGGAAACGGTTATTAGCATTAAACGAATCCGGTATGCAGATGGCGAGCCGATTGCCATTATGGTTAATTATCTCCCTTCCAAAGTCATTCCCGGCTTCCTTCAAAGAGGGTTACATGAAGAATCGTTATATGAAGTGCTTGAAAAAGAGTACGAAATTGTCATCGAAGAAGCCAATGAATTGATACGGGCCCGGGAAGCTACAGAATTGGAAGCGCTGGAACTCGGTGCTCCCCCTTATTCGGCCGTTCTGCATATAACAAGAAACTCTTTCTTTAACGGCAAGCCGATTGAAGTTGTCGAAATGGTATCGAGATCCGATAAGTATGAGTACTATATTCAGCTTTCAGCTAACAAGAAATCCCGCTTACTTTTTCCTACAGAGGAGGAATTATAATGCTGCCAATCAATGAAAACCTGGTGTCCTTTAACGTTCAAGCAAAGGATGCACATGCCGCAATACGCGCTGCAGGAAATTTATTAGTGGATGAAGGCAAGGTGCAAGCATCCTACGTTGATGCAATGGTCAAAGGGTTTGATGATGTAGGGCCTTATATCGTTCTTGCACCATCAATTGCAATCCCGCATGCGAGGCCTGAACACGGGGTTAACGAAAAGTGCGTCTCTTTTGTCATCCTCAAGGAACCCGTTTCTTTCGGCCACCCCACCAACGATCCAGTCAAACTCGTATGTGCCATCGGCGGGACAGACAATACAGGCCATATTGAAATGCTCCAGGAACTTTCCGGCATTCTCGGGGATTCAAAACGTTTAAACGGAATTATCAACTCTACCAGCTATCAAGAATTTCAAAAATATATCACTAAATAAAAGGATGAAAGGGTGTTGGGTAAAATGAGAATCATCACAGTTTGCGGTATGGGCTTCGGAACGAGCTTAATGCTACTGATGGATATTCAAGCCATCGCAAAAAAACACGGGTTTGAAGTTGACGGGGAAGCCACTGATCTCGGTTCAGCAAAAGGGAAAGATTGCGACTTCATGGTGGCCTCCAGTGAAATAGCCGGAGAACTCAGCGGCGAATCCGTTGAAGTCGTGTCCATCAACAATTTACTGGATAAACAAGAAATTGAAGATAAAGTGATGCCGGTCATCCGACGATTAAGCTAATAAAAGGAGGAGTTGCAAATGCTTGACTTTATCGTGGCGGTGTTAAGTAATCCTGCTGTCATCCTTGGTTTGGTTGCATTAGTGGGTCTAGTTGCCTTGAGAAAATCTTCATCAGATGTGATTAAGGGTACGCTGAAAACTGTATTTGGTTTCATCATTCTCCAGCAAGGTGCAAACATAATTGTAAACGCTCTCATTCCTTTCAGCACGATGTTCACGGAGGCCTTCGGGCTGACAGGAATCGTTGCGGAAGATAATTCGCTTGTGGCTGCTGTGCAGACGGTGCTGGGCAAAGAAACAGCTATGATTCTTGCATTTTCTTTCCTCATTAATATTCTCCTTGCCCGTATCACGCCATGGAAATACATCTTCCTGACAGGCCACATGATGTTTTCCTTTGCAGGAACAATGGCGATTGTGTTCAGCCAGATGGGATTCTCCACTACAATGACTGTAGTTCTTGGATCCATCGTACAAGGCGTGTCAATGGTTGCCTTTCCGGCCTTTTCACAGCCATTTGTCCGTAAAGTTACCGGAAATGATCAGGTAGCCTTCGGTTTTTGGGGCAGTTCCTGGATTTCACTTTCCGGCTACATCGGGGGATTGGTTGGAGATAAAGAAAAGTCTTCCGAGGACGTAAAAGTTCCTAAATCTCTTGATTTCTTAAAAGATATGTCTGTTTTGATGGGAGTTGTTATGGTCGGCATCTATGTTGTGACTGCACTTTTTGTCAACGACGCAACAATGGCAGAAATTTCAGGCGGACAAAACTTCATCTTGTTTTCAATCATGCAGGCATTTACATTTGTAGCTGGTATTCTTATCCTCTTGCAAGGTGTCCGGATGTTCCTTGGCGAAATTGTTCCGGCGTTTAAAGGGATTGGTGAAAAAATTGTCCCGGGTGCAAAACCAGCCCTGGACGTTCCGATCTTCTATTCATTTGCTCCAGTCGGTGTGACGCTGGGCTTCCTTTCTGCCGTAGCAGGCGGACTGCTTGTCACGTTCATATCCAGCTGGCTGCCGGTTGTTGTTCTTCCTTCCGTTATCGGCCTGTTCTTTATGGGCGGTGCAGCCGGGGTGTTCGGAAATGCGTACGGCGGGCGACGCGGGGCCGTTGCCAGCGGCTTTATTCTCGGGGTATCCTGGTCGCTGCTGATCGCTCTCGCTTACCCGCTTGTTGATGTCACGCAATATGGCGTTCAAGGGTTATGGTTCGCTTCACCTGATGCCATCATCGTCATCATCCTCATTAAATTAGTAGGTATGCTTTTCGGTTTGTAATGATCCATCATAAATTTTATTAATAGGAGTGTTATCAATGAAAAAAGTCCGTACAGTATTAGGAGACATTCCAGCAGAAGAATTAGGTTTTACGTATAGCCATGAACATTTGTGGGCGTGCCCGCCCCCTTCCCAAAAAGATCGTGATCTTGAGCTTACCAATTATGAAGCATCGGTAAGTGAACTGAAAAAGTTCAAGCGTGCCGGCGGGGAAGCCCTTGTGGATGCTTCAACACTTGATTACGGCCGCGATGGCGGAAAGCTGAAGCAGATGTCAGAAGAAGCAGGTGTTCACGTTCTCGGAACAGCAGGCTTCAATAAGCATATTTATTTCCCTGCTTGGGTTGAAGCAGATTCCATCGATGAAATCAAAGAAAAACTCGTCCGTGATGTCACCATCGGCATGGACGGGTCGGATGCAAAAGCCGGTTTTCTAAAAGCCGGATCCTGGTACAATATGATTCATCCGCTGGAAGAGAAAGTGACAAGGGCGGTAGCTAGAGCACATCATGAAACAGGCGCACCGATCTGGCTTCATACCGAAGCCGGAACGATGGGGATGGAAATGCTGGATATCCTTGAAGAAGAAGGCGTGGACCTGACCAAAGTGGGCGTCGGTCACAGTGACCGAAATGCTGATCCGTACTACCATCTTCAATTGGCAAAACGCGGCGCTTATGTGCAATTCGATGGCCCTTCAAAAGTTAAATACTATCCTGACAGTGTACGGGTAGAGTTAATTAAGAACATGATTGATAATGGATTCGTGGAACAGCTGCTAATTTCAGCAGATATGGGCCGGCAGAGCTACCTCCACGCATACGGCGGCGGACCGGGCTTTGAATTTATTATCAAGAAGTTCATCCCAAGATTGTTGGACGAAGGAGTCAGCCAGGAACATATCGATACAATTTTCATTAAAAACCCTGCCCGCTGGCTTGCACAATTTTAGGAGCTGATCATTTATGAAAAAAGGAACAATTATCGCAATCTTACGGGGCGTCAATCCAGCAGACGCCCCTGCGATTGCCGGCGCTTTAAAAGAAGAAGGCATCAACTATATTGAAGTTTCATTAAGTGACGTAGAAAATGGACTTGCTTCTGTGCAGGCACTGTCCGAATCATTCGGGGATTCGATTCACCTTGGAGCGGGAACCGTTATAAACGAAGAGCTTGTTGACCGTGCCATCGCGTCTGGAGCAAAATATATCATTACACCCGGCTGGGACCGCGAGCTGGTTTCCTACAGCCTGTCCAAAGGCGTAGATGTCTTTCCGGGCGTGTTTTCACCCGGCGAAATTCTCCAGGCCATAAACCTTGGCATCCTGGACGTCAAATTGTTCCCTGCAGGCAGCATGGGCCCAAAATACATCAAAGACTTGTCCGGCCCATTCCCTCAAATCAAAGTGATGGCGGTTGGCGGCGTATCGAAACAGAACATGAAAGAATATATTGAAGCAGGGTGCCATTCATTCGCAATCGGAAGCGACCTCGTTCCCCGGGGGGCAACGAAAAATGACCTCGAACAAATCAGGAACAACGCAAAAGCCTTTATCCAATTGGCCGAGGGGAGTGATTAAGCGATGGAAAAAGCAAAAGAGATTTTATATATGAATCGGGATGAAGTCCAGGAAGTTGTAAATGAATTTCCTGTGGCAATCTTGCCGCTTGGCGCAACCGAACAGCACGGGCACCACTTACCGCTTGGTGTGGACATTTTGCTAGCAGAAAGCATTTCAAGGAGGCTTTCCAGTGAAACAGGCGCTTTACTCCTTCCAGGAATGCCGTTTGGCTATTCATGGGTCTGGCGGGATATACCAGGAACTGTGTCCCTCCAGCAGCATCACGTCGAAGCTGTCATCAAAGATGTTGCCCATAGTGTTACAAGGTATGGAGTGAAGCTGCTTGTTGTCGTTAACGGGCATGACGCCAATAAAGCAAGCATGAAATATGCCTCCCGAGAATTGGCTGATGAATTGGACATGCCTGTAATTTACTTGTTTTATCCCGAAATGGAAAAAATCATTGAAGAATACTGCGAAACACCGACCTGGCATGGAATGGTCCATGCAGACGAGTTTGAAACCTCCTTGATGCTGGCCCTCCATGAAAACCTGGTCGACATGGATAAGGCTGTTGCAGAGTACCCCGACAAACCAGGCCTTTATGGGAAATCAACAATATCATTAGGGGATTTAAGCAAAAGCGGTGTTTATGGAGACCCTACAAAAGCGAGCAAGGAAAAGGGTGAAAAGATGCTTGAGAAGTTTACGACATCGATGATTTCATTAATTATGGACGCTTATAAGGCGGCTGTTAAGGAATGAGTCAGGGGGACAGGTACCTTGTCCCCCTTCTTGACTTTATGAGCTTAATTCCATCTTCATTGTTGTGTGATTAGGGTGGTAGCCGTATGTCTTTAACACTTGATTCGGTCAATCACACTCTTTGAAACCCCTGTTACTCTAGAACTCTGCCGGATGTACACCCCACTCAGCTTTTTAAGCTCAGCTAAAACAGCATCCCTATTTTCCCTTCCGATCTGCTGCAGCATAATGTTGCTAGTGATTCCCAGTGTACGAAGTGAACGGCTGATTGTGACGCGGCCAGTTTCCAGTGATAAAGTATTTATAGATTTCCGTGAAGAAATCTAAGATTACTAATCCACACAAACAGCCAGAACCCCCCGAATTAAAAAATGTTCTTCATCTCTCATCAAGAAACATGTGCCCCATTTTCGTTTAAAACAGAAAAAGGGACAAGATACCTGTCCCACGTCACCCCCACCTAACCTGCCTACTCCTCAAAACATTCGATTCAAAATTCTCAGCCGATAACGGATGCGAGATCCCATACCCCTGCACATGGTCACATTTCAAGCCGTACAGAAAGTGATACTCCTCCTGGTTCTCTACACCTTCCGCAGTTACTGTCAAATTAAGATTATTGGCCATCGAGATGATACTTTTAACGATCGCCTTATTATCTTCATTCTTAGTAATGCCTTTGATGAAGGAGCGATCAATTTTCAATGTATCAAGCGGGTACTTCTTCAGATAACTTAAGGAGGAATAGCCTGTTCCGAAGTCGTCGATTGACAGGCTGACTCCTAGTTTTTTCAGGTTGGATAGTTTGCGTATCATGATTTCCGGTTCATACATGGCGATACTTTCTGTCACTTCAAAATCAATGAACGACGGGTCCAGTCCGGAGCTTTTTATAATGGCGGCCACTTTTCCCACAAAGTTTTCATCCATTAGCTGCCTGATCGACAGGTTAACACCGACTTTTATTGAGGCGTAGCCTGCTTGCTGCCACTCATATGCCTGTTCGCATGCACGTTTTAACACCCATTCGCCTATCGGAATAATGAGTCCGGTTTCCTCGGCAATTTGGATGAATTCGCCCGGGGAGACATTCCCGAGTGTTTCATTTCGCCACCTGATAAGGGCTTCCATTCCGCAAATCATCTCGGATTTCACGTCCAGTATCGGCTGATAGTGAAGTTCGAATTCATGATAATGAAGGGCTGTACGCAGTTCTTTTTCGATCACCATCTTCCGATAAAAATGATGGTTCATTTCCTGTGTAAATAACCTGAAGTTGTTCTTTTCCCGCTCTTTCACATAATACATCGCCGTATCAGCATTCTTCATTAACGATTTGGCATCGTAACCATCATAAGGATATACAGAAATTCCGATGCTTGGCGAAATATGAAATTCCTTTTCTTGAACAGAAAACCCTTTCTGGAATTCCAGCAATAATAAGGTGGCGATTTCAACCGCCTTATCTTTATTGCATTTCGGAATGAGCAAAGTGAACTCATCGCCGCCAAGCCGATACACCTTCGCTTCATTTTCAGACAAAAACGTCTGCAGCCGCTTTGCAACTTCAATTAATAAAAGGTCTCCTATGTCATGTCCGAGCGTATCATTAATGTATTTGAAGCGGTCCAAGTCAATCAGCATAATGGCTGCATTGCTATTCTCGTCAGCGGCCTGCTGCAAGATATGCGTCAAATCTTCGTTAAAAAGCCTGCGGTTTGGCAGGCCGGTGACCACATCGTGATAAGCCTGGTATGTAAGTTCATCTTCATATTGCTTCCGTTCCGTTATATCAGTCGATACACCGAGCAGCACTGAGGAGCCCTCAATCATAATGGGAATTTTGGAGGTTTGCACCCACCGTTTATTCCCTTTACTGTCCATGAACGATTCCTCAGGGATAAATTCACCCTGGAATGCTGATAGAATAGCATGATCTTTTTGAACAATCTCATTCGCAACCGTTTCGCTGTCCTGAATGTCATAATCGGTTCTGCCAATGAGGTCTTCTTTCTTCTTCCCATAAAATGTTGCATATGACCGGTTCACAAGTGAATAACGGCCATCTTGATTCTTTGCATAAATATAATTTGGATTGAGATCGATTAGTGTGCGTAAAAACTTTTTTTGCTGCTCCAGGCTGTTATTCATTTCACTGACAATTTCAATATGCATTTTATTCGATAAAATCAAAATGGAGATGGCAAAAACCATGACAGATATCGCACTGGCCAGCAGCCTCATTGCCGGGAACATATTTAAAATGCCAAGCCCGTACCCGATCCCTGTCGTGACGATAAAGAAAAACAAAAACGAACGTAAGGTGTGCTTCTTGATTCTCAAGCTGATCAGGACACTTATGATGATGCTGAGACCAAACAGCAACACATTCGTTTGATAGACCCAGGCCAGGCTGCCGTTTACAGGGAAGTAAAAATGGAATGACTCATCAGGAGAGATCAGGTTAAATGATTCAATCCCCTTTTTGCTCCATCCGACTAAATAAACGCCCAGGCTCCATATGTAGAGCAGCACGACATTCCGTTTGTTCATGATCAGCTGCCACTTACTGTGCGTGAAGCCGGGAAATTCTTCCTGGATAATAATGTACGCAACAAAAAAGAGGGAAGGGGATAACATGATCGAACCGATACGCAATAACCTGAAAAAGAAGTCGATCATGCTTTCTGATAAAATACCGTAAGCATATAAGACCGCGACATCGATTTGCCATAAGGAAGCAAAAAACAAAAACACAAACAGTGCCTGCGACAGGTTGTTGTTTTTAAACATTCTAAGAATGGTGACCCCTATAAGCATAGGGATGAGCGCGACAAGAACTAAGAAAAGAAAAAACATCTTCTCCCCCCCCTACTTTGATACCACCAGACAAGCATTATTCCCGCTGTTCCCGTGACTGGTAACGCTTACGATTTCAACCGGTTGGTATTGGGTGCGATACACAATCGGCAAATCCTCAAACCCTTTTCCGGTTGTTTTGATCGTCGGAGGAATAAAGCCGTATTCCATTGAAATGAGAGCCGAAATGACCTGGATCGCTCCCATCGCTGCAAAAGAATGGCCGATCATCCCTTTTATTGAAGTAATGGGAGGCGCCATTTCTTTGTATGTCTCCCTATGAATAAACCCTTCAATTTCGTCATTTGTTTTAAGTCCCAAAGCCTGGCTGTTTACAAAGCTTGGAACCGTATCTCCGACCGTATCTTGATAGACCGACAACATTTCGTTGCCGCTTTTATCCGCCTTCAGAATAGGCTTTCCTTCGTTTCGCGAATTAACATTGTTAATCCGCCCATATATCTTCTTGCCAAACCTGTTGGCGCTGCCCTCCCGTTCCAATACTAACGCTCCTGCTCCTTCCGAGATCACGAATCCATGATGGTCGTTCGAAAAAGGAATCCCAGTTTGGTCGATAGGCATATTGGAGGCAATCGACCTTATTTTTGTAAACCCATTTATACTCCATTGCCCAAGAGGTGCATCGGTCCCGCCTACAATACATGCATCCACCTGTTTGGATTCCAGTAATAACTTTGCTAATAAAATCCCATCGATGCTTGCAGTACAACCGGTTGTTAATGTAAAAGCCGGTCCTCTTAAGCCAATATGCTCAGCAACGGAAGCGGAAAGGGTGTGTGTGTCGACAAGTGAAACGCCCTGTAAAGGAAATTTCTTTAGATCCATAGCGATCGAGGAATATTGCTCTATTTCTAATATAGCACCTGCGGATGTCCCCATGATTACGGCCACTTTATATGGATCGTAGTTCAAGCCAGCCATTTCAGCTGCATCACCGGCTGCAGCCATCGCCATCCTTGTTGAGCGCGGATACCGTTTATAATTTCTTTCTCTCATATTAACAAAATCTTCTTCAATCAACCCTACCACTATATCTGATTGGTTATAACCCGCTCCCGGTAGAACAGAAAGCGCACATCTGCCTTCTTCCAGGATTTTGCGAAAACTGTCTTTGTCGAGAGCCCCCGGGACTTTAAGGCCGTAACCCGTTACTACGATGTCTTCCACAGATAATCATCCTTTAATTGTTAGTAGGAAAAAGCTGTAATGTCCGTCTAGTATTATATCGGAATAAATTTGACATTTTTCATGTTATTTCGATATGTTTGCTAAAGAGATGATTCTTCTTTATCCAAGTGATGATTTAAGATTTAATTGCCTATCTTTCCTTTCTGCATTCGATTGATGGACGCCCAATACAAGTAAGAAAACCTTGCAAAACTATGAATGAGAATGTTTTTTCACAGCCTGTCGTGAAAATCACACACCAAAATTCTCGATTAAACTTAAAAAGGGACAAGGAACCCCTGTCCCCTTGTCTCCATATTATCTTTTCTGAGAAAATCTTGTGTTGATTATTTTATTAGCGGGATAACTATAAAATTAAAAATGGAAAGGTATAGTAGAAAAAAAGATACTAAAGTTAGTTATTTATTAATAGAGGATAAGTATGGAAAGGGTAAAAGGATTCTTAAACAGAAGTGAGAAGAAAGACTATGTCTATTGGATAGCGCTTTTGTTATTTGCGTTAATATTAAGTTGGACCATCAGGGTTGATAATCTTTAATCATTTCTTCATAAATCGCCCTTAGACTATCATCAAATTTCTTTCCACCATAACTAATGAACAAAATCAAGTTTGCCAAGCACATTTCCGAATCGGACTGCCACAAAACGGGTACCACTAATGGTATCCATTTGTTGGACGATCATCTCGGCCATCCGCTTTGTCGCGCCCATGACACTTTTCGGGTTAACCGTAGAACGATGGTTGTCGAGATATACCGATTTTCTTATAACTATTAATAAAGAGGATTATGAAAGAGCAAAGAACTCGTTTAAAGCTAATAAAATAGAATATGGGCATCGGAAGCGATGAAGTGCGTCAGGTTGTGCTGAGTCAGCTGATTGGTGAACTTTTTTACGTTTTTGCCGAAACGCCCGGTAACGCTCGCTGCGGTCACTTGCGTAAGTGCGCCCTTTTCGACCAGCTTGTACAATCTGTCAGGCGATTCGATCAGTTCCTATGGAGTGCATGGCCGGCGCAAGAAGATCCAGTGCTGGAGGATTATTTGAATGAGGATGGGAGTGCCCCGAGTGCGATGGGGCATGAGGTGTGGGGAAATTTCCTTGTGGATTATTTTATAAGCGATTAGAAAAGTGCATTTAAACATGTTCCAGCCAGACGGCAGGAGCATGTTTTTTTATTTTGCCTTATCCTCTTAGGTTTTCCAATAGTCCCCTATGGCTTTTGTTTGTCAGCTAGCTTATAATTCCTCAGTTGGGGAATGGTGAATATAGTCGAAAAATGGAAGGCGCCAGCGAACTATGTGGCGTCAGATTCGTTTCTCTTTGACAAAAACGATCTCATTCTATAGAGAGAAGTGATCATATTGGAAAAAACAATAGCCGATAAAGCGAAAACAAGTTACTTATACGAAATCAATTTCATGCGGGCCATTGCCTCTTTAAGCGTTGTGATGGTCCATGTCAGTGCCGGCTTCTATAATCAGGCCGGCCAGGTGCATAACTGGTTCACTTTCTTTTTAAATCAAATCTCAAGGTTCGGGACACCGGCATTTGCGATCATCAGCGGATTCTTGCTGTTTTACCAGGTGAAGAAGCGCGGCTTCCATTTCGGCAAGTTCGTGAAGTCCCGGACGACAAAGATTGTGTTTCCGTTCCTGTTCTGGAGTGTCTTTTACCTGTATTTGCTGAAGTTTTACGGCCTGTATGAACTTCCGCCCCTTACGACCAAAAGGGAAATTTATGATTTTATCTATTATTTTTTCAGCGGTAAATCGTTTTATCATTTGTATTTCATCGCTTTGGTCGTGCAATTTTATCTTTTATTTCCGTTTATCCAGATGGTCCGGTCCAAAGCCGGCATGTGGCTGTTGGCACTCGGCGGCATTGCCGCAACCATTTTTATGGCAAAAGCGAGCCCTCAAGTGGACAGCTATTTTATCCAGAACTTCATTAATGACCGGGTATTCCTGCTTTATTGGATTGCGTTCTTTCTGATCGGCGGACTGCTGGCATACTATTGGAAAGCGATCTTCTTGTGGGTGGAACGGCATGCATGGTTTTCCGTCCTGCTCGGCCTTGCCGTAGTAGCTGGAGGCGTTGTGGAGTACAGCCTGCTGGGAACCATTCCGTCCAACAGGCTGACCAATATCATCAACATGCCGATTTTATTAATGGGAACTGTGGGAGTTTATGTACTTCTCGGAAAATGGGAGTCGTTCCGGAGAAAGGTGATTGAGGTGGGAAATCTCTCAATGGGAATCTACCTTGTACACCCGCTTGTCCTGTTCATTTCTCAGCAATACTGGCCGTTTATGTATAAATCCAGTGTGTTGCTTCCTATAATATATGCAGCGGTTGTAGCGGCTTCCATTGGCATCGTGAAAGCGATCCAACTGCTGCCGTATAGCCAGTATATTGTGACTGTAGCGGCGCCGAAGGGTGGTTCTTCAGGAAAAGTGAAGCCTTCGGGGCGGACGGTCAGTGCTTGATTGGTTTATAGACTTGAAGAAGGCGCTCGGCTCGCGGGCGTCTTTTTGTAGTCCGATATGTATCCCGCCGTTTCCCTGCTTATCTATAAAGGGCGATATAGCGGGGGAGTTATATTACTTCCGATATTCAGTTGATCTGTTCATATCGCCGGGCGATATGAACAGATCAACTCTAATTTTATATTAGGTGATCCTCCGTCTGTCCGTATCGGGGGCCGCTACGGTGCTTACCTATCACCATCAGCGTTACCCGCTTCTCAAAAAATAGAAGAAAGACGTATTTACATACCTGTCAAATCCGATAACTTCATGGTAATGGCTTTTTGGAATATCAATGCGTATCGCCCCTCGATACAAAAGATGATACAGAAACCTTTAGTTGTTAGTGGTTTGCAAAACAAAATTGCTCCATAAGCCAACATTTACGAAAGATTTGTAATATGTATCGCCCTGCGATACGCGTTAAAAAAGGTTGGTCATACCCTCAAATTAACGATCGTGACATGACCTGGTGCGGAAGGAGTGCCAATCATTTCATTAAAAGCATTTTGATAATGGTCCTGCCACTCTCCTTCACTTGTCCCGATATGGGTGGGATCGTCCACGATATTCAACAGGATCAGCCTGGCATCAATGCCTCTTTCCCTGAGCATCACAAGAAAAGTAAGCCTGTTCCCCAGTTGATAATACTTACTGAACCAGACTTCCTCCTCATAGTCATGTCCTTCAGTGAGCCGGCTATGAGCTGCCTTCATCGCTTTCTTGATCTGTTCGATGCTCTTCAGGCTTTTTGCGCTGCATTTGGTCAACGTTTCCTGCGGATGCCCTTTTGCTTCAACCAGCAGAACCCTGCCCTGGTCATCTATGCCGACTGCATCCCACCACGGGCCGTTATCAGGCCAGAACTGCAGGTCCTCCCGCTTAATTCCGTTGAGTTGATTGGTTTTCATTTCTTCATAGTTGTCTTTATATAATGGTGATAACCAAGCTATTTCGCCAACTTCCCGACATTCATCCTTGATCGCTTTAGAGAGGGCTTTGCCATCATCCAGATTAACAAGTGTCTGAATCCAAAACTTGCTTCCTTTCTTTCCTCTTCCTTTTGAAGTGTTGCTGGGCATAATTGATTACCTCCTTAAGGACTTCTGAACATTCCTTATATAATAATTCTCTATTATCTGGTAACATCCTTTTAGACTATTAATTTTATGTACACATTAAGGTGCCTGACCCCCACCGCGCTAAAGCGGTGGGGGTCAGGCACTACACGAGGCATATCGGCCGGCGATACATTCATATTGTTGTTCCAAAAAGACCATATCGGGTGGCGATATGACCTGGCATTTGGAACGAGACGTCGTTTTCCGGATCCATCTTGGATGGCAATACGCTTTGAAGTAGGATTTTTTTAGATTAACGATTAAGAGAGAGGAATATCAAAGGGCACAATGCAGTAGCGGCGACAATATCGGGTTGTATCGCCCACCGATACGGTGTGAAAATCAGGAACATCTATCCGGTAAATGCTGATTCTTCAACAGAACAGCTTGATTTGATTCCCGTATCGCCTGTGATTGGCGAGCTGTATGGGGCGTATCGCCTGGCGATACGCTATTCTATAATAGTTGAAAAGATGCCTGACCCCCGGCGCGTTAACGCGCCGGGGGTCAGGCGCCTATATTGGCTAAAAATAATAAAACACATAACTATCCTGATGCGCTCTCAACAAGGTGGATGGGAAGTGCTCATCTACTTCGCGGTACAATGTGTTCTCAATTGCCTGCCGTTTTTCTTCTCCATTTGCGATAAGGATGGCAGTTTGGGAGGTAAGGATCATTTTTGGGCCGAGGGTTATTCCTTTTGAGAGTTTCATTTCATCAGGGAAGTATTTTTGGCCAACTTCCATTGTAGTTTCATCCAGTTCTGTCACATGGGAGCTTAACTGAAAGGACGTACCCGGTTCGTTAAATCCAAGATGACCGTTAACGCCAATGCCAAGTAAAATTAGATCGATTCCTCCGTTACCATTTATATAAGAATCCATTCGCCGGCATTCATTTTCCAGATGCGTAGATTTGCCATCAAAGAACTTGATTTTAGCCTCTCTTATTCCTGCAGGTTTAAAAAACTCGATATCCAATGTGTATTTACAGCTTCCTTCATCTTGTCCATCAAGGCCGATCCATTCATCCAGCCCCACAAATCGGCAGCCGGAAAAGGATACGGCCCCTGCCTGCTGGAGGCGGATCAGTTCTTTAAAAACGCCAAGAGGTGTATTTCCACCAGCAAAACAGAGCAGGGCATCTGGTTTTTCTTTTACTTTCTCGACAATCATAAGAGCGGCCGCATTCGCCATTTCTTCATAGCTGCTAAATTCCTGCACGTTCATTCTTTCACGCCTCCTGCCGTCATTCCCGTTACCAGGTATTTTTGGAAAATAAACGCAATAATGACAGGGGGCAAAGAAGCAATGACTCCCCCTGTTGCAATCATGCCGTAGTCCACTGCATTTTTTCCGCTGAATTCAGCAATTGCCACTGAAATCGTTTTGGCATCAAGGGAGGATGTGAACAGCAGGGCGAAGAAGAATTCTTCCCAGGACATTAGGAACGCAAGAATGCCTGTAGCAATCAATCCTGGCATTGCAAGCGGGAAAATAATGTAGCGGAGCACCTGGAATCGCGAACATCCATCCATGATTGCGGCTTCTTCAAAGTCTTTTGAAATGGATGAAAAGTAGCTCTGCATTATCCAAATCACAAAAGGGATGATGAACGTTAAATCAAGCAGCATCAGGATCAGTTTCGAATCCAGCATGCCCATGTTGCTCAGCATCAGATAAAGAGGGATGACAATGACAACCGGCGGAATCATGTAAGTGAACAGGAAGACGTAAATCATATTCCGGCGAAAACGGAAACGGAGCCGGGCGAATGCATAGGCACTAAGCCCGCCAACAACAAGGGCGATAACGGTGACACCTACCGCTACTGTTAAACTGTTGCCCATCGCAATTCTGAATGTATAGGCCATGTCATTTGAAGAATCCGTGAAAATAGCGAGATAACGCTCAAATGTCAATCGGTCTGGTATCCAATCGAGCGGAACCTTTGTTAAATCTTTTTGGTACGAAACACTTGAAATTACAAGCCAGAGATACGGCCCCAGCGTAAAGAAGACAATCAACAGTGCAAATAAGTATTGGAGGGCACGCAATGTTTTGGAAGTATGCACTAGAGATTCTCCTCTCTTTTAAGGACTTTGACGTATGTAAAGGTAAGCAATGCTATCAAGACGGCAATCAAATAAGAGTAAGTGGCCCCGGTTGAAAACTCCAGGTTATTAAATGCTTTAAGATAGGCCTGATAGGTCAGAACCATCGTTCCGTTGGCGGGACCCCCGCGGGTGGTGGTATAAATGATGTCAAACACTTTGAATGTTTCCATCGTTCTAATCACGACCAGAACGAGGATGGTTGGTTTTAAGTATGGCAGAGTCAGGGAAAAGAACCGCCTGAAGATGCCCGCCCCATCCACAATTGCCGCTTCATATGTCGATTTATTTATCAATTGCAGGGCCGCCAAAAAGAAAATCACCACAAGCGGGGTCATTTTCCAGGCATCTGCAAAAATGATCATATTCATAGCCACCCAGGGTGAGCCCAGCCAGGACTGATACTGGTCGATGAAGCCAAGTTGTGTCAAAAGGGCATTAAGCGCTCCATATTCAGGATGGTAAATCCATTTCCACATAGCACCGTTTACAATAGTTGGGATAGCCCACGGTAATATGATGATTGTCCTTAAAAACGTTTTGCCCCTGATATCCTCATTTAATAGAAGCGCAATCAGGATTCCAAGCGTAAGTTCGAGCGCTATGGATGTAAGTGAGAAATAAGCGGTGCGTCCAAGGCTTTTCCAAAATGCCGGATCCGACAGAGTGGCTGCATAAAAATCAAACCCGACAAAGTCCCCTTTCGTCGGGGAAATCAAATTCATATCCTTGAAACTGTAGATAAACGTCTGAATGAGTGGAAAAATTACAATACCGAACACAATGATCAGTGCAGGGGCAATAATGAGCCAGGCAAATTGCTGCTCTGATAATCCCTTCTTCATGCCAATCTCCTCACTTTATAAAAGCAGGGAGAAATACTCCCCCCTGCTTTATTCTTTTGCCAGTTTTTCTGCTTCTGCCTGGATCTTTTTCAATCCATCTTCAGGCGAGTTTTTACCAAGCAACACATTCTGGACTTCAACCTGAACTTTTTGCGAAAGCTCTCCGTACCAAGGAACTTTCGGACGGTTCACGATATAATCGTACTGGGTTTTGGCCGCTTCCACGACTTCAGGGCTGGAGTCAACTACCTCCTGGTCATCATAGAGCGACTTCCAGATCGGGAGTGCATTTTGGGCGTAGTCTTTTTGCACATCTTTAGAAGACAGGAATTCGATATACTTCCATGCTTCTTCTTCATGCTTGCTTCCCTGTGTAATCGCAAGGCCCATTCCGCCGTTTACAGACGCACTGTCAATAGATGGTGTCCCCGGGCTTGGCGCTATCCCCACATCTCCGGCTACATCAGACTCATTTTCGTCATTGGCCATGTTGTACATATACGTCCAGTTCAACGCAAATGCTGCTTTTCCGCTTGAGAATGTGCCGCGGACATCCTCTTCAAGGGATTCAGTGGAATTCGGGTTTGTCAGCCCCTTATCGATGGAATCCTTCATAAACGTCAACGCTTCTACATTTGCCTGGTCAGTAAAGGTTGGATTGCCGCTGTCATCAATCATCTTTCCGCCATATGAGTTGAACACAGATGTCACGTCACACACCAGCGCTTCAGCCTGGGCCCAGCTCCATACAACCGGATATTCAACAATTCCCTTATCCTTAATGGCCTGGGCTTGTTCAGCAAGTTCGCCCCATGTCTTCGGCGGCTCATTAAAGCCGGCTTCTTGAATCATTTTTTTATTGTAAAAAAGGTACTTTGTATCATTCAGCCACGGCATCCCGTACAATTTATCCTCATACGTAACGGCATTAAGGACACCGTCAAAAATGTCGCTCTTCGCATCGCCGGAAAGTTTGTCGGTGATGTCTTTTACAAGACCTGCAGTCGCAAACTTCGCCGTCCATGGCGCGTCAATCAGCACCACATCATACTGCCCGGCTGCAGCTGACGTTAAAATCTTCTGTTCCAGTGCTTCATATGGAACAAATGTCAGCTTCACATCAATGTTTTCATTTTCCTTCTTAAAGTTTTCTGTGATCGCTTTGATATCATCTTCACTATAGCCTGCCTGCTTCATAAAAATCGCATTTAACGTAACACTGTCCCCGCTGCCTCCATCGCCGGAAGCACCTTCTCCGCCTGAACAGCCTAACAGCATCCCGGCTGCCAGAAGCAGCACCATCATGAGACTAATTACTTTTTTCAATGACTTTTCCCCCTTCAAATGAATAATCGGATTCCTCCACCTGCTGGAAAGCATAAGCGATTGCACCAAGCCCGCCTGCATCCCCTCCTAAACTTGCAAGCTCAACATATGTTTTGATTGGTGTCAGGGCATCCACCTTTTCTCTGATCTGCTGTATGACTGTTTCCATCGATTCTGAAACCCCGCCACCAATTACTACCTTTTCAGGATTTAATAAATTAATCACGTTACACAGTTGGATGGACAGCCGCTCAGTGAACTTATCAATAATGGCTGCAGCTTTCTCGTTACCGCTGTTATATTCTTCAAACAACTGCTCCGAGGAAAATCCATGGCTCCCGAGAGCTGTTCCGGATACTTTTTTCTCAAACAATCCAAACTCATCAGCATGCTGAGTCAAACCGGGATTGTCCCGCAGATCTTCTTCACAAACGTTATAGGCAATTTCACCTGACCTGAAGGCAGAACCCATCAGCAGTTCCCCATTAGCAATAATCGCACTTCCTACCCCTGTGCCAAGAACAATGAAGAACAAATCATCGGAGTTTTTCCCCGAACCGAGCCAGCGTTCCCCGAGCGCTGCACAATTGACGTCATTATTGATGAAAATCGGGAAAGGGAAATGCTCACTCAGCTCTTCCCGCAAATTGATATTCGTCCAATTCAATGCCGGTGCTTCGTAAATGACTCCTTCTTCCACATTGGCAATGCCCGGCACGCCAACACCCATTCCGATGATCTTATGTAATGGAATTTCGTTTTTTGAAAGCGCATCCATAATTAAGCGTATGATTTCACTAATATTGTTGGTCGTCTTCACTTTTTCTTTAAAAATGACTTCTCCATCCAAATCTGTAACCACAATCAAAATTTTCGTACCCCCAATATCAACGCCAAGGCCGTATGCTGATTTGGGATTAAATCCCAGCTCCACTGCCCGCCTGCCGCCTCCGGAAGTTGAACTGCCATACCCAAGTTCAACAACCAGCATCTTTTCAATAAGCTCATCTACAATTTGTGAAACGGTAGACCTGCTTAACGACAGCTGCTTTGCTATTTTAGCCCGGCTGATCGGTTGTTCACTCCGGATCATCTCAAGCACCAGCGACCTATTTATCTTTTTCATCAAGTCCAAATTCCCTGTTGACCTCTTCATCAATCTATCCCCTTTTAGTTTGTTCGCCGGATAAACTAACTCTTTGTTTCTATCTTTTCATATGAGGTTTTTTGTGTCAATGAATATTTATAATTGTCTGACATCTGTCTTCCGTAAAGGGTGCCTGACCCCCGGCGCTTTAAAGCGCCGGGGGTCAGGCACCCTTT
>JAENYN010000077.1 GCA_016841765.1 Guptibacillus hwajinpoensis
AATGGGTTTTTATTTTCGAGGAGTCGAGTGTCTTCCGCTCCATTCCACTAGTTTTTAAAAATAGTTTGGCTAAAAATTTATTTAAGAGAGTAAATAAAGACCCGAACGGTCAGGCAAAAGATTCATTGAAATCTTACCTAATCGTTCGGGTTTATGATTAGCTGAAATACGTATGTCCCAGCCTCTTTTACTTTCCGGCAGCTGAAGAAGGTTATCCGCCGATATAAGACATTTCAATTTTGTCCTTCGGCTCGATTCCCTTGCTGCGCAATTCGGAATACCTGTCATGGCGATTGAGCCAAATGGAAGCCAGGCTTTCAGTCAATTCGCTGTCTGTCATATCGCTTCGGACAAGCTTGCGGACGTCATGGCCTCCAGAAGCGAACAGGCAAGTATAAATCTTGCCGTCAGCCGAGAGCCTTGCGCGTGTGCATGTCCCGCAAAACGCTTGGGTAACTGAAGAAATGAATCCGATTTCACCTTCGCCGTCTTTATAGCGGTATCGGGCTGCCACTTCACCATAATAGTTCGGATCGATCGGTTCAAGCGGCATTTCTGGATTGATCTTGTCCAGCACTTCCTGCTGGGATACGACAGAATCCATATTCCAGCCGTTTGTTGTGCCGACATCCATGAATTCAATAAAGCGGAGGATGACACCCTTATTTTTGAAATACCGGGCCATGGGCAATACCTGTGAATCATTCAATCCCTTTTTGAGCACCGTATTGATTTTCACGCCAAGCCCCGCTTCAAGTGCAGCATCGATGCCTTTCAGCACTTTATCAACCTTGACGCCCTGGCCATTCATTTTTCCGAAGATGTCATTGTCAAGTGCATCAAGACTGATCGACACCCGTTTGAGTCCGGCTTCCTTCAGGGGCTTCGCGAATTTCGGAAGCAGCACGCCATTTGTCGTCAGCGCGATATCCTCAATTCCCTCCACTTCGTTCAGCTGCCGGACAAGCTCCGGCAAGTCTGTCCGCAACAGCGGTTCGCCGCCCGTCAGCCTGATTTTTCTGACGCCGAGTCTGGTGAATTGGCGGGTGACCCGCACGATTTCCTCAAATGTCAGCAGTTCCTGTTTGGGCAAAAAAGCATGATCCGGGCCAAATATTTCCTTCGGCATACAGTACGTACACCTGAAATTGCATCTATCTGTAACGGAGATTCTAAGGTCTCTGAGAGGCCGCTTCAGCCTGTCTTCCACATTTGAATCTATTGAAACCATATTAATCACTCCAATAGTGGATTACTATACCATATTAAGTATACTTTAACATACTGTAAATAAGAGCTTAAGATGGTTTTTATTACAATCGTGTTACAAACAGGGCTGAACGGCTTATTTTTTTTTATCATTTTTCTTGAAAATCATTAACAGTGCAAACGGGAGAATGCCGAACCATTTTGTCAAAAACGGCTGTTTGCCGCCTTTCCTCGAGTTTCTTATCTGCTTCCTCTGGTCCCTGGGCTTATCAAGATAGGATACCACCTGTTGTGTCATATGCCTGATAAAATCATTTCCTGCCATATGCTTCACCGCCGTTTTTGTATCATTATTTCCATTCTACTGCGGATTAATCACTGGCAGAAGTTCTTTTACGATATCTTCAACTGACTTTCCCTCCGTTAAAACCACAATATCGGCCTCTTCATAAAACCCCTCCCTCTGGCTGAACAGTCCCTCGAGTTTTTCTGCATTTGCCAGGAGTGGTCTTGTCTTATCTCCCTGAAGGCGCCTCATGATTTCTTCCAACCCGCATTTCAAATAGACGACAATCCCGCTTTCTTTCATTTTTTTTCTGTTTTGCTGCTGGGTAACCATGCCCCCGCCGGTTGTGACGATCACATTCGAATCAGGCAATTCATTGAGAATTTCCCGTTCTTGTTCCCTGAACCATGCTTCCCCTTTTTGTTCAAAAATTGCAGCTATTGATTTGCCTGCCTTTTCTTCGATCGCCATGTCCGTATCAATTACCGGCAGTCCTGTCACTTCCCCCAGTTTCTTGCCGACTGTGGTTTTTCCGCTTCCCATGAACCCTGTCAAATATACCACCTTCATTCGACTCCTCCTAACAATGAAGCTTTATACCCCTTCCCGCCACGCAATCACCGATCCATCCGCTTTTTCAACTGTCAAACGTATATTCATGCGGCCGCCGCCTTTACCGGAAACAAAAATGGTGACTGTTATTGTTTCTGAGTTTTCATCGTCTTTTGTAAACACTGCTGTTCCGGCAGGATATTTCAGGCTTCCTTCCGGACTAAGCGTACCCTGATCTTTTATTTCTATCAGTATATCAGACATTGACCGCTGGACAAGCACTTCCATTGCTTGTTTTTCGGCCAGAAGTTCATAAAACCTGATTTTTGCAGCAAGTTTATCAGCGGACAGAGATATGGCCAGGAAGAATACGAGGATCATAAGGGCTGTGAACGGAAAGATGAAGCCGTTCTGCTTGTTCATATCATCCACTTTCCCTTCCATAAGGTCGTGACAACCGCCTTTCCAGCGTTTCCCCATTTTTTTTGACCGTTACGATGATCCCGTTTGGCATACGGGCAAATCGGACCGCCGTGATGTTTTGGAGCACAATTTCATGACCTGCGCCATCCACCCTCCTTCTTATCATCGATCCATATTGTTCATAAGTGATTCCCTTTCCGGCCGGGCTGACCAGCAATAACGTTCCGGCGTCCACCGACGCCTCCTCAGCTTCTCTTATTTCCCGGCCGAGCTGCCCGAAGAAAACCTCCGTTTCCCTGATTCCGAATTCTTCAAGATTCAAGTAAGATGCCGACAGATTGAGAATCGGCATTAACATGCCAGCGAGGAACATGAATACGAAAAAGGCAAAAATCATTTCAAGCAGGGTGAACCCTTTATTTTTGGACTTCATGGCACGTTTCCGCCTTTCTGCCCGTCAACTCATGCTCAAATGAAACGCACGCTTGAAAAACCAGTTCTTTTTCCGTCTCTTTCCAGGTAAACACATACAGACGACCGTTCTTCAAGACCTGCTGTTCTTCCGGTCCTGCTCCACCGTCATATAACCTGCTTTGAATTTCATTATGGAGCACCTCGGCTGCTTCACGCTTTTGCTCAATGAAAAGGTCTGTTTCCCTCATTTTGGCCAGCGCCGGCAGAAATGCACTGGCTACAAACAGTAAGGCAAGTGACATCAAAACTTCGAGGAGGAAATAACCTTCACAGTTTTTTGACATACATCCGCCCCTGGCCGAGTGAGAAAATGATCTGATAACGGACACCCCGGTAGTCCGCAAACCATTTTCCCGCTTTCTGGTTATTGCCGTTGGCCAGAATGACAAACCTCGGCCCTAATAACCCGGCATCAACCGAAATACCCGAATCGTAAGCCCTCTTCAGCAACGGGGATGGATCCCCTTCACGGAAAATGAAATAGACACGGTCCCTTGCATTCAAATAGAGTGTCATTCTTGCATTTTCTGTGACTGCATGCTGTTTTGCATAAAGAAAATCTTCTTCTAGGATGCTGAAAAAAGAATCAAGTTGGATTTCGTGGTATATATCTGCCGTTTTATATGAAACAAGGCCTGTCACGATTGTCAGGATGAGGAGAACGGCCAGCATTTCCACAAATGTGTAGCCTTGTTCACTGTTACGGGGAACTTGTTTCAACTTTTCCATCCATAAGGCTAAGGATTTGGCCGTTCGGGCACTCTGCACTGGTCAAATAGCCTCCGTCGATGAGCTCTGCAATATTAGCCGGCTTGCTTTTATTCTTGATTTCATAAGCCTGCACTTGCGCCTCAGCCACTTTGACCATAGCTTCACACCCCTTTTCCCTGACCGTACCGTTATTTTCGGCCAGATTAGGGATTGTGATCATCAATAATATGGAAATGATCATAAGGACTATCATCATTTCTATTAGAGTGAACCCTTTTTCGTTCATGAAATTGCCTCCTTTGAATTTTTGGCTTTGTAATAGGTTGTTGTCGCTCCGTCAAACGCTAGGTGAGCTCGTTTGATGATATAAACATTCTTTCTTATTACTTCACGAAACAAAGAATGTGGAAGAAGTATAGTCCTTAAAGAGGGGGGTGATTTACGTAGCAGGGGCTCGCATACCGCTGAGCGGGCGTATTCTGTTTTTGTGCCTGTAAAGATATCAACCAAGTGGATTGAAGCGGAAGGCATTCGACTCCACCGGGAGTAGCGGCCTGGAAAGACCCCGCAGGACATTGAAAAAGCATCTTCGATTTGACGGCACGAAAAAAAATGGTTTTTATTTTCGTGTAAGCGCCAACGACGAGGGGGCTTCCCGGAAGCCCCGCGGCAAAGAAGACACTGTGAGTTCGAGGGAAGCAGGAACAGATGTCGCACTTGTTCCTATGGTGAAAGCGAATGCCCTGCAGCGGAAAGGAACGGACAGGTCCGGAATTGACCAATATCCCACTTCTGCATAACTTCTTCCGCTAAAAGAGTGTATTTGTCATCCATGTAGCACAATCATGGTTTTACCGGTGAGTTTCAAAATTGAATATAAGTCAGAGCTGAACGTTCATGTAATTGTTTTGATGAATTGCAGCATCGGAAGCATAACCGAAGTGAACAGCAAGATGATAAACAGGGCTATGAGACCGAATAGAAGCGGCTGGATAAGAGAAAACAGCTTTTCCAGCCGGTCCTCCAAATCTGACAGCAGCTGTTCGCTGTAATAAATCAAGTCATCCCCCAGTGTTCCGTTAGCCTGTCCATGTACGATCAGTGCAGGCAGCGCCTTCTCATAGCCTGCCCGCTGCCTTATGACCTCATGGAACTCTTTTCCCTGTTTCAGCTCGGACTGCATATGAAGCGCTTCCTGGCGAAAAAAAGCAAAGTAATGCTGGTCGGCAAAAACAGTCAATACCTCTAAGTAAGAAAGACCGCTATTAAGCAAACTGCCAAAATGGAGGGCAAAGTAATAAGTGAGCGAAGAGGACACAAACCGGCCAATAACAGGTATTCGGGCAGTTTTTGCCGCGACGCTTGCAGGATTTGCCTTCTTCCTGAAGAGATTTAAGCGGAGCAGCAGCAAAGTACCCGCCACAAGGCCAGCAGCCAGAAAAAACGGGACAAGCCTGATTGCCGTCATTGCATTTTGAGTGAAGACAGGGGGTTCCATATTTGCGGAAGTGAAAAAGTGAAGGAAAGATGGGAACAAAAAAACGTAGAAGACAATGAACATAAGTAACATCACCACAAGGAGGAATAACGGATAACGGAAGATTTTAATCAATTTTTTAATGTGCGCATTCCTTTGAGTTAACGAGAGGCCGGCCGCAGTCAATACAGAACCGAGATCACCGTGCTTTTCAGAAAAATAAAGGGCGCCACAAATATCAGGAGGCAATCCAATGTGGTGAAAAGAATCCGGCAGCCGCTCACCCGCCTTCAAGTCCCGGACAACGTTTTCGAGCAGACGCTTCTGTAAGCCCCCTTCTGTCAGTGCCAAAAATTCCAGGGCGCGGGCCAGTGGATAACCGTTGTTATATAGGTTCCCGAGCCTTGTCAGGATAACAGCTTTATCCTGTATGGATAACCTTTTTCTAATCATATCCATCCACCTTGAATTCGTTCATCCGTTCTAAGTTTATAAAGCCGAGTGCATGTGCTTTCCGATGACGATTTGCAAGTGTGCCTGTGATGGCTAACGGCTCCTCCTGAAGAAGGAATGCGTTTTCCAAATCCCTGCCTTGCAATATTTCATAGATGCCTGCACGTGAATGGGGACGCGAACGGCGGCAGTGAACCGAACAGGCGTCACTGCATATCGGACACTTCACGTCAACGAGGCGCTGGGCCGTCACTGAGATCAAGGTTTGTTTCAGATCCCCTTTCGGAATCCCGAAGTCAATGAGCCGGTTAAGGGCTCCGGTCGTGTTTTTCGTGTGCATCGTCGTGATGACAAGGTGGCCGGTCAGCGCAGCACGAACGGCAATCGCTGCTGTTTCGGCATCACGGATTTCCCCGACCATGATCAAGTCGGGGTCATGCCGCAGTGCAGCTTTCAGTCCGGTCGCATATGTTATCCCCGCTTTTTCATTAATTTGGACTTGCAGCACACCGCTCGCCTTTTTTTCGACCGGGTCTTCAAGCGTGATCACTTTCTTCATGAAATCTCTTTTTGCTTTTTCGATCAACGTGTAAAGGGTAGTTGTCTTCCCTGATCCAGTCGGACCCGTCAAAATGAGAAGGCCGGCGCGTTTACCGATAAAACCGTCCATAAGCTTCACATCGGCTGGAAACAGGGATAATGCCTGAATCGGCACAAGCCTGTCATGCATAAGGCGGAGGACGATGCTCTCCCTATAAATGGAAGGAAGAGATGAGACCCGCAAGTCAATTGCCCGGTTCTCTATTTTCATCGTAAAGGATCCGCTTTGCGGCCGCCTTTTTTCACCTATGTCAAGACCGGCCAAAAACTTGAAATGAGCGGCCAGCTTTTCATATTGTGCTCCCGGGAGGACTTCCTGCCCATACATTTTGTCGGCAATCCTGAATTGAATCAATACTTCCCTTCCTTCCGGAAGAAGATGGATATCTGTCGCACCCATTGCCGCCGCCCGTTCGATCAGTTCGCGCCCTTTTTTTTCAATGATCGTTATCGTTCACCTGCCCTTCATGGTATAGAGGAAACATTCCATTTTAATTTTAAAAAATCCTGGTATTTCCGTATAAATGCTTAAATTTTGGTCAATATACTAAAAGAAGATTGGGCTATAGCCAAGCGGTAAGGCAACGGACTTTGACTCCGTGATGCGCTGGTTCGAATCCAGCTAGCCCAGTATTCCTCTTTCTTCGGTTAACCGGAATTATGTCAATTGCACAAAAATACAATGTGTATCTGATTGTAAATCATAAGTAGCAGAAGCCAACAACACTTGGATACTGAATCCAAGTGTTCTGTTTTTTTCTTGACATGCTCATTCTTTCCCCTGCCGGCATCCCCTTTCACGACGTTACAAAGGCGGCATCCTGAGCTGTTTTCTGCTGGCCGCTCTCATGGTGCTTCTTTGCCCGAGGCGTCTTGGAGGCTCCGCGCACAACCAAGTGGAAAAAGAGCCCCTGAAGCAGATTCCGGCTTTCCACCTTGTTAAATCAGGGTTTCTGATTGCAAGATATCAAGCCGGTTCAAGAAATGTGTACTTTCTGTTACAAACTGCCGCTTAAATGTGAACGAATTCCAACAACTACTGTATTCGTAGTAATAACCATTTAAATGCTTAAATCCCTGTATTATAATAAAATCAACAAAAATCGAAAACCAGAGGTGACTATTATGGAACAAACACTGAAAGTGACTAGTGTACTCGCCGATCCAACACGATTTTCCATATATCAATATATAACCCGGATGCATAAGGAAGTGACAGTCCAGGAGATTGCAGACGCCTTCAACATCCATCCGAATGTGGCCCGTCTGCACCTTTCCAAGCTTGAAGACGTCAGCATGCTTGTATCAGAAACGAAAAAAACTGGAAAAGGCGGCCGTCCGAGCCGGTTATACCGCCTCAGCGATGACGTCGTCCAGTTGAATTTCCCATTCCGCGATTATAAAATGCTTGCTTCCATCGCCATTGACTCCCTGCTTTCCCTTGGTGAGGCTGGCCAACAAGCCCTGTACCAGACCGGCCGCCGCTTTGGCCACGAAATGGTGGAACAAGAGCGGAAACACCGCTCTGGAACAAACCGGGAAGAGATGACATTTGAGGAAAAGCTGGCACTTGTCAAAAGCGCTTCCTCCATGCAAGGTTTTTATCCTGAATTTGAGGTCATTGAAGATGGATCCACCATTTTCTTTACAGTATATAATTGCCCGTTTAAAGAAGTTGCAGACTCCGAAAACGGCCATCCGGTTTGCACAATGCACCACTCCTTCTTCTATGGTATTTTTGAAGAAGTTTTCAAGGATGAGGCAGTCGATTTGAAACAGCAGGAAAGAATGACGGACGGATGTGCCGCTTGCACGTATAAAGCGGTTGTCGCTAACTAATAATATTCCTGTAAAAAAATAAAGTTAGTTTACAATCATGTTTGTTGTCCTTTATAATGTAACCATGGTGGAAAAGAGTGCGCAAAGGAGGGTAAGCACATGGAAAAAATGTATCGTGTGTTAGGGTTCTGGACCGGAATCATGGCGGTCATGTCCTTTGTCGGCGGTATGGAGACAATGGCCATGCTGTTTTTCGGTCAAACGGGATTCTTTATTGCTCTAAGCTACTTGCATTTATCTGAACGTATGTACATTTATATCTTCGGCGCTTATCTCACCATCTTTTTTGTCGGGTTTACATATTGGACAACGTTCATGATGACTCCTGGAGCAGGACATTAAAAAACGGAGGGCAAAATGCCCTCCGTTTTTTAATTGCCGCGGCCAGCCGGAAAAACATCCGTTCCCCCCTCGTCGAGCCCCTTCCCCTGTATGTATACATCAAAGGAGCTGCTGATATCTCCCTGCATCAAAAAGGAACGGATCGCACGGTTTTGCCTGCTCTTTTCCGAAAAAGGATTCGGGTCATAATTTTCCTGCAGTTCCTCTAGAATTCCTGCTTCCAGCAAAAAGTCCCGCTGTTTCATGTGTTTGAGCAATTCAAGGCCCTGTTCCCGGCCCATCATAGTATATGCATCCCAGTGGACATGCGAGGTGATATCCATCGAACCGGGATTCAGATACGGCGTGGTGACAAGCGCATGTTCCTTATATCCGCGCAGGCTTCCGTCTTTCCGGGCGGGGTGCTGCCATTCTTCCACTGTATAGCCATAATCAACGGTGAACACATATCCTTTAGAGAGCCATTCGGAAAGATCTGTAATCCATTTTTCCATATGGACGGGGATTTCCAGCCTCTGTCCGGCAGCCAGCGGCCGTCCGTGATATTTGTCTATCCACTTACAATATGCAGATGGCGCCGGCACAAGCGTTTCCGCCAATTCACCCGACTCATCGCGGACAAGCTTCACTTCTTGAAGCCCTTCCTCGGTCTGCTTCACAACATCTACAGGAAAAGCATCAAGCAGTTCATTGGAGAAAATGATCCCATCAAAGTTTGGAAAGTCACGCTTTGCCTCCTCGATGGTTGAATATACTCTAATCCTGTCACCGTCAGCCCCGGTTTTGATCATCCTTTGATGATATGGACTGCGTTCAATCACGATATACTCGAGATTCCTGAATGAGTCCGGGGCTTTTTCCTTCCAGGTGCGAAGAACCGCCCCGGCAAACGCACCTGTCCCCGCACCGAATTCTGCAACCCTTGGTGCGGTGCCGTAGGACTCGACCAGATTGATGAATACAGCGGCGAACATCGCACCAAAAATTCGGTGGACGGAAGGCGATGTATAAAAGTCTCCGCTTTTGCCGACTTTCACAGCCTGATTCGAATAGTAACCATACTCCGGGTCATAAAGGGCCGTTTCCATAAAATCAGAATAAGAAACAGGCCGGCCGCCATTATCCATAAATAGTTTTTGAAGCTGTTTATTCATGCTTTACACCTTTTCACTTCCGTATTTCTCCCAACATGCAAATTCACGCTACCCTTTTGTTTTTTACAAAAGGCTTTGATAAATGCTATAACTTCTGGAGATTGTCCGTTCCATTCCGCTGCAGGCATTCGCTTTCCGCGGGGCGATCGGGAAGCCTCCTCGTTGCTACTCGCGCCTGCGGGGTCTTCCCTGTTCGCTACTCCCGCAGGAGTCGAATGCCTTCCGCTGCAATCCACTCAGTTGTAAAACAATAAGTTTGCAAAAACACTTTATATGATGCTTATCGCCACTGTGAATATTTAAGGATTTTCAAATAAGACATTAACATTCAGGATAGATACACTAGACTTGGATAGAAGGATGGAATTTACGATTATTCTTATTGTCAATGCAGGGTTCTCTTCATTCAAACAAAACTCGAGCAGGCTTGCATGTTTTTATACAAACCACCGGTTCAACAAAAATAAAAGCGGGACATCTGTTCATGCACCAGTTGATTGGAGCGGAAGGGGCTCGACTCCTCGAAAATAAAAACCAATTTTCTTCGTGCGATGTCAATTCGAAGAAGCTTATTCAATGTCCTGCGGGAATAGCGGGACAGCTGAGACCCCGCAAGAGCGCAGCGATGAGGAGGCTCAGCGCCCGCC
>JAENYN010000078.1 GCA_016841765.1 Guptibacillus hwajinpoensis
CTTTAGACGCGCTTGACTTTTGTTTAGTTTTCAAAGAACAATTTCATTGCCGCTGCGTTAACAGCGACTTTATTAATATATAATATTTTCAGATCGAAGTCAACATTATTTTGCATTATTTTTTTATGAATGCTTGTCCTCTGTTGGCGACGATGTTTATAAACTATAACATGGTCTCAATACAAAATCAACAGGAAATTGATAGCGCTTTCCTTTAAAAACTGCCCTTTCCCATACAAAAAAGCTGCCCGCAGCGGACAGCTTTTCAACTTTGCCATTTTGGTGGTGTATTTTTACCCCAGTATATTTTCCCGAGACTATGATGCCCGCTAAACGAGTCCGTATCGGAATGATAGTGGAACGCAAAGAAATGGCCTTCCAGCGGCGGCTGTTCCCTGCGGACATGATAGCGAAATACATCTTTTCCCGTTTCAGTATGATAAATGTGAAATATCTTTTCCCCGTAGCCGCCGGCAGGTGTGCTGGAAATGGCGTAATCCCCAAACTCACCCTCGTCCCAATCCTTTGTTAACGTGCCGACAGCGTTTTCCAGTTCAGGAAGGATGGCTTGCCTGTATTCTTCCCCTATTTTGCCGTTGATTTTCAAGCCGAATTTTTGCTCTCCCTGTATCTCTGCTTCAGACAGCAGGGCAGAGAAAAACAAATCACGGCGTTGCAGGCCGGAAGGCGGCACCCCTCCATCATAACCAGACGGTAAATCCTGTTGGACCAAATCATCTGACACTTCAAATGATTGTTCTTGCTGGCTGTCTTTTTGGGCACTTTGAATATGGGACGGCTGGGTCGACGGTACGACCGTTCCGAAAGTAAGTATTGCGACTGCCGCGACAAATAATTTACGGATCCAATGTTGCATACTCTCCAGCCTCTCATTCACTCTTTCTTTTTATTGTCTCATGGACACAAAAAAAAGGCTACAGAAAAATATTGCATAACTTTTTGATGTTCGGATGAAATTACAGGAAAAAGGAGGCGTTACATTTGCATGTTTCTCGGGCAGTCGAAATAATTGATTCACCTTCTGAATTTCTTGTACTGTATAATCAGGTGCCGGTTTGGCTTCAAAGCGTGAACCAAGAAGCCGAGACGGCAAGGGTTTATACAGCAGCAAATCCGGATAAAGAAATGGAAGTGCCTGTTGCAAAGCTGCTGGAAGCTTGATTGGAACTACGGGAAGATGTAGGGGAGGAGTGAAAAAATGAATGAAACGGTTGTTCTTGCCATCTTAAGTTTTCTGTCCATCTTTTACTTCATTTATCTGGCCGCAGCTGATTGATGAATTTGGACTTTTAAATGCCAAAAAGGAACCGGCTGTCCGGTTCCTTTTTCCATGCTCATTTCCTCTTCCGGTTGCGGGCCGAGGTTTTTGTTATGGTTCCTGTTTCCCTGTTTGTCGTTCCCTGGCCTTCGACTTCCGGTGAGTTCAATGCGGATTTTGAAGAATCCTGCTTCGGCTTATTTGCCATTGCCTTTCACCTCCGCCCGTATCCTTTCCTTAAACCGGCCAATCTATGCTGCCCTTTTCAAGTACGCCGTAGTGAAACTTGGCTGATTTCCGGACTTTTCGTTTGAATCCATAACGGTCGAAAAGAGGGCTGCGGAAATGGTCTTTCAGGACAACTCTGTATTTGGCTGCCCGTTTCGCTTGTTCAACTGCCAATTCGGTGAGGGGCTTCCCATCGGCAATCGGTCTCATTTTGTTCATGCCCTCCGACTCGGTTAGCGGGGTATGGAACATCGGATCAAAATAGACGACATCAACCGAATCTTCCGGCATATGTTTTAATTTCTGGATATAATCTCCCTGCATCACCGTTATCCGCCTCATCGCCTCCCTTAGTTCAGGCACATTCGTTTGCCATGTCTGCAATCCCCGCGCGACCAGATAGGCGATCATTTTGTTTTTTTCCACGCCGGTGACACTGCCCCGTTTTCCGACTGCATGGGACGCGATAATTGCATCAGCCCCCAGGCCGAGCGTACAATCCAGCACTGACATCCCTTCCTTGAGCCCCGCCGCGTCCGCAAATGGGTCTGAAGCACCGGAGAGCATTCTTTTCAACCTGAACATAGCTGCATTTGGATGAAAAAAGAAAGGATGTTCTCCATAAACCGGATAAATGACAAACTTGTCTATTTCCACCACCAGGATGTCGTCTTGATACTCTGTGCGAAGATCAGGCAGCGTTCTTTCCCGCCTTTTTACAAATATACCTCCAAGATCTTGCGCAGTTTTACTGGCCAGTGACGCTAACTTGTTGCTGTTTTTTGAAGATGTTGTAATGATCATCGCAATCTCCTCTGTTCTGGCGGTTTGCTGCCAATTGCGTGCTGAAACGAAAGTGATGCAAACGGACATGCCCTATATCCATTTACCTGTCATAATCGATCCAATTTTCAATAAGAATGAAAAGAAAACACTTCATCCAGAAGCCCTATGTTTACCGTTTAAGGGAGGCATACAGACCAATGTTGAAAAGTCTTGTCAAGGAAAAGGTCGTCATCCCCACATTAACTGCCGGTATGATGCTCAGTGCGCCGCATGCGGCATCAGGGTCTTCCGGGCCTGGAAATGCGGCCAGGGACTCCGCTATGAACATACAGCAGCACTTGAGATTCGGCCAGACAGGAAATTCTGTGAAGAAGCTTCAGCTTGCTCTAAAAGAAAAGCATATGTACAGTTTATCGGCAGACGGCGTTTTTGGTCCGGCAACATTGAAAGCAGTACGTACATTTCAGAAAAAACAGCGGCTTTCTGTCGACGGCATTGCAGGGCCGAACACACTTGAGACCCTTTTCTTGCATTCGGGTGCAGTTCCATATAAGTTCTCTTTAACCAGGCCCAACTGCTTACAATACGGGGACAGGGGCGAAAAAGTCCGCAGTCTCCAAAATAAACTGATGAAACTGAAATATTATACCGGTAATCTGGATGGTATTTTCGGCCCGCTTACAAAAAAAGCGGTGATCGAGTTCCAGACCGATAAAAGCCTTAAGGTTGACGGCATTGCCGGGCAGGAAGTTTACGGGGCCCTAAGCAAACAGAAGTCCCGGCAGATTGGTATCCCAGACAAACCTCAGCACATAACCGTAAAAGTGAAAATGGAAAGTAAAAAACAATCAGCCCAGCTCGCCATCGCCAAAATGTCGAGGCGCTATATCGGAACGCCTTATAAGTGGGGCGGAACGACACCCGCCGGTTTTGACTGCAGCGGCTTTCTCAATCACGTTTTTATGAAATACGGTATAAACATCCCGCGTACGGTAAGCGATATTTGGAATTTCGGAACCGATGTGACCAAACCGAGCATCGGAGATATTCTCTTTTTCCAAACGTATAAACCGGGACCTTCTCATGCAGGCATATACCTCGGGGATGGTAATTTCATTCATGCCGGTTCTTCAAAAGGCGTTACAGTGAGCAAGCTTGAAGCATCCTATTGGACAGAACGTTATTTAGGCGCCAAACGGATGATCCAGCACAATTGACAAACAGAAGCGGAAGCATCATGCCTCCGCTTTTATTGTTCATCGGCCATTTCAGATAAGTAAGCCCATCTTTCCATCAAGGCGTCGAGTTCTTCCTCGATCTTTTCTTTGTCACTGAATAGTTGCTGGGCTTTTTCGTAGTTGCTTCCCGAATGTTCAATTTCCTGTTCGATTTCCGAAATGTTCTCCTCCAGTTCAGCAATCCTGTCTTCAATTCCTTCCCATTCCTTCTTTTCCATGTATGACATTTTTTTCTTTTTTTCATTCTGCTTAACAGGTTCTTCTTTGGATGTGGACTCCTCGGCAATGGGAACCTGCTTTGCCTGCAGCTCTTCTTCGAGGTATTCACTGCATGATCCGTAATAAGGAGTGATGGCGCCGCCGCCGAAAACGAACAGGGTTTCCGTTGTCCGGTCCAGGAAATAACGGTCATGCGATACCGTTATGACCGCCCCGCCAAAGCCATCCAAATAATCTTCGAGTACAGTCAGCGTTTCGATATCCAGATCATTGGTAGGCTCATCCAGCAAGAGGACATTCGGATTTTTCATCAGGATTTTCAGCAAATACAGGCGCCGCTGCTCCCCGCCAGACAACTTGCTGATCGGCAAGCCGTGAGTCGCCGGCGGAAATAAAAAACGCTCAAGCATAGTGGCCGCCGAAGTGAGATTGCCGTCACGGTCCATAATAAATTCGGCTGTTTCTTTAATATAGTGGATCACCCGCATCGACTTGTCCATATCTTTACTTTCCTGGGTATAAAATCCGACATTGACCGTTTGTCCGGTGATGATGCTGCCTTCATCAGGACCGACATCGCCTGCGAGCATTTTCAAAAAGGTGGATTTTCCGCTGCCATTTGGGCCAATGATCCCGATGCGGGCACCCGGCTGGATAATGAAAGAAAACGGTTCGAATAATCTTTTTTGGCCAATTGACTTTGCGGTCCGATCCAATTCAAACACTTGCTTGCCAATCCTCGATCCGCTCAATGCGATGTCGACGGAACCGGCATCTGCAGGACCTTTTTGTTCTTTCATGTTCTCAATCCGCTGAATCCTGGCCTTTTGTTTTGTCGTTCGAGCTTTTGCGCCCCGCTTTAGCCATTCGATTTCTTTTTTCAGAATGGACTTATGTTTCTCAAAACGCCGCGCCTCATTTTCTTCTCTTTCGGCTTTTCGGGTGAGAAATGTTTCATAGTTTCCTTTATACGTATAAAGGCTGCCGCCGTCCAGTTCCCAGATCGTGTCCGTAAGGTGATCAAGAAAGTACCTGTCATGGGTAACAACAATGAATGTCCCCTGGTATCCTTTTAAATAGTCTTCAAGCCATCGAATCGCCCCAATGTCCAGGTGGTTTGTCGGTTCATCGAGAATAAGGAGGTCCGGTTTCCTGATCAGGCTGCTGGCGAGCAGTACCCGCTTTTTTTCGCCGCCCGACATCTGTTCCGGCAATTTTTCAAAATGGTACACACCCAGTTTCGTAAGGATCGCTTTGGCTGCCGCATCCATTTCCCAGCCATCGAGGGCATCCATTTTCATCTGGGCTTCCGCCAGCTCTTGCTGGATTTTTTCATCATCAGGTGAGCCCTGCAGCCTGGCAAGCGCCAATTCGTACGCTTTTATCGCTTCGGTCACGGGTGTTTCATTCAGGAACACCTGCTCCAGGACATTTTTCCCCGGTACAAGCTCGGTCTCCTGCCGGACAAATTCGATGCTGTATCCCGAAGGCTTTTTAATATTTCCGCTGTCCGGTTCATCCAAGCCCGCAATCACCTTCAACAAACTCGATTTCCCTGTGCCGTTCAAGCCGATCAACCCGATTTTTTGGTTTTCGCCAATTGTGAATGCCAGGTCTTTGAACAGCTCTTTTTCGCCATATGTCTTCGTAATTTTTTCAGCTGTCAATTGTTTCATTGCACTTGCCCCGTTTTCTATAGAGTGGTATCCAAATGGCCTGTTGCCATTCAGTTGATCTTATCTGTCCAGCCATCTGCCGTCCTTCCCCATTCGCTAAATAACTGGCGCAAATACCCGGCCATAAACTGATGGCGTTCCGCGGCCAGTTTCTTTCCTGTTTCTGTATTCATCAATTCTTTCAGTTTTAACAGCTTTTCATAGAAATGATTCACCGCCGTGCTTTTCCCCGTCCGGTATTCTGTTTTTGTCATTTCATCCCGCGGGGGAAGGCCGGGATCGAATATCGGCTGTCCCTTGGCACCTGCATAAGTGAAAGCTCTCGCAATTCCGATAGCCCCGATGGCATCAAGCCGGTCCGCATCCTGGACGACCTTGCCTTCAAGAGTCCGGACTGGCGGGCCGCCGCCCCCTTTGAATGACATGGTTGAGATGATTTCCATGATATGATCGATTTCCTGTTCTGGCAAAGAAACCGATAAAAGCCAGCCCCGGACTTTCGCAAGACCCGCTTCTTCCGAATCGTTCAATTTTTCATCGGCGATATCATGGAGGATGGCAGCAAGCTCACAAACTCGCATATCGGCGCCTTCCTTTTCGGCAATGTGCCGGGCGGTATCCCATACTCTTGCAATATGGTGCCAGTCGTGCCCTGTCGTCTCTCCTTCAAGTTCCTTCCTGGCGAAATCCGCCGCCTTTCCTACAACCGATTCTGAAACCATGGTGAATACCGTCCTTTCTTTGCTGTTTATTCGCATATGTATTTCGCTTGCATAATTTACAGTGGATAGCTCTATTATAGGAGGTTCGGACAAAATATGAAACGGATTGGCTATAATCATCATGAAAATCGAAGCGGAATGATCGGAACGCCCTGGAAAGGGAAGCACATTGCGATTATCCGCTGCTGTGCCGACAGCGGTGAAGTGACCCATTTTTCCACAAGTATATCCGCCCCCGCTGAACCGCCTCATCACTCTTGCGCTGAAACACTGTCCAGAATGTTGAGTATCGGCTATGAAATCAATCAAGTTTTTCAATCAGCTGATGGTGCCGTTCACTATATCCTTATTTATACAGGGATTTGACGCATGGAAAAAACCCCGTAATAGCCTACGGGGCTGATTCCATATATATGGTTAGAATCCTGTTGCATCCGGCAGCTTCCGGTTCCTGGCGCTTGTTCTTCCCGTTTGCAGCATTTCGCGTTTAGCGCCGTTGCTTTGTACAATCACACTTTGCCTCTTAAAAAAGGCCTTTTGCCTTGCCGTTTTCGTCTACATCCATGTTCAATGCCGCCGGTTTTTTCGGCAAGCCTGGCATTGTCATAATATCACCCGTCATAGCCACAATGAAACCTGCCCCAATTGACGGGCGGAGTTCACGGACGGTGACGGTAAACCCTTCAGGCCTGCCCAGTTTTGCCGGATCGTCTGACAGCGAATACTGGGTTTTCGCCATGCATATCGGCAGATTATCCCAGCCTTCTTCCTTGAACTGAGCCAGCTGTTTCCTGGCCTGGACGGTGAAATCAACTTCACTTGCCCCATACACATTCTGGGCAATGGCTTCGATCTTCTCCTCAAGCGGCAAATCAAGATCATAGAGCTGTGAGAAGCGGTTTTCAGATTTTTCAACCGCATTGACGACCTCGCGGGCAAGGTCTTCGCCGCCTTCCCCGCCTTTTTCCCAGACGTTTGCAAGCACGGCAGGCACGCCTTTTTCACTGCACCACTCTTCGATAAAATCAAGCTCATTTTGGGAGTCGGTCACAAAGCGGTTGATTGCAACAACTGCCGGCAGGCCGAAATTATTTGTTATCGTTTCAATATGTTTTTCAAGATTGACAATCCCGGTTTTCAGCGCTTCGACATTTTCCTGGCCAAGTTCTTTTTTTGGAACACCGCCGTGCATCTTAAGGGCACGGACTGTCGCCACGATGACGACCGCATCCGGGCGGATGTCACCGGCGCGTGTTTTGATATCAAGGAACTTTTCCGCTCCAAGGTCAGCCCCAAATCCGGCTTCGGTCACGACATATTCCCCTAGTTTCCTGGCCATGTTTGTCGCGATGACGCTGTTGCAGCCATGGGCGATATTTGCAAATGGTCCTCCGTGAATGAGAGCCGGTGTGTTTTCAAGCGTCTGGACAAGATTCGGCTTAATCGCATCCTTCAGCAACAGGGTGAGGGCTCCTTCAGCACCGAGATCTCCGGCTGTAACCGGTTTTTTATCACGGTTATAAGCGACTACCATCCGGGCAAGCCGTTTCTTCAGATCGCCCAAGTCTTTGGCAAGGCAAAGAACTGCCATGACTTCTGAGGCCACTGTTATGTTAAAACCTTCTTCCCGGGGAATTCCATTGACCGGCCCGCCAAGGCCTATTGTTATATTCCTCAGCGCCCTGTCATTCAAATCGACCGCTCTTTTCCAGACGACGCGGCGCTGGTCGATGTTCAATTCATTGCCCTGGTGCATGTGGTTATCAAGAATAGCCGCCAGCGCATTGTTTGCTGTTGTTATCGCATGAAGATCTCCGGTGAAGTGAAGGTTGATATCTTCCATCGGCACCACCTGGGAATAACCTCCGCCGGCAGCACCGCCTTTAATTCCCATGCTGGGCCCCAGCGACGGTTCGCGCAGTGCAATCACGGCTTTTTTACCGATTCGGTTCAGTGCCTGGCCAAGCCCGACCGTTACCGTCGACTTCCCTTCTCCTGCTGGAGTGGGATTGATAGCGGTTACAAGAATCACTTTGCCGTTTTCCTTATCTTTAAGGCGCTCCATCACATCCAGAGAAATTTTCGCCTTATAATGGCCGTACGGTTCGACTTCGTCCGGATGGATCGCCAGTTTTTCAGCAATCATACCGATCGGTTCCATGTTCGATTCTTGAGCGATTTCAATATCTGACTTGTACTGATTAGCCATTTTGTTTGTCCCCCTTTGTGTTGTAAAAATTATGTACTAGTCCATTGTAACGAAAAATTTCTTCTCCGTACCGGCAATCCGGTACGAATTCTTGAAACTTTTTGACATCCATTACTCTTTTTCTAGAACAAACAGCCACATAAATGTCAGCGCCTGCTGCAAATCTTCAGGAAGGCCGCGGATATGCCCGGGCTCCACCCCTTTTTTGAAAACACCTCTGCCATCAGCATAATGCCAGCCGTTCCCCACTGCCAATTGGCTGAATTCCCACGGCATCATCGTGTTGCAAATAACAGATTCGCCCCTGAGCCTGTTAAAGCTGTTCTGCCTTGGCCCGGCTGTCGGCCCCAAAATTCCGAAGAGACCTTTGCCTTCCGGTTTCAGGATTCTCCGTATTTCGGTCAATGCCTTCAGAGGCGAGGCAGTCCATTCAAGAACGTTAATGACAGTGACGGCATCAAACTGCCCGGTCTCAAATGGAAGCTGCATGACATCTGCCTGCATGAACGGAAGCTTGCCCGTGTTATCCCTGGTTTTGGCTTTTTCGATCATTTCAGCGGAAAGATCGACGCCGACCGGGGAATATCCCGCCTGCTGCAGCAATGCAGTGCTATGACCCGGGCCGCAGCCGATATCAAGCACTTTTCTGCCGCGGGAGGGCTTTACATGTTTTTTAAACAGCGGGAGAATATCTTTGCGGCTTCCATCCCGCCACATCGCGGTGGCATTTTCATCCCAATAAGCGGCCCGGGTATCCCATTGTTCCTTCGCTTCATTATGCCATTTCTCCATATTGTCCCCCTTTTTAAAAATAAAATCGGAGCAAGATGAAGCCCGTAACCTTTTGCAGGAAATTTTTTGAAAACCTTAAGTTTCCAACTCTTTCATCATATCCTGAAACAGCATTGCCGCTCAACCAAAATGAGCAATCTATTCACGAGCCGTTTATGGAAGATAGGTTTTCATCCATTTTTCAGAACGGAGAGTACTCATCCGCTTGCCGTTGCTACATCTATTTGTATCAAGCCGGTGACGTTTTTCTCCATAACAAACTTCATTAGCTCGGAACCGTCTGGCAAAGTCGGTCATTCCATGAAATAGGCTGACGTTTTCCCTTTCATTAATCAAAACCACCCGTGAGAACGGGTGGTTTGCTCTACGGCTGAAAGCCTCTGT
>JAENYN010000079.1 GCA_016841765.1 Guptibacillus hwajinpoensis
GGAAGGGAGTCATCCAGCTCCAGGCGCCAGCGGCTATCGTCATAAGCGGTGATCCCCTCCGGAAGGAAAGATCACCTTCCTGCGGGTACCCCCGCTTATGCGTACGCCGCTAAGCGGGCGCCCTGCGCTTTTGTTCATCCAGCTCCAGGCGCCAGCGGCTATCGTCATAAGCTGTGATATCCTCCGGAAGGAAAGATCACCTTCCTGCGGGTACCCTCGTTTATGCATACGCCGCTAAGCGGGCGCCCTGCGCTTTTGTTCAGCCGTACTGCGTTTTGTGTTTACTCCCCAATCACAAAAAAGCTTCCAGTACCATATGCTGCGAGTTTGCCGTCCTCACGATAGACCTGGCCGTCACAAAATGCGATTTTCGAACCGATTTGGACGATGTTTGCTGTTGTTTTTAAGTATTTCCCTTTACCGGGAGCAAGATAGTTGATTTTTATTTCAGTCGTAACCGCTTTTTTTCCTTCAGGGAGAAGTTTATTCACAAGAGTGCCCATTGCGGTATCAAGCAAGGTTGCCGTTACGCCGCCGTGGGTCATATCGAGTGAGTTCATGACAATCTGATTATTTGGCATCATGATTTCAAGGTGTTGCTCACCTTCCACATAATGCGTCTCAAAATGGAATAGCGCGTTGATGAATGTAGGGATGTTTTTTTCTTTTTTGCTGCTTACCCCGTTCAGCAAACTGTTCATCACTTCAAGTTCGGCGGGGTCTGCTGAATCAATAAATGTCAGAAAGGTTTCTTTTAACTGGTTTTTGGAAATGTTGTTCATACTTTACCACCTATGCATAAGTTGTCCTGTATAGTTTACCACGTTAAAAAGTTTGCTCCCACTCTCAGGCCTGTCAGTGCACAGAAGAAAATTAGGCGCACTTTTTTATAGGTGCGGCTGTAATATGTAGTAGGCACCTTGCAATAATGGAAGGAAGGTGACGGAATGTCCGGAACCGTGAAAAATGGAAAAGAATCAATCGAGCGGTTCAAAGCGTTTGTCAAAAAGCATCCAGGCCTGGCGAAAGAAGTCAGAGAGCACCAGAAGACGTGGAAAGAGATTTATGAAGAGTGGTATTTATTCGGCGAAGAAGACGAGATGTGGAAAGAATATAAAAACAGCAAACCTTCAGCCGAGCGATCCAATAAGAAAAAAAGCGATAAAGGAAACAGTGATTTCATTAATGGTATGCTCTCGTCCTTGAAAAAAATGGATATCAATAAGATGGAGAAACATTTATCCAGTATGAGTGGTGCGATCGGCAATGTCCAACAGATCCTCGAACAATTCCAAACGTTTAAAGGCAGTAACAATCAAGGCCCTTCCCGGCCGCGTCCACCTTTCCACAACTTCAAAGACTGACCGGCCAGAAAGGATGAAACCGTGTGCGAAGAGAAGTGCAACAGTTTGTTAATGCTAATCCGGAGACGAAACGTTTTGTGCGCGAACAGCCGCAATGGTATCGGATGCTGGGCAGAAATCCTTACTTGATTTCATCTATTGAAAAAAATATGAAGGAATATTATGGAAAAACCTTCGCTCAAAAAATCGACCGGACCCATTCAGGCATCCAATCGGCCTCGATGCTTCTGGAGCTGCTGAGTGTCATGGGGACAAACGATGGAAACCTGCAGGAATAGAGCAGGTTTCATTTTTTTATGACGGAGTATAAATTGTCAGCAAGGTAGTAATTCGACACGGCTGCCAATTTTAGGAATATAGTTAAGGGCAGCTATGTCTCTGCTTCGCCCGGAAGCTCGCCAATCGGCGAGTTTTCTACTAGCAGTACAGGGCTTATAAGTATGATCGATTCTTGAACATAAAAACCTCCACGGGTGTGAACACTATCGGTAACGAGCCCGAAAAGGAGGTTTCTGCATGCATATGGTTAAAATGTCTGTGTTTCTGTTCGCGTTAATTGCTTCAGGATGCTTGCCTATGAACGTATCGGAATCAAACAGCCCGGCACAGGAAGCACAGGGGATTGAAGTGATGGCGAATCAGCACCCGGGCAGGGAATTCATGGTCAAGCATCATGTTCGGAACGGTAAACTATATATTGAGACATATACGCCTTCAATCCACTTTTCTGAGAATGAATCAGTACATCAAAAAGGGGAAGGTCATCTTCACGTCGTCATCGACGGCCGACACCCGGTTGATGTGTATAAAGCGGCATTCATCATCAAAAACTTGCCTAAAGGGAAGCATACTGTCCGCATTCAGCTTGCAAAAAACGATCACGGCTTGTATGGAGAAGAAAAAGTTCTTCAAGTCGAGATTTGATATTAGGCGTGGGCTTTTTTTACCGTTTCATGTTATGATGAGATAACGGAGGTGTGATTACATGCTTGCCACGTTAGAAAGCATCCAAATCATCAATCAGGCTGATGAGTTGTCAGCCATGATGATTGATTCAGATATAATGGAAGATTATCGCCGCGCCAAAGAAAAGATGGAGACAGATCCCGAAGCCCGGGAATTGATCGGTGTCTTTTCAAAATTGAAAGACCAATACGAAGAAGTTCAACGGTTTGGGAAATATCACCCTGATTTTAAAAAGGTGACAACGGAGGTCATGGAACTAAAACGAAAACTGGACCTCCATGATTCGATTGCCGAATTCAAAAAAGCGGAAGAAGAGCTGCAAAAAGTGCTGGATGAAATCAGCCAGCTGCTCGGAAAAGCTGTATCGGATCAGATCAAGGTCCCTACCGGAAATCCATTCTTCGATTCACTTTCAGGCTGCGGCGGCGGCTGCGGAAGCGGCGGAGCCTGCGGATGCAGTGCTTAAATAGATAATGAAACGGACGGCGAAGCAGCCGTCCGTTTTTTTGTGCGTTTCTGTTAAATACAGGTTTTTTTTGCGTTATTCATATGTCTTTGAAACGGATGCAGTCGGCACAGCTGTTTCCACAGCAAAACATTTTGCGCTGCGGCACAAGGAAACGGAAACGGTACACATAATAACCGGAAGGAGTCCTTCTCACATAATGTGACTCGGCGTTCAGCTGCTTGCCCTTCATTGACCTTGCGGCTGCCATTGCCATCACGTTTTCCAGCATGCCCCGACCATCTGTCCGTTCTGCAGGCTGGATAAACAGAAAAGGAATGCCTGCAATGATTTTCACTTCGCAATCCGAAACCACATGGCTATCTGCGAGTGCATCCATGAATATATCCCAAATTTCTTCCACCATGCTTTACATTTCCTTTCCGGCTGTTTTCTTTCATGATAGGGGAGTTGCGCTCCTCTTTCAACTGTGCACAAGCCGCGGCATTGCAGAAGGAAATGCTTTCATGCTAAACTATGGAAAAGGGAACGAAAAGGAGACAGAAACGATGATTGGTAATCGGCAGGGCTTAATTGTATGGCTCCATTCCACTAAACCAGTCAAACAGCTGCGCCGCTATGGAAATGTCCATTATATTTCGCGGCGGATGAAGTATGCAGTTCTGTACAATGATATGGAAAAGGTGGAAGACTTGATCGAAAAGCTGAAGTCACTCCACTTCGTCAAAAGAGTGGAACCATCGTATAAGCCTTACATCAAGTCTGAATACGAAAATTCGAAGCCGGACAAGGCAAAAGAATACGATTATAAAATGGGATTATAAAAACAAAAGCTGTTTGCTGACAGCTTTTGTTTTTTTTATTGTTAAGTAAATTAAAAACTTTTGCGTTGTGGATAAACAGCGGGAAGGGAGTCATCCAGCTCCAGGCGCCAGCGGCTATCGTCATAAGCGGTGATCCCCTCCGGAAGGAAAGATGACCTTCCTGCGGATAACCCCGCTTATGCGAACGCCGCTAAGCGGGCATCCTGCGCATTTGTTCTGTCCGCTTTTTCGGTTTTTCTATTGCAGGGGAGGTATGACATGATGAAGTCGCAATATGCCGATCACATACTGGTAAAAAAGCACTTTCTCATTGAAATCACTGGACGGTTTGATCTCCAATTCCACAAGGGGAAGTCCGAGGTCGTGTGCGGCGTCCTCAACCAGCTGCTGCCTTGCGCTTTTCTTTTCCCTAAAGGGAATCCCTTCCCTGCATATGTAAAGCGGCTGAAAATCTCCCGGGTTGACAGGTTTCAGCACAATAGCCGCCGAAACACTTCCATGATTCACCTCACCTGATTTGAAAAGCAGGAAATGGGTGACTTTTTCAGGCCTGCTTCTGGCGATTTCCAATAATTCATAAAGGTCTGAGTAACCTTCGCCAAGTTCGATAAAACGCTGAATCACAGCAATCCCTCCAATCTTTTTTTACACCCCTGTATCAATCTGCCGCTAAAAAGAGCTTCATCAGTCAGCAGGGGTTTGGGCCTGTTTCTGGACTTCAACACGGTGTTACCGTATCTCAGAAGGCAGGGCTGCACAGCTCTGATTATCGGCATGCACAGACAATAATCATGTATATTGCTTTTCCTACGGCCAAAGGTAATTATACCAATATTACTGGCAGAGTTGGAGGATTTTGAAATAGATAGGATAGGTTACCACAGATAAGTAAGGGGTTGCGTTCGCTCAAAGGCGGTTTCGGCAGAAAGGCAAAAAAAATCCCTGCAGTATTCTTTCTGCAGGGGCCCTCTTGCTGCCAAGAAGGCAAAGGGAGAGGAGAAACCGGAGGAAGAACTTATGGGGAATAGTTAAGTCTTCTCCACGGTTGGCAACAACATCTGCGCAAAGAGATGTTGTCAATAGCTAGTATGAACATCGGTTGTGGAGATTATACATTTCCTGGCCTGATTTTTATCACGGCTGGAAATAAGGCTTCCCAAATGTCGTTATTTGAACAGTGTAAAGAATGTGGTAGGATTAAATATGTGATTTACACTATACTAAGGCTGGCAAGGCAGGGATTCGATGAGAGTGATATCAGGTGAATGCAAAGGAAGGCCGCTCAGGGCTGTCCCGGGAAAAAACACACGTCCGACCACTGACAAAGTGAAGGAATCGATATTTAATATGATCGGCCCCTACTTTGACGGCGGCACAGGGCTGGACTTATTTGCCGGCAGCGGCGGCCTGGCGATAGAGGCGTTAAGCCGGGGCATAGACCGCATGATCCTGGTCGACAGGGATCAGAAAGCGATTGAAACGATCAGGGAGAATCTTGAAAAGTGCGATATGCAGAGTCGTGCCGAGGTTTACCGCAATGACGCTTTGCGAGCATTGAAGGCGGTTGCAAAGCGCAGCATGTCCTTTAACATCGTTTTGCTGGATCCGCCATACAAAAAACAAAAATTGGTTGAAACAGTGAAATATTTATCTGATCATGGACTGTTGAGAGAAGAATGCATCATTGTTGCCGAACACTCGAGTGATGTATCGCTTCCTGACAGTATCGGATTATGCCGCCTGGTGCGCCGGGAAACATACGGGATGATCGGAGTGACGATCTATAGAGTGCCCACTGACGCCAAGAACCAACCAGGTGAGTAAAGGAGGAAATGATTTTGAGCACTATTGCTGTTTGCCCGGGAAGTTTCGATCCGGTTACACTCGGACATATCGATATCATTCAACGGGGGGCAAACGTATTTGACAAGGTCATTGTGGCCGTTTTGAATAATGAGTCGAAGCTTCCGTTATTCACTGTCCAGGAGCGTGTCGAATTATTAAAAGAGGCTACAAAAGACATGCCGAAAGTCGAAGTCGATTCTTTTGACGGATTATTGATTGATTATGTACATAGGACGCAAGCGAAGACAATTTTACGGGGGTTGCGGGCAGTATCTGATTTTGAATATGAAATGCAGGCTGCATCCATTAACCGCAAACTGGATGAAAACATCGAGACACTGTTCATGATGACGAACAACCAATATTCATTTTTAAGTTCCAGCATTGTAAAAGAAGTGGCCAAGTACAGTGCGGATGTTTCTGACCTGGTTCCCGAATGTGTTGAGGAAGCACTAAAAATGAAGTTTGAAAACCTTCGCTGACTCAGCGAAGGTTTTCTTTGTGAAATGAGGAGGGCGGCCGAAACTGCAGAATACAATATATGATGAGGGCAGACAGGGTGAAAAGGGCTCCGTAGTGCCCAAGCCATGCCCAGTAATCATTTAAGGCGCCATGACCGCCTGACCAAACCGGGACGGCTCTGCCCGGGTCCACGGCTGTCCTCTCATACAAAGGTTTCCACAGGACGAAAGCGAATGCCGCCGCAAATATGCCGTGTAAAAAACGGGCAATGAAAAAAGGGGTAAAGCGGATATCTGTTTCGGCCAGAATGCTCGCAACCTGGGCCTGCACTGAAAAACCGTTGAATGCAAGGATGAAGCTGGCAATCATTGCCTGCTGGTGAAGTGATGTTCCGCCAGTCTCGCTGGTCAACCTTGTGCCGAGAGTGATTTCAAACAATCCGGAAATGAGCGGGCCGCTCAATTCGGTTGAAACATGAATGAAACTGAGTACCGCGGCGGCCATCCATGCGAGAATGCCGATAATGTTCAGCAGTTCAAGGAGCTTGTTCAATACCGAAAACAAGATGATGAAACCGCCGATGAGCAGAAGTGTCTGGATGGAAGAGGTTACAGCGTCACCAAGAATAGAGCCGAAAGGCCGTTTTTCTTTCAAGCGGGCGGAATGGAGAGCGGCAAATGCATCTTTTACCTTTAATGGAGTTCCACTGTTTCTTTCTTTGCTGCTGCGTTCTTCTTTTCTTCCATAAAAACGCATCAGAAGGCCGACACAAATATTTCCGAAATAGTGGGATAATGCCAGAATCAGGCCAAGTTCAGGGTTATGAAAAAAACCGACAGCAACAACGCCGAAAATGAACAGCGGATTGGAAGAGTTGGTAAAGGAGACAAGCCGTTCCGCCTCAATCGCTGTCAGCTGTTTTTCCTGCCTGAGACGGGCGGTGAGCTTGGCGCCTGCAGGAAATCCGCTTGCTATCCCCATTGCCCAGACAAAGCCCCCTGAGCCGGGGACACGGAAAAGAGGCCGCATCAAAGGTTCAAGCAGAACACCCAAAAAGTTTACAACCCCGAAACTTATCAGGATTTCTGATACAATAAAAAAAGGCAACAGGGAAGGGAACACGATTTCCCACCACATATCAAGCCCCCTGATGGAGGCTTCCAGGGATGCCTTCGGAAATGAAACGAGTGCTGCCGCCATGAGAGTGCCGGCGGCAGCCATTAAAAGAGTTTTCAATTTGGAACTGTTCATCAGCCCAGCCTCCCTGATAGATGCCAGATGTTCATTGGACAGGTAGAAGCCTGTCTCTCTAATATACGTGTATAGGACTGGAGAATAGACCATAAGAATGGAAAAGAAACGGGCCGGTCAGGAGGAATTTCAGGTGGAAATGCCAAAAATAGGGCTTGCCCTCGGTTCAGGCGGAGCCAGGGGCTTCGCCCATCTGGGTGTGTTAAAAGTATTGAAAGACCATAATATCCCGATCCACTCAATTACGGGAAGCAGCATGGGTGCCCTTGTCGGGGCTCTTTACGGAGCCGGACAGAGCATTGAAGACCTGTATAAAATCGCACGGGCTTTCCAGCGGAAATATTATCTTGATTTTACTGTACCAAGAATGGGTTTCATTGCAGGCAATAAAGTGAAGGATTTAATCAGAATATTCACGTATAATAAAATGATCGAAGATTTGACACCTGGAGTTGCCGTGGTTGCAACTGATCTTCACACCGGGGAACGGGTCGTTTTCAAATCAGGCAGTACTGCCGACGCGGTGCGGGCGAGCATTTCCATCCCGGGTATATTTGTTCCTGAAAAAATTGGGGGCAGGCTACTGATTGACGGTGGCGTTGTGGATAGAGTGCCTGTATCCGTTGCTATGGAAATGGGCCTGGATATCGTCATCGCCGTTGATGTCGCCCATTTCGGTGGAAATGAAGAGGTCCGTTCGATTTTTGATGTCATCCTGCAAAGCATTGATATCATGCAAGATGAATTGGTCAGGTACCAGGAAATCAATGCGGATGTGATGATCAGGCCGCGGGTCGATAAATTCAGTTCAAGGGCTTTTACAGATGTAGAGGAAATCATATCAATAGGTGAGCAGGAAACGATTAAAATGCTGCCTGCTATCACTGCGGCAATCGAGGCATGGAAGGAGAAGCATAATGGCTAAACGGAATTTTTCAAGAAAAGGCTGGATTCTTGCATTACTTATTGTGGCGGCTGTCGCCTTCATCAGGCTGCCGTATTATGTATCATATCCGGGTATGGCTAAGGAACTGGATCCGATCATCGAGGTGAAAGGCGGGCATGAGGAAGACGGAGATTTCATGCTGACGACCGTAAGAATGGGCCAGGCCAATATTATTCAATATGTTTGGGCGAAGTTCAGTAAATATCAGCACCTTTACCCTGAAGAAGTCATCAGGCCTGAAGGGGAAACGGATGATGAGTATATGAACAGGCAGCTTCACATGATGGATTCATCAAAAGAAGCTGCAATGGTTGTGGCATACAAACAAGCGGGAAAAGAAGTCAATATTGAATATAACGGTGTATACGTCATGGGGACCATTGAAGGAATGCCAGCCGAAGAGATTTTGCAGGCCGGCGACCGTATCCATGCATTAAATGGAAAGCAGTTCGATTCCAGTGAGCAGTTGATTGAACAGGTGTCCGGAATGTCACCGGGTGAAGAGGTTTCCATCACAATTGAACGAAAAGGCAAAGAAATGACGGTGAATGTGCCGCTTGCCAAATTCCCCGATCATCCCGAAAAAACAGGGATGGGCATATCGCTAGTGACTGACAGGGCCGTAACAGTGAATCCAGAGGTCACAATCAAAACAGATGAAATCGGGGGCCCGTCTGCCGGACTCATGTTCTCGCTTGAAATTTACAACCAGCTTACGGATACGGATTATACAAAGGGTTATGAAGTCGCTGGTACGGGTTCGATTGATTACGAAGGAAATGTCGGTCCGATCGGCGGCATTCAGCAGAAAATCGTTGCAGCCGACAAAGCCGGAGCAGAAGTGTTTTTTGCCCCGAACGAAGAAGGCAAGAAAGATTCGAATTATGAGCAGGCAGTGGAGGCTGCAGAAGATATTGACACTGATATGAGAATTGTGCCGGTTGATACGTTCAGTGATGCTCTCGATTTCTTGAAGACACTTGAATCGAAGAAGGCGTGACAAGAGGTTGGGATATAACTAAATAAGTTAAGGTTAGAGACGAACACTATATATTAAACGTAATATTGTTTACTCATAATCAGTTGAGCTGAAAAACAAGTTCGTTCCATTCCACTCGTTTTTTTAAGGCTCTGTTAAACGTTAGTGTTGATTTCCGTTGCAGGTACTCGCTTTCCGCGG
>JAENYN010000080.1 GCA_016841765.1 Guptibacillus hwajinpoensis
CTTTAGACGCGCTTGACTTTTGTTTAGTTTTCAAAGAACAATTTCATTGCCGCTGGGTTAACAGCGACTTTATTAATATACCATATCGACCTAACTTAAGTCAATACATTTTTCATGAAAGCTGTTTTGAAAAGCAGCTACCGCCGCTGGTTCGTTTTCAGCGACGGTATATAATTTACCATGTTATTTAGTTATCCGTCAATAACTTTTTTAAATCTTCTTCGCTTTATACATCCGGTGGAAAATACCTTTTCCTTTTGTTTCGACTTCAACATCTTCCACCAATCCTTTATCTATTAAATGTTCCAGCAGCGCTCCGAGATCAACAGAATAATTTTTCAGCTCCTCTTCATTCATCAAGTCGCCAAATGACCACAGCCCTTCTTTTGAACTGATGACATCAAGCATATGGGCCGCACCTGTCCGGGTGCGGGAATGGATTGAGTACTCGCTGGCCAGCAGGAGCAATTCGATTTTCTTTTGAAGGGACTCATCACTTTCTACAAGTTCCTGATAAAGCTTATAAATTTCCGGTTCGATTCTTTTCACCTGATTCCATACAGTAACTTCGGGATGAAACCCATTTTCGATCACGGATAGGCGGGCAAGATGATGGAGCGCACGAACAATGTTGTTGTATGCGTCCAAATAATGCTGTGATTCGTATAACTCTTTGCCTTCTGTAAAACGGCGGATGAGTTTCCCGAACTCAATCCCCATCCTGTATTTTCTGTCGGCAGGCGGAAATTCCCTCAGCCGCTCACGCTCTTTTGCGATATACTCATTCCGCTCAAAAAGAACCTGGCCATTCAAAACCCAATCAACGACACGGCGGTGCGATCCTTCAAGCAGCCATTCCTTCACTTGTTGTTCTTCCACAAGATGAAGTGCCGCTTTTTTGTCCTGGAATTCGTAATGCTTTACATACCAAGGCATCTCCAGTTCTTCCGCAATCACAAACAAAATGACATCAAAGTTGTCTGTTGACGCACTGTATTCATGTTTTTTCTCTATTAATAGTATCCCCAGCGTCCCGGGATTGCTGGCCCGTTCCTGGTATATCGGTCGTAAAAGGTCCTCCATATTTGATTCCTCCACATGATTATAAATAACGAAATCAGTAGTTTGAAACTTCGACAACGTGTGTGAAACTCCTCTTTTAATAGCCGATAATTTATTGCCCGGTCTCATATTATGCTATACAATAGCTCTGGGAGGGAATAGAATGGGCCTTAAGTATTCTAGCAAGATCAATAAAATCCGTACGTTCGCTTTAAGTTTGATTTTTATCGGAATAGCCGTTATGTATATAGGCATCTTTTTCAGGACAAGCCCCTGGCTGATGACAACCTTTATCCTGCTCGGTTTTTTGGCCATCATCGCAAGTACAGTCGTCTACTTCTGGATTGGCATGCTATCGACAAGGACCGTACAAGTTGTTTGCCCGAGTTGTGGAAAAGCGACCAAAGTGCTTGGCCGGGTCGATATGTGTATGCATTGCAATGAACCGCTTACGCTCGATCCTGATCTGCAAGGGAAAGAATTTGACGAGAGTTACAATCGCAAACAACCTTCAAAACCAAAATAATTTCACAGCGACAAAAAAAAGAAACCCGGAAGGCCTCAATCGGCTTTCGGGTTTCTTTAATGTTCTTTCTTTTGCCGGCACTGCGGGCATACCCCGTAGATTTCCATACGATGATGGCTTACATCAAAACCGGTCACCTGTTCAGACAGTGTCTCCACTTCATCCAATCCCGGATAGTGGAAATCAACAATCTTTCCGCAATCATTGCAGATGATGTGGTAGTGGGTCGATGTGTTGCAGTCAAAACGGCTGGAGGAATCCCCGTAAGTGAGCTCCCTTACAAGGCCTACTTCTTTAAAAACCCTCAGGTTGTTATAGACCGTCGCGACACTCATATTCGGAAATTTGCCTTCAAGCGATTTATATATATCATCTGCAGTAGGATGAGCCTCTGATTTTATCAAGTATTCCAAAATCGCATGACGCTGTGGAGTAATGCGCACTCCGGCACTTTTTAACGTATCTAATGATTCATGTAAACGATCAGCAATCACCGTCATGCACCCCTTTTCCAAAAGCATTCTTATATTATAATATTTATAATTAGTGTACCTGCTCTTGTATCTATTTGTCAAACCCCACTGTCTATAAGCGTTTTGGACTGCATTTTACTTTCTTTGATTACAGGCAGCGCTTCTTTAATAATATTCATTCTTATTATACATTTATTCCCGTTACCGCTTTCTTTTACACATTACCCCTCGTGCAGGTTGGGCTCTGTTTTCCCCTCTTTATGATTGACATAACGGGCCGCCACAAACAGAAAATCAGAAAGCCTGTTCAAGTACTTGATGACGAGTTGGTTGACTTCTTCTACTCCGATTGCACGCCGTTCTGCGCGCCTCGCAATGGTCCGCGCCGTGTGGAAGGCTGCTCCTGCCCTGCTCCCGCCCGGCAAAACGAAGCTTTTTAGCGGAGGGAGTTCCTGCTCCCAACGGTCGATCGCCTTTTCCAGATGTTCAATATCCGCATCCGTCAGTTTCCATTTGACATCTTTTCCTGGAGGTGTTGCAAGCTCTGCCCCGACGTGGAACAGCACCGTTTGGACTTTGTTCATGATCTCAAAAATGTCCGTGCCGCCTTCCCACTTTTCAGGAGTCAGTTGGCTCACTGCAACTCCGATCATGGAATTCGCTTCATCGCAAGTTCCGTAAGCTTCGACGCGCACGTCCGTTTTTGGCACCCTGCTTCCGTAAATGAGCGAGGTTTCTCCCTTATCACCTGTTTTTGTATAGATTTTCATTTGATCAATACCCCCTATCCGGATCGATTACATTCACGTATTCACCTTTGCCTGTCCGATAAACGGCAAGATTTTGTTCGAATATCTCAAAAGCCCTGTAATGGTATTGGGGAGAGATCCCTGACAGATGGGGCGTGACGGTGACATTTTCCATTCCCCAGAACGGATGGGACTCCGGAAGCGGTTCTTGTTCGAATACGTCAAGCACCGCATGGGAAATACCGTTTTCCTCCATCACTTCCATCAGTTCCTCCTCATTGACCGTATCCCCGCGCCCGATATTAATAAATACCGCTTCGTTTTTCATGCTGCGGAAAACGTCCCCGTCGAACATTTTTCTCGTTTCAGGTGTATTCGGTAAAACCGAGACGATATAATCTCCCTGGGCAGCGGCTTTTTTAAGATCGGCGGATTTGTACATGTAATCAATGCCGGGAACTTCTCTGCCGCTTCTGCTTACGCCGGCCGTTTTCATGCCGAATGCCCTCGCAAGCCTCGCAATTTCACTTCCGATTGCTCCTGCCCCGGCGATTACAACCGTTTTTCCTGACAGCTCGGACATTTTAACGGTGCGGTCCCATTTCTTTTCTTGTTCATGGGCAATGAGCGTCTTTGTTTTCCTTGCCGTCTGCAGCATCATTCCTATTGTATATTCAGCCATTGGTGTCTTATGTATACCTCTTGCATTTGTAACGAGAATATTTCGGTCTTTAATGGCTTGAAACGGCATTTTATCCAGCCCTGCCGATAAAACCATGATCCATTTCAAATTTTCAGCTGCCGCAATCCGTTCGTCATCAAGGTCTTCACCGTAAGTCAGCAACACTTCTGCTTCCGGCAGCTCCTTGAGCGCCTCGTCATTCATACGGCGCTGGAACGAAAACTCCAGGTCCGGGTGCTTCTGCCGGGTTGCTTCGCGGATTTCACCATTCACTCTTGCCGTGCAAAGGATAAACATATCCGTACCTCCTATCCGGTTGAACATATTCTTTTCTGCTATTGTACCCGAAAAATCTAAAACCTTATATCAAAAGGCTTTGCAGGTATTTCTGTATGTTGATTTAAAGAACAAAAGCGCAGGGCGTCCGCTTAGCGGCGTACGCATAAGCGGGAAGGTGATCTTTCCTTCCGGAGGGGATCACCACTTATGGCGATAGCCGCTGGCGCCTGGAGCTGGATGACTCCCTTCCCGCTTTTTATCCAAACGCAAAAAATTTTATAATTTCCTTAACAATAAAAAGAGCAGCAGGCCTGGGCCCGCTGCTGAAATGAGGAGGTATTTCTTCCTTACTACTATACTCGCCAGCTGCGTAATTGACTAAACTATAGCCCGGTTGGATGAAAAATAGGCGCGTTCCATTTCCTCCGGATAAAAAAGCAACCTGATCAGCATGCCTCGAAACAACCTGCTGACGTGTCCCTTCATTAAATAGGAAGCCTCTAACAGCTTCCCTCCGTAAGATCTGTTGCATTCCTTTTAAATAGAAGAAGAACCTCCCGTGCAGGAGGTTCTCAGGAAAGATTTTCTTTTATGTAATTGAGCGCTTCTTCCACATGGCCTTTCACTTTCACTTTACGCCATTCTTTTGCCAATTCCCCTTCCTTGTCGATAACAAAAGTGGAGCGTTCGATGCCCATGTATTCTTTCCCGAAATTTTTCTTGAGTTTCCAGACCCCGTATTCCTCCGCCACTTCATGGTCTTCATCAGCAAGAAGAAGGAATGGCAGATCATGCTTTTCAATAAATTTCTGATGGCGCTTCACCGGGTCCGGGCTGACACCGAGAATGACGGCATCCAGTTCCTTAAAGCTTTCGTGCTGGTCACGGAAATCGCATGCTTCCGTTGTACAGCCAGGCGTCATGTCTTTCGGGTAGAAGTAAAGGACGACATTCTTCCCTTTAAAATCAGACAACGAAACAGTTTCACCATTATTCGCCGGAATCGTGAAATCCGGTGCTGCTTTACCAACTTCAGTCGGCATACTAACCCCTCCAATCCATATTTTAAAGCGTCATTTGCTGATGCAGCGTAAAATCCTTACCTTTTTCCGCCGCACTCATTCTTCCTTTTAAGGGTAACCAATATGGAGGGGGATTACAACTTCCATCTTCACAATCTAGAGTTACTCATGGTGCTCTTGTTTTTGTTTCTCATGTTTGTCATGGTCGAAAACCGTCCGGACAAGAAAAGCCGCCGGCATGATATAGCCGATCATGGCTTCAATCACTGCAATGGCACGGCCTGTGCCGACCGGTGTGATATCCCCGTACCCGACCGAAAACAGTGTGACCGCACTGAAGTACATCCCGGTTTCAAGCAGCTGCAGAAACCCCCCTTCAATTTCAGCACCAGCTTCCGTTAAAACCGTGAAATCCTTTATCTCCAATATAATATAAATCAAACCAAACCCCGTTAAAACAGTGGCATAAACTGCGAGTAAGAGCAACGCATTTTCAACTGGAAGATAAGCACGCTTGGGCCTGTTCCCCTGCACAAGAGATTTCAGGCTGCTCCCCAGCAAAAATATGGTGCAGGCGATCATTATAATCGGAAACATGTCCCATCACCTCTATTGAATATATATAGATGGAACCTTCTAATCATGCCTCGTTTAGTTTCAGACATTGAAACTACATGAACCTATAATTTTCAGAATAATATTTCAATTATCTTTATCTTCCTGTAAAATAAAGTTTATCCGTTACATACTGAATGGTCAGTAAGTATTTGAAGTAACGGCAGCATCCTTTATCACTATGTTTAGGCTCTATTTAAAGGAGAGCAATTTTACAAAGGAGGATTTTGCTAAATGAAAGAAACTCCGCAAAAAAGCTGGCCGGAAGACATGTCAAAAACTCTTTCCTATCGATATGGTAAAAGACCTCTGCATGAGTACTTAAAACAAAATTCCATCGATAAACCAGACCAGGTTGCATACTCTTTTTACGGCACTGATTTAACATGGAAAAAAGTTGATGAATCGGTTGACATCTTTGCAAGTTTTTTAAAGAAACAGGGCGTGGAAAAAGGAGATTGCATCGCTTTATTTATGCAGAATTGCCCCCAGTATATTATTGCCCATTATGGAATACAGCGGCTTGGCGGTGTCGTTGTACCACTGAATCCGATGTACAAAGCTGCCGAGCTCCAGTATCTGTTGAATGAATCCTCAGCAAAGGCTGTCATTTCGGGTGAGGAGCTGTATTCCCGCATTGAATCCGTTCGTACAAAAATCCCATCTATTGAATTTATCGTTACTGCGCATTATGCCGATTATTTACCTGAAAAGCCGTACTTTAATTTACCAGAAGAACTGAAAACGGATAAGGACCATCCTGACGGGACCTATGACTTCACTAGTGTGCTTTCAGAAAATGAGCCTTATAAGAACCAAGTTGATATTGACCTATGGAATGATATTGGTTTAATGGTGTTTACATCCGGAACAACCGGTAGGCCCAAAGCAGCTATGCTTCCATATGGCAGCGCCCTCTTTAAGACTGCTGCGACAGCACAGGGAAACAGGGTTAAAGAGGATGACATATCTCTTGCTGTTGCACCTTTGTGCCATATCGCCGGGATGGTGATGGGAGTAAATACGCCTGTCTATACGGGATGCCAGTGTGTGATCTTAACCCGTTTTGACCCGGCGGCAGCCATTGAAGCGATTGAACAATATAGGGTGACCGTATGGTACAGTGTAGCACCAATGAACGCAGCTATCTTAAATACGCCGGAAGTTCAAAGCCGCGATCTGACTTCGTTAAAACGGAATATGGCTACCAGTTTCGGTATCCCTGTCACAAAGAGTTTGTCAGAACAATGGAAAAAACTCACCGGTGGCTGTCTCATGTATGAAGCAGCTTATGGATTAAGTGAAACTCATACATGTGACACTTTCATGCCCGATGATAATATCAAATGGGGCAGCTGCGGTATCCCGACTTTTGATACGGCTATTAAGATCTTATCACTAGAAGGCGGAGATCCTGTCGGCCCTGGGGAAAAAGGTGAAATCACCATAAAGAATCCAGGGGTGTTCAAAGGCTACTTGAACAGGCCTGAAGCTACAGCAGAAACATTACGGGAGGGCTGGGTCCATACCGGCGACATAGGAAGCCTCGACGAAGACGGTTATCTGTACTTCCACGGCCGTTTAAAAGAAATGATTAAGAGTTCAGGATTCAGCGTTTTCCCTGAAGATGTGGAGTCTCTGTTGAATGAACACCCGGCCATACAGCAAAGTGCGGTTATCGGTGTGCCTGATAAAACAAGAGGAGAAAGTGCAAAAGCATTCGTTGTCTTGAAAGCCGGACATAAAGGAAAAATAACCGAAAAGGAAATGGTTGATTGGGCTAAGGAAAAAATGGCGGACTACAAGTATCCAAGATCTATAGAATTCATCGACGAGCTTCCCGCAACCAGTTCAGGAAAAGTCCTGAGAAGATTGCTGAAAGAACCACAAAGGAAGGAAGTCCAAAAATGACAGATCAGGTTAAGGATGTTGTAAAAGCAGCGGTTGATGACTTGAGGAAACGAAAAGAACGGGCGAAACTGAATGGCGGTATTGAAAAAATAGAACGGCAGCACAAAGCAGGTTTTTTTACCGCCAGGGAACGGATCGATATGCTGGTTGACCCCGATACATTTATGGAATTAGGAATGCTGAATCATTCAGATATGGCCGGATCAGAGGACAAAAGTGCTGGTGACGGGATTATTGCAGGGATTGCCAAAGTTAACGGAAGACCAGCAGTTGTACAGGCTGGCGATAAAACAGTTTTTGCCGGTACAGAAGGAACTGTTCATCTCCGTAAAGCCAAAACGATCCATGAATATGCGTTGAAACGCGGCCTGCCTATGTTCAATCTTCATGAAGGCGGAGGATTGCGGATGCCTGACGGAATGGGCTCAGATGGCATCAGCAGTAAGCTCTTTCCAGTTGAAATGCTGACGCATAACCGGGAAGTCCCGTCCATTACCGCAATACTCGGTGACAGTTTTGGCGGGCCTACCTGGACAGCGGTCTCCTCAGATTTTATTACGCAATTAAAAGGGACTTGCATGGCCGTTGCAGGCCCCAGGATGCTGGAAATGGCTACAGGGCAGCAGGTCTCGACCGAGGAACTTGGCGGATGGCAAGTGCATGCAGGTACTACAGGACAATCAGATTCCTTTGGTGCCACTGAAGAAGAATGTATAAGGCAGATGAAAGAATTTTTCAGTTACATGCCGTCGAATTCAACAGAAGAACCGCCTCACAAGAAGACTGATGATGACCCAAACCGCTCTCTGGAACGGGTATTGGATATTCTTCCTGATCGTCCGAACCGAGCCTACGATATGAAAGAAATTATCACGGAACTCGTAGATGACCACAGCTTTTTTGAATACAAGGAACGATATGGCCCCGCATTATTAACCATTTTATCAAGGATGAATGGCAGAACAGTGGGCATAATTGCAAGCCAGCCGATTAAATACGCCGGAGCAGCAGGTGTACAGGAATGCGAGAAAGCAACTGACTTTATTTGTTTATGCGATTCATTTCATATTCCGCTCATCTTCTTGCATGATACTCCCGGCTTCCGGATCAGCACAGAAGCAGAAAAACAAAAAATCCCTACCAAAATTATGGTTTGGAATCAAGCCCTTGCCCAATCAACTGTCCCAAAAATTTCTGTTGTTATTCGAAAGAGCGTCGGTGCTGCTTATGGAAATATGTGTGGTCCTACGATGGGTGCGGACTTCGTTTTCGCATGGCCGACTGCCGAAATTAATTTCACCGGCCCTGAAGTGGGAATTAACGTCGTTTACGGACGCCAGCTCAAGGAAATGGATGATCCGAAAAAGACACGGCAAGAAATGCTCAAACAATGGGGTTTTGACAGTTCTCCTTATAAAGCGGCAGCCAAGCATTTAATCGATGATGTGATCGATCCTCGAGAGACACGGAAACTTTTATGCACTTCATTGGAATACGCCTGTTCGAAAAACGGATCAAAAAGCGAACGCAAATTGGCGAATTGGCCAACTGGTTTTTAAAACCGGCTGCGGTGGAACGCTGCTGAAATCAATCAAAACCACCCGTGAGAACGGGTGGTTTGCTCTACGGCTGAAAGCCTCT
>JAENYN010000081.1 GCA_016841765.1 Guptibacillus hwajinpoensis
AGATGTCGCACTTGTGCCTATGGTGAAAGCGAATGCCTGCAGCGGAAAGGAACGGGCAATCTCCAGAATAACCTGCTATTATTTTAGAGTTTTTACTTCATTTAAGGGTGCGTTAGTTTGTAAGCCGAAAATTTCAATTCTAATCTACAGGATTTATACTTTGCTTTAAGTGGGAAAGATTTCTGTTCAACTGAAAAGGATGGAACAGCAGTTAGCAGGGAATAGGTCCAACACAGGATGATGCCCCCTTTTATAAAGGAAGAATCTGCCTGATTGGAAAAGGAACCCGGTATGATATCAAGAATACATTAAATGACATACATAGCTGCAGCATGAATGAAGAAAACAGGGAGTGATCAAAGTGGGACTGGTAAACCAGGAAGCGATCATTGAAAGTGCTGTTGAGCTGAGAGGGACGTTGACAATTCCGGAAGGGGACAGCGAGAAGTACCCGGCGGTTCTCATCATTCCGGGGACGGGCGCGTTGAATCGGGATGGAAATGCAAAGGGGCTGGAGCTGAATCTTTACAGGGAATTGGCAGAATGGCTGAGCGGCCAGGGATTTGTGACACTCCGTTATGACAAGCGCGGGGTTGGCGAGAGCGGCGGCAAGCAATATGAAACGAGCATGGACGACCTTATTGATGATGCAGAGGCTTGTCTTGCGTTTTTGCGCAGGCACCCGCTGGTGGATGAAGAGAATGTCCTCGTCCTGGGCCATAGTGAAGGAGCGATTCTGGCACCAGCCTTGAATGCACGCAACCCTGTTGCCGGCTTGATTCTGTTGAGCGGGGCAGGCATGCGCCTTGATGAAGCGATCAGGATGCAGCAGGAAATCGGCTTGAAAGAGCTGGGTGAAATCGGCGGATTCAAAGGGTTTTTGATCTCCAAGCTGAAGGTGACAGAAAAAGCGCGGAAAAAGAATGACAAGTTTTTCAAAAAGATTCTTGAGGGCGATCGAGATGTGATGCGAATGGGAACGGCGAAAGTAAGCGCGAAGTGGTTCCGTGAGCATTTCACCTATCCGGTGTTTGACGACTATAGAAAAATTGAATGCCCGGTGCTTGCCATCACGGGCAAACGGGACTTCCAGGCTGATTACCGGAACCTCGAAAAGCTGCCTGACGCTATATCGGCCCCGCTTGAGATTCATGCCATTGAAGATATGAATCACGGATTGAAGGAACAAAAACAGGATCACTCGCTTCTCCAGGCGAAAAAGCTGTACAAGTCCGATATCGGCAAGCCGCTTCATCCCGACTTGAGAAGTGTGCTGGAAGCCTGGCTGCGCAAGTACTTTCTCGTCAAAGCCTCTGCTTGAGCAGCATAGGCGGCGTTTCCCTCCTTTCACCGCGGGTAAAATAAAGGTGAAAGGAGATGAGCCTGATGGATATGAACAACCTTGAAATCCGAACCTTTCATTTTGACGGCGACGGCAACATTCCTAATAATGAAAGCCTTGACTTGATTGTGTACAGGGATGCTGTCGGTGATACCGGGGAAATGGGCGAGCTATTCGAGAAGAACAATTGGAAAGGCACATGGCTTGGCGGTGTATCCGATATCCATCATTACCACAGCACAACACATGAAGTGCTCGGCGTAGTGAGCGGCAAGGCGACCTTGAAGATGGGCGGCGAACATGGCGAGGAGCTGAATGTCGAACAGGGTGATGTGCTGGTCATTCCGGCAGGTGTCGGCCATAAGCATGTTGAATCAACCTACGACTTTAAAGTATGCGGAGCCTATCCTGATGGAATGGAGTATGATCTTCAGACCGGAAAGCCGGAAGAGCAGCCGGACGTGGTTGAGAACATTAAAAGCGTTCCGCTGCCGAAACTGGACCCCCTTTATGGGGAAAGAGGACCGCTGTTTTCGTATTGGAATCAATAAATGAGCTTTACTTTGCCCTGTGCAAGTGGCATACTATAAAAAATCGAACTGAAAAGCGATGACGGGAAAGAGTAAGCCGGCGGATTTTTTAAACAGAGAGCTTCGGAAGCTGAGAAGGAGCAAAAACGAAACCGGCCGAATATGGTCCCCGAGCTGCACACCGAAATAACTTGAAGTAGGCTGTGCCGGGTGCTGGCATTCGTTACCAATGCCACAGTATAAGAACCGTATAAAGCCGGTTCCGTACTTGATGAGGCCGGTTGTGCAAGCAATCGGTGAAATAAGGTGGTACCGCGGGTATATCCCCGTCCTTAGACAGACATGTCTTTGGGCGGGGATTTTTTTATTTTACAAAGGAGGATAAAAGAATGAACATTCTAATCGGAGGGGCATGGCCATATGCGAATGGCTCCCTGCATATCGGCCACGTTGCGAGCTTACTGCCGGGAGATATTCTGGCAAGATATTTCAGGCTTAAAGGAGAAAACGTGCTTTATGTGTCAGGGAGTGACTGTAACGGGACACCGATTGCGGTCAGGGCAAAAGAGGAAGGGGTCTCGGTATCGGCAATTGCCGAAAGATATCATGAGGAATTTGCCGGCTGCTTCAAGGAGCTTGGTTTCACATTCGACTTGTATACGAGAACAGACAGTGCATTTCATCACCGGGAAGTGCAGAACATCTTTAACACATTGAAAGAGAAAGGCTTCCTTTATAAAAAAGAAGTGGAACAGACCTACTGTGAAACGTGCAGCCAGTTTCTCCCTGACAGGTATGTTGAGGGGAACTGCCCGCATTGCGGGAAACCGGCGCGCGGCGATCAGTGTGATGCCTGTTCATCACTCCTTGAACCGCACGAACTCGAGGAGCGCAGCTGCAAGCTTTGCGGTTCAGCCCCCGCCGGCCGTAAAACCGAACATTTTTATTTCGCACTGTCGTCATTTCAGCAGGAGCTCGAGGAGTACCTGGAACAGGCCCGGAAAAAAGGCGGCTGGCGGGATAACGCCATTCAAATGACGAGTCGGTATCTGCAGGAGGGGCTCAGGGACAGGGCGGCCACCCGTGATCTGGAAAACGGAGTGCCGGTTCCTGTTGCGGGATTTAATGATAAAAAAATCTATGTATGGATCGAGGCGGTTTCCGGATACTTGACGGCGAGCAAGCAATGGTCTGAACAATCAGGCCGGGATTGGAGGCCTTTCTGGAAAGAGGGAAGCATTGCTTATTATGTTCACGGCAAGGATAACATCCCCTTCCATAGTATCATCTGGCCGGCTATCTTATCGGGTGTCGGCGGCTTAAAGCTTCCGGATCATATTGTATCAAGTGAATACGTCACGATCGAAAACCGGAAGTTGTCGACAAGCGGGAACTGGGCGGTATGGGTGCCCGATTTGCTGAAACGGTACCATCCTGATTCTATCCGCTATTTTTTAACGATCAATGGCCCGGAGCGGAGAGATGCCGATTTTTCCTGGCGCGAATTCATCTACAGCCATAATAGTGAATTGCTTGGAGCCTACGGAAATCTGGTGAACCGGACCCTTAAATTCATCGAGAAATCGTTTGGCGGAAAAGTGCCTGCCGGCCGCCTTGATAAGGAAATCGAACAGTTAATCAAACGTTTGTTTAACAAGCGGGGAGCAGATTGAAAAGGCGGAATTCAAGCAGGCGCTGGAGGGGATTTTCGGCTTTGTCAGGAAAGGCAATAAGTATTTCGATGAACAAAAGCCGTGGATTCAGGTGAAGGAAGATCCGGGTGGATGTGCAAATACACTCTACACAAGCGCGGTTATTGTCGCCAATCTCGCGGTGCTTTTGGATCCGTTTTTGCCAACTTCAGCAGCAGAGGTCAGGAAGCAGCTGGGGCTCGATAGGGTTACATGGTCTTTTCAATCGATTGAGCCCCGGCCGATCGGACCCGTTAAGCCGCTTTTTGAACGGATTGACTTGCAGGCGATTGACGAGGAGACGGAAAAGCTGGGAAACTGAAATGAAAACATGAAGCTGTCACCTTCATCAGGTTACACGGCGGGAGTTTCCGACAGCCTGCCACCAGAGCGGTGCCGCCAATTGTGCAACTTCTTCCACGGCTGTGTCTCTCCCGGCTTCAGAGACCCGGATTGGAAAAAGAAGTGTGAAAATTGATGAATGTGGTATGAAAGGTATGTATCATCTTATAGAAAGGGGCATGTTTACATGAAAAAATTTCTTGCCGGCACACTTGCAGCAGCGATGATTGCAGGTGGCGGAACTTCAGCACTTGCACAGGATATGGATGACAAGAAAGCGGAAGGCACAATCAACTACGGGCAAATGTTCAAACATGCTGAACAAATGCATCCGGACATGACACGTGCAGAAATCCAGGAAATGTACCTCGAAATGCACGGAACAATGGGAGCGAAACCGAGCGAGGACTTTGAAATGGGCGATATGCATGACGGCATGGATGGAATGGACGGCATGGACGGCATGAATGCTAATATGGAAGGCGGCATGTAGGTTTTCCAGAGTAAAAGGCCAGAATCCAGGAGCGGGACTGGCCTTTTTTACTGTTAAGCGTGAGATAAAATTCTTGCGTTGTGGATAAAAAGCCGGGAGGGAGTGGGAGCCTTGCGCTTTTGTTCTTTTCAAAAAAATACCTATTGCAATTTCAGGAGAAACTGATTACAATAATACTTGTCAGTTCAACAACTAACAATCATGCGGACGTGGCGGAATCGGCAGACGCGCTAGGTTCAGGGTCTAGTGGTAGAAATACCGTGGGGGTTCAAGTCCCTTCGTCCGCACCATCTTATTTCCGGGAAGTGGCTCAGCTTGGTAGAGCACTACGTTCGGGACGTAGGGGTCGCAGGTTCAAATCCTGTCTTCCCGACCATGCACACTACATATCCATAATTCCAACCTTACAGCATAAACTTTGTTTATGCTTTTTTTTATGGCTTTGGGATTGTGGAATTCAGGGTAGCTGTTAACTGCTCGATAATCTATGGGTATTTCTTGGACAAGGAGAAAGCAGGATGGCGAGCCTGTAAATCCGGCTTTCCATCGAATAGAGGCATTGCCCATAATCTACTGGTTTATCTGATTACAGACACGAGATTTCCTGAATGAAGTTATTAAGCGAGAATACTGCTAAAATTACAAACTCAGTCATAAAATGGTAAAATTAAATAACTTAATTTTCACACAATAGTGTAAAAGCATAAAGTCGGGGTAAATGTTTATCGGTTGACATACACCGTGCTCCCGCCTAATATGGTGGTTATCTCTATACGATTACTAGGAATTAAACGAAAGGGGAGGGGAAAGATATGCAAAGGATATGGACAGTATATAAAGAATCATCCTTGATGCTTAAAATAACTGTTGCTTTACTTCTCGGGGTGGCCGCCGGCTTTCTGTTCGGCTCTACGATCGAAATAATTCAGCCGCTTGGCGATTTGTTGATGAGACTTCTTAAATTTTTAATTATACCGCTTGTTCTGTTCACGCTAATGGCGGGTGTCAATCAGACAAGGCCGGGTGAACTCGGCAGGATGGGAGGCAAAGTCCTTCTATACTATGTTCTTACATCTGCTTTCGCTTTAGTGATAGGGATAACGGTTGCATCCTTCTTTAATCCCGGAACAGGATTGACTATTCCTGAAGGTGCGAAAGTAGATGTGCCGGAAGCTCCGTCATTTACAGAACTGCTGCTCGGCATTGTCCCGGTCAATATCTTTGAAGCGCTTTTGAACCTTGACTTGCTCGCCATCATTTTCACCGCCCTTATCTTCGGCTTTGCCGTTTCTGCCATGAGGCATGCGGAAGAGGATGAAGAAAAGGGAATGGGAGATGTGCTTTTTAGATTGATAGAAGCAGGGGAAAAAGCATCCATTAAAATCATGGAATGGGTCCTTTTATACCTTCCGATCGGCATATTTGCCATTATTGCTGTTACGGTCGGCAGCCAGGGGGCAGAGTCACTCACGACACTCGGCAAATTGATCCTGGTTGTCTATGCGGGCCTTTTGGTGCAGCTGATCATCTATGGCTTGCTGCTTGCGCTTTTTAAAGTATCGCCACTGGCGTTTTTTACGCAGGCAAGAACAGCGATGCTGACAGCCTTTGCCACGCAAAGCAGCCTTGGCACTTTGCCGGTCACGATCAATGCGGCAAGAAACATCGGGCTTAAGGAAGGACTTTACGGATTCAGCCTGCCGCTGGGCGCCACCATCAACATGGACGGAGCTGCCATCCGGATCGGGGCTTCAGCAATATTTGCAGCTAATGTCGTCGGCATCGACTTATCGATGGCTGCTATAATCGGAATCGTGCTTACCGGCACACTTGCTTCAATTGGTACGGCAGGGGTTCCGGGTGCCGGCCTGATTACCATCTCAACCGTGTTGCTGCAGGCAGGTCTGCCTCTTGAAGTCGTAGCCTTGATCGGATCGGTCGATGCCATCCTGGGGATGGGGGCGACAGCTACAAATGTCACCGGAGACCTTGTCGGCACAACCATCATCCATCAGTCAGATAAAGAAAGCGAACCGGTTGTATCATGAAAAAAAGTGTCGAAATTTCGCACCTATTGACGAATTGTTAGAATTTTTATATAATAAAGATGTACCATCAATTGAATAAGCTTTTTTCCTTAAAGGGGAGTAGCTTTTACAATAAAGTCGTCAATACAGAGGGCATCTTAAACTCTCGGCTTTATTGGCAATTTCTATTGTTAGCAAGACCTTTACCAGTGTGCAGCACGGTAAAGGTCTTTTTTGTTTTTTTGCAGGTGTCATGATCTGACAAAAAATGAGGAGTTGGTAGAAATGGCAATGGGAAAAACGTTAACCCAATTAATAGAAGAAAATAAACAGGAATTGCTCAAAGATGAAAAAGCGATCGAGCGCATTGAGCAGCGGATAGAGCAAAAACATGAGCAGGAGAGTAAGCCGGAAAAACATTAAAAAATGATGGTAAAGGAAAAAGCAGTTCCAACCATACAAATAAAGCCTGGAAAGCAACTTTTCTCCCCGGTGCTTTCCGGAAAAGTATTGATAAGAAAGTGAGGGTCAACACACATTGTTTTTTTCAATGAATGACATGCCTCAATTCGTTATAAAGGAAATAGAGAAATTGGAAGACGCGTTACAGCCGGTAAAAAAGAAAGCAGCCAGGTATTCCTTTTGGTCGTTTCCGCTGATTGCATTATCAGTTTTCAACTTGTCGGTTCAGTTGTTCACAATGCCGGACATCCGGATTTCCGGTGTTATCCTATATTCTCTGATTGGAGCGATGGGGATGGCGTTATCAAAAGAGGGGAAATACCAGCGAAAAGAAATGATCAAGCAGAGTACGGATTATATGGTGGAAAGAATCAATAAAAGTGATGCCGTGCCGGAATCAATCAAGGAAAGGTATGCGAATCTGGTGCAAAGCCGTCCTATTCAGTCTGTCGGTTATTTTGTAAAATTTCTGGAAGAAGAAAATAGGTTGGAGAGAGTATCTTATTATTGATCCCCGGAATGTTGATTCCCTTCTTAATATTAAGGCTGTGGTAAAGCTCAATGTTGATTTTTTCTCTAGTTGATTGGAGTGGAAGGTGCGAGACTCCGGCGGGACAGGTGAGACCCCGCAAGAGCGATAGCGATGAGGAGGCTCACCGCCCGCCCCGCGGCAAAGAAGACACTGTGAGTGCGACCGGAGGGAAGCAGGAACAGATGTCGCACTTGTGCCTATGGTGAAAGCGAGCACCTGCAACGGAAATCAACACTAGTGTTTAACAGAGTATATATAAAAAGAGAGCTGCTTGTGCGGTTCTCTTTTTTGCATATAATGTATAAAAAAGTTTCAACGTTATTGCCAATATAATAAGATTATAGATAAGAAAAATTACGCATCTGTCTTCGTATGAAGACTTCCTTAGATCAGAGGAGTGGCTCCTGGTCGGATTTTGTGTTGATAGATTCAAATTGAAAGTGGTAAGATGAGAGTATCAATTTGCGAAAACGGTTGCACATCAAAAAAATATTCCGCGATTTAGAAAGGGTGGGCTTTATGAGCAGGAAACTAAAAGCCTTTATATTCGATTTAGATGGAGTTATCACTGATACCGCCGAGTATCACTATCTTGCCTGGAAGCAGCTGGCCGGGGGTCTTGGAGTCAAATTCGACCGTGAATTCAACGAGCAGCTGAAAGGTGTCAGCCGCATGGACTCCCTTGAACTGATTTTGGAAAAAGGCCAGCTGGAGAACCAATACTCTATGGAAGAAAAAGAACGTCTGGCCACTAAAAAGAATGAACACTATAAAGAACTTATCAAACAGATCACTCCAGCTGACCTGCTGCCGGGCATTCTTGAATTACTAAAGGAAATCAGAGATAACAAAATAGCTGTTGCGATGGCATCAGCAAGCAAGAACGCTTTTACGGTCGTAGAGCGGCTAAAGGTTGGAGAATACTTTGATTATATTGTCGATGCAGCGGAAGTGGGAAACGGAAAGCCTGATCCGGAGATTTTCCTTAGAGCTGCCGAGCATCTAAATATCCCTGCAGAAAACTGTATTGGAGTGGAAGATGCTGAAGCGGGAGTGCAGGCAATTAAAAGGGCAGGCATGTTTGCGGTAGGTGTCGGTTCAAAAGAAGCGATGTCCAGGGCTGACATGTTTGTAGAGCATACCTCTGAACTCAATCTGGATTTGATCAACAGCAGATTTGAGCAGGCATAGCAGAGAAGAACCTTGCGGGGTTCTTTTTTCTGTTTATGGTTTGCTATGAAACTGTACGATAAATAGAAAGAAAAATAGGGTTGACCTTTTGTGTGAATCGATGATATGATATTATTCGTTGTCCGGAAAGCGGGCAGCACGAATTAAAACTTTACATGGTTATTGACACCTGTCTAACAACATGATACAATTAGTTTTGTTGTTAGCGCAAAAGTGTTGACAATCTTAGTTAAAGATGATATAATTAATATCCTGTCAAAGAGATGACAGAGTGGCATTGTTCTTTGAAAACTAAACAAAAGTCAAGCGCGTCTAAGAATTTTTTAAGCAA
>JAENYN010000082.1 GCA_016841765.1 Guptibacillus hwajinpoensis
TTGATGTTAAGGAAATTAGAATTTTTCTGCGTTGTGGATAAAAAGCGAAAAGGGGGTCATCCTGCTTCAGGCGCCAGCAGCTATCGTCATAAGCGGTAATCCCTTCCGGAAGGAAAAATCAGGTACCCATGCTTATCCGTACGCTGCTAAGCGGGCGCCTTGTGCTTTTGTTCATGGGCAGTAAAATTTTTGATGGATAGGAAGCCGATCGAGAACAATGGAGAAGAGCAGGAAATCCTGTAAATAAAGGAAGGCAATTATTTCTAGGGCACATTATATAAATTTCACTTACCGTATTTTATGATGCACAACAAATACCCAAAAACATAATATAAAAACGAAAAAGGAGGAGGTCACATGGAATCAAGCAGTTTCGGACATGAGTGGATCCAGCCGTATTGTGCCGGCATCGGTGACACCGCACCAGATTTTACGGCTGAGGCGTATTATGCAGAGTCCATAAAAAAGATAAATCTGAGCGCTTACAGAGGGAAGTGGGTCATGCTGTTTTTTTATTCCTCTGACTTTACATTTGTATGACCGACAGAACTGGCAGCGGTCGCTGCTATAAATCCGGCATTGAGGTCAAGGGATACCGTTTTGTTTGGGATCAGTACGGACAGCGTGTATGCACATAAAGTATTTACGGAAGTTTCACCGTCAGCAGGCAAAATCAATTTTCCGCTCGTAAGTGACAGAAATCAGAAAATCAGCCGTGCCTACCGAGTGTTGAATGAAGAGACCGGTGCGGCTTACCGGGCGGTTGTGATTATCAATCCAGAAGGCGAGATTGCAGCAAGACTGTTGTATCCGATGAAAGTGGGAAGAAACAGCATGGAATTGCTCAGACTTATTGATGCTCTTCAGTACAGCGCAAAAACAGGCGAAGGGACACCCGCGAATTGGATGCCTGGCCAACAGGGGATCATGTCAAACATCGAGAATGCAGGCCGATATTAATTTCACGTACCGTATTATTTTTATACCATATAGAGTATAATTGTTTTAAACAATAAAAAATTATGGTTTAATGATACTATTGGAACGGAAGGGCAGGTAGTTCTCTGATGTTAATGGATGCAGTAAAGTTCGGGCCATTTGTAATTAAATATTTATGGATGATTCTGGCCGCAGCTTTTGCGGCCGGTTATTTCACCTTGCAACTCACGTATCGGCAAAGAGATCGGAAGCATGCCGCCGACTGGCTGAACGAAACCCTGAATGCGGCCGTTCTTTGGTTTGCCGTATGGAAATTGAGTTATGTCATCCTGCATCCGGTTTCTGCCTTAAGCAATCCGATTTCCATTCTGTATTTTTCCGGAGGAAAGATCGGAACCTGGCTTGGCATTGCCGCTGCACTCCTGTTCTTGCATTTCCGATTGAAAAAAACGGAAGCTTCCCTGCGAGGACTTTCATATGAATTGCTGCTTGCTGCTTTAGCGGGAACAGGCGTTTATCATTTCCTTGCTTTATTTTTTGAGGAAACGGCTTATCATATTTCCCAGGGCGCACTGGCTATACTGTTAGCATTATATCTTTTAAGGAAAAATAGAGATCGTGTCTGGCAGGTCCTGTTGTGGTTCAGTATTGGACAGGTTGCAGCCGGTTTTTTGATAAACCGGGATGTTTTCATCTTCCTTTTTTCATTGCAGCAGTGGATATTCCTGATTCTCAGTTTTTACTTGCTATTTAAAGACCAGGACATTAAAGAATAAGTGAGGGAGTAAACATGAAGAAATGGATAGCGATTCTGCTTATTGCCGGGTTAATCGGCTATGGTATTTATGATGTGATATTAAATGACAGCAATGAATCTGACAGCACGGAAGAAGGGACAGTCGGCCTTGAAAAAGGCAATATTGCACCTGATTTTAAGCTTACAACGTTGAAGGGCGAACAAGTCAGGCTGTCGGATTATAGGGGCAAGAAAGTGATCATCAATTTTTGGGCTACGTGGTGCCCGCCTTGCCGTGCCGAAATGCCGGACATGCAGTCATTTTACGAAAAATCAGGCGAGGAAGTAGAGGTTCTGGCAGTCAATGCCACGATGTCTGAAAAAAAAGAAGAAAACGTCGCCGAGTTTGTAAAAGATTTCGGCTTAACCTTTCCAATCCTTATGGATACAGAAAATGAGGTGAATCGGAAGTATTCCATTGTTTCCATTCCGACTAGTTATTTTGTGGATACTAACGGAAAAGTATATACCAAGTTTACCGGTGCCATGTCTTCCGATTATATGGAGTCAACAATAAAAAAAATGGACTAAAAAAGAGGGAAAATCCCTCTTTTTTCATTTATTTCAACAAAATTCTACAAAAATCATGTGAAAGCGTTATTTTTTCGAAAATTTGTAATAATTAAACCGGTTTTGGGTAATAATATTTTGTAGAATGAAATAGAATAAAGGAAACGAGGGTGATGAAAATGCGTAAACCGAATAAGCGTTCATTCAGAGAATTGGTACTTGAAAATAAAAAAGAACTATTAAGTGACAAAAGGGCGTTGGATAAACTTGAAGAACGCCTTGAACGCAGAATATCCGAAAAGATTTAAAAGCCGGGCATACTAGTCCGGCTTTTCTTTATGCACCTGGCTGTTATCTACATAAATAGTCCGGCATTCCGCCATACTATCGTTAAACAAATGGAAAGGAGCCACTTTTGCATGAGTAATCCAAAACGAAACAATAAACAATTCAACCCTAACCACGTCGGAACGCAGCAGCGCGAAGCGGGCGGCAATAAGGGCAAAAAAATGCAGGATAAATCCGGACAGCAACCGGATGTTATGCAAACAAAAGGCGAATAATCGATTAACGATCCGGCATAATAAAATCGAATTCAGCTTAAGGAGGCTAAAATGAATGAAACAAAATCAGCCGAAACCAGATGACCGAAGTGATAATGTTGAAAAGCTCCAGGACATGGTCCAAAACACAATCGAAAACATTGAGGAAGCTGAAGAAACTTTGCAGAACGGTGACGTTTCCGGAGAAGAGCGGCAACAAATCGAAAGCAAAAACCAGCGGCGTGAAGAAAGCCTGGATGCGATGCGCAGTGAAATCCAGGATGAAGCTGACGACCGGAAAAACGGATATCAACAATAAGATTAGGCGGCCCAGTGCTGCCTTTTCTTTTTTTTACATTTCTTTCTGAATAAAAAGAAGTGGCTAAAACACTGTGCATGAGTGTTTGGACTGTTTATGATAGAATGTATCCTGAACTTTAAAAGATAGGTGGATTCCATGAGAGAGAACCAGCTTTTACCTTATAAGGATATGAAACAGATGCTCGAAGAGTGGCAGCGGACTGGTTCCTTCAAAGAAGGTGAAGTGCTGAAAGTGCTCCGCCAGGTTGAGAAAGTCCAGCACTCCGGCCAGTCCGGATACGATGAACTGGAAGCCGGGCTGCTCCTTTTGCTTGCGTCTGCACGAACGGAACGGATGGGTTCAGGGGATCATCTCACCTTGAAATGGATCGAGCGCGCGCTGGCGCTTGATCCTGATAATCGGCAAGCACAGCAGTTCAAAGCGGAAAACCTGCTGAGAGAAACGATTCAAGCTGTTGAGCCTCTTCAATTTCCCGTCCTTCGGGAAACAGATAACCGCCCTACGAAACGCAGTGCCGCTGAGGACCATATACAGGCCGGCCGCGCATTTCTTGAAAGCTATGAAAAGTATGAGTCCATCCTGAAGGAGGGGAAACTGGCTGCTGACAGGGCAAATGATGAGGGACTTGCAGAACAATACGGCAAGCTTCAGGCTAGCGTCAACCGCCTTGTTGAACTGGCCACCGCTCTCATTCGGGCATCCGAACAATATCTTGAATCATTGACAGGCCTTTTTTATACCTCAAATTATCTTAACGACATGAAAGCGGCAGTGAAGGAAATAAAAGAAATACGCGAAACCTGGCTGGAAACAGCTTCAGACGAAAAAGAGGGAGTAGAAGAAACCAGCTGCCTGAATGAATTGGATGCCATGATCGGCCTTGATGCCGTAAAAGCCAAAGTCCACAGGCTTTATCATTTTTTGGACTATCAAAAAAGAAGGAAGGAACTCGGCTTTGCTTTCAAGGATGAAGTAAGCCTCCATATGATTCTGACAGGCAATCCAGGCACCGGAAAGACGACGCTTGCCAGAATGCTCGCCAAAATTTACTATGAGCTCGGCGTCCTGCCGCGGGCCGATGTCACCGAAGCGGACCGGTCCCGGCTCGTGGGGGCGTATGTTGGACAAACGGAAGAAAATACGATGGAAGTGATCAAACAGGCAGTCGGCGGTGTTTTATTCATTGATGAAGCATACAGCCTGAAGCGTGAAGGACAGTCTGGCAGCGATTACGGACAAACAGCGGTGGATACACTTGTCTCAGCTATGACAGGGGGCGAATATGCCGGGAAGTTTGCCGTTATCCTGGCAGGCTATCCGGAAGAGACGCGTCAATTTTTGTGGTCGAATCCGGGATTGAGAAGCCGTTTTCCGGAGAGCAATCATATCCACTTAGCAGATTATACGTCCGGAGAACTGCTGCAAATTGCGGAAAAGGTTGCGATGGATAACGATTACACCTTTACTGATGAGGCGCTTCGTGAACTGGAAAAGCGCATCGAAAAAGAACAGGTCGATGAGTCATTCGGAAATGCACGGACTGTCAAAAATATTGTCCTTGATGCGATTTTCAAAAAAGGAGCGCGACTATCCGGGGAATCGGAAGATATCATCGATTATACAGTGATTGAAAAAGAAGACCTGGAACTTGAACCCGATAAGGATGAGACAATGTCTCCGCTGAAAGAGCTCGAGTCACTTGTCGGACTCGAAAACATTAAAGAGGAAGTCAAAACACTCTCATCGTTTATCAGCATTCAGCAAAAAAGGCGCGAGAACGATCTTCCTGTCGTCCCCATCCAGCTTCATTCCGTTTTTTCCGGCAATCCGGGAACTGGAAAAACGACAGTCGCAAACATATTTGCGAAAATACTGAAAGAGACAGGTATATTAAAACGGGGCCATCTCGTCATTGCCAGCCGCTCCGACCTGGTTGCAGGGTATGTAGGCCAAACGGCAATCAAGACAAGAAAAAAAGTCAGGGAAGCACTCGGCGGCGTTTTATTCATTGATGAAGCATACAGCCTGTTATCCAACACCCGCAGTGATTTCGGAAAAGAATCCATTGATACGCTTGTAGATGAAATGACGCGCCATAATGAAAATCTAGTCATTATTCTTTCCGGTTATCCAGAGGAAATGAAGCAGCTGCTTTCAAGCAATCCGGGACTCGCATCACGTTTCAAAAAGTATTTCAACTTCCCGAATTACACCGCAGAGGAAATGGCAGAGATGGCAATCCATTATTCCGATTCATACGGGTATTCGCTTGCAGATGAAGCTGCTGATTATTTACGGGGATTTCTCACTGATCAGCAAATGCCAGGAAACGGCCGATTCATCACAAATCTGATTGATGAAGCCATCCAGGAGCAGGCTTTCCGGCTCATGAATAATCACGATAATGGACTTGATTCCGAGATGTTATCCTCAATCTCTAAGGACGACCTGGAATCCGCTTTAAAAAAAATCAGATAATGGAAGGGGCTATCCGTTTTGACAATTGCCGAAACAAGTATCAAAGTACGCTACGCAGAAACAGACCAGATGGGAGTCGTTTACCATGCCAATTACCTCGTATGGTTTGAACTCGGCAGGACCGCATTAAATGAGGAGTTGAACCTGGATTACGTTGCAATCGAAAACGAAGGAGTGGTTGCGCCAGTTCTCGACCTGGCCATTTCTTACAAGAAGCCGGTTCGCTACGGGCAGGACGCTGTAGTCAGAACATGGATCAGCGAGTACAGCGGCCTCAGACTGACCTACAGCTATGAAATATTCAATGGGGACGGGGAATTGGCTGTTACCGGCCAATCTGTCCACACCTTTGTAAAAAAAGATACGTTCAGGCCTCTGTCACTGAAACGGCACTTCAAAGAATGGCATGAAGTATACGAGCGGGCAAAGGAATAAACGGAAAGGGTCGATTTGATGGCATTTGGAATCAAAAGGGATGAGCTTGAAAACTGGAAGCGTAAGGTAGCAAACGGCGAAATCGCCTTTCTTACACACTACTGGGTCCATCCCCGTTATCCATCCGTTCGCACCGTGACGAAAGCCGGCTGCAGCAGTATCGGTAAACTGGCTGAATGGGGAGCCGGATATGGCCTGAAAGAAGAGTGGATTCACCAGAGGTCAGAATATCCTCATTTTGACCTTATCGGTGAAATGCAGATTGAAATTCTAAAAAAAGAAGGCTTACACCATCATATCAAGCGCTTCAAGCTGTAATGCCCCGGCATCTAACAAACCGTTAAGTTGAGAAAAGTGAAAAAAGGAACGAAGAGGTTGGAACATAACTAAATAAGTATTTCAGCTAATGATAAACCCGAACGATTAGGTAAGATTTCAAGGAATCTTTCCCCTGGCCGTTCGGGTTTTTATTTACTCTCTTCACTAAATCTTTTGGTTTGGCATACTATTTTTAAATACTAGTGGAATGGAGCGGAAGACACACGACTCCGACGGGAAATAGAGGAAAGGCTGAGACCCCGCAGGCGTAGCCGAGTAGGCTCAGCTTCCTCCCCGTGGCAAAGAAGACACTGTGAGTGCGACCGGAGGGAAGCAGGAACAGATGTCGCACTTGTGCCTATGCTGAAAGCGAGTGTCTGCAGCGCAATGGAACGAACTTGCTTTTTCAGCTTACCTGATTATTAGTAAACAGTATGACGTTGAATATATATGTTCGTCTCTAAGCTAGTCCCAGCCTCTTTTCTATGATGAATATCAAAGAAATGTTAAGTACAAACGATCAACCAGACCGTTTCCAGGCTGCTTTAACAGATTGAGCCCTTTCGCTATTTAACAGCAAAAAGAAAAGGACATACCAATTACTATGTTAATTGATATGCCCATTCCTTTATGATTTCGAAAATTTTCAGGCTAAACTGCAAGAGTACCTTAGCTGGCTTTTTTAATGATGTGCAGGGCGTTTATATTCAAATTCAACTCCGTCTGCAAAGTTATCATATTTTATATTCAAGTCATAGTCATCAAAGTACCATTCATCATCTTTCTCGACAAAAAATGTAATGCCGTCTTCCGTAAAGTGAACACCCATGTCTTTCGGCTGTTCATTAGAAATACCGAGTGAGAATCCTTGCTGAATTGTGCTAAAGCCTCCATAACGCGCAAATAGGCGTACAAAATCACCGTTGTGTAAATCCATTTCACTTTTATACCATTGAAGAGCAGGTTTCGAAATTGAAATTTTCATGACTCGATCCCCTTCCAGGTGAATTTTGATCAAACAAAGATGTTCTTTCTCTATACTTCAATCATAAAATGGAGGAATAGAAACAACAACCTGCACCTGTGATGGTTTTTTGAACAATTATAGAAAAATTGCAAAAATGGATATTCTACCACTCGGCATGAAAAACGGTTATGATGCCCTGTCTTATTTTATGGTAGAATATGAGAAGCAGAGACGGGTGATTCATCTATATGAAGAGGTGAGACGATGGTGGAAATGATTGTGAATCTGGTATTGCTCGGCCTTATCGTTTTTCTGCTGCTGATATTGAATGAGATGGGCAAAGATCTTAAACGGATTGCAAATGCCCTTGAGGATGAGGCAGACAAACGGAAAAAGCGGTGAATAGGGATGGAAACGGCTTATACATAAGTTTTCCCTTTAAACGTAAAAAGCAGCCTGTACGGCTGCTTTTTTGCGATTACAATTTACAATGTTTCCAGAATTTCATATCTTTTATGGTTGACCACTGTTTTCGAATTTTCAAAATCCAATTCTTGATAATTGTCCATTACAGTGAGATCGACAATTACGCTGTTTTCATAAACAACTTCGACCTTCCCCCGCATGCCTTCTTTGAATGACACCAGATCCCCGATTTTAGCAATTTCCATCATCCAACACTCCCTCGAAATAGTAAACGCTTACAATGATTACAGCATATATCCTGCAAATCACCAGTCCAAGCTGTATGTTTTGCAAGCTGAAAAATATTTACTTTCTAGTTTATACCATCTCAACCATGAATTCCATAGCAGATTGTCATAATTTCATTTTTTGTCAAATCTATCCTGAACGATTGCCTTTTCTCTCATAATTATGAGTTCTTATATGTCAATATACATAATGATTGCTAAGATCTGGCTATCCGTGAAATTTCAGATTAGAAGGGCATACAGGACTCAAATCACATAA
>JAENYN010000008.1 GCA_016841765.1 Guptibacillus hwajinpoensis
AACTGGAGAAAAACAAAGAAAATGTAAGAAACCTATCATTTTCGTGAGGGAGGCTTCCCGATCGCCCCGCGGAAAGCGAATGCCTGCAGCGGAAAGGAACGGGCAATCTCCAGAATCATCTCCTATCATTTATCCATTTATTATCCAATTAAAGAGTGCGTTTGTTTGATAATCCAAAAATTTATACTTTACTTGTAAATAACAACGTTGGACTTTAACAGAGCCTAACACTAAAAAAAGGTTCCTGCAGCATTCATTGCAGGAACCTTTTTCTCTTAAGCATCACAATACATTAAAATATCTAGCCTGCGGATGGGCAAATACCATCGCTGATACTGATGCCTCAGGGGACATCATGAATCCTTCAGTCAGTTCGATGCCTGCATCTTCAGGATGAATCAGCCTGAACAGCTTCTCCTGGTCCTCCAGATCCGGACAGGCCGGATAGCCGAATGAGAAGCGCTGGCCCTGGTATTTGGCGCTGAACCGCTCTTGCATCGTCATATCCGGGCGGTCCGGGAAGCCCCACTGGTCACGCATGAGCTGGTGCATCCGTTCCGCAAAACCTTCAGCCAGTTCAAGGGCAAGCGCCTGGACGGCATGGCTTTTCAAAAATTCACCGTTGGCTTTGTATTCCTCAGCTTTTTCCCGTACTTTGCTACCGGAAGTCACCGCCATAAAGCCGGCATAGTCCATTGTGCCGCTGCCTTTTTCGCGAAGGAAATCGGACAGTGACAAATACGGCGGTTTATTCTGGCGCGGGAATTCAAAGGTTTCGAGCACCTTTGAATGATCATCAGGCTGATAAATAAAGATATGATCGCCCTCTGCCTGGGCTGGGAAAAATTGATACACACCGGATGGTTCAAATATCGGCTCCGCTTCATGCTCGGCCAGAATTCCGTCGATCACTTCTTTCAGTGCAACGGCTTTTTCGTGTTTGTCAGCGAGCATTTCATGGACTTTTCCCTTTAAGCCAAGATGATGGCCGAGCAGCATCTGCATATTCACATAAGGGAGCAGGTGTGCGACAGGAATGCCTCTTAAAACATGCCTGTCTGTGTCTTTAGGAACATAAACCGGTGCTTCGGCGATATCAGCCTTCTTCGGCTTCACCGCGACGGCCGTCGCCGAACCGCCTGTGGCCGATGGAGCCTTTGCCGCCTGGCGGTTCTGCCTTTCCCCGATCTGTTCGAGCAAGCCGGCCCGCCTGCTTTCATTTTGCAGGTCGTTGGCAAGGGACAGCCCCTGCATGGCGTCCTTCGCATAAATGACCGGGCCGCCGTATTCCGGTGCGATTTTTCCATCTGTGAACTTGCGGGACAATGCGGCTCCCCCCACCAGGATCGGCAGTTCGATGCCTGAAGCCTTCAAGTCCTGGGCGGTGATGACCATTTCCCGGGCCGATTTGACGAGCAGGCCGGAAAGCCCGAGCAAGTCCGGTTTCTCATTTCGGATCGCCTCGATCAGTTCTGCAGGCGCCACCTTGATGCCGAGATCGACAACGTCAAAGCCGTTGTTGCTCAGAATGATGTCAACGAGGTTTTTGCCGATGTCATGGACATCCCCTTTTACGGTGGCAAGCAGCACTTTTCCTTTGGACGAACTGTTTTCATTCGTTTCCATATGCGGTTCAAGGTGGCTGACGGCCGCCTTCATCGCTTCGGCACTCTGCAGGACTTCTGCCACAATCAGCTGGTTGTCATTGAACAGCCGGCCGACCTCGGCCATCCCGTCCATAAGCGGCCCGTTGATGATATCAAGCGGGTTGTCGTATTTTGCCAGTGCTTTATCCAGATCGGGATATAATCCTTCTTTTGTCCCTTCGATGATGTATGCAGCTAATCTCTCTTCCAGCGTTAATGATTCGTTCTGCACCTTCGACTCTTTTTTCTTGCCGCGGTAAAAAGCGGTGAAGGCAGCAAGAGTCTCATCATTCGTATTGAAAAGAAGTTCATCGGCAAGCTTCACTTCCTCTTCCGGAATGGAAGCATAGCGTTCCAGCTTTTCCGCATTGACGATCGCATAATCGAGTCCCGCTTTTGTGCAATGGTACATATACACAGCGTTCAGCACTTCGCGGCCAACGGGAGGCAGGCCGAATGATACGTTGCTGACACCCAGGATCGTCAATGTTTCCGGGAGTGCTTCTTTAATGAGCCGGATCCCTTCCACGGTCGCTTCCGCTGAGCCGATATACTCCTCATCACCTGTCCCGACCGGGAATACAAGCGGATCAAAGATCAAATCTGACGGCTTGAGGCCGTATTTATTGACGAGCAGGTCATAAGAACGGCGGGCAACTTCAAGCTTCCGTTCAGCCGTCACAGCCATCCCTTCTTCATCAATCGTTCCCACGACAACTGCCCCGCCGTATTTTTTCAAAAGAGGGACAACAGCGGTAAACCGCTCCTCCCCGTCTTCAAGGTTAATCGAGTTGATGATCGCCTTGCCCTGCGAATGGATGAGGGCCCGCTCGATCACATCTTCATCGGTTGAGTCGATGACAAGCGGCACTTTCACCTTTTTGACAACCTCGCGGATGAACCGGTCCATGTCCTGAACCTCTTCCCGGTCAGGATCGGCGAGGCACACATCGATGACGTGGGCGCCGGCCTTCACCTGGGCCCTGGCGATTTCCGATGCTTCCTCGAATTTTTCCTCACGGATGAGCCGCTTGAATTTTTTCGAGCCGATGACGTTTGTCCGTTCGCCGACCAGGAGCGGCCGCATCGACTCGTCATATAACAGCGGCTCAATGCCGGAAACGGCGTGGCCATGGGTTTGCTCTAGTATTTGCCGCGGCTCATAATCTTTTACCGCTTCAGCGATCGCTTCGATATGCGCCGGGGTTGTGCCGCAGCAGCCGCCGACAATGTTCACCCAGCCTTTTTCCGCAAATGCCGCCAATTTCTTCGCGAGCAATTCCGGTGTCTCATGGTAATGGCCCTCCTCATCAGGAAGTCCGGCATTCGGGTAACAGCTCACTGCCGAAGTTGCAAGGCTGGACAATGTCCGCAAATGATCCGTCATAAACTCTGGACCGGTCGCACAGTTTAATCCGACTGAAACAGGCTCCATATGCTCGGCAGAAAGATAAAATGCTTCGATATTCTGCCCTGCAAGTGTCGTTCCCATTGGTTCGATCGTTCCGGACAGCATGAGCGGAATTTTTTTGCCGGTTTTTTCAAATGCCCGGGAAATGCCGTTGAAACCGGCCTTCACGTTCAGCATATCCTGGCTCGTTTCAAGCAAAAGCAGGTCAACGCCGCCGTCGATCAGCCCGCGGGCCTGCTCTTCGTACGAATCCGCCATTTTTTCAAACGTCGAGCCGCCAGTCACGGACAGCGTCTTCGTCGTCGGTCCCATCGAGCCGGCGACAAAACGCGGCCACTCGTCTGTCGAGAATTCGTCAGCCGCCTGGCGGGCAAGCCTTGCCGACTCCACATTCAATTCATACGCCCTGTCGGCGATATCATATTCAGCCAGGACGATGCTTGTTGCACCGAACGTATTCGTTTCGATGATGTCCGCCCCGGACTCCAAATATGTCCGGTGGATATGGAGAAGGAGATCCGGCCTTGTTTCCGTCAGGATTTCATTGCACCCTTCGAATTCGGGGCCGCCGAAATCCTCCGCTGTCAGTTCCGCATCCTGGAGCATCGTGCCCATCGCCCCGTCGATGACCAATATTTTTTTCTTCAATTGCTGCTGGAAACGTGCTGTACTATCTGCCATGCGTCATCTCCCTTTCCGCCTTCTTCACCCGATCCTTTTCGTGGATATATTCAGTCAGTTCAACACTTAAATCATATCTCATAAACGGGGTGATCAAATAGATTCCGTTAAATAAGTCATAAGCCGTATCAATCAGCGACCTGGAAATGGCAAGGCCTTCCTGCCGCGCTTTTTCTTTATCGCCTTCTGTCAATGCCATCCGCCGCCTGATATCATCAGATAGCTTGATCCCCGGCACTTCATTGTGGAGGAATTCCGCATTTCGGGCGCCTGTAAGCGGCATGATGCCGATATAAACCGGCTCGTCGATATGCTTTACCGCTTCATGGACTTCAATGAGCTGCTTTTCACTGTAAACTGGCTGGCTGATAAAATAATCCGCCCCGGACCGCGCCTTTTTCTGCAGCCGCTCCACTGCCCTGTCTAGGTATTTCACATTCGGATTAAACGCAGCTGCAATCGAGAATCGTGTCCTTTCCTTCAGGGGCTGGCCCGAATACGAATAGCCTTCGTTCATTTTCTTCATCAATTCGATCAACTCAAAGGATGAGACATCAAAAACGGATGAAGCCCCCGGAAAATCGCCGACCCGCGCCGGGTCACCGGTTACTGCAAGCACCTGGTCGATTCCGAGCATGTGCAGGCCCATCAAGTGGGACTGCGTGCCGATCAAGTTGCGGTCCCGGCAGGCAACATGGACAAGCGGCCGCACTTTCACCTGTTCTTTTAAAATCGCGGCGGCAGCCATGTTGCTGATGCGCGGGGATGCCAGGGAATTATCAGCCATGGTCAGCGCGTCAATTCCCGCTTTTTTTAGCGCCCGTGCCCCTTCAATGAACGACTCCGTTTCCAGATGCTTGGGCGGGTCCAATTCGACTATGACCGAACGCTTGCTTTTCACCGACTCATGCAGGTGAGGCTTGCGCCGCCGGTCAATGACCAGTGGATGGGGCAGCGGTTCCGTTTCTGTAGCGGGCCATTTCACTTCTTTATGGGTAACAGGCAGAAGCCCTCTTAAGGCATCAGCCATTGCTTCGATATGTTCAGGGGTTGTGCCGCAGCAGCCGCCGATCAACCGCGCACCCTGTTCACGGAACGACCGGGCCGCCTCTTCAAAATACGCTGTCTCGGTTTCATATACGAACCGGCCATCCACGAAATCAGGCAGGCTGGCGTTCGGATAGACCGACAGGACCGCTTTCTCAGGGAGCGGCACCTGCTCAAGTGCCTGAATCATGTGATAAGGTCCGAGACGGCAGTTAAGCCCGATGACATCCGCACCCAGTTTTTCGAGTTCAGCAAACGCATCGGCAAGCCTCATCCCGTTTTGCAGCCGGCCGGCCTCATGTAGGGAAACATGGGCGACAATCGGCAAATCGGTGGCTGCGCGCGCCAGTTTCACAACCTCTGTCAGCTCTTCAAAATCATAATACGTTTCAAGGAGAAGGCCATCAACTTTCTCGCTTAACAGGCTCTCAGCCTGCTCAGTGAAGCTGGCCCGGATTTCTTCCAGTGACGCCTCGCTTTTGCGGATGCCGCGCAGGCCGCCGGTGGTGCCTAAAACGTATGCTTTGTCTCCTGCTGCCTGTTTGGCGAGTTTTGCTGCCGCTATATTTATTTCCGAGACGTTATCTTCCAGTCCATACCGGGCGAGCTTGATGCGGTTTGCGCCGTATGTGTTCGTCTGGATGACATTTGCCCCTGCGTTCACATACGCTTTATGGACATTTAGCACATCGTCGGGCTTCGTGACATTCAACTCTTCAAAACAGGTGCTGATTCCGTTCGTATATAACAGGGTTCCCATCGCCCCGTCACCTATTAAAATACCATCCTGCAAACCTTTCAAAAATCCCATGCTTCCACTCCTTTCCTGTTTATTGGACTGCCTTTGCCTGCTTCATGCCGCTAAAGGCAAGTTCAAGATCATCGATTAAATCATACACATGTTCAATCCCTACTGAAAACCGAAGCAGCCTGTTGCATACGCCGTTCGCGGTCCTGACTTCCTCAGGAATATCCGCATGGGTCTGTGTGGCCGGGTACGTGATGAAACTTTCCGGCCCGCCGAGGCTTTCCGCAAATGTGACCAGCCGCAGATGCTGCAAAAAAGGCTCCACCCATTCTTCTCTTTCCAGCCGGAACGACAGCATGCCGCCGCGCCCCGGATAAAGGACATCCGTCACTTCTTCCCGTTCCTTCAAAAAAGCCGCAATCCGTTTGGCGTTGTCTTCGTGCCGTTCCATCCGGAGCGACAATGTCTTCATCCCGCGCGCCAGCAGCCAGGAATCAAAAGGCGACAGGACAGCGCCGCTTGTGTTCTGGTAACTGCGGATTTGCCCGCAGAGTTCTTCTCCCTTTATTGCCAGCAGGCCCGCGAGCACGTCATTATGGCCGCCAAGATATTTCGTCGCACTGTGAATGACGATATCCGCTCCTTCGTCGAGCGGTTTTTGCAGAACCGGCGTGTAAAAAGTGTTATCGACAATCAGAAGCAGCCCATGTTCTTTCGCAAACTCGGCCGCCTCCCGGATGCTCACTTCCTCCATCAATGGGTTTGTCGGCGTTTCCAGGAAAACCGCCTTCGTATTCGGCGTCCTTTTTTCCGCAAAATCCGCAACTGTTTTTCCGTACTGAATGTTGATGCCGTATTGCTTCCAGCTCGTTTCAAAAAGCCGGTATGTGCCGCCGTACAAATCGGCTGATACAAGCAAATCGTCTCCCGGCGCGAACAAACAAATGAGGGCCTGTATCGCTGCCATCCCGGAACTGAATGCGAATCCTTCATCTGCATTTTCAAGACGGGCAATCGCATCCTCGGCCACTTCCCGCGTCGGATTGCCGGTGCGTGTATAATCATAGCCGCCCGTCTGCCCGACCCGTTCATGCCGGTATGCAGTCGAGAAATAAACAGGATGGTTGACTGCCCCTTTTTCATCTGTCCGGTTGCCGATCTGGGCCAAAATTGTATCTGTATGCTGTCCCATATGTTCTCCTCCTTGTTGTCACCTGAAAGTTTTCTGAATCGCCGGTATTATCCATAAACATTTATCCCTTTAACGCAGCAAACTAGCAATGTAATAAAAAAAGCCTTTTCTGGAAGAAGAGGCTTTACAGTTCATGTATTTCCCCCTTATCTTCCAGGCTTCTGCCTGGCTGGACGTAGCACCGGGCCTTTGCAGGCTGGTTGCTGAGATATCACAGGGCCAGATCCCTCCATCTCTCTTGATAAGTGTCAGTTAACCTATTCAATTGTTCACTGTTTTTACCACTTTACAATGGAAAGCGCTTTAAATGCAAGAGGATTTTTCAAAAAATTTGTATTTCACTGATAAGCAATCTCTTCCAGCTGCAGCTCATATAAAAATGACTTCCTTAATAAACTGCCAGAGGGAGGAATATGGATGACAAAAATCAAGCCTAATTTAAAAACCAAAAGCCTTATACCTGAAAACCAGGAAACACCCATTCAATTTGTGGAAGGAGATATGATTCCAGTTAACCTTTTTTACCGGCGCAACCACTTTGCATACCCGGCACCGGTGAACTCTGAATCACAACTGATTGTCGGCGGGCTTGTCCGCCAGCCTTATTTGTTCCGTTATCATGACCTTCGTTCCATGCCTTCAAAGATCGTAACAGCAGTTCTCGAATGTTCCGGAAATAAGCGGGCGAAATTCAACCCGCCGGTATACGGGGAACAATGGGAAGACGGTGCGATCAGTCAGGGCAGCTGGAAAGGGGTGCCGCTACGCCACCTTTTTTCAATTACCGGCCTGTCACCTTCAGCCCGGGAGGTTGTGTTCGAAGGGTGGGATAAAGGAGAGCGGACGGATATGGATAGAACGGTTCCTTTTGCCCGCAGCCTGCCGATTGAAAAAGCCCTGCATCCTGACACGATCCTTGCCTTCGAATACAATGGCAGGCCCCTTACATTTAAGCACGGGTATCCCCTTCGCCTTGTCGTCCCGCAATGGTACGGCATGTCTTCGGTGAAATGGGTGAAACGAATAACGGTCATCGATCATAAATTCCAGGGACCTTTCCAGTCTATCGATTACACCTACTACCCCCACCCTGACAGCGACCGTGACAAATTCCCTGTAACGACAACCCATGTCAATTCAATCATCCAAAAACCGCTGGACTACGAAATTCTGGACACCGGCATACAAGAAATCAAAGGGATTGCCTGGTCCGGTGAAGGTGACATCACAGCAGTGGACATCAGCATGGACGGCGGCCAAACATGGAATGGGGCTGCGTTAAGCAAACCGGCAAACGGGCAGTACACCTGGACAAAATGGACCATCGCCTGGGAAGCCGAAGAACCCGGGGAGTATGAAATAAAAGCCAGGGCGTCTGACTCCGCCGGCCGGGTCCAGCCGGCGGAGGCGTTTTGGAATCGGAAAGGGTATGGGTACAATGCAATTCCTATGGCGCATGTGAAAGTGGAGTGAGGGGGGAAGGGATGGAACAAGGGGATTTGATTTATGGTGGAGAAGTTTTTTAGGGGGGGCGGTTGGATGCTTTATAGGCATGAGAACTCGGATGCCGTGCTTATAATGGCAGGCTTGGATACTTTATAGGCATGAGAACTTGGCTGCCGTGCCTATAATAGAGGGCTTGGATGCTTTATAGGCACGAGATCTCGGGTGCCGTGCCTATAATGGAGGACAAGGATACTTTATAAGCACGAGAACTCGGATGCCGTGCCTATAATGGAGGACAAGGATGCTCTATAGGCACGGGAACTCGGATGCCGTTCTTATAATGGAGGTAAACTACCATTATAGGCACTGAATAGGGATTCAGTGCCTATAGTCGGGATGAAGGCTATATTACGGGTACTGAATGAGAGTTCAGTACTTATAATCAGGACCGACAGCTGCTTTACGGGTACTGAATGAAAATTCAGTACTTTTAATCAGGGGCAAAGACTGCATTACACGCACTGAATAATGGTTCAGTACTGATAATCAGAAGCCCAGACTGCATTACAGGCACTGAATAGAAATTCAGTGCCCATAACCATAGCGAACTCAACATTACAAGCACTGAACCAACATTCAGTCCCCAAAATCAACCCACCAAAGAAAGTAAAGCAACCTCCCCCCTCCATCCCAAAAAGAAAGCCAACATTACAAGAACTCACCCCCCGCCTGCTTCAGTCCTAAAAAAACAATCCATCCAAAGGAGAACATCATGGAACCAACAAACACTATAAAAAAGCTCTTCGGTAACTCATTCAACATACTCAACGGCCTGCCGATATCAATCCAGATTGAACAAGTGCGGCCGATAACCGATTTCTCTAAAACAGCATACGAAAAAAAGCTTCAGGAACTAATGGCGCACACCGAAAACCTGGTCGTAAAGCGGATCGGATTTCTGCTCAATAGAAACACTCCCTATTTTCCAGCCTTTTCAGAAATGCTCATGACATCCGGATTCAAACATTACGCTTCCCGGGTTGAAGTATACCTGGATTTGCAAGACTTCGAACCAAATGTGCCGGACCGCTATGAATGGCTGTCACTCGAAGACAAGAATCTGACTGAAGAGGAATTCATGTCGCTCTGGGAACAGGCGATGTCAGGCTCAGATAACGCACCGTCGACCCTGCCGATTGCGGAGCACCTGGAATCCGTGAAGCGTGAACTCGGGCCGGGCTGGCAAAAGACATGCAATGCCATTTATGAAGATGGAACCCCAATCGCCATCTCCATGCCGCACATCGAACCGGGCACCATTGACGAAGGCAGGCTGTTTTATTTCGGACTCCTGCCGGCGGCAAGGGGAAAGAGAAAAAGCACTGCAATCCACCGCCAATCACTTGGCAAACTAAAAGAAATGGGTGCCTCTCACTATGCAGGCGGCACCCACCGGGCCAACACGAAAATGCAGAAGGTGTTCCAACGAAACGGATGTACCGTACGGACTGAGACAGAATCCTATTATAAAACATTTTACAAAGAATAAGAGCTGCCCGCTTATCCAGGGCAGCTCCGCTTAACCTATCTCTGGTGGAACCGTTTCCGGTCCCCGGCAATCTTTTTCCACTTCGCTTTTTCTTCGAGCTGAGCTTTCTTGTCTGCCTTCCGTTCGAGAAAGGCAAGTTCTTTTTGCAGCTTCACATACGATTCATAGCGTTTTTCTTCGAGCGATCCGTCATCAATGGCAGCCTTTACCGCACATCCCGGTTCGGAATTATGGCTGCAGTCCCGGAACCGGCAATTCCCGGCAAGCTCTTCGATATCCTGAAAGCTTGTGCCAATGCTCTCATCCGCCTCCCATAGCTGGAGCTCGCGCATGCCCGGCGTGTCGATGACAAGCCCGCCGCCCGGCAGCACAATCAGCTCCCGATGGGTTGTCGTATGGCGTCCACGGCCGTCCTCTTCCCTGATTTCCTTCACAAGCTGAACTTCACTTCCGAACAACCGATTTGTCAGGGTAGACTTGCCGGCACCTGAAGAACCGAGCAATGCCACCGTATTTCCGGCTGCAAGATAGGAATCAAGCTCTTCCATTCCGCTGTCTGCAACAGCACTGATGACATGGACAGGGACACCAAATGCCACTGCTTCAACTTCACTGACCTTTTCAGCAATATCCTCGCACAGGTCTGCTTTGCTCAAAATAATGACAGGGTTTGCTCCACTCTCCCATGCCATGACGAGATAGCGCTCAAGCCTGCGGACGTTGAAATCCTGATTTAAAGCGGTGACAAGGAAAATGGTGTCGACATTCGCAGCTACAATCTGCTCTTCTGTCGTGCGTCCGGCCGCTTTTCGTGAAAATTTGCTCGTCCGCGGCAATATCGCATGGATCGTCGCCTTCCCTTCATCAGGCCTGGCCGAAACAGCGACCCAGTCGCCAACAGCCGGAAAGTCTTCCCGCTCCCCCGCTTCAAACCGCATCCGGCCCGACACCTCAGCCAGCAATTCACCATGCTCTGTCAGGACCCGGTAGCTTCTCTTATGTTCAAGTGCCACCCGTCCCGGTATATATCCTTCTTTTTCATATTGTTCAAAATGGGTTTTCCATGATTTATTCCAGCCATACTGTTCAATCGTTTTTATCAATGTCATTTCCTCCTTGATTTTAACTCCGATAACAGAACCGCAGTTTAATAAAAAGCAGCGCTTCCATAACCGATAAAAAAAGAGACTGCGCGCAGGCGCAGTCCCGGAAAATTGGGCAAAAAAAGGCCGTAGGCGTGCATGGCAACACAGCCCACGGCTATAAAAGGATTCATCATGACACTGACAATAACGTGCAGACCCTCTATTTCGCGGCAGGCTGTGCTATGAAATTAACAATAGGAAACATCATCTCTGCAATTTTCATAACACATACCTCCTTTTGGTGAAATAAAGAGTATCTATTGCGTAGTATATGGCATTATTGGAAAAATGTAAACGGGCAGACACGGAAAAATGAAAAAAGTCTGTTTTTGGCTGATTGAATGCCTTTCGCACTGCTTTAAAGGTCACATAACCAATCCTGACTTTGGCATGATATAATCAACTTAACAGTATTTTACATAGAAGGGAAGCATGACTATGGGCCGCAAAAATTCTTTCAATGATGCCACCGATCATATGACGAATATTGAAGGTTATCCTTCTTCCCGCCCTGCCATGAAATCCTTGCCGCTTGGAATCCGGATCATCGGATACTTCATGTATGGGTTCCTGGGCATATCCGCCGTTATCACCTTGCTTCTGAAACTCCTTAACTGATCGAACGGCCTGGTGCTACCCGGCCGTTCCTTAGTCAGTAACATACTTTTCAATCATGTGTTTCCACAAAAGGTATCCTTCTCCGTTCAGGTGAAGTCCGTCATACGTATAATCAGGATTCAATTCTTTTCCCGATGGCGCCAAAAACTGCGGATATAAATTGATAAAGACGGCTGAATATTTATCTGAAAGGTCATTCAAAGCCGCATTCAGTGCCGTTACATAACGATTGTCCGTTCTTTTATAAAATGTCGTATTGTTTACCGGGAGTACACTCTGGATGAAAATCCGGGTATCAGGGGTTCCATTTTTCAAACGGGAAAGAATCAAGTCATAGTCCGCAGCAATATCAGCAACTTTCCGCCCTTCCCTCAAATCGTTAATTCCCACCATTATAAAAACTTTTTCCGGCTGTGCTTTGATGACAGGGTTCAGGCGGTGAAGGATCGAATACGTGCGGTCACTGTCGATGCCCCTGTTTTTAATGCTGCTATTCTGGAACAGTTCCGCCCACTCATTCCGCTGGGTGATGCTGTCTCCCAAAAAAACGATCGAATTTTCATCAGACGGCATAATATCGAATGTTGAGCTTCGGTTAAGATGGTGGCTGTTCGGCACATAACTGTCTGCTTGAGCATGGATTTCTGCTTGTCCATTAAGCAATTCGCTGATCGTTGCCCGGACACCGGCTGAACCGTTATTTTTAACATAAACACCAACTACGCTAACAATTGCCAAATTAAAAAGTAATGATAAAACCAATACAATCTTGCTGCTTGTTTTCATCCCCAATCCCCGTTTCACCTTGATGTCACTCTAATCGTAAATGTCCTGTCATATGTTGTAAATAGCAAATACAACGTTATTCATAAAGTTTCCATAAATATGATTTGGATTCATGATTCGGATTTAAAGGCTCTTATCATAAGCGGGGGATATATAGACCAAAACTTTCGCTGTTCGATTCCGTTTACGCTTCAATACCTTTTACAAGAATGCTGAAATCCCTTGATAGTTGATGCAGGGACTTGCTCATTTGGTCTAAGTGCTCCATTGAAGATATTTGCTGTTCGGTCGAAGCAGCAACTTCCTCTGTGCCTGCTTTTGATTCTTCCATGACTTCAGCAATCGTGCCAAACGATTTTTCCATTTCTTCAGAATTTGAAACCAATTCCCGGGAAGAAGAATTGATGCCTTCAATTTCAGACTTGATAGCGAGTATCGAACTTTTCGTTTGTTCAATTGTCAATTCGGTATGTTTTACGAATTCAACCACCTTATTCATTTCATTTCCATTTAACTTAATCATATCCACAATGGATTGGATCCCTTTTTGGATATCTAAAATCAGGGTCTGGATTTTTTCAGTTGAGTCGTTCGATTGGGTTGCCAATTTTCTTACTTCATCGGCAACGACACTGAAACCTTGTCCAGCCTCGCCTGCACGAGCTGCTTCGATGGCAGCGTTCAGAGCCAGTAAATTGGTCTGCCCGGCAATATCTTTAATCATATCCACAATCGTATTGACTTCATCTGATTGCTGATATAGATTTTCGACATTTTTAACCGTTTCATTAAGCCGTTCCTGGGTCTGTATTGCTTCAACCAGTGTGCTTTTTATAGAACGTTCTCCTTCTTGTGCAGAAGCTAAAACTTTCATTGATGAATGATCCACTGATTCCATACTGGAAGAAATTTGCTGGGATGCTGCGGCCATATCTTTGAACTGCTCCAAAATACTTATTATTTGGCTTGTGTTCTGTTCACTCCCTGCCGACATTTGCTGGGCGCTGGAAGCGATTTGGTAAGACGATGCTTTACTCTCATTTGTATGTCTCTCCAGCAGTTCCGATTGTTCATTCAGATCTTTGCTGGAAACAAGAATCTTTGTTATCAATTCCTGCATCTGGCCAGCAAGGTCGTTAAACGCCATTCCCAGCTGTCCGAGTTCATCTTTCGTATGGATTTCGGCCCTTTTTGTGAAATCGTTGTTAAGCAGAGAATCAGCCAGGCCAGTAAGCCTCTGCAAAGGAATCTTTATAAAATATCGAATGGCAAAATAAGCTCCCAAAGATCCGAGGAATATACTGATTAAGGCTGAAGCAATATTTAATGCCAGTGTATTTTCCAAAAAAAGAGATGCAACACCGATAATTGTTGATTGTAGAGAAATAATCAAAAATAATAATATAACGATGGTTACGGTTAACTTCATTTGTAAAGTCAGACTTCTGCTGTTCAAGCGTTTAAAAATTGGCGTTTTCTCCATGGATGCCTGCCCCCTGTGTGTTGAATTCTCAATGGATTGGATACAAAAATTATATTTGTCCTAAAAGCATTAAAAACCCCCAATAAATTCCTCCTTCTAAGATACCCAAACAAGTTTCCATCTGTACCCACAAACAAGAATTCCCATATCTGTAAATGACAGACTCACGTATTTTATCGGTTGGTGATCATAGTTAGTAAAGCTTTTTATGATTGATATTTATGTGATTTCCAAATCGTGTTTTATCCACAGTCTTGTTAACATCGTCGAACAACGAAAAGCATCTTTTAAGCAAATGCTTCGTTAGGCGGTGGCAGAAGCGCAAGTAAAAGCCCACTTAACAGGAAGACACCCCTGGCTCGCAATTATCCGTGAAGAACAAAAGTGCAAGGCGCCCGCTTAGCGGCGTACCCCAGGAAGGTAAACTTTCCTTCTAGAGGGGATCACCGCTTATGACGATAGCCGCTGGCCCTGGAGCTGGATGACTCCCTTCTCGCTTTTTATTTCCTTACAATAAGTAAAAGAGCCGGTCTACAGTAGTAAACCGGCTCTTTCACCAGGGAAAGAAGGAAGGCCCCTATACACCCTGTCATCTCATGACTTGTGGCAACCGGCTCCTATCCCCGATTAAAGCAGATCAATTCGCTAAATCAGGTGGTTAATGGTCCACTACTGCACGGATCGGCCTCCCTTCCACAAAATCAGGCACCTTTATGCCAAGCATTTCATAGATGGTCGGCGCAATATCGAGTGTTGAAACCGGATCTATCGTTTTTCCATTCTCATTCCCTTTTCCGGCAGCGAAAAAGACTGCATGCATCTTCTTCCGTTCCGGGTCTCCGCCATGTGTCCCAAGTCCGGCTGCCGGGGATGACAATTCTTTATGGCCTTCTTCCATCTTAAAGCCCGGCTTCGTAATAACAAGCAAATCACCAGCGTTCGGATGCTTGACGGATTGGCGGGCACCGATTTCGGTCACATTTTCAAAGGGATTCGTCTCTTTTTGGAAAACAGCTGCAAATAAACTCTTTACATATCCCTTAATTGTCCCCAGGCTGAATGCAAATCCGGACTTTTCCGGTTCCTTATCCGCCGTATGCTTTTTTGCGGCTGACAGTGGACCATATCCCGGTTCAACCATCACTTCCGCAAAGAGGCGCTGCACATTTTGTTTCAGCCTCTCATCATCATTTTCCACATACACATAGGCTGCACCGCCATTTGTTATCACGTATGCTTTTGATTTTTTATAATCAATGCGGCCTTTCTTATCAACTTTAAGCAACCCCGCTTCTTTCAGGATTTTATTGGGATAAACGGCAGTATGAACCGGCTCCATTCCATGGTCGGACACAATCAGCAGGCGGTCGTCCTGATCAAGTGATTTGTAGGCTTTGCCGGCAGTTTCATCTGCCAATTTATACGCCCATTCGATATATTCCATGTTTTTTTTCGCATTGTCCGTAGAGTAATCCGGCTGCCGCTCATCCTCCATTAAAAATTGATGTTCTTCGTGATCAATTTGTGGCGTGTAAAACATGAGCAAATCCGGATGGTATTTTTTCTTAATGAAAAGAGAAACATCCGTCACCCACGTGACAAAGCGCGAGCTGATTTCTTCATACTCTGACCGTGTGATCCAGCCCTTTTCCAATGCTTTTGAGTCATCCTGGGCCGGGAAGAACCCGAACCTGTTGGTGATGGTGTTTGCAAAACCTTCAGGACCGTCATATACAGCAGACGTTACATCTGTCCGGTAAAGCTGGACGTCCTTCAGTTCTTTATCCGCCTGTTTCATCTTGAACCAGAATCCGCCGTTTTTTCCTTTTTCGATTTCAAGGGGGAGTGCCCCCCATTCTTTCCGTCCGACGATTTCATCATCCTTATCCACCTGCTTGTCTTCCGAAAAAATGAACGTAGTGTAATCATCAGCCGTTCCTACAGCAAGGATATGTACAACATGATCACGTTTACCCTCGATGGATATCCTAAATTGGGACTCTTTCAGCGGCAATTCGCTTTCCGGTGCCCCTTTCCAGCCGGAAGCTTTTGTAAAACGCAAGCTCTCGAGATTGCTCGGAGCCCACGTCTCCCCGTAGTAAACCGAGTAATCGGCCTGTTTTTCAGCTGCGGGGTTGGCACCAGCGAACGCAACGGTCGCCGTTGTTTTACCGTGCTTGCGGGCCTTCTGCCACACGGCCGGAACGCCCAATTTGCTGGAAAAAGCAGCATCAATATTTTGCTGTTCTTTATCGGCATCCTTCCACTTATTGCTCACAAACCCTGTATCATCTGGCGTCGCACCCGTTGCAATCGCCGCATGGGAAGGAGCGGTAAGCGAAGGCGTGATTGTTTTTGCATATTTTGCTGTTGTTCCGTTCTTCATGATTTTTTCGATATTCGGAAGTTTATCCTCTGAGACATAGCGGTCAACAAGGTCATCCCGCATGCCATCGAATGAAATGACCGTGACGGTGCCGTTTGTCTCTGCATGAGCTGCAGGGACAAGAAAGAGTGTTATGAAAAAAGAAGATAATACTATGTAAAAAAGTCTTAGTTCTTTCATCGGTATTCCCCCTGATGTTTTCTAATGAGAAATGCCCGTTTTTTAACCCGCTAAAACATCATTAGGGAAATTGATTGTTCCGGTCATTCCATGAACAAAAGCGCAGGGCGCCCGAATAGCGGCCTACGCATAAGCGGGGGTACCCGCAGAAAGATGATCTTTCCTTCGGAGGGGATCACCGCTTATGACGATAGCCGCTGACGCCTGGAGCTGGATGACTCCCTTCACGCTTTTTATCGACAACACAAAAAACTTATAATTTCCTTAACAACCAAAAAAGCATCCGGCCCTCTTCTTCAGGCCAGATGCTTCTTCTGTCTTTCCGCTTCTTCACACATAAAATCAACGGAAAGTTCATTGAACTCATTCGGTTTTTCAATATTACAAATGTGGCCGCAGTTTTTGATGATGACCATTCTGGCACATTCATCAGCCTTCACATCAGCTCTTACGTTTTTCATAAACATATGGTCCTGCTCGCCCGATAGATAAAGCTTCGGAATACCGGCAGAGGCTTCCGGTACCTTGCTGTATATTGGCTGGGCGGTATGGGCGATTTTAAACCAGCCGAGAAAATCTTGCCTGTCCATCTTCATAGCTTCTCTGATAAAGGTTTTACGGGACTCGGTGTGGTTTTTCCGCGGCATCATAAACATGGCAAAAATCTTGTAAATCCACATATGCGGCACGATATTTTTCACAGCATGGCCGGTGACCAGCATGAGCTTGTCCAACAGCGTCACCCTTGTAATCGCCCCGCCCAATACAGCCGACTTCACCCGTTCAGGGGCTTTCCGCAAAATCGAATGGGTCAAAACGGCGCCAAGAGAAATGCCGACAAAGTGGGCTTTCTTGATTTTCAGGTGATCGAGCAATTTGATGATTTCACCTGCAGCCAGTTCAAAAGTAAAAGCCTCTTTATACTCATGGACACCGGGCGAACGCCCATGACCCGGCAGATGGACAGCCACAACATGAAAATGTTTTTTATAGGCTTTCAATTGCTTATAAAAAATGTTTGAACTTCCGCCAATTCCGTGCAGCAAAACGACGGTATCCGATCCTTTGCTTCCTTCGTAAAATTTATAGTCCAGCATCGTTTCCCCTTTTTTACTCAATGTATTTTTCGTTGTGTTTTGACATTTTCATCATCCAGGTCTAGTTAATATTCTATATTCACATCTTGGGGACTTTCAAAACTGACATTTATTTTATCATATAAAGCCGTGGACATGCTCTGGCAATATCAAGAAGCGTCCCGCTCCAGCAAGGCGAGCAGGACGCTCTTTACTTTAAACAGGTCAGAGACGGCAGCAGCTGAGAAAAAACACAAAGGAACCAATAGATAGAGAAGCCATAGCCAACTCCTTAAAACGGATATAGTAAAGCTAAAATTGTGCATACTCCACTCCAAACGGAGGGGATTAATAAGGAACGCCTTCTTAATACAGGAATCCTAAAACTGAATAAAAAGAGTAAAATCGACCCGATTAATAAAATATTCGTTAAGGTCAGATACTCACCGTTATAAATGCCTATAGTAAGAATAAGACCATATGAAAACGAGGTAACATTTACTATGTGTATAAATACGATTCTTTGCGCTCTGGCAGTTAAGGTTGGAAAAAACAAAATATATAGTCCACTGATTGAATATGCGATGATGGATGTTACTAATAGAAAGATAGTTGGTAAAAATAAGACATTATAAAGCGTGAGCTCCATTTCAATCCCCTTTTCAAAAGAAGCTGACTTTTTTTAACCTCTTTTTATTAATTCATTCATATAGTGTGCCGCTTTTTTTATTGCCACCGGCCCTTCCAGTTTGAAAGACTTGAGCTCTTTCTACCTGTTATATCGGCGGCCTGCCGGACGCTTTTTAACACATTTTCTGTTCACAGGATTACGGCCAAATACAATTAGCCCTCTTTGTTCTGATAACGTTGACAGAGTGTATTTGGAATTAATCAAGACGGAGCAGCCCCCACTATAATAATCGAGAAATGAAAGTAAACAAAGAGACGATGAATGGTGACAGTTTATGTTCAATGGGGAGCAACAATAAGGAGAGAAAAGCTGTATCTGGCTTATCAAGATACCATCTGTGTAAATAAACAGAACCAATCCTCCTGATGAATTTTCTAAGAAACTCAGGAGGATTGGAATAAAATCTATTTCATTCTAAAAGTTAGTAATTTATATAGAAATAAAGGGCCTAAAGTAAAAAACAGTAAAAAAATGATCGTTAACGTTAATTTTTGTTCTATAACATAATCATTGTTTCCAAAAAGGGTGGAAGATAATGTAACAATTAAACTACTTATGGAAAATATTTAAAAAAAGTACTTTATCATTTTCTTGGTGTTCATTTAAATATCCCCTTTTCTGTACAGACCTATAGGAAGAACCAACTTACTTAATATGCTTACTTATAAACAGCAGTTTTGGTTCTCGGCCATCAAAGGTAATTTCTTGCTCCCAAAAACCATTTGGACTTAATAAAGGTTTGGAGGTATGGAATACCCTATTGACCTCAGGAGTGAAAATCTTTGGTACCCACCATTCTTATTCCTTCGTTTAATCAAACACAGATTTTACTTTTCCATTAACATTATAGCTGCTGTCATCAACCCACTGAATTGTGATATTTTCTGTCCACTCACCTTTATAAACAACTTTTATCGGTTTGCTGATCACGCCAAAAGTTACTTTTTCTAAAATCACTTGCTTATCCCCACCCAATAAACCTTGATCAATTTGTTTTTCGACAAGGCGATATTGATTATTCGGTGCCATTTCTTGATCTACCGTAGTATGCTCGCCAAAGTTGGAAATTGGGAGAAAAACCAAGTTAATGAACACTAAAATGATCAACAATATCCCATAAAACACTCGAAAAGCAACTTGATATAGACTTGTGAATAAAAGAGGAACTGTAAATAGGATCGGTACTAATAAAGGTTGATTCACTAAAAAATACATTCCGAATATCATAATGGGTAAAACGATCATGTTGAATTTTACATATTTTTTATTGTATATCGTAATAATTGTTATCAATGAAAGAAGAAAATAGACTATATACAAGATCAGGAACAATGGTTTGGAAATTATATAATAGTTTAAGAGAATGAATGGAATAGTTAAATAGATACTACACACAAAAAGGAAAATAGAAATATTATATTTCTTGTTAATCATGGGCGACTTAAACACCTTTACTCAAATTTTGTATATACATTAATAGTTGTATTTCTTTTTCTTCTTTTTTTTAGTTGGGGAATTATCACTAACGATCTCTTAAAAGACTTTAATGCCTTTTTATCTTCTCCCATATTTTGATAGCATAATTCTAAGTCGAAATGTAATCCACCGGAACTCTTTCCGTAGGTGATCAGGGCATTAAAGGTTTGAGGAGCGCAATGCCGTCAACCGTTATATCGGCGGCCTCCTGGAAGCTTATTACCTTTTTTTTGTGTCTTTTTTTCAAAAGATTTTCTGGGTGAATGTGATTAGGCACGAATGAGAGGGCTTCGTCCTGTACGTAAAAATTTTAAAAAAGGCAGGGAGAAAGCGAAGGTAGATGTTTGGGGAAAAGAAATGGTAGTAACTGATGATTGTGTGATTATTTTGAGAAGGTACATTTCATTAATAGAGCATATATTTTACAGTTGTTGTACGTCTTAATAATTCGACAAAGTACTATATAGGGCTTATAAGGGTTGCCGCCATACAACTATTAAAGAGAGAGTTATTCAGCACTCCCTCCCCACATAAAAGCCCCCCTAGATTTATTAAAGGGGGACAATCATTTATATTAATTTTATATGTTACTTTATTACGATACTTGGAGTGTATGTTGTTAGTATTTCGATTACATCATTTGGTGTTAAAAACACATAATGTTCTAGTTGATTGGGCTCATAAATACCTGAACTCTCTTCAAGAAACCATTTTATATATTCAGAGTTTTTGACTTTAAATAAAGTCCACTCGCTATAAAAATCTGTACCGTATTGTTGGTCTAAATAATTTAGTTTTTTCAATAATGAGCCTTCATCTGTATTTCTATAGGATAATACACCCTCATCAAACTTAACTAAAATTTTCTTTTTATCATTTTCATCGCTGAACTCTAATATTATACCTTCTTTATTATCAATAAAAGTATCATTGTATAATCTTGAGGGTAATCCTTTTATCGGTATCCATCTTTCCCAATGTTCCAATACTCTTCCTCCTATTACAATTAATAGCGAAACTTAATTTTCTTTTTTCCGTCTTGAATTTCAATTGTTGGGCGACCATCACTACTTTTCTTTCTTACTATTACTGTTCTTCCATCTGGTAATTTACCAACTCTTAAATCTGGAGTGTTTTTTGTGATATTTGGTTGCAATGACTCAAAGTCTTTTACTGCTTTACAAACCCTCCAGATAAGTCATATTGAGAAGTTCTTCCCTTAGTCGCTCTCCCTGCTGTTGCATTTTTAATTAAATCATCTACAGTTTTACTTAGTACCCTTTTTACCAAGACCTCTAAGTACTTTTGAACCGATTCTTCCCCCAATTTTTATACCGCCCCTGGCTATAACACCCCCTACACCTCCTCCAGGAATGGCAAGAATCATCTCAACAACCAGGTCTTCTTTTGCGTTTCCGGTCATTTCAGACTGAATAACATCTCTGATTTCATGGGGAACTTGATCAATACCTTGTTCTCTCGCTATTTTTTCATAGTATGGAAAATCAACACCATGTGGCCCCATCTGAATGGTAGATGATGTAGATTTTTCTTTTTCTTTCGGCCTGCTCCAATTATTTCCCTTCAGGACTAAATAGGTTTGAATACCTGAGAATTGCCACTGGCTCCTAAAAGAAATGCTCTCAATCGCTCTAGTGTTTCCCCCTCCAAATGAGAAGGTGAAGGATAGCTTTCCCAAAAAGCCAAAGCGGTTTTCCCATCTACTTCTAAAAAAAATCCTTGTAGCTTGGATAATGAAAGTTTAATTGTATGTGTAATTGGTGAATTTTCATTAGTTAGTGCTTTTTATTCGGCACTCCCCAATAATAAAATGTGACGGTTATCATTAGATAACCGCCGCCATCCTAAAATTTTTAATTATCTATTTCTTTTTTTCGTTTGAAAAACAAATCTATTTCTTGTTGTTCCTGTTCCCCTAATCCATCAAAATGTTCCTCAGAATGAACTAACTCAAAATACCCCCATATGGCAGAAATAGCTTCATCGCTATGTCCTATGAAATTAAAGTACCACTCTTCGGGAATTTTTTTATCAATTACTTCGAATAACTCAGCAGGATACCAATAAGGAGTTTCGCAGTCGTCAAATAAAAGATATCTTAATCCATCTTCATAGATTATCATACCGTATACGTTATAATCTCTGTAGGCTGTTATTTCGTTATATAATGTTTTTTGAGTAAGACCTTCTCTAACCTTCCTAGGACTGAATAAATAACCCTCATTTGTTATACATTTAACTATCATTCTTTTCATTCCTATCACTTAAATTTAAAGTCATCAAACTTTCCTGTCCTGGTATTGTAATTAAAATGAATATTTATCTTCCCATTTGACGTCTTTACAATCCTTTGCATTTTGACCCATCCATCTGAATCTAACCATCTTTTATCATTCATTTTACTTCTTGACACTACTTCTCTAGCACCTACAAGTGGATTAGATAATACTTCTTTCATAGCTAGTTGTTCTTGCAAACTACTTGCTGTTGTTCTTCCCGTAGAGCCCCTCCCTAATTGATTTACTCTTTAGTAAACTATTAAGGTTGCCTGTACCCTTTTTAACAAGACCATTAAAGACTTTTGAACCTATTCTTCCCCCAATTTTTATACCGCCCCTGGCTATAACACCCCATACACCTCCTCCAGGAATGGCAAGAATCATCTCACCAACCAGGTCTTCTTTTGCGTTTCCGGTCATTTCAGACTGAATAACATCTCTGATTTCATGGGGAACTTGATCAATACCTTGTTCTCTCGCTATTTTTTCATAGTATGGAAAATCAACACCATGTGGCCCCATCCGAATGGTAGATGATGTGGATTTTTCTTTTTCTTTCGGCCTGCTCCAATTATTCCCTTTCAGGGCTGAATAGGTTTGAATACCTGCCAGCCCATCTTTCTTTAGGCCTTTGTTTCTCTGAAACTGTTTCACGACAGATTCCGTCTCGTTTCCAAACACACCATCAATGCTGATATAACTGAATCCGGCATCCCTAAGCATCCTCTGCAGGTCTTCTACCATCGATCCCCTGTCGCCTTTTCGCAGCAATTCACCCATCCATGTGCCGATTTTTTCATTGCCGCCGGATCCGCCGGCGTTTGATCCGCCGGAACTCTTTCCGTAGGTGAGCAGGGCATTATAGGTTTGATGGCCTGCAATGCCGTCAACCGCTATATCGGCGGCCTGCTTGAAGTTTATTACCTTGTTTTGTGTCTTTTGTTCAAAAGATTTACTGGGAGAATGTAATTTGGCACGAATGAGAAGGCTACGTCCTGTACGTAAAAGTTGCGAAAAATTTTAAAGGCAGGGAGAAAGCGAAGATAAGGATTTGGAGAATAGAAATGGTGGTAACTGATGATATTATGGGTATTTGCTTAACAAATAAGAGTAAATAGGGCATACGTTTTAAAGATTGTACGCACTATAAAATTTGTAAAAACATAATATGGGGCTTACAGGGGTTACTCATATTCTCTACATAGAAAATAAACTATTCATCACTAGGTAGACTCCCCAACAATAAAGAAACCTTGAAAGGAATTAAGCCAATCAAGGTTTCTTAAATTAAAGGGGATGAAGTAACCGTTTTTTGGGACGCTCAATGTGTGGCAAGGGTTTTAATACGAGACCTACCGTATTTTGTACCTTACAAAAAAAGACCACTCCTGTTAGGGAAGTGGTCCATACTAGTTATTGACTAATAAATGTACAAATCAATATAAAACTCTGCGTGAATACTATTCGCAAGTTTAATAAATCGTTGATTAAAGTGCATTGCAGGTTTTTGATTATCTTCAACATTAACCACAATAGCGAAAATATATTGAAGATTATATTTTTCTCTTAGCACCTGTAAAGAACTGGTTTTGTTTTCAATTTTTTTTATAACTTTGTCTAATTGTACATTTATATCCAAGGAAGGTTCATATTGAGTTGAAACAATCCAAGTAGTATCTCTTCTTTGAATAGGTTTACCAATTATTTCGTCTCCCTTTTTCCAAGCCTTTTCAGGAATTATATCTAACTCTTCTGTTAAAATGCTTGTGTCAAGATACTCATCACAAATTGCGATAAATTCAACTTTTACGTTAGTTTCTTCCACTTCAATACTCCTTTATTTTATATATTCGTACGTTGGTACACCCTCACCCTTACCTCCTTTTCTATAGATCCACAGCATACCTGTGTCCTTATCAACATAAATATCAAAATGAGACATATTTTTCTTCCCAACAAAGCCCCCCTTGAGTTCATGTGCGTCAATTCCCTTTTGTTTAAGGTATCTATCCTTAACCATTTTTATATTCTTTGGAATATACTTTTCAGCTGCACCAACAGTATTAGGTCCAAATGAACTACTTTTACCTTTACCCTTTTTACCCAGACTCTTAAGTACTTTCTAACCGATTCTTCCCCCAATTTTTATACCGCCCCTGGCTATAACACCCCCTACACCTCCTCCAGGAATGGCAAGAATCATCTCAACAACCAGGTCTTCTTTTGCGTTTCCGGTCATTTCAGACTGAATAACATCTCTGATTTCATGGGGAACTTGATCAATACCTTGTTCTCTCGCTATTTTTTCATAGTATGGAAAATCAACACCATGTGGCCCCATCCGAATGGTAGATGATGTGGATTTTTCTTTTTCTTTCGGCCTGCTCCAATTATTCCCTTTCAGGGCTGAATAGGTTTGAATACCTGCCAGCCCATCTTTCTTTAGGCCTTTGTTTCTCTGAAACTGTTTCACGACAGATTCCGTCTCGTTTCCAAACACACCATCAATGCTGATATAACTGAATCCGGCATCCCTAAGCATCCTCTGCAGGTCTTCTACCATCGATCCCCTGTCGCCTTTTCGCAGCAATTCACCCATCCATGTGCCGATTTTTTCATTGCCGCCGGAGCCGCCGCCGTTTGATCCGCCGGAACTCTTTCCGTAGGTGAGCAGGGCATTATAGGTTTGAGGACCTGCAATGCCGTCAACCGCTATATCGGCGGCATGCTGGAAGTTTATTACCTTTTTTTGTGTCTTTTGTTTAAAAGATTTTCTGGGAGAATGTGATTTGGCACGAATGAGAGGCTCCGTCCTGTACGTCAAAGTTGCGAAAGAATTTATAAGGCAGGGAGAAAGCAAAGGTATGGATTTGAAGAATAGAAATGGTAGTAACTGATTAAATTATGGTTATTTGCTTAACAAAATAAAGAGTAAATAAGGCATACGTTTTAAAGGTGTTGTACGTACTTTATAATTCGTAAAAACATAATATAGGGCTTACAGGGGTTACTCATATTCTCTGTATAAAATATGAACCATTCGTCACTGGGTAGCCCCACCAACAAAAAAGAAACCTTGAAAGGCATTTAGCCAATCAAGGTTTTGCTAATCTATAATATATTTCTTTTTTCAAGCCACTGAATTTGCTTTGTACCACCATAATCTTGAATTAACTCACTAACCTCAATCGCAATAACCTCATTCTTTAAAATATAATATTTTATCCCATTACCTACTAAACAAATATCACACTTTTTCAATTTTGTTTGCCCCAAAAGAATAAGTGAACCTTCTTTATATTTTAATATTACTGGTTCTTCCTTACTTTTAATAAAGCCATTGGGATTAAAAACTGGTACTCCACTAACTTTTTCACTGTAAGTGAAAGCATTATAATCTGTCTTAGAGGGGTTAGAGAAAATTACTTCTAACTCTTGTAAAAAACCATTGGAACTTATTCTAATAAGACAGCTTTCTCCTTCTAAAAGATTAAAACCCTCTTCATTGTTTATTGTTGAAACAAGATTAAAAGTACCGCCCTCTTCATCTAAGAATGCACAATACTCAATATCAATATGTTGTTTGATATTACTAACCATTAGCATAACGTATTCCTCCGTTATTTAAACTTTCCTGGCTGGACTCCAACGATATCTTTAAATTCATTAACATAAACTTTAACACCTGTTTTTGGGTCAGTATAAATCCAGCTAAATCTATCTCCATTTGTTGGTTTCTGCTTCAGTGCTCTAGTTATTTGATCTGGCATTATATCTTTTCTACCTGATTTCTTTAAACTATTAATTACGTGGTCATTTATTTCATACTTTTTTCCATTAACTTTAAGACCATTATCTAGCCACTTTTCATATTCTCCCATTCTATTTGCTCTAGTCCACTTAGTTGCATTACTAGTACCCTTAGCCTTAGAACCCTTACCCAATTTCTTCAGCCAGTCTAATGCATACTTTGCACCATTTTTAATCATTCCAAAATTTTTAACAACCTTAACCAAATTTCCGGGTCCAAAAGGAATTTCGTTTCTTATTACGTGGTCTTCAAAATCACCAAAATCAAAATCATAATCAGGCAGTTTTAATTCACGCTCTCTCGGTTTAGAGAAGGAGGTTTTCTTTTTCGGCCTGCTCCAATTATTCCCTTTCAGGGCTGAATAGGTTTGAATACCTGCCAGCCCATCTTTCTTTAGGCCTTTGTTTCTCTGAAACTGTTTCACGACAGATTCCGTCTCGTTTCCAAACACACCATCAATGCTGATATAACTGAATCCGGCATCCCTAAGCATCCTCTGCAGGTCTTCTACCATCGATCCCCTGTCGCCTTTTCGCAGCAATTCACCCATCCATGTGCCGATTTTTTCATTGCCGCCGGAGCCGCCGCCGTTTGATCCGCCGGAACTCTTTCCGTAGGTGAGCAGGGCATTATAGGTTTGAGGACCTGCAATGCCGTCAACCGCTATATCGGCAGCCTGCTGGAAGTTTATTACTGCATTTTCTGTTTTTTGGCCGAAAATGCCATCAATACCTCCTGGAGAAAAGCCTGCTCCCTGAAGCATCGCTTGCAGGTCTTCCACATATGGACCCGAATCTCCTCTTTCAAGTTTCTGGCCTGTCCAGCCGCTGCTGCCCCCGCCAGGGTGTTCGACCATCCGCCCGGTTGGGTCAATGAAGTTCACAGGGTTGTTGTATGTGTAACTATACCGGTTCAGGCTCAACGGCTGGTCCTGCCAGCCTGAGAATGTATCGGGACTCATGAAGCGCGCGGTATTCGGGCTGTACCATCTTGCACCGTAATCCATCAATCCTGCTTTGGCATCATAAGCTTTGCCGGTGAATCCATTGGCGTTGTAAGGCGCCGCCATTTGGGTGAACAGGTTCCCGAACGCGTCATACTGGTAGCTCATCACTTTCTCGCCAGTGCGGTCCGTGATATCAATGATGTTTCCGATGCTTTTCCGGCTTCTTTTAAGCAGCCATCATCCTATTCTATTGTCGCTAAACTTATTTACTAACTAGTCGATATAGTAAAGAGACAGCATTTGTTTTAGCTTTTTAAACCAAAACAGGGGGACGAACAATGAAGAAACTGCACTTTTTATTGGTTGCGCTCGCATCATTGCTTTTCTTAGGCGCTTGCGGCACAGGTGTCACAAAAGAGGAATTGGTCAACGGCGCATTGGACAACGATATCAGTAGCTTTGAAGCGGATATGAAAATGGGGATCGATGTAAACGCAAACGGCCAGAAAATGAATCAGTCGCTGGATATGACTATGGAGTATGTGAAAGAGCCATTTAACACTCATATCAAAATGAGCACGGTCGACGGTGACATTGAATTGTATATGGATGAGGATACAAGCTATGCTCTCGTTCCTGGTGAAAGCCAGTGGATCAAAACTCCGACAAACAGCAATCCGGACTTTGCGGAACTTGCGAGCGGCGAGTCCATGAAAGATGAATTGAATAGATTAAAAAAATTCGTAGAGTTATTTGAAATGACCCAATCCGGAAACGACTATGTACTAACTGTCAATCTCACTGAAGACTCGAAAAACAAACAAGAAATGGAATTGGTTCAAGATGTGCTGAAAGAAGCGACACAGCGTACAGAAGTAGAGGATCTGCAAGTTAACAGCTTTGACTACAAACTGACGATCAGTAAAGACAAGATGTTGAAGTCGATCGTGACGAAAGCTGATGTGGATGTCAAAATTGCAGGTGAAACCGCACAAATCGTGACAGATGCAACAGCAACATATAAAAATGTGAATCAGGTGGAAAACATTGCAATTCCTGCTGAAGTGAAAGATAATGCTGTTGAGATTCAATGAATGGAAAGAGGCTGGACATACCTAAATAAGTCATGCTTCGAGACGAACAATATCTATTCAACGTATTACTGTTTACTAATCATCAGCTAAGCTGAAAAAACAAGTCCGTTCCATTGCGCTGCAGACACTCGCTTTCCACGGGGAGGAAGCTGAGCCTCCTCGGCTGCGCCTGCGGGGTCTCAGCCTTTCCTCTATTTCCCGTTGGAGTCGAGTGTCTTCCGCTCCATTCCACTAGTTTTTATGAAGTATGCAACATCTAACGATTTATTGGAGAGAGTAAATAAAGACCCGAACGGTCAGGCAAAGATTTATTGAAATCTTACCTAATCGTTCGGGTTTATTATTAGCTGAAATACTTATGTTCCTACCACTTTTTAACCAAGTTTATTTACGGTTCCTCAAATCAAACCGTTCAAGTTCCTTTTCATCTATCATAACGACAAGATCAGCCTTACGGGCCTGCTTTTCAATCCTGTTCAACTGTTCTTCAGAAGGCGCAAGCGGTATTTCCGGATTGTCTTCCAGAGCTCCCAATTCATAAATTAGAACAAATTCACCTGCCTGGCCTGGCTTTAGAACAGGGGTGAATTGCTGTCCGTGCCCCATTCTTGTTTCACTGTATTCTTTGGTTTTAAAGACATTGAATCCAACCGCTTCTTCAATTACGGCAACTAATTCATTGGATGGATCGATTTTTACCGCGACTCCCTTCGGATTTGAAAAATCTTCAGTTTGCGTAACTTCACCAAGTGGAGTACTTCCCGTGTTTTTAATGGTGAATGTATAATACAAAGTGATCGGCCTTATCACTTTCCCTTTTTTAGGACCGGATGGAATACCGATGCCGCCGATTTTGTTTTCTTCATTTGTCAGCTCCACGTTTGCATCAACCAATTGCAGTTCAACATTGACATCTTTTCCAGGACCGGCACTTCTGTTTTCTAGCGGCAGCAATCCCGATCCATATCCTGCAATCCCAAAAATGACAACGGCAAGCCCGAGGAGAAATGCAAAACTGAGAAATGGCTTAACTTTAACTGCCTGTGTCTGTTTTCCACCCGATATCTTATCCCGGACAGCCCTTTTATTGCGGCTGTCAAACGAATACTCGCCAAAAACGGACTCCTCCATACTGCTGCGGAGTTTTTTCAGCTTATTCTCCATATCCGGCACCCCCTTCTCCGTATGTTTTCTTCAAGAGTTCCTTTGCACGCGCCAGCCGGGTCTTTACCGTATTAAGATTCAGGTTTAGGCAGTCCGCCACTTCCTTTAAAGCCATTTCTTCAAAATAAAAAAGATAGATTACTTCCCTGTATTTAATCGGCAGCGACAAAACACGATCAGACAGTTCGGCCTGATCACTTCTTTTCATCATCATCTGTTCAGGACTGGGATCTTTACCTTTTAACAGTCTGTTAAATTGGTCGCCGGCAGAAACCATCCGGTTATACCAGCTTTTCTTATAATCCTTGCAATGGTTGGCTGTAATTTTCAGCAGCCATGTTTTAAGTGAAGATTCCCAATTGAATGTATCAATCCGCTTATAAAACTTTACAAAGACTTCCTGGGCGAGATCTTCCGCAATTTTATAGTCATTAACATAAGAATAAGCGAGATACAGCACATCATTGCCAAATTCATTCATTGCATATTCCAGCAATTCATCCTTTGACATGGTCTCTATCACATAATTGGTCCTCTCCATAACCCTCCCTCGTTTCTCGTGAATCTGTTTTTTAAATATAGACGACTGTGATACGTGAAAAGTTTTAGTTGCTGAATTTAAATTTAAAAAAACAAAGAACCCCCGACAAACGGAAGTTCTTAAGCATCGTTATATGAAACATTGTGAAGTTCCTACGCCTTCACCTTCTCAGCTTCTTTCCACCTGTTCGCAAAAGCCCCTTTTATAAAATCTTCATTTCTCGCATACGTTCTAATCACGTCACGAATATATTCCGGCCGATATTTCTCATTCCTGTTATTGGCAAGCGTACGGTAGCCAGACCCGCGGTGAAGGTAATCGGATGTGCCGACCGTATACCAGCGTTCGTCTTCAAGAGGCTGGCCGCCAATTAATAATTCCGTGATCTGTTTGCCGTCATGCTTAACCGTTGCCCCGGAGACATGCAGCCTGCCCGCATACTTCCCTCTGAAACCGGGCCCTCTGCCATCGGCCAAGCACACCTGCGGATCAAGGGAATCTTCAAGTGCCTGTTTCAAATCCTTCCCCTGGATTTCAAAGGTGGTGGGATTCAAAGGAGACGGGCTGATTTCAATCAATTTCTTTTCTGATACATAGCCGAACAAGCCTGCGTTCACGATTCCGCTGTTGATCAGGCTGAGATCGCAATCCAGCAAATCGTGTAAGCCGTCAGCAATCAAGTTCGTCAGCGGGTTTTCTTCGATGACATCATGCCACAATCCGTGATTGATGCTGTAAAGCGGTGCGCTTAACGATTCAATCGCCTTTTCTTTGTTACGTTTTAAAATCGAACGGACCCCGTCATCTTCTGTTGAGTTTTCTGTCGGCAGGTTTAGAGACTTTATGAGGTGCAGGCTGTTGTCCGTGAACTCCACTTCCAGGATGCCGATGTGCTGGCCATAGCACCCGGCACTGTTCATAATGGTGCCGTTCACGACTTTGGCTTCTTCATATAATTGATGATCGTGGGCGGAGATGATGATATCAATCCCCTCCATCTCTTTTGTCAATTCTTCATCAGCTGCGGTGCCGATATGATTCAACACGATACACAGATCATAGTTGCCGGCGTTTCGCTTCAATTCTTCAGCCAGCGCCTGCTTATAATCTTTTATATGGATATTCAGACCCTCATTAAACTCTCCCATATCAGGTGAGGAACCGGTAACCAAAATCCGCAGTCCGTTCTTCTCAAGAATGGCACTTGAGACAACACCGCTCACCGGCGTTCGGTCCGCTTTTGATAGATTATTGCTGATGAAAGGCATCGGGCTGCTTTCTGCCATGTATTCAAGTGTCTCCACACTGTTGAACATTTCATTATTTCCGATTGTGAGCGCGTCATAACCTGCATACTCAAGCAGCTCGACCGCCGCTCCCCCTCTTGTGCCCTGCAACTCGATGCTTTTAAAATCCGCAAAATCACCCGCTTCGAGGATAATCGTGTTTTCATCTGCATGCTGCTTGATGAGCGTGACGGCTCTGGAAAAGTTTTCGAAGTTGCTGTGAATGTCATTTGTATGTATGATTTTCAGTTTCATGTTATCCCCCTTTTGCTAATGGTCCCTATTTCTCCCGCTTTTAGTAATTCAAGACGCTGCGAAAAAGTCCTGTTGATTTCTGCCAATTTTTGAATAGCTTACGATTGATGAAGGGTTTTATCTTTGTTTATTGAATGCTTTAGAAAATAGGCATTTTTATCCATACAGAGAAAGGCGGAAGTTTTCTATTGAACTCTATTCAGGAAACCGTAGTTTTCATTGTTTTTATAACAGCCTATGTCTATTGGACCGAGAAACTTCAACTCTTTGCGTTTTTAGGCGATTTTGAAACGTTTGGATTAATGACTCCTCTCATAATCGGGATCATCATGATGAACGGCAAGACAAAGAAGCGTATGATTAAATTAATGGCGCTGCATTTTTTAGTAACATTCGGTTCTATCTTATATCTCTTGTTGCTGGTGAAGTAACAAAATAGGCCAGTGTACCAGCCGTAAAGGAGTTAAATGTTATGGCAGAAATACCATTTTCCCCGGTCGTTATGACATCCGCCTCAACTGAATACCGGGAGTTTGAGCCCCCCAAACTCTTAAAGCCCTATATTGCCTGCTATTGGGAATCACGGCCTCTTCATACAGCAGGCTCAGCAGGGGAATCAGTCGTCATTCCTGATGGCTGCTCGGATATCCTATTGGATTATGACGCCGCGATGGACAGCTTCCATCTTACCTATTGCGGAATTTTCGGGCACCACTTTGCGGTTCCGGTACCAGTCCACTCATCAAACGTGACCTTCGGCATCCGATTTCTCCCCGGCGTTTCCCGGCTTTTCATCCGGGAATCTGCCCGTCATTTCACCAACCGGATGGATGCAATGGAAGATATCGATCCACTTTTAAACAGGGAATTGTTGAAGACCTTCACAAAAAGCAGCGAGACTGGAACATGGATTCAGGAACTGAATGATTTCTTTTTAAAAAAGATACTGAAACAGCCTGTTTTATCCTTACAGGATGAAAGGACCGAAACGATTTTACACCATATCGTTCAAACGGGCGGCAGGTTATCAGTAAAGGAAATCAGCAGGACTCATCAGCTGTCATCCCGTACACTCCAGCGGCTTTTCGATGAAAGGGTTGGCCTCAGCCCCAAAAAATTCAGCCAGGTCATCCGGTTTCAGCTGCTGCTGTCCGATTTTACAAGGAAACATCCCACCTCATTAATTGACTGTGATACGGCATTATCCTTCTATGATGAATCCCACTTGTATCATGAAATAGTAAAACATACCGGCAAAACCCCTTCACAATTGACGGTGTCCGATTTTTACAAGAACGGTTGAACGGGATGAGTTATACTTTAGTTAACATGATGACAGGGAGTGAGATGCATGGTACCGCAGCGTGTTTCCTTAGTGACGATCGGAGCAGTTGACCTGCCTAAATTGCGGGCTTTTTACCAGGGATTGGGCTGGAAGGAGCCCGAAATAAGTTCAGATCAATATGCTGTATTCAAGACGGCTGGCGTTCTGCTTTCCTTATTTCCCCTGGGTGAGTTGGAAAAAGACGCTGGTGTGAACATACATAAAGACGTGAACTCGTTCAACGCAATCACACTTGCAATCAATGTGAACACAAGGGAAGAGGTCGACACGGTGATCGAACACGTCCGCCGAAACGGGGGCACAATTGTCCGGGAACCGAGTGACGCCTTCTGGGGCGGGCGGACCTCTTACTTTGCGGATGTTGAGAATAACCTGTGGGAAGTGGCCTAGAATCCGGATTCAGTTTTTGACGAAAGAGGCGCGATGCTGTCGCTGTAAAAAGACTTCCAAAGAGGTGAGGGAATGAAAGAGGAAATCCATCAATATTGCCTGGGGTTGAAAGGCACGACACATGACTATAAACCCGAATGGAGTGCTGACCGCTATCAAATAGGCGGCAAAATGTACGCTATGATTGGCGGCGATGCGGAAGGCACTCCGATCGTCTCATTGAAATGCGACCCGGAACGCGCGGAAATCCTGAGAGATACATACGAAGGGATCATCCCAGGATACTATATGAACAAGACTCACTGGAACTCGATTTATCTTGACGCGGAACTGCCGGACGGATTGCTGGAGGAATTGATTTCGCATTCGTATACGCTCGTTTTTAAGAAATTGACGAAGAATGTGCAGAAACTGGTGCTGGAGACAGAACCTGTGTAGGCGCCAAAAAACCGCTCTTTAGCAGTTCAAATAAAGAAGAGAAACAGCAATAGAAACACGATACAAAAATCGAGTATGAAATCCAAACATTTTCTTACTCGATTTTTTTATTGTTACAACTACTCTTATAAATTAAAAGGGAATTAATCCTGATTTGAAATGCTTCTTCATATTAAAAAGAATTAGAGGTAATAGGAGGTTTTTGTCAAAATGATTATGAGGACATTTATTCCAAGTTTATGACTTCCTTATCATTTAGAGAAGGGGATGAAAACATGAAAGAAAATTTAAAACTTGCCTGGATAGCTTCGTGGTTTGCACTTCTCGGACAGCTAGTGTTTTTCATAGGAGTATCGATTTTCACAGGAGATTGGCGTTATGTAATGTGGAGTTTTATGGTGAGTATGTTAGCAGGTGTTCCAAGTATGATTAACACCTGGCAATCACAGAAAAAGGCTAACAATGAAGTGGAATTTATGAACAAGAAACCTTAATGCTCTTTGACTTAAATGGTATTTTGGCACACTATTAAAAGGTTGTGTATTCACCAATCCCTAAAGAAATCTCGATGATTGGCGAGCCTTCGAAGACAGGGGATGTAGTTGCCCTTATCTATATTCTTAAAAATGGCAACTGTTTCGAAATACTCCCCTATTAACAATTTTTACTTTCTTGTATGGTAAAAAAAGAGCCTTGCCGCTAAGACAAAGCTCCTTCCGTTCTTTCAGAGTCAAGGATATGGATTGCCATATCTCTCTCTGTTCCACAGTTATAGGAATCCATATCCAAATGGACCAAATCCACCATATCCAAACGGCGGAAAACCTCCATATCCGTAAGGTCCAAATCCGCCATATCCAAATGGCCCAAATCCACCGTATCCGTAAGGCCCGAACCCATATCCAAACGGCCTGCCGAAACCGAATGGACGGCCATAGCCGAATGGTCTCCCGTAACCGAATGGGCGGCCATATCCGAACGGCCTCCCAAATCCCGGACGGATCCTTTCATCAGCAGGATCAATTACAAAGTTGTTCATATGATTGGAAGTCACTTTTCCCTTTTCCTCCTCATCCCTAAATTGGTTTCACTACTGTATATGCATATTTGGGTAATGTTCTTGGGCATTTATCACGGAAATTTAGAATTTGTGGGATAAAAGCGGAATCAAACGGAAAGAAGGCTTTTCTCAATCAGCTGAAAAGTACGCGGGAGGAGAACTTTGCTTATTTTACAAATCAAGAAACTAAATTTTTATTAAACGCTTTATAAGGCCTGCTATCCCTTACATCAATACCGTTTTCTCCAGTAAATAAATCCTCCGACCAGGACAAGGTAGAGCAGCAATACAACAGCGAGCGTAACTATTCTCTCCAGTGGTGAACCGTCAGCCATGAGTACAGGTCCCAGGCCAAAAAAGGTCACTGCCGCAAATAGAAGAAGAAAAAATATATAAATAAGCCATTTCATTTGGTATCACCCTATTCCTTATTTCATTCACATTCATTATTAGTATAGGTTAAAAATCAGCCGGGTACACGCCTGGTGATCAATTGTGGATTGTTCATAAGAAAACCAGCTTGAGAGCAAAGCTTCCCACAGCTGGTTTAATGTTAGTCTAATTATTTATTGAACAATGTTGCCCTTGTCTTCGGTCCGACAATCCCATCGGCCACTAATCCTTTTGATTTCTGGAACTTCTTTACAGAACTCAACGTCTGAGGGCCAAAGGATCCATCTGCTGTAATGTGGAGTTTCCGCTGAAGAATTTTAACGGCTTCCCCTTTACTGCCGTATTTTAAAGTAATACTGAAGGATTCATATCCTGCGACTACTTTCTGGGCTTTGCCGACTCCATATTTTTTTGCTAGCACAGCGAAGGAGGAAGAAGAGCTTGTGATATAGACCGGAATGTTCTTATCAGCGCGATCATACAGCCAGATGACATCTTTATTAAACATCCGGATGCATCCATTGGATGCGTAGGTGCCAATTGAGGGCGGATTATTTGTTCCATGAATTCCATATACATTTCCAGAAGTATGCCCCCAATCCCCCGGGACTTTTATCCCGAGCCACCGTGCACCCAGTGGATTCCTTGGGCTGCCGCCTGGAATGTTTTCTTTATACCACGGCCTGTTTTTCACCTTATTGACGAGAGTGAACTTCCCTTCTGGCGTCAGGCTCTTTGTCCGGCCAGTTGCTACAGGAAAAACTTTTTGAAGAGTGCCTTTTTCATAAAAAGCCAGCTGATTGGTCCTTTTGTTAATCAGAATCGCTTCGTTCTGTACAGCTTCGGCTGATGTTGCCATCATGCTAAAACTTAATACCGATATCCCTATTGCTATTGCGACCTTCCGTAGCAACATTCTCCCTCCCGCCCTCCTAATATTCTCCTTTGTTGCTATATCATTATTATACTTTTGTATTAGGATAAAGGTTGGGGAAAGCTGTTGTAAAATTTTAGTAATTGGTCGGCAGGAAATGACACAAATATACGTTTTGTCGAAATAGGGCAAATAAAAACACCCTTTCCTTCTGCGGTTACAGAATAGAAAAGGGTATTGAGATGTGCTTATTGATTCCTGCACATTAAAGGTATGGAGCATAGCGGGCTCGAACCGCTGACCTCTTCGCTGCCAGCGAAGCGCTCTCCCAGCTGAGCTAATGCCCCGTGATATGATTTTCTCGACAAGAAGAATTATAGCATGAAATAAATTATGAAAGCAAGGTCTCTTTTGATTTTTGTTTAAACGTCCTGCTTACCCCTTCTCCCAGTAATTGACCATCAACTCATCAGCCCACTGTGGCTGTTTGATTTGGCCGCATGGATACAGTTCCTTCATGGCCGGCTTGATGTCAATCACCGGCGTTCCATCAACGGCATCAAGGCCTTTTACAATCAGCTTCTTTCCTTCTTGTTTGATGATCTTGACAACTGTGATCCCCAACCGGTTCGGGCGGTTTTTGCCGCGCTGGGAAAACACGCCTGTCTTCGGCCAATCCGGGTTATGGCGCGGGTGCCTGGCTTTATACTCCACTTTCTCGTCTTTTGCGAGGTGAAAGTAAAACAATATTTCCGCATGGCTGAAGTTATCGATTCCCTGCAGGCTTTCCCCGGTAAATTCATCAGTAAGCTCAATTTCTGCCGTGATATTTCCCCATTCATCATCTGTAACTTCTTTGCGGCTGCTTTTTACATACCCTATGGGCTTGATCGTGAACACGGCCTTTCCCTCCTTGTTCTTTCCAGTTCTCCTCCATTTATTCGCTATCGCATCGTTTTTCCCTACTTCTCAAGCAAAAAGAAAAGGAATGGGATTGTCTTGAAAAAAAGCATCCCATTCCTTTTGATTATGATTTACGACCTGCCGAGCCTTACGATCAACTCTGTCAGCAGCCGGGCAACGACACTGTACACAATAATGGCAAATAATGCTGTTAAATCCACGACAAAACGTTCACTAAGCTCCAGCGGCGGAAAGATGTTCTGAAACGGCCGTAATAACGGCTCGCTCAACCGATACACCCATTGGACAAAAGGCGTTCCCTCATTGGCCCCGAAAAATTTCAGAATGAGCCGGAAACCGAGGATCGCTTCCGCAACGCCAAAAACGAAATTAATGAACGTACTTGCAATGGAAGCTGAATCTCTCATATCAGTAAGCCTCCTTGTCATGTGATTTTCCTCTGCAATCAGATTCAAAACTTGTAATTTTTGGTGACGAGCAGGCTGCTTTTTCATCCTTCTCTTATACACTCTTTTTATTAAGGATATACTGCTAACAGAACTTAAATGGAGGAATTCCTTTGCGATACAATCCTGTCACGACTGCATATTTGCGGGCATCCATGCTGGCCCGTTTACTGATTATCATCATATTTATCATACTGCTGTTCGGAACCGCCATCCACTATATCGAACCGGAAAATTTCGAAACGGTTTTTGACGGCATCTGGTGGGTGATTGTCACGGCCTCGACTGTCGGCTATGGGGACTTTTCGCCTCATACGGTTACAGGGCGTATCGTCGCCATTATTCTTATCCTTGCGGGAGCGAGCTTTGTCACCTACTATTTCGCGAACATTTCCAGTTATGTCATTGAACGGCAAAATGCTTTTACAGAGGGAAAAACAGCGTACCGCGGGAGTCGCCATCTTATTGTGATCGGCTGGAATGAACGGGCAAAAAGGACAATCGAACAGCTGCAGCAGATAGATGCTGAACTTGAAGTTGTACTGATAGACAACTCGCTGCAGAATGCTCCTTCTACAGGGAAACAGATTCATTTTGTCCGCGGAAAAACGATTGACGATAAAACGCTGCGGGACGCCCGGGTCCATGAGGCAAAACTCGTGTTGATTACCGCTGATCAGCGTCGCGCCGAAATCGAGGCCGATATGCAGTCCATTCTCGCGCTGCTTACTGTAAAGGGGCTGAATCCGGAGGCATACTGCGTCATTGAACTCTTGACGGGTGAACAGGAGAATAATGCCTGGCGGGCCGGTGCGGACGAGATCATCCAGACAAATCGGATAACGAGCTATATTATGATGAACAGCCTTATTTCAAATGGCATGTCTAAAACGGTAAATACGCTGCTTGATCATTTGAAGGGAAATAAGCTCACATATATGAAAGTGCCGCCAGGGTGCATAGACAGCACTTTCTTGAACTGCAGCCAATTGTTATTCGACGATCGGATGCTCTTGATCGGCGTCAGGAGGGACGGCAGGACGATTATCAATCCTGAGCCGTCTTATCTCCTTTATGAAAAGGATGAACTCTTTGTCATCAGCAGTTAGGCCGGCAACATTATACGCCGAGAACCTTTTCGAGTTCTGCCACAAGCCGCTTTCCTGTATTGACGGCTTCTTCATCAACTGAGGCATCCGGATCCTGCGGCTCCGAAAACTGGTCAAAAGACGCCTTCATGTTTCCGCTATGCACATGATCATCAAGGCCGCGCTGGTACTTATGGGAAAGGACTAGCGGTTTGCCCAGCTGCACAATCGCCCCGCGGGCATCAAGTGTCCCTTTTACTGCGATAAATGGGACGCGCAGAAACTGATAACCGACTTCATCATCAATTTTATAATCAAAATAACCATGGTCGTAGTCCCAGTTCCCGCCTATGTCATAGCCAAGCGGCTTTACCAATGTTTCGAGTTCATATAGCGTTTTCGTGGTATTTTCGATTTTGGAATCAATCGTAATCATGCTGACACTCCTTCCGAAAAGCTTTTGCTTAGCTTTTCCGGAAAAAGCATTTTTACACACTTAAAAAAGAACAGCCGTCGTCTGGCTGTTCCTGTGGGTTTGGCCTGCTGGCCGGTTTATTTCGGCTGCATGCGGATCGCTCCGTCGAGCCGGATCGTTTCCCCGTTCAGCATCGGATTTTCGATGATGCTCCGGGCAAGCTGCCCGTACTCGGATGGTTCACCGAGCCGCTTCGGGAATGGTGTCATGGCACCAAGCGCTGTTCGCGCTTCCTCCGGAAGACTGGCAAAAAGCGGTGTATTGAATAACCCCGGTGCTATCGTCATCACCCTGATACCAAGAGGCGAAAGATCTCTTGCAATCGGCAAAGTCATGCCGACAATCCCACCCTTTGAGGCACTGTAGGCCGCCTGGCCGATTTGCCCGTCAAAGGCGGCAACCGAAGCGGTATTGATGATGACTCCGCGTTCGCCGGCGTCATTCGGTTCATTGCCGGCCATTTTTTCAGCGGCGAGGCGGATGACATTGAAGGTGCCGACGAGATTGACCTGAATCACTTTATTAAAACTGTCCAGGCTGTGCGGGCCCCGCTTCCCCATCGTTTTTTCCGCTACTGCGATACCGGCGCAATTGATGGCCGCATTGACTTTCCCGAATTTCTCCACGGCTTGATCCAGTGCAACGGCTACACTTGATTCATCGTTTACATCCGTTTTAACAAATAGCACCTGTTCGCCGAGTTCGCTCTCAAGTTCCCGGCCTTTTTCTTCTTGAAGATCAAGAATGACCGCTTTTCCTCCGTTTGATACAATTTCCCTTACAGCCGCTTCACCCAGGCCTGATGCTCCGCCTGTCACCACGGCTGTTGTTTCTGCAAGTTTCACCTGGCGCCCCCCTTTTTATTTTCCGGTTTTTTTAATCAAGCCGCTCAATAATCGTGGCGTTTGCCATGCCGTGGCCTTCGCACATCGTTTGAAGCCCGTACCTGGCCCCTGTCCGTTCCATCTCATAAATCATCGTCGTCATGAGCCTGGCACCGCTTGCACCCAGGGGATGGCCGAGTGCGATGGCCCCGCCGTTCGGATTTAATTTTTCAGGGTCGGCTCCCGTTTCTTTCAGCCAAGCGAGCGGGACGGAAGCGAATGCTTCATTCACTTCGAAATGGTCGATATCATCAATCGTGAGACCGGCTTTTTTCAGAACCTTTTCCGTAGCCGGGATTGGTCCTGTCAGCATCATGGTCGGATCTGAACCGACAACCGTTCTTGCGACAATGCGGAAACGCGGTTTCAAGCCCAGTTCTTCAGCCTTCTCACGTGACATGATAAGAATGGCAACGGCGCCATCGCTGATCTGGCTTGCATTTCCTGCGGTGACACGCCCATCTTCCTTGAAAGCAGGCTTTAGTTCAGCAAGCTTTTCAGGCGTGCTCTTCCGCGGCCCTTCATCATCTGTCATCGTTACGGTTGAACCGTCGTCAAGCGTGACCTCAAGCGGAACGATTTCCCGTTCGAACCGGCCTTCTTCCCTGGCTTTCAATGCCTTCTCATGGCTCTCCACGGCAAAGGCATCCAATTCCTCACGGCTGAAACCCCATTTCTCAGCAATCCGCTCGGCAGATAATCCCTGGTTGATCATTTCATACTTTGATGTCAGCTTATCGCTGAACTTGGCCTCACCCATATTTGAAAACATCGGAACCCTTGTCATGTTTTCAACACCTGCCGCAACGACGACATCCATATCCCCGCTAATAATTGCCTGGGAAGCAAAATGGACCGCCTGCTGGCTAGATCCGCACTGGCGGTCGATCGTTGTGCCGGGAACTTCAATCGGGAATCCGGCAATCAGCGCGGCGACCCTCCCGATATCCGCCGCCTGTTCGCCAACCTGGGAAACACATCCCATAATGACATCTTCCACTTCTGCAGAAGAGATTCCGGCTCTTTTTACGACTTCCTTCAAGGCTTCAGCCGCCAGGTCATCCGGGCGGAAATTGGCCAATTTCCCTTTGCGGCGCCCTACCGGTGTCCGCACTGCTTCTACAATAACCGCTTCTCTCACGATATTTCCTCCCCTTTGATAAAACCGTAATCATAAAAATGAATGCGCATTCATTCATCGTCTCCTAAATTTTATCAAAGCTGCCCTGAATCAGCAACTTGTTTTCTTAATTTTCAGATAGTAGGTGGCATGATTCTTTTATGTGTGGTTGATGGAATGATTCGGCAAAAAAGAAGCCGGTATTGGCCTGGCGGGCAGAAAGCCGGACGGTGATAAGACAGGGATTGAAATTGGCGGGTGAATGATTGGCGGGATTCAGCCTGATGTGTACATACACAAGCTGCGGTCATGCCCGCCTGGCGTGGAAATGCAGGGGCGCGCCAGTCTACAGAAGAAACCGGGCGCTGTCACTGCGCCCGGTTCTCTGTCACTGGAAATCAGGTTGGTTTTCCATTTGTTCATCTTCTGGTTCATGAATGGATTCTTGCTGCATTTTTATTGTTTTTTCTGTCATCGTTAACAGCATCGTCTGAAATAGCAAGTAAGTGGAAAACAGTATAATGATTCCGCATGCCCACAAAAGCACCTGCATCATGATCTCCACCTCCACACCCATTAATAAAATTGCACGGAACGATCATCAGGCATTAAAGCGTTCGGCAAAATTCGAGCTAACCTGTCCATTTCGGGAACGAATGAAATAAAATAGTAATATAATCAGGAGATCGGCAGGAAGGCGTTCTGCGGGTGAATGATCATATATCTATTTTATCAGAAAAATGTATAGCAGGATAAAATAACCAAATTCTTCTTCAATCTTTCTTCTTTTGCTTACATATTGCACATAGTATTGGCGTTTTTGTGGGTATATACACCCATGGTTGCCTGGCAATTGCGAGGCAATTGCCTCGCAGTTGCCAGGCAACTTCTTTTGCGTAAGCACGAAAAAAAGCGGACCGCATGAGCAGTCCGCTTTTGGATTGGAAAGGATTATTTGAGCCGTTCTTCGAGTTTTGCTTTTTCTTCTTCGTAGCCCGGTTTGCCGAGGAGGGCGAACATGTTTTTCTTGTAGGCTTCGACTCCCGGCTGGTCGAATGGGTTGACGCCGAGGAGATAGCCGCTCATGGCGCAGGCTTTTTCGAAAAAGTAAACGAGATAGCCGAAATGGTATTCGTTTTGTTCAGGAACGTCCACAATCAAGTTCGGCACTTCACCGTCAGTATGGGCAAGCATCGTTCCCTGGAACGCTTTTTTGTTGACGAAGTCCATGGACTTGCCGGCAAGGTAGTTCAGGCCGTCCAGGTTTTGGTCGTCCTCTTCAATAATGACTTCTTCCCGCACTTCCCCGACATTCAGGACCGTTTCAAACAAAATCCGGCGCCCTTCCTGGACATACTGGCCGAGGGAGTGCAGATCGGTAGAGAAATTGGCGGAAGACGGATAGATCCCTTTGAAATCCTTCCCTTCACTTTCGCCGAAGAGCTGCTTCCACCACTCGGAGAAATATTGCAGGGACGGTTCATAGTTGATCAGCATTTCGACTGTTTTACCCTTGTTGTACAAGACATTCCTCACTGCCGCATACTGATAGGCAGGGTTGTCCTTAAGCTCGGATGCACTCAAATCTTCGCGCGCATCAGCAGCACCTTTCATCATTTCTTCAATGTTCGCCCCACTGACAGCAATCGGCAAAAGGCCTACAGCAGTCAGGACAGAATAACGCCCGCCGACATCATCCGGAATGACAAACGACTCATATCCTTCTTCGTCAGCAAGCTGCTTTAACGCACCGCGCTGTTTGTCGGTGGTCGCATAAATGCGCTTGCGTGCTTCGTCCTGGCCGTATTTTTCCTCCAGGAACTTGCGGAAAATACGGAACGCAATCGCCGGTTCAGTCGTCGTGCCTGATTTCGAGATGACATTGACAGATACATCTTTTCCTTCTAGCACATCAAACAGGTCCTTCACATAAGTCGAGCTGATATGATTGCCGACAAATATGACCTGCGGCGTTTTACGCTTATCGCTGTCAAGCATGTTGTAAAAAGAGTGGTTCAAAAACTCAATGGCCGCACGGGCGCCAAGATAAGACCCGCCAATGCCGATGACAACCAGCACATCAGAGTCGGACTTGATTTTTTCCGCTGACTTCTGGATGCGCGAAAATTCTTCTTTATCATAATCAACCGGAAGATCGACCCAGCCGAGAAAGTCATTCCCTGCCCCGGTTTTTTCATGGATGGCATGATGGGCAACCTTTACCATGTCCTCCAAATATGTAACTTCATGCTCGCCGAAGAAAGGGAGAGCCTTTGAATAATCGAATGATACTCGTTTCATTTATTGTGTCCTCCAATCATTTTGGATGTCTCTTTTCACTTTAGCGGAACAACTTGCCTAAATCAAGAAACACCCCGATTTGTAAGCGCACACATTTCAACATGCAGCTATAGGTTCATTTTTTTGTAACGAAATCGGGGGATTCCAGGCATCAGGAGGGCGAATGACTGAATTTTTTGAGAGTCGCATCAATCCCAGCAATTGAAAATGACATCACCAATTGTTTTCGGATTGTAGTACTTCACCTGCTCCCTGACGGACTCGATATCACGGAGCTGCGGCTGGTTTTTGAGAATGAAGGGCTCTTCAAGGTCATCCGTCGTCAACACAAGATAATCATGGCAAAATGCATTGCTCAGCTCAGGCTGGTCGATGAAATTTAGCCGGTATCCCGACCCAAGCTGCCCGAATGAGTCATAATCCGCAAATGCCATCACCGGGTTGTACGCATTCAGCACAGCAAAAACCGATTTTTCACCCATTATAAATTCAACTGCATGAAAATTGCCCCATACCTTTTTATATTCTCTCGCTTCTATCCCCTTTTCAGCAGCAACCGACTTGCACTTTTCAATAAAAGCACCTTTGTCGGTTTGCGGGCGTTCCGGTTCGTTGGGGTATTTATACCCCCCTGTTATTCCATAGGCTAATATCATGGCCAAATCCCTCCCGAGTAATTCCTCTCTGTTGCCCTTTTCTTTTATTATCGCCTAACTATGCAAAAAAAGAAGAGGTTTCCGCCCCTTCTTTTTAGACAAAAGATGAATTCAACAGATCGTTTACCCCGTATAGTCGTTTACCTGCACCAAACTTTGGCGATGTTCCGCGAAACCCTCTCTGTGTTCGTTTCCGCGTTTTCAAACGCTTCCGCCAGGGATACAGGGCCAGGCACAATGGAGAACAATGCATCAATGCCATGGTCAAACACGACATCAGCATCAGGGCCGGCAAAACCCGCAATGGCTATCACCGGAATGTCATATTTCTTTGCCACAGCTGCAACACCGATCGGCGTTTTGCCGTAAATCGTCTGGCTGTCGATTTTGCCTTCGCCGGTAATGACGAGATCTGCGCCGCTCACTTTGTCCTCAAGACCGGATGCTTCAATGACAATGTCGATGCCTGGCCTCAATTCAGCTGAAAGGAAAGCAAGAAGGCCCGCTCCAAGCCCGCCGGCTGCCCCCGCACCGGGTATTGTTTCAATGTCTTTGCCGAGATCCCGCTGAATGATTCCCGCATAATGGCCAAGATTTTGGTCAAGGGTCCGGACCATTTCAGGCGTAGCCCCTTTTTGCGGGCCGAATACCGCCGAAGCGCCTTTTTCGCCTGTAAGCGGATTGTTCACGTCACAGGCGATCATGAAGGAAACACTTTTCAACCTGTCGTCCACCTGGCTGATATCTATACGCTCCAGATTCGCAAGGGAACCGCCGCCCGGCTGCAAATCCGTACCGCTTTTATCCAAAAGCCTGGCTCCAAGCGCCTGTGCCATGCCGGCACCGCCGTCATTTGTGGCACTGCCGCCGATTCCGATAATGATATTTTCCGCTCCTTCTTCAACAGCGGCAAGAATGAGTTCACCTGTGCCTTTCGTTGTCGTGACAAGCGGATTGCGTTCCTCAGCAGGTACCAGATGAAGCCCGGAAGCAGCTGCCATTTCGATGACAGTCGTTTTGCCATCGCCTAAAATGCCGTAAAAAGCATCAACCTGCGTTCCAAGCGGCCCTGTGACTGACCGTTTTCGTATCGAACCATTCGTTGCATCAACGAGTGACTGAACGGTCCCTTCACCACCGTCAGCCATCGGCACTTTAACAAATTCCCCGTCCGGCAGAACCTGCTTCCAGCCTCTTTCAATCGCATCTGCTGCTTGCAGCGCCGTCATGCTTTCCTTGAATGAATCGGGTGCAATCACTATTTTCATCAATTTTCACTCCAATTTTGGTATGGTGCCAGGGAAGTGCCTGGCAATTGCCTGGCACGTGAAACGATTAACCGAAGAAGCCAAATACGCCGTAAAGAAGGGTGGAGATGACAGCAAGTGTCAAACCGACAAGAGATTCGTACGGAATCAGCTTGAGCCGTTCTTTCAGCTGCATGAATACACTTCCGCCCGTTGCGTGGAAGAAGCTTCCGTGCGGCAGGTGATCGAATACGGTTGCACCCGCATGGATCATGGCAGCGCCGGCAAGGCTGGAAACACCCAATTCTAGAATGGTCGAGCTGAAGACATTACTTGCTACAACGGTTCCTGCGGTTGTGGATGCAGTTGCCATCGACATGAAAGCACCGGATACAGGGGCAAGCACGTAAGCAGGAAGCCCTGAAGCGCTGAGTGCATTAATGACAACATCTTTCAAGCCGGAGTTGGCGATGATGCCTGCAAGCGTACCGGTTCCAAGAAGCATGATTGCGACACCGGACATTTTTGACAGCCCGACAACGGCATAGTCATTGACCCGTTTGCCATGCCCCATGACAAGTGCGCCGATAAGGCCCCCGACTGGAAGGGCGATCATCGGATCAACAACGATATCGAATAACGGCCTGAGAGCAAGCAGCACAATTGCGACAAGCGGGGCTGTAATCGCTCCCAAAAAGAACGGCAGTTTATCATGCTTTGTTGTTGTCAGTTCCTCAGCTGTGACAAATGTTCCTTTTGTTGAAAGCCTCTTTGCAATAAAGTATGTGACAGTCACACCGAAAATCGCCGGAATGATGCCAGCAGCCATCACAGTCGTAAGTGGAAGATCGAAGGCATCCGCGGCAGCAATCGCATTCGGGTTCGGCGACATGATATTACCGGCTTTTCCGCCACCGATCATCGCGATCAAAATACCTGTTTTAGACAGGCCGGCACGATTTGCGACAGCTAACGCAATCGGCGCGGTTGTAATGACGGCAACATCGACAAAGACACCGACAGCCGTCAAAATCATCGTCGCAAGCGCCAGAGCAAGAAGCGCCTTCGTTTCCCCGAGCTTGTTAATAATCGTTTCGGCAATGACAGAAGCAGCACCGGATTCGATCAGCACCCCGGCAAGGACACCGGCTGCCATGATGCGGAGCACCGCTGGGATGATTCCCTTGGCACCTTCCATCATTAACGTAACGGTATCAGTCAAACCCGCTCCGCCGATCAAACCGCCAATCAAAGCACCGGCAATCATGCCGTATGCAGGCGAGACCCGTTTCAAAATAAGAAAAATTGCAATGACAAGTGCGGCCACCGCACCGAAGGCTGTTACTTGAATGTCCATATGATGTTACCCCCAATGATGATTGTAACCCCTATTATAGTCACTGATTAAAACGGTTACATTGGGATAACAAACAAAAAATCACACAAATTTTTATGCTTTTTTGTTCTGATAACCAAATTTTGTTACGTTCGGGACTTTACATTACCACTTAGTTGCCAGGGAATTGCCTGGCAATTCCCTGGCAACACAGAAAAGAAGAGAGCCGAGCGGACCTCTTCTTTTCTGCCACTTCATATAAAGTTATTAGCTTACCCTTTAACCGCTCCATCCATGATTCCTTTGATGAAGTATCGCTGCAGCACGATGAACAGGACGACGACCGGAACGATGGTCAGAGCATTGGCTGCAAGGATTTGCGACCATGGGATCGCGACACTTTCATTGGACAGCATTGCCAGCTTGAGCGGCAAAGTGTACTTATCTGCACTTTGCAAGAGCACAAGCGGCATCGTGAATGAGTTCCAGTTGTTTACGAATTCAATGATGACCAGCGTTGTCAGTGCTGGTTTGATTAACGGAACAACCAACTGGAAAAAGATTCTGAATTCACCGGCGCCATCTATCCTGGCCGCTTCGATAAGCTCATCCGGAATATCATCAATGTATTGTTTCATGAAGAAAATCCCGAATACCGTTACGGCAAATGGCAATACCAAACTGATTAATGAATCATACATGCCGAGTTTAATGATGATAAAGTACAGCGGCAGCAGCAAGGCGGGCGGCGGCACTGTCATGGTGCCAACGAGAATCATAAACAGGAAGTTCTTGCCCAAAATCCGCTTTTTCGAAAGAGCGTATCCTGCCATTGTCGCAAAAAAGGTGATCAAAATCGTTGCAGAAACCGACACAATGATGGAGTTCATGAATGTTTGTGTGAAATCCAGTCTGTCCCAGATATTGGGGAAGTTTGACCATTCCCAATGTTCCGGCCAAAAAGTCGGCGGAAACGTTGTGATTTCCCGATCCGTTTTTACACTGGATACGAGAAGCCAGTATAGCGGGAGCATAAACACAAACATGAGAACCCACATAATCGCCTGCAATCCATATTTTTGTCTTTTGTTCTCCATTGAAGGCACCTCCTTACCCCAATTTCTTATCGACATACCGTTTCTGGATGACGGTGATCGCAATGACTATAAAGAACAGGATATACGACATTGCTGAAGCTGTTCCGATTCGGTAGAACTTGAAGGCTTCGTTATAGATGAGGAATGGTACTGTTGTCGTTGAATCCCCCGGTCCGCCTCCAGTCATGACATAGATCTCCTGGAAAATCTTCAGTGTATCGATCATCAGCAAAACACTGACGACAAGAGTAATCCGGCCGAGCAGCGGCCACGTGATATGCCAGAACTTTTTAAATGGTGTCGCTCCGTCAATATCAGCTGATTCGTATAAGCTGTGAGGGATATTTTGCAATCCGGCCAGATAAATCAGCATAAAATAACCGATTTTTTTCCATGCGCTCATTATCGCGATGACTGGCATGGCAAGCAATGAATTTGACAGCCAGTTAGGGCCGTCAATATTGAAGCGATAGAGAACGGCATTGATCATGCCCTGGTCACCATTGAACATGAACATGAAGATCAAACTGGCACTTACGATGGAAATGATATATGGGATAAAGAGCACAGTCCGGAAAAAGTTCACGCCGCCCATTTGCCGGTTGAGCAAAATGGCAAGAAGCGCTGAGGCCATTAATGTGATGGGGATATAAATGATCCCGAAATACAATGTATTCACAAGCGATTTAATGAACAGATCATTTTGAAAGACGTGGATATACTGACTGAGTCCGACGAATTCACCGGGAATTTCAAATAGTCCGGAGTTTCTCATTGCCAGCGGCTGAATGTCTTTGAAACTGACAATGAACGCCCAAATGATCGGGTAGATCAAAAAGAGTGTAAGGATTACCATGGCAGGTGTTAAAAATGCATAACCTGACCAATCTATTTTTCCCAGCGGATTTATTCTGGGGGGTTTGGCTGCAACATAGCTGCCTGTCTCTTTTTTCTTCTTGGAAAGGGAGATCATGTAGAACACCACCTTAGTATAGGAAGGGCGGCCTTTAAAAAAGGCTGCGGCTTCAAGATAGCAGGGAAACGGGTGCGGGCGGAAGCCCGCACCTCTTTCCCATTATTGATTCAAGAGTTCATTACCCTTCTTCTCGACTGTTTTGAGGACTTCATCAACAGACTTTTCTCCGGTAACGAGGTTATTCAACTCAGCCTGATACACTTCTTCTTCAACTTTGACCCATGATTCAACAGGTGAGGAAATACTCGGATACTTCAAGCCTTCAATAAAGACAAGGAATTCAGGGTGTTCTTTGAAGTAGTCTGCATCCTTCAAATCTTTGCGCATCGGGACACGGAAAGGATAGTAGTTTCCGTCTTCTCCTTTTTCACCAAGCATGATCATTTCCTGAGCATCCTTAGAGCCCAAGTAGCTGATCAGCTTGATCGCTGCATCTTTCTTAGCCCCTTCAAGTCCTTCAGGAATGGACAGCATGTACGGTCCCAGGTCTGAAGCGCGTCCTGCCGGTCCGGCTGGTGCAAGTGCCGCAGAAACTTCAAACGGCTTTCCGTTTTGCCAGATATCAGTAATTCCCCATGGACCCTGGAATTCCATCGCTGTCACTTCATTTCTGAAATCAGCCATGACTGCACCGCCGTCTTTTGTTGCGGTATCAGGTGGTGCAACTTCATTTACAAGCTTTTTGTAAAACGTAAGTGCTTCTTTTCCTTCTGGGGAATTAAGGGCGACTTTATATTCGTCCCCTTCCTTCTTGACGATGTCAGCTCCGCTCTGGTTGACAAACATATTCACTAGCCATGTGATATCGTGGTGCTGCTTTCCGACAAGCCCGATTCCATATTGGTCGATTTTGCCGTCGCCATCCGTGTCTTTCGTCAGCTTCTTAGCTGTTTCATAAAGTTCCTCCCATGTTTCCGGAGGATTTTGGATACCGGCTTCTTCAAACATTGTTTTGTTATAAACAAGCTGAATCGTATGTCCAAGCCAAGGGAAACCGTACAGTTTTCCATCTACTTTCCCGAGATTGACCACTTCTTCGTAAAAGTTCTTAGTCTCGCCGCCAAGGTCGTCAGTCAAATCTGCAAAACCGCCTTCCGACCCGAGGCTGCGCACTTCCCGATACGGAACTTGCAATACTTCAGGTGCGTTGCCGCTAAGGATTTGGGTCAGGAGCTTCTGGCTGTTTTGAGAAGAACCAACCAACTCGACCTTAATGTTTTCGTTTTGCTTTTCAAATTCATCAACAATCTTTTGAATTGCCTGGCCGCGGCCCGAATCTGTATCCCATACGATTTGCATGCGGAGATCAACAGGCTCGCCGTTTGACCCTTCATCAGAAGCTGAATTGTCTTTGCCACCACTGCAGCCTGCCAGGACAATTGAGAAAACCAACAAAGAAGCGAGTAAAACTTTTAGGCTTTTCATATTATTCCTCCTAAATAATAGTTTTTTAAAAAATGCCATCGTTGGCAAAATTTAACGGAATGGAAGCGCTTTTCTTTGTTATAAAGAAGCGCGCTTTATAAAACTCGGGGTGAGCAGTGTCCGCCTGGCTGCTCCGCTTTGGTTTTGCAGCTGTTCAAGCAAAATATTGAATGACACATCTCCAAATGCACTTTTTGGCTGGTCGATCGTTGACAGAGGCGGGTACATGAATTCCCCCATCTTGATATTATCAATGCCCAAAACCCCGATATCTATGCCGGGTTTTAAGCCTTTCTCATAGATAGCACGGTAAACGCCAAGCGCTCTTTCATCTCCTGAAATGAAGATTGCATCAATCTCCTGATGATCAAGCAATTCTTGAGTTGCTTCATATGCCTTTTCCATTGACGATATTCCAAAAAGGACAGCATTCCCATCGCAATTGGCCTCATTGCAAAACTTCGCAAACCCGTCTGACCTCTCCTGGTTAACGACAAAGCTCTCATTGCCAAGCAAAAAAGCAAACCGCCTGTATCCAAATTCATAAAGGGTCTTTGCCCCGAGATAGCCGGCATATTCATTATCCAGATCGACATATGGGGTATCGTAATTGGAAATGTCTTTTCCGATTATGACAAATGGGACATTGTACTCTTTCAGATACTTGACGCGCTTGTCTTCAGGTTTGATGTCAAACATGATGGCCCCGTCACACAGGCCGTGTTTCACAAGATAAAATCCATCATTTTCATCTTCGGCAAAACTGTCAGCGGATGAAGAAGAAATCAATAGGCGGTACCCTTCTTTATGGGCCCTTGTCATCAATTGCTGGAGAATCTCGTTATGGAACGAACCCCAATACATCCCTTCATGACGGTCGATAAACACGACAATTTGATTCGTCTTTTTCCGTTTCAGGCTTCTGGCGACTGCGTTCACTTGAAAACCAAGCTCTTCGATTACTTTCTTGACCTTTTCCCTCGTCTCACGTTTCACATTTGGATCATCATTGATGACCCGAGATACGGTACGGACGGAAGTGCCGCTTTGGGCTGCTACATCTTTGATTGTGGCTCGTTTTGACGTTTCCATTGCTTTCACCAACTTTACTATCATGCTATCGTTAGCAAAGAAGAATTAACCTGTCTGCATCTCGACTGTCCTGACCACTTTGCTTAAGTAACGGTCAAGTGCTTCGTAGGAGTAATATTTCTTTGCGACCTCAAAATTATGCGATGTTACTGTTTCATAGCGATTGCTGTCAGCCAAAACAGCTGCGGATCCGTCTGCAGCAGCCTCGACCTTTTTGTGATCAACTGTGACAAGCCCGTTTTCCAACACCTCATGTTCGCTGCCCAGAGAAGAAAAATAGAAGTTCTTGTCTTTAATATCGGTAACGAACACAGGGTACTCATAAACCATCATCGGCTTTCTGGCAAACACCCCTTCAAGAAGCTGATTGCCCCACCCCTCAAGAATGCTTGGATAGGTGATGAAATCTGCAAATACATAGGCATCCCAGAGAGAGTATACTTTTTTGCCGCCTGCTGTGTTGCGGGAATGATCTATATATTCATTTACAAACCTTAAATCAACTTCCATTTCTTCAGCCTTCTGTTGCAAGTGATTCATATATTCAGCGCTTGCTTCGGGCAAACCGGCCAGAATGTAGACGATTTTGTCTTTTTCCGGATCAAACGGCTTCCCGTTGTACAGGCCGTTCCTTGCAAACTCGTTTGACAGCTTTTGCAGTTCGGCAACGAACTCGATTCCCAGTTCTATCGCTTTTCTTTCAGCAATCCGTGTTGCCTGCAAGACGAGGATATCATTGGCACCGACGCCCAATACGCTGCGAAAATCCTTGTTGTACTCGTCTTCGTGCCAGCCGGTTGCCGAAAAATCGAAAACATTCGGCACTACAATTGCCTTAAGCTGGCGCCGTTCCCATAATTCCTGCTTTGCGATATGGTTGATGACAACATGCGTGACATTCGGCAAATCAGGAGGAAAATACTCAAGGAGCATTTCGTTCACAAACAGGCAGGTCGGATTGCTGTAACGTTCCCGCTCCCAGTAAAAATCATGGTGATGGGCCAAAAACCGGATGCCGGTTTTCTTCGCCGCCTCTGTGAATGCTATCCCTGCCGGCAGCCCCCAACCAAGCGACCAGATGTTATTCGGCACTACTAAATCAATGTTTTCACTTCTGATGAATGAGATCAGCTTTTGTTCGATTTTTTCTGCAAAACTCAAAATATCTTGCTTGAATGCCTGTTCTGATTCGTAATCTTCAAAGTTGTCATAAGCATTTTTTACAAACTTGTTATTCTGCGGGTGCTGATAATGAAGTTCTTCGATTACATGTGTCGGGACATCCGTCGTTCCCTGGCTGCCTGCCAGGAACATGACCTCGTGCCCCATCCGCTCAAAACTGAGCTTCCATTTTTCCATTTCGAGAGAGACGCCATCAGTTTCTCCCACCCGGAAATGAGCTAGTGCGATTTTCATTGTTGTTCACCTCTGTTGGCTGTCGATTACTGAAGAATTTTTCGTTTTGCCATCGTTGGCATTTTTAATTCACTTTGATTGTATGACAGAAAACGTTTTTTGTAAAGGCTTACATTACAAGTTTATTAAAAAGCTGTTCTCCAGGATGACGACGGCTGTACAACTTTGCCGCAGCAGGCATCTTTCTCTAACCTCTAAGCCAAACAAATTGATATGGGCTGAGAGTCAGGCTAAGTTCGTCATTTTCAGCTTTAAACTCCTGGCCACTGTATAGGTCCTTAACTTTAGCATGATTATTTATCTGACCAATCTTTATTTTCACATTCACCTCTTCGTTGGCAGTGTTAACAGCATAAATCAATTGTTCAGTTTCATCATGAGTGCGGACAAGTGAAAACACGCGGTCATCAATTTGAAGCACCCTCTGATCGGAATTCGGGTGGAAAGCTTTTTGAGAACGACGGATTTTAATCATGTTCTTAAATCCGCTGAAAACCTTGTGCCGCAAATGATCTCTCTCGTTTAATTCGGATTCCAGTATGGATAGGTTTAGTTTTTCCCTGTTTATCGAACGATAACGTCCTGTTTCTTTAACACCTTCCAAATCATTGCGGGAGCCCAGCAAACTATGGATGTAAATCCCTGGTACGCCTGCCATCGTTAGCAAAATTGATTGGGCAGCTAGAAAACGTTTTACTTTCAAGTCGGTTGGATCTTCTGGGTGTGAAAGGGCATCAAGATAGTTGATATTCAATTCGTATGGACTCTGGGTGCCGTCACCATTATCTTTCATGGATACAAACCCACCGTGCGCCTTCACTTTATCAGCCATATCCCCAACTTCTTCCGGACTCAAGATGCCTTCCACCGGCCGGACACCAATTCCATCATGGGATGCTAGGAAATTAAAAAACGTTGTGTTTTTAGTCGTCGGTTCAAGCGATGAAGCCCAGTCAGATAAATATCCTGCATTGCCAGTATGAAACGCATTCAATGTCAGTGGAGGGAGCGGAAATTGATAGACAAGGTGCGCTTCATTATGTCCGTTTCCAAAGTAACTGATGTTATCTTCGTGCGGAACATTCGTTTCCGTAATGATGATCGTTCCCGGTACTGCTGTTTCCAGAACAGTGCGCATCACCTGCACAATTTTGTGAGTCTGTTCAAGATGGATGCAGGTTGTCCCCAGTTGCTTCCACAAAAAACCGATTGCATCTAAACGCAAGAAACGCGCCCCTTTTTGAACATATACAAGCAAGATTTCGAGAATATTCAAAAACAATTCCGGGCTTTCATAATTCAAATCAATTTGATCTTCACTAAATGTCGTCCATATATATTTTTCTCCATCGTGTGTTTCAAATCTGGTTAACAGCGGCAGAGCTCTCGGTCTTGTAACAGAACTGTAATCAGCGTTTGGATCCGCTTCCAAGAAATAGTCACGATATGGCCTTTCACCCTTCAAAAACTTCTGAAACCATTCGCTTTTTTGGGAGATATGATTAATGACGGCATCAAACATTAAATCAAAATCTTGAGAAAGACGCTTTATATCCTCCCAATTGCCAAGTTTTTCATTGACTGCCAGATAATCCGAAACCGAAAAGCCGTCGTCAGAAGTATAAGGGTAAAAGGGTAAAATATGGACTGCATTAATGACATTATCAACATTTTCCTTCAAAAACTCATCCAATGTTAATAATGGCGCTTTTTCAGCCTCCTGGATGGAGTCACCATAAGTGATCAGCATGACATCCTTTTCATCAACCCACTTTTTTGCTGGCGGGTCGATTTCCGGCGAATATTTACTGATCAACTGTTCAATGCCCTGGAGGACTGTGTCCGCTTTGTCCTGGCCATATACAACCTGAAGGCGTTCTGAAATACTGTCTTTTGTTTCATTAGTCAGCACTTTTCCCACAACCTTTTTACGATATATTTTCTTTTATCTTACAAAAGACATTGTACTGGTTTCTATGTTATTCATAACAAAATTCTCCCTTATTTTCACGCCTGATTTGTCCTTCAAACCAATTGCCCGGCAAGACATAAGGTAAAGAAGTATCTTAAAAGCCCGATTTGTTTTTATCAATATCACTTAAAACCAGGGCTGTGTAAAGCCTGACAGCGTCCTGGAAAACCCGCGGGTCCAAACCTGTCATATCACGAATCTTTTTTAACCTGTACTGCAGCGTATTTTTGTGAATAAAAAGCTTTTCCGCAGCAGTAGTAACCGATTGGTTCGTTTCCAAAAACACACGGAGCGTTTCAAGCAATTGAGCCTTCGTTTGATCAGATGCGACCTCAGGTCCCAGCGTCCGGTCAATGAAGTCACTGCGGGTTTCTGGAGGCAATTCATCCATCAAGGACTCGATTCCAAGCTGATCATAGAATAAAATCCCCTCTCGGTCTGTGTCACTTACCGTAAACTTGACTGCACGCCTTGCTTCTTTATAAGATTTTCTCACATTTTGACCGTAGGTTCGGCCCACACCGAACGCCACTTTTAATCCATATTTCTGGGAGATAACTCTCGAAATGGCCCCAAGTGTGTACATTAATTGATTACGAAGTTCCTGATATGACTTTTTCGGGTCAATCGGCAACAGGAACGTATAAGAGGAACTGCCTGTCGGAATGACAAGGTTTTGGGGCATTCCGGCAAAATGCTGCATAATCGTTTGGTAGATTTGATGGCGCAAACGCTGAACTTCCAGTTCCCCTTTTACATCAGCCTGGTAACTTTTAAGCTTTTGATAAACGAATGAATTAAATTCGAGCAATTCCATAACGGCCGCGATACGCGGTATATGAACATTGATTCCCATAATCCATCCCCGGGAAGCAAACAGCTTCTCGTCTTCTTGAGCACCCCTCAGCCATTCATCAATAAACGACTCCTTTGCCCGGTATTCAAGATCCATCTGCTCATCAAGATACGCTTCCTTCACAAGGATTTCAGTCATCCGCTGGATAAGCTCGCCAAGCTGGCCGACTTCCTCCGCCGAACCGGTTATCCCAATAACGCCGATGATTTCATTATTCAAAGAAACAGGCAAGTTAACCCCTGGCCTCGCTCCTTCCTTTTTATCTTTTTCGGTGATGACTATTTCACGCCTTGTTTGCAGTGCTTCCCAGGCCCCTTCATGAAAATCGCCGATCCGTTCTTTATCAATGCTGGCAATGATACGGCCCGTCTTGTCCATGAAGTTGATATTCCGGTTTGTGATACGCTGTGTTTCTTCAACAATCGATTGGGCCATGGCTGCAGAGATGTTCATTCGTCAGGTATCCTCCTACTATTTTTGAATTGGCAAAAGCGCTTTGTCCAAGTAGCATGTTTTTTTCATCCAAAAAATCCGAATACCCCATAAATCAGCATCGAAACAACCGCAAGCACGATTCCGACCAGCGATTCGTACGGAACCAGCCTGAGCCGCTCCTTTATATCCATGTGGATACTTCCTGCAGATGCATGGAAGAAGCCGCCGTGCGGGAGGTGGTCGAAAACCGTTGCACCTGCATGTATCATTGCCGCCCCGGCAAGTGCCGATACGCCAAGCTCAAGCAAAGTCGTGCTGAACACGTTGCCGGCGACAACCGTTGCTGCAGCTGTAGATGCAGTCGCCAGCGACATGAAAGCACCTGATACCGGAGCAAGAACATATGCCGGCAGCCCGGAAGCTGTCAGGCCATCTATGACAATGTCCTTTACTGCCGAGTTTCCGATCACACCGGCAAGCGCGCCGGTTCCTAAGAGCATGATTGCCACACCAGACATTTTTGCCAATCCTGATATCGCATACTCATTTACGTGCCTTGTTTTTCCCATCAGCACTGCTCCGATGATGCCACCGGCAGGAAGTGCGATGAGCGGATCGATTGCGATTCCGAACAGCGGCCGGAGCGCCAGGAGAAAAATAGTGGCCAGCGGAGCAGCAATCGCTGCGGCAAACACCGGCTGCCCCTGGTTTTCTGCCGTTTTGACTTCATTAATTCCCACAAATCCCCCTTTGCCGGCAAGACGCCCGGCAATGAAGTAAGTGGCAGCAATTCCGAAGACAGCAGGAATAATGCCTGCTGCCATAACTGAAGTCAGCGGCACATCAAACGCATTCGCCGCCGCAATGGTGTTCGGGTTAGGCGAAATTAAGTTCCCGGCTTTGCCGCCGCCCACCATCGCCACCAAAATCCCCGGCTTGGAAAGATTGGCACGATGAGCAATGGCAAGAGCGATCGGGGCAGTTGTAATGACAGCAACGGTAATGAATACACCTATTGCTGTCAAAATCATCGCCGCAAGGGCAAGGGCAAGCAATGCCCTCTTCTCACCGAGTCTCTTTACAATCGTTTCGGCGATCACCCCCGCAGCGCCTGATTCCAGCAACACACCGACAAGCACACCGGCAGTCAAAATCCGGATCACAGCCGGGATGATCCCCTTTGCTCCCTCCATCATAATCTCGACTGTTCCCGCAAGTCCGGCACCACCGATCAGACCGCCAAGCAGCGCCCCGGCAATCATCCCATAAGCAGGCGAAACCTTCTTCAAAATGAGCGCAATGGCAATAACCAGCCCGGCAAGCGCCCCCAGAGCAGACACCTCTATATCCAAATCATAATCCCCCTATGTAAACGACCTGTCATTTTCTACACTTGCTATTCTAACAGAATACGTGCAGCGGAGTGTGAAGGAATTGCCTGGCAATTGCCGGGCAATTCCCAGGCGATTTTTCGTGATTTCCCCACAAAAAATAAAAATGGCCAGAAAGCTTAACTAGTTCGGTTTTGGAGTACAAAAATCGATTTCAAAGTAAGGTTCGCATCCTTGTAAAGGTTTTATGGGATTTTATGTTAAATCAACACAAGGAAAGCGAGCCACTCATCCCTGACTTTAAGAATTACAATGATTTGGAAAATTTATGGTAAAATAATAATAATAAGGATAGCGGAAATCTTGCTGATATGGGGGATAACATGAAAAAGAATAAACTTTTAATTACCGCTGTTTTGTTGTCAGTCCTGGTTTTGTTTACCGGCTGTTCAGAAAAAAGCGATGGGGATATCGAAGTTGCAAGGATTTTTGTGGCTAATGAATTCACCGGACCTGATGTTGACCTAAAAAATGCTCTTGATAGGGGACCGAGTTCACCGGAATTAAAAAAGTACCTTGAAATGAATTATGAATCCATTGTCGCAGACCCGGAAGCTTTTTATAACAAGAACATTATCTTAATGTATCTCAGTGCTGCTCACAGAAACGAATATCAATTATTCCCACGGAATATCGACATCGAAAAGGTCGATAGTGCGAGTGATGAATATTATTATGAAGTCGAAGTGGAATACAGCAAGGATGGAGAATCCAAAACAGCTGCTGCATCAGGACGGGTTAACATCAATAAGGACGGCAAAATCTCAATCGTACGTAATCAAACGCGGGAATTGATTCATCTGTTAAATTGATTGGGGAACAATGAAACAAAATCCATTAGAAGTTAGATTAATTCAGGGGGAAGAAATTAGGGAAGATATTAACACCAATTGCCCTACATTAAACTTACAAGTTGACGAAGAAAAAGTTGGAAAACAATATGCGCTTCATTTTTTGCGGAACGACGGAGAAAACCTTAAAGGTCACAGTGTATTAAACTTTAAAATTAAATAAAATTATTTCCATAAAGGAGCACCATCCTTGATTTACGGGCACCTTAGTTGGATTTTACTTGGAATGCAAAAGACCGATTTAGCAATCGGTCTTTTCTTCGCATATAAATTATGTCGTTTTCGTATATTGTTTTTTCGCAATTACGAGACGCTAATGATTTCCCTTAAATATCAATAAAAAAGAGGTCCTATTCTTATGCGAATTAAGCTTCTTTTTTTAATGTTATTTTACTGTTTGTACTTCAAAACCGAACCCGTTACAGAAACCTGAGCATGTTAACCTGAATTTGTCCTCGGCATACCGATCATTCATGATTTTTCTGACCCGCGCCTTCCCGATTGCCCGTCTGATGTTTTGATCAAATTGAATGAGCCGCCGATACTTCTCATTTGAATACAGTTCCTTGAACCAGTCGAACTCCCGTAACTGATCAGCGTTTTTTTCAATTCGTTTCGTTGTCGGTTTCCCAAACATGCTGTAAGCGATTAGTTCAATGAAATCGCTAAGCAAATCCAAAATTACAGCCAGAAGCTCCCACATTTGTGTATCCTCCTAAAAATAAACACCTTTATCTTGTCTGTTTATACGTCTTAGACTTCGAGATGTTCCAAAAAATGGAAGACAATTTTTTATGGGGCATGTTTTTGGTTTGCGGAGCTATCTCCCGAGCCGGCTTTCATGCCATATATTTGGTTTTTCTGGCCGTATAATTGCTGATTCACGCCGTATGGCCCTTCATTCACGCCATTTCTGTTTCTGCTCCCCGGCCCGATTTGCGCTTTCCCTCCGTTCAAGCCAGTATTCACGCGGAACGGCCGGTGGTTCGCGCGCTTCACTTGCTTTTTCACGCCAAAGTCCACCCATATCACGCCAAACCATTGCTTTCGCGCTGTACACGGAGGTTTTCACACCGTAACGGACCGGTTTCACGCTAAATATGAAAGCTTCCAGTGTGAATCCACTCGCTGCCCCAATCCGTAACAAAAAACGGCAGGCCCCAGGCCTGCCGCACTCTTCACCTTACAAAGAGTTCTTCAAAATCTCCAACACATTCTCTTTATTCAACTTTTTAAAGTTGCCGAATTCTCCGTTTGCCATTGCCTTATCCGCAATGACATCAAGCTTTTCATCCCCTATTTCATAATAGGCGAGGGTTTCCGGTGCACCGATGCTCGTCCAGAAGACACGCAGTTTTTCAATCCCCTCGACGGCGATTTCCCGGTCGTCTTTGCCGGCTGGATGGACATCGAATACGCGGATGGCAAATTGCTTGAAGCGTTCCACGTTCGTATCAAGGGCATGTATCATCCAGCTCGGGAACAGGATGGCCAGGCCGCCGGCATGCGGGATGTCATAGACAGCGGAGACAGCATGCTCAATGTTATGAGTGGCCCAGTCGCCGCGGTAGCCCATTTGCAGCATCCCATTAAGGGCAATAGTGCCGGAATACATGATGGTTTCCCGGTATTCATAGTTCTCAAGGTCACCGAGCAGTTTTGGTGCTGTTTCGATGACGGTTTTAAGCGTCGATTCACAGAGCCGATCCTGGAGCGGCGTGTTGTTCACGTTATGGAAGTACTGCTCCATGATATGTGTCATCATGTCGACGATACCGTAAATCGTCTGGTTTTTCGGTACGGTGAATGTATTTTCCGGGTCGAGAATGGAAAATTGCGGGAAGGTCACCGGGCTTCCCCATCCATACTTTTCCCGTGTCTCCCAGTTGGTGATGACAGAGCCTGCGTTCATTTCGGAACCGGTCGCAGCCAGTGTCAGAACCGTTCCGAATGGAAGAGCTTCGTTTGCCGGCGCTTTTTTGGTGACAAGGTCCCAGACGTCGCCGTCATACTTGGCGCCGGCCGCTATTGCTTTGGTTGCATCGATTGTGCTTCCGCCGCCAACGGCTAATATAAATTCAATTTGTTCGTTTTTGCAGATTTCCACACCTTTTTGAACGGTTGTAAGACGTGGGTTCGGCTCAACGCCAGGAAGTTCAGATACTTCCGCGCCAATTTCGTTCAGTATATTTAAGACATTATCGTAAAGCCCGTTTCGCTTGATGCTGCCGCCGCCATATACAAGCAAGACTTTTTTGCCGAATTGCGGGATCTCGGTTTTAAGCTGTTCAACCTGCCCTTTACCGAAAATCAGCTTTACAGGGTTATAAAACGTGAAATTATCCATTTGTTTCGGCTCCTCTCTCTTCATTTTTCAATCCATAGTATGGATGACTTTAACAAAAAAATAAAGAATTTCGTCTGAGCATGCATAATTTTTACAGTTATTCGGCATTCTATAAATGTATGTTCAACCGAAAGGGCTATTGCATTCATCTGCAAGCAGTTCACTTTCTTATTGGACATCTTTAAAAAATCGAAAAGAACTAAGGAGGAAATAACATGAGTGCATGGCAACGCATAGCTCTTACTCTTATTATCATCGGAGCCATTAACTGGGGACTTATCGGCTTTTTCCAATTTGACCTTGTCGCCTCTCTATTTGGCGGCCAGGATTCCGGACTGGCCCGGATCGTCTACAGCCTGGTAGGCCTCGCCGGACTCGGAGCGCTCTCCCTTCTATTCAAACCATCTGAAGAAGTGGATCCCAGCACCGAACCGAATAAAGCATAACAGAATGGTGCCTGGCAATTGCCTCGCAATTGCCAGGCACTTTTTCCTCTCAATTTTTTCTCCCAATCCAAAAAATCCGTCCATTTGCACAACGAATCATCCGCCGAGGTGCAAGCAGGAGTCCGACCATTTATCCTTACATACAAAAACAGCCTGCTGCTTTCGCAGAGGCTGTTTTTTCACTTCTTCATATCGGATTGTTCGATCCACTCTTCAAGCTTGTCTTTCAGAGTGTTGAAGCCTTTAGGGGCTTCTTCGGTTTGCTGCTTCGGAATTTTGCGTTCAGGTTTTTTCTCTTCTTTTGGCGGTTCCTCGGTTGCCCGGATGGACAGCCCGATTTTTCCGGAGGCCTCATCCACAGAGATAATTTTGACTGTGACAGTATCACCTACGGAAAGATGTTCGTTGACATCTTTCACGAATCCGTGCGTGATTTCTGAAATATGGACCAATCCCTGTGTATTTCCGTCAAGTGCAACAAAGGCACCATATGGTTGGATACCGGTAACCTTACCTTCAACAATACTTCCGACATTAAATTTTTCAGACATGGAAACACTCCCGACTATACTTTTTCGCGCATTTAGGAATTATACCACAGAATGCTTCCATTTTCAAAAGAAAACCGGCAACCCGGCTGGCCATTTACAGCCAGCCGGGTTATCCGGTCAAGGCGTGCCGATATTAACAACCTCCAGCGGCTGATACGGAATCCGCCATACGCCCTCTTCACCCCGGATGGTGGTGAATACTCTTTTCACATCGACATACTGTCCCTCCAGCGTGAAGACCATGCTGTTTTCATCCTTTTTCTCGGCCCGGACCGTGTGAATTTCGTTTACCAGCTTCCTGTATTCTTCAGCGGCCTGGCTTTCTTCAGCAAAAACCTCTTTAGCCGGTGTCTGATCATCCTTCAAAAGCAGCTTATAGTGTGTTGCCGTATCGCCGTTTTGCCCTGCTTCCATATAAATTTTCATCACGTCATATGGAGTCAGTCCTTTAAGCAGCTCGTTAACCTGGTCATCGTCTCCCGCCGCCTTCAATTCATCGTATCTCGACACCAGCTCCCCTGATAACTCGAGCGGCTTCTTGCCGTAAAAGTCTGTTGAACTGTCCTTCCCGTTCACCAGCTCAGGCCAGTCAACAGCGTAATCCGCAACTGCCTCCGTCCGTTTGAAATCATGCTTCTTCAACAGCTCATAATAGTTTTTCACAATCGGATAAGTTTCCGTATCCCGATGATCCTTCATGAACCGCTCGAAGCTCGCTTTCACATCATGTTTCAAAAAGCCTTCCTCGTTAAATGCGGGACTGTTGTCGATTCCGAAAAGGTAAGCGTTCACCATGTATTTGTATTCCTGATAAATTTCAACCGACTTGTCAAAATTCGGGTGCTGCAGCAGGAACAGCTCCGTTTCGATAATCCGGCCGCCCAGTTTATCCCATCCGCCGACAACATATCCGTCTACCGCCCATTTCAAATTAGGCTGAAGGCCGATATAAGCATCGAGTGCCTCCGGAAGCTTGTCACCGAATGTTTTGATGTACTTTGGATAATCGATTTCAAGCTGAAGCATCCCTTCTCCGTCCAGAACGAAACGGTATCCGTTATCGAGGACAAACTGCGCTTCAACCCCGGCTGCCTTGTTTTCAGGGTGAACCCCCCTATTCAGCGAATCCACAATCGGCTTGCTCAGCACCTTCATCTTGCTCTTTTCATTAAAACGCTCCAGCATGAGATTCTGCAATTCCTCCTGCTTTGTCAGCAGGTTTGGAAACGATACTTCAAATTCACCCTGTGACATCTCTTTAAGCTCATTCAGATCTTGTGCCGGCGTGTTCAACTGCCTGCTGATCCGTTCAGCTGCATAATTGTAGGCAGCCGCCATATCTTCCTTCGTCTTAAAGCCGGTTTCGGAAAAATAGGTCAGTTCGGATTTGGCCTTCTGCACAAATGTGAATTGTTCCAGCATGACATCGGTATCCAATTGTGCAGCCAGATTCGCAAGTTCCTTTTCATACAGGTTTTTCAGCTTATTAAGCGCTGTTTCCTTATCTTCCTCTGTGACGGCGGCCGAATCGCCAGTCAGGCTGTACTCACCGTCCATGTTTGTATCGCCATTTTCGTTAGGGCTTTTTTCCAGGCTGCTCTCCTGCGGCGTATTGCTTTCCGCTGCATTTTCGGCCCGCTCCTCCATGCCCCCGCTCAGCAGCTGTGCGGACAGGACACCGGCTATCAAGAGGACGCCGATAAAACTTGCCGCCGCAGTCCATGCCGACCAGTTCCGTTTCGGTTTTGCCGGTTTTTCCTTCTGTTTAATATGATCGATTATGCTATCTGATGATGTTGCGGACGGCAGGCTGTTGTATGATTTTTTCAAGCTTTCCAGGCGTTTTTCCAAATACTCTTCACCCATTATAGCCGCCCTCCTTTCGCTCTTCTTCTTCGAATGCTGATTTTAACAATTTCTTCGCCCGCAGCAGCCTCGTCTTTACGGTTGATAAGGTCAGTTCCATGATTTCCGCGATTTCATCGTATTTTTTATCATGAAAATAATAGAGCACCAGCGGAATCCGGTATTTTTCGTCCAGCTTCTGGATACATACATGAAGGAGATGGTCTTCTTCATGTTGAAGCACCTGATGCTCTGTCGGCGCATAGGTTTCCTGCCGTTCCTGCTTGAGCTTGATCACTTTCCGTGTGTCTGACGAACGCTTGCGGGCGGCATCACGCGTCACATTCAATGTGATTTTGTAAAGCCAGGTTGTGAATTTAGCTGTGTGATATTGGTCCAGGAAGCGGTATACACGCAGAAACACCTCCTGGGTCACATCTTCTATTTCGCTCGGACGGTTTCCGAGCTGATAAGCAAACCGCTCGACCACCGGTAAATACAGATCGACCAGTTCGCGAAATGCATGCATATCATGATTTTTCGCTTTCTCGATTAATTCCAATTCTTCCATGGCGCGCCTGCCCCCCTTTTTTCACTTATATAACGCAGCCAGAAAAAAGAAAGTTGCAAAAAACTTTTTCTGGAAAATAATCCGGGCATACTAACCAGAGCCAACGATTTTCCCATTATTTTCATGACCCATCTTATGCCATATTCCTCTTTCCATCATACTATTGACATGCATCGGCACGCACTATATAGTAAGAAAAATCAGACGTTAACATTCGATTTGGAGGCTGTTATGAAAAAACATGAACAATGGACATCGAAACTAGGATTTATTCTGGCGGCAGCCGGATCGGCCATCGGTCTTGGGGCTATTTGGAAGTTCCCATACATGACCGGAATGAACGGCGGCGGCGCTTTTTTACTGTTGTTTCTCATTTTTACCGTTTTGATTGGCGCACCGATGCTGCTTGCGGAATTCATCATCGGCAGAAATACCCAGAAAGATGCCGTATCCTCATACCGGAGCATTGTTCCGAACGGTAAGTGGCACTACATCGGATATATCGGCATTTTAACGTCCCTGTTGATCCTGTCGTTCTACAGCGTAGCCGGCGGCTGGATTTTATCGTATCTGGTCCGGGCACTTACCGGCAGTACGGCAGGTCTCACGAGCAGCGAATACGATGCCCTGTTTGGTGCCATCATTTCCAATCCGGCAGAGTCACTCACCGCGCAGTTCATCTTCCTGGTCATGACCGTAACGGTTGTGGCCGGCGGGATAAAAGACGGGATCGAAAAGGCGAGCAAGCTGATGATGCCATCCCTTTTCATCCTGTTCATCATCCTGACCGTCCGTTCCCTGACACTTGACGGAGCTGCCGAAGGATTGAGTTTCTTCCTTATGCCGGACTGGAACGACCTGAGCGGCGAAACAGCCATCATGGCCCTCGGCCAGGCATTTTTCGCCCTAAGTGTCGGCGTTTCGGTCATGGTCACATACAGTTCTTACCTTGGCAAAAACGAGTCCCTCACCCGCTCGGTCACATCGGTCGTCAGCATGAACATTCTGATTTCACTGCTGGCCGGCCTCGTGATCTTCCCGGCTGTGTTCACATTCGGATTCGAACCAGGTGAAGGACCCGGACTTGTTTTCGTCGTCCTGCCTGCGGTCTTTAATGAGCTTGCTTTCGGAAATATCTTTTTCCTGCTATTTCTCATTCTGCTTCTGTTCGCCACACTTACTTCCGCCTTTTCGATTCTGGAAATCCTTGTGTCGGCAGTTGCGAAAAATGATAAAGCGAAACGGAAAAAGTGGGCATGGCTTGGCGGCCTGATCGTATTTATCGCAGGAATCCCCTCCAACCTGTCAAATGGGGTCCTGGCTGATGTGATGATTTTCGGCAAAACCGTTTTTGACCTGATTGATTACATTACCGCCAATATCCTGCTCCCGACCGGCGGTTTGCTCATCGCCCTGTTCATAGCGTTGAAAATGAAAAAAACCGTGCTGCAGCATGAGTTCCATGCCGGCAATGACAACGCAATGGACTGGACGTTCACTGTCTGGTATATGCTCATCCGTTTTGTCGTTCCCGCCGCCATCATTCTCATCTTTTTGAATGTCATGGGTGTGTTTTAGCAGATATTGAATATAAAAAGGAAAGACGCTGTTCAATCGGACAGCGTCTTTCCTTTTTATTTCCATAAAATTGTCAGCCAGGGAGGATTACGGTTTATGAATATAGATAAGGGCAACTCCCTCTCTTCTTCACCTAAGTCTCGCCAATCGGCGAGTTTTCTTATGCAAGACAGATCCTCAAAAATTGTTCAAAAAGGAATGCACATGTGAATTATTTAACATGATATAGTTAATAATGTAAACAGTTTTTCAAATAGGAAAGGGAGGATTCACATGAGTGTAGGTGACAACATCCGACTGAATCGCGAGAACTGCAAAATGTCAGTCGAAGAGCTTGCGCTTAAAACACGCCTTGGCTGCAGGACAATCGAAAAATATGAATCTGGCGAACAGCTCCCGGATCTTCAAACCATTTTAAAAATCTCCACCGTGCTTGATGTGCCGGCAAGCGAACTTCTTGAAAAAGAAGCCCCTGATGAAAACGCTGCAATTGACCCTGAAATCATCCAACTCGTCAAAGAACTCGGAACAAAACGGGCAAAACTGCTTCTCCGCAAAGCAAAAGAATTCTCTGAAGGCGACTTGCTTCACGTCATGCAGATGCTTTATGAAATCAAATATAACGATAAGCAGCAATCTTGACGCCTTTTTTAAGGCGTTTTTTGTTTCACTGTTTTCAACAAAGGGGTTGCTCCAACGGCACTCACCGAGCCTATACTGCCGCAGGGCGGTCAACGAACGTTGCCAACATCCAGTCATTTAGAAAAAAACTGAAAATTTTTCACTTATATGTTTATAAAGAAAGATTGCAGGTAATACTATGAAAGAAGCTTTCTATTATCCCCCCCTTTTTTATATTTGCTGGCAGGCCTGAAAATGGCTTTGCCTCTTTTTTTTGGACTTTTTTCCGTTAGGTTTGCGATGTTTCCGCTCCAAGTTTTTTTCACATGATAAAAAACATAATCAAATTAATGGTTATGACAGCCAAAAATAGACCCAGCAAAGCTTTCTTAACGGTGAATTTCATCCTTCCCTTTTGGATCCCTCTATATATTAAAAATGATAACAACAGCAAGAGTAATATATTCAGCTCCGGCACAATATCATCTCTCTTCCTTCCAGCTGTATCTCTGCCTGTTTAAAAAAGACCATTTTCATTATTCACCAGAGCACTGTTTTTTTCCTGTCTCGTATCCTGTGATGATTCCTGCAATCGTAAATAGCAGGATACTTTCGTTAAATTCATGAAAAAATATTCCGTACAAAACCCATACTGTCACAAAAGCCAGGATTGAACTCAGTAACCCTTTCACCAGCCATTTCTCCTTTTCAACCTGCTCAACAACCTTTCTTCTTCAACCTAAACCCTGTTTGTAATTGCGCTAAAAAGAAGGGAAACCCAATCTATCAGGGTTTCCCCGTACTAAAACCAATCTTCAGCTATTTCCCATCACCGCAAATGCTCATACTCTTCTTTTTCATAAAGGCCGGGAAGATAAGCTTCCAACACGTTCCCATCCGGGTCTTTGAATTTGAAGTGGGCTTTGTGGGCGCCGTCTACGATTTCGATCCCTTTTTCTTCAAGAGTTTCCTTACAGGTTTCCGCATGTTCAGGAGCGATGGCGAAAACCGGATACGTCCCCACTGATGATTGATCCGGATAAGGAAGCCGGTCATGTCCCGGCACTTCAAGCAGGCAAATGACCGTTGAACTTGGTTTGGAAAAGTTTAAAACCACCGTGCTACCGTAATCGCTTAACGTTTCAATCCCCAATACTTCCTCATACCATGTGCGGGAACGGTTGATATCTTTTACCCATAAATTAATTTGATGAACTTCTGTAAATAACCCCATCTATTTCTCTCCTTCCCAAACTTCGGATAACGCTTCATTACCCCTTTCGATGAATGAAAGTAATCTCCTGCCGGGGATTGTTTTACCTTTTTATATAAAGGCTTTGTTAAACGTTAGTGTTGATTTCCGTTGCAGGTACTTGCTTTCACCATAGGCACAAGTGCGACATCCGTTCCTGCTTCCCTCCGGTCGCACTCACGGTGTCTTCTTTGCCGCGGGGCGGGCGGTGAGCCTCCTCATCGCTGACGCTCCTGCGGGGTCTCACCTGTCCCGCTAGTCCCGCCGGAGTCTCGCACCTTCCACTCCAATCAACTAGTGTAAAAAACAACAGAGGTTTAACACAGCCAACATAAAAGAACCGGCCCTGATTTTAAACCAGGCCGGTTCAGCTAATAGATTATTATCCATTCGAAGCTTTCGGCACAATGAGCCGGTTCGCTTTAATGAAGCGTTCCATCCGCTTGACGGCTTCCTGCAGATTTTCCATGGACGAAGCATAAGAGCAGCGGATATGCCCTTCTCCTCCGGCACCGAAAACACTGCCGGGAACGACAGCAACCTTTTCTTCCATCAAGAGCCGTTCGGCAAACTCTTCCGAACTGAGCCCGGTCGCTTTGACGGACGGGAATGCATAAAACGCTCCGCCCGGATGATGGCAGGAAAGCCCGATTTCATTAAGCGACTGGACAAAATAGTTGCGGCGCCTGCGGTAGCTGGTCCGCATTTTTTCTACGTCCTTCATGCCATTTTTGAGCGCCTCGAGAGCACCATACTGCGCCATGGTCGGCGCACACATCATGGCATATTGATGGATTTTGAGCATCTGCTCCAATATCGGTTCCGGTGCAGCCGCATAGCCAAGCCGCCATCCGGTCATGGCAAAACCTTTTGAAAATCCGTTGATCACAATCGTCCGCTCTCTCATTCCTTTAATTGCCGCAAAGCTGGTATACGGTTCGTCATAGCTGAGTTCGGCATAGATTTCATCTGAAATGACAAGCAAGTCATGCTTTTTCACAATTTTTGCGATAGCTTCAAGTTCTTCTGCTGTCAGCACAGAACCGGTCGGGTTGTTCGGTGAACAGAGCAGCAGTGCTTTTGTATTGGGTGTGACTACTTTTTCAATCTGCTCTGGCTGCAGCTTGAAATCGTCCTTTGCCGTCGTGGCAATCGGCACCGCTTTGCCGCCAGTAAGTTCGACTAGTGGAGAGTATGCGACGAAGCTTGGCTCAACGACAATCACTTCTTCACCCGGATTGACGACAGCGCGCATGGCCAGGTCGATCGCCTGGCTGGCACCTACCGTTACAAGGATTTCTTTATCCGCTTTATAGCCGATACCGAATCGGCCCATCATATAGGCGGCAATTTCTTCCCGCATCTCCAACAGCCCGGCATTGGATGTATACGATGTGTATCCTTCTTCAAGCGACAGGATGCTTGCTTCCCGGACATTCCACGATGTGACAAAATCCGGTTCCCCGACACCAAGGGAAATGACATCATCCATATTGGCAGCAAGATCAAAGAACTTCCTGATGCCCGACGGCTTCAGCCGCTGGACTGAATCCGATAAAAACCGTTCTGCTGTCATGGGGACACCACAATTCGTCTGTCTTTATCATTGCTGTCAAAAATGGTGCCGTCATGTTTATATTTTTTCAAAATGAAATGAGTCGTTGTCGAAATAACCGAATCAAGGGTAGATAACTTTTCTGAAACAAACAATCCGACTTCAGAAACAGATTTTCCTGCAACGACAACTGAAAGATCATAAGCTCCCGACATAAGATAGACAGACTGCACTTCCGGATACCGGTAAATCCGCTTGGCTATATCATCAAACCCCACTTCGCGCTTCGGGGTCACTTTGACATCGATCATGGCGGTGACGCCTTCCTCCATTCCGGTATTGCGCCAATTAATAACCGTATTGTATCCTGCTATCACATTGTCATTTTCCAGCTTTTGAATGATTTCCTCGGTTTCCGATTGCGAAATACCGATCATTTTTGCGATGGTCTCAGTCGATAGCCGTGCATCATCATCCAGACAACGCAAGACTTCAAGTTCTTTTTCGTTCATACTGCCCCTCCGTCACTTTCGAATTTTCTCATTATTATAACAAAATAAAGTAAAGTTGGCTGTAAAAAATGATGGATGTTTGATATTTACCTTCAATTCCCTTTCCCTTCTCTATATCTATGCAAACCGCTCGGGCATGATTAAATGGGAAAAGTTCCGGGCCAGTGAGGGGGCTGGCGGGATAAAATACATGGTTTTCAATTAGAGGAGAACTAGAATTTAGCTTGCTGGACGTATATTCAGTGCCCTTGACCTTAGGAGAGACTGCAATACAGGTACTGAATTGTTATTCAGTACCTGTAATCTTTGGGGGAATTGCATTAAACGCACTGAATCATTATTCAGTGCGCATAATTCCAAGGGAAACTGCGAGTAAACACACTGAATTGTTATTCAGTACGCATAATCCTTAGAGAAGCTGCAATTAAACGCACTGAATCGTTATTCAGTGCGCATAATTCCAAGGGAAACTGCGAGTAAACACACTGAATTGTTATTCAGTACGCATAATCCTTAGAGAAGCTGCAATTAAACGCACTGAATCGTTATTCAGTGCGCATAATCCTTGGAGAAACTGCAGTAAACGCACTGAATCATTATTCAGTGCACATAATCCCAAGAGAAACTGCGAGTAAACGCACTGAATCATTATTCAGTGCACATAATCCCAAGAGAAACTGCGAGTAAACGCACTGAATCATTATTCAGTGCGCATAATCCTTAGAGAAGCTGCAATTAAACGCACTGAATCGCTATTCAGTACACATAATCCTAAGGGAAGCTGCAATTAAACGCACTGAATTCTTATTCAGTGCACATAATCCCAAGAAAAACTTCAGTAAACGCACTGAACTTCCATTCAGTACCCAGAACCCTAAAAGAATCCGTAATTAGACTCACTGAATCATCATTCAGTCTCTGTAACCTATGTCCTGAACAAAGCATAGGCATTGAACGCAGTTTTTCAGGACATCTGTAATCCGGCAGGGGCTAAGAATAGATTGGTTTCTCCCAGCACCCGTCATGAACGCATACCTTCAAAATCCTTTTTCTCGCTTCCCCCACTCTATTTCCCCAGCTCTTTCCACAACAAATAAAACGTTTCCGTCTCAGCCAGCGCACCCGCACGATCCTTTGCTTTAATGCTTCCTTTCAAACGCGCCAGCGTGATTCCGATATCATACATATACTGCCTTTCCACACTGAATTGAATCCGGTTCGCCACTGTATCCCATGCTTTTTCGGCTTTATGCAAACTTCGGGATGCTTCATCCCAGTCTTTCTGCTCAATTGCCAGTTCGGTTTGCCGGACAGCCTCTTTCACCCGGTCATGTTTTCCAAGCGGTTCCTTCAGCCAGCCGCCGCTTGCCAGGAACAGGGCAAAGCCAAGCAGGAGGGTGGCCGATAGCACCTTATACATGTCTGCTCACTCCCGTCCATCATAGTCTGACTGATCTTCCAGCCCATCCTGATAGCGATCGATATACAGCGTGCCATCAGGCAGAAGAGCGGCATAGGAAATATCTTTTATATCCTCAACGCCAAGCCGTTTAATCTCCTCTTTGAGCCATTGCTCATCTTTGTTCCGCTCCTTGAGGTTTTGCTTCAGAACTTGCCCGTCAACCACGACCTCTGACATAAGCTGCAATTTTTTCGTTAGCAATTGATAGTCGCCAGGGGTGATGGGACGGAAATCTTCCCGCGGCATGACCGACAGCTGTCCATTCGGTTCCAAAAGCGCATATTCCGCGTGAGTTATGTCAAAGAACCCTTTCTGGCGCAGCAGTACCATAAGCTCGTCCTTCTTCACCCGCATTTTCGCCAGGTTTTCTTCAAGGATTTTGCCTTTTTGGATGACAATCGTCGGTTCCGAGTCAATGATTTTGGACAGGCGCCTGCTTTTAATTGTGATGATTTGCATAAAAAAAGCGATGAAGACGAATGTGGCAAGTCCGACAAAATGCAGCCACGCCCTTGTGCCAAGGTCCGTTGCAAGCGAAGCTGCCATCGATCCGATGGTGATTCCATTTATGTAATCAAAGAAAGACAGATTTCCGACCTGCTGTTTGCCGAGCATCCTGGTGAAGATCAACAGGGTAAAAAACGTAATAACCGCACGTACAACAGCCACGAGGGTTTCCTCCATCATTGGACTTCCCTCCAAGTTTTTACTTATCCCCCTTAATTTGCTGTATTGGGAAACGTTTTATGCATGGAGTTAAATTGGTCAGATATTGATGGCACTTGGACATTTTTTGTTGATTACTCGGTGAAATACGCTCCTCCAGACGTGGCTAGACTATTGCCCCCGGCTTTTCACTGCACGTTACTGTCCAATTTTTGTGTTTTACTGTCCAATTCACCAACTTTACTGTCGAAATCTAGCAGTTTACTGTCCAATTCACCGACTTTACTGTCCAATTCGCCCCGCCCCCGCCATACAAAAAGCACCGGCTGTCAGCCGGTGCCTCCTCACCCATCATTCCGATTGGTACAAATCTTTATATGCCCTGTGGATCTTCTTTGTAACTTCATACTCCTCCGGATGCTGAAGCGGCTGGTCGCCGATTCGGCTCACCGGCATCACTTCAAGCGTTGTGCTCGTAATGAAGACCTCATCAGCCTGCATCATTTCTTCCGGAGTGAAATCTGTCTCTTTAACAGGGATGTCGAGATCATGGCAAATATCGAGGACCATCTCCCGGGTAATGCCGTGCAAGATTTTATGGGTTGCAGGCGTGGTCAGAACAGTCCCGCCGGAAACGATGAACACGTTTGTGCTTGAGCCTTCGGTGATAAAGCCGTCTCTTATAAAAACCGCCTCGTCATATCCTTCCCGCAATGCCGCCTGCTTGGCCATGATGTTCGGCAGGAGGTTCAAAGATTTGATGTAGCAATTTTTCCATCTTTCATCCTCATGGAGAAGGACACTCGAACCACTCCGGTAAAGTTCCCGGTCAATGTTCCGGACCTTGCGCACCGTCATGGCCATGACCGCTTTCACGTCCGGGAACGGGTGGCTGCGCGGTGCGATTCCCCTTGTGATCTGCAGGTAGATTTCCGCTTCCTTCAGCTGTGATTTTTTCAGGCCGTCAAGGATGATGTCTTCAATCCTGGAACGGCGATATGGGAGCTCAAGCTCTATCGCTGCAGCACTTTTTTCAAGCCTGTCCAGATGTTCCTCCATCAAAAACGGCACGCCATTATAAACCCGGATGACTTCATAGACACCGTCGCCAAACTGATGGCCGCGCTCCTGGATCGGGACGACCCGTTTGTTAATCGGAATGAACTCCCCGTTGTAAAAACCAATTTCCACCGTTATCCCCCCTCTTTATAAAAGTTTATGTATGAATTCATTGAGCGAGTACAGCTTGTTCCCGTTGCGTCCTGTAACCGTTTCGGCTGTAATCATGCTATTGAGGATTGCCTCTTCCACCGCTTCGGCCGCCGCCCTGAATGCCGGATCAAGGTCCTGGTCATGGATGCCGGATTGCGGCTGGTGCAGGACGTCCCGTGCTGTTGAAAAAGCCAGGACAATGTCGCCGCTGCCGTGCCCTATATAAGAACCGATCCTGCTCAATCCGACTCCGGCCCTTCGGCCAAGGCGCTTCAACTGGCGGGAAGAAAGCGGCAGGTCTGTCGCCATGATGATCATGATCGAGCCATCGTCCTTTTCTGAACCCGGAGCTGCATCCTTTCCATATGCCTCCTGCAGCATCGGAACAAGCTTGTTCCCGACATCCTTGCCGTTAATCCGCAAGTCCTGCGGGAGACCGAAATTCGAAACGACGAGGATACCGACCGTATAAGCGGTCCCGCCGATTTCAGCAACCCTTGACGATGTGCCGACACCGCCCTTCAAGCCGAAACAGGCCATCCCGGCACCGGCGCCGACTGCACCCTCTTCGACTTTTTTACCCGTATGATGCAGCGCTGAAAACACGTGTTTTTTCGTGACTGCTTTGGCCCGGATATCATTCAGGAACATGTCGTTGCATTCCCCGACTACCGGATTCACCGTTCCGACCCGGACAGCGGGCCCGTCCTCTGTGCGGCCGATTTCTTCCGTCTGTTCGAGCATATAATCGATCAAAGCATCCGCACAAAGCCCGATGCTAAGCGTATTTGTCAGCAAAATCGGCGTCTCGATTGTCCCAAGCTCTTCAATCTGAATGGTTCCCATCGTCTTTCCAAAACCGTTCAGCACTACAGCCGCCGCCGGCACTTTTTCCCGGAAAACATTCCCGCCGTGAGGCTTGATTGCCGTTACGCCTGTATGGATCTCCCCGTCATGGATGGTCGTATGGCCTACAGTCACTCCTTCGACATCCGTGATGGAATTCAGGCTCCCCGGCTTCAGCGTGCCAACTTCAATCCCGTAATCCCTGATTCTTTTCTTGCCGGCCATTTCTTTCCCCCTTTGTATACATGTATTATCCTAAGTATAAAGGGTATAAAATGATCAGGACATGAAAAAGCTCCCGGATAAAATGAAATTTTACAAATGAAGAATTTTTTTCTTGCACTTTTGAACAATAAAAAGGCCTTCTTCCAAACAAGGCAATCATATACCTGTTTGCCGGGTGTAGATTGTCATAGGCTGAAGGATTAAAGGATAAGATGAGATTGAAAAGAGGTGTCGATCCAGGATGTCCCGTTCACATCAATTCACAACCAATACTGTTACCATCCAGGGAGTGCCCATTTATTATGAGTTATACAATATTGATGCATATCCGGAAAAGCCTGCACTTTTTTTAATACACGGCTTTCTGTCTTCAACTTTCAGTTACCGGCGGCTGGTACCGTTGTTAGCCCCGGAATTTCCGGTTGTCGCCCTTGATTTGCCGCCATTCGGCAGGAGCGGGAAGTCAAATAAGTTTGTGTATTCCTATGAGAACTTCGCCTCCATTGTGCTTAATCTTGCGGACTATCTCCAGTTAAAGAAAATCATTTTGATCGGGCATTCGATGGGAGGCCAGGTCGCACTGAGGGCAAGCCTGCTTGACCGTGAAACCGTTGATAAAACCGTCCTGCTCGGCAGCTCCGGGTATTTGGCACCGGAGAAAAAGCTGATTGCCTATTCATCGTACTTGCCATTTTTCCATCTTTATTTGAAAAAATGGTTCGAAAAACAGGGAGTGGAACAAAATTTGCTGAATGTCATCCATGACCAAGCCATGATTGACCAGGATATGATCGACGGCTACCTGGAACCCTTTTTGCAAAATGATATTTTCCGGGCGCTGTCGCGCATGATCCGCCACCGGGAAGGGGATTTGTCAAAAGAAGAATTGAGCCAGGTCAAAGCCCCGAGCCTCCTCCTCTGGGGCAAGCAGGATAAAGTGATGCCGTACTCGATCGGCAAGCGGCTTGTTGAAGATTTACCGGCGGCCAAACTGATCGGCTACGATAAGACCGGCCATCTTGTTCCCGAGGAAAGGCCTGATTTTGTTTACCGGGACTTTTCGTCCTTTCTATCTAACGAGGCATATAACCAGGGATAAAGTTAAACAAACGGCCGCTTCAGGCCGTTTGTTTAATGGTTTAACACATGCTGCTGTCTTATCCAACACAACACCCGTTTTCCTTGAAGGCTTTTCAACTGGCCCACTCAAATGCTATGAACACTGGTTTTACAAGTTTTTGCTTTGCTGAAGCAATTTGGATTCTCCTGTACGTTCCCATGCTTCTACTGTTTCATAAGCTTTTTCAGGAGAATACCCTTTACCTACAAGCACTCCCATCAGAATAAATTCCTGCAGGATGTGTAAGGCATTTATCCCTCTGTTAACATCTTCCAGTCCTTCATTCACAAGAAATTCAGTGTGCTGTATCCATTCATCTGGAGTCTTGCCAAAAACAACAGTTTTTCGATTGAATTGGCCGTAACGTCCTTCCTGAGCCATTGCATCTGCTTTCGTCACATGAACAGTCCCAAACGGATGGTTAGGCGGGGCATATATTGAATAAAGTTTAAGCGGAGTATTGCCTGTGTTGGTCAAATTGTGATAGGTTCCGGCCGGGACGATGATTGCAGAGTCATCTGATACGTTTCTTCTGATATTCAAATTGTCACTTGTCTGGCCCATTTGGACAACACCCTGGCCCTGTTCAATCCGCAGGAATTGGTCAAGATTAGGATGCATTTCCAAGCCGATGTCTTCACCGGGTTTGAGACTCATCAATGTGACTTGAAGATGCGTTCCTGTCCATAAAGCCGTGCGAAACGTGTTGTTTTGTTTTGCTGCCTGGTTGATATTAACTACAAATGGATTCGGCCCATAATCTTTCAAGGTAATCCGTTCAAGCTCTGTCTCATGAGCTGGGTAGTAAGGATTTCTTCCATAATTATATACAGGGGCATTCACATAATAAGGGGATTGGTACTGATACGTATAAGGAGCATAGTACATTTTTCTCCATCCCTTCACAGTAATTTATAAAATCATCGTATGCATTTGTAAAGGGAGTGTACTTCGATACAATCTAACTCATTTAAAAAATTTACTTTTTAATCGATGACTGCTAATAAAATTTCAGATAAAAGAAACATGTCTAGCAAAAATTAACCGGCACCCAGCCTTCCCTTAACTTGCTTCAATGCAGCGACTAAAAGAAAACTGACAATCACCAATAAGAGCCAAGAACTCACTTTCCCCAGGTGTACGAGCCTCCATGCTTCTGTTTGATCGGGGTATTCCCAGGCCCCAAAGAATGTTGCGATATTTTCGGCCACCCATATGAAAAATCCGATCAGTACAAATGAAAGTCCAAGGGGCATTTGATAACGGCTTCCACTGACTTCATATGTGACCCGCGATTGCCAAAAGACGACCAATACAAGTCCGGATAACCACCACCGGACATCAATCCAATAATGATGTGTGAAGAAATTTAAATATATCGCAGCTGCAAGGGATACAACAATCCAAAATGGCGGCCACTTCACTAATTGAACCTTCAACCTCCTCCACGCCTGGATAAGGTAACTCGCTACACTTGCGTACATGAATCCGCTGTACAAAGGCACCCCGAATAATTTTGAATACCCTTCTTCGGGATAAGACCAGGAACCCATATGCACCTTAAAAAGTTCCAGCGTAAGGCCGATTAGATGAAACAAGGTGATAACCTTTAATTCATCCCGCGTTTCAAGTCCGGAACGCACCATCCACCACTGCATCAGCAAAAAGATGATGAGCAGCCAATCATACCGCGGCAGGAAGGGAAGCGGCACGATCCTTGTAATGGCCAGAGACGCAAAGATGACAACAGGAAACAAACAGGACAGAGCTTGCTCCCAGCCGAAACGGACCAGTTGATTAAGCGCTCTCATATTTCCTCACCACGATTAAACTTGATCTTCTTTATCATTTTTATATTCTAAAATATCACCAGGCTGGCACTCCAACGCTTCGCAGATTGCCTCTAGAGTTGAAAATCGAACGGCTTTCGCCTTGCCGTTTTTTAAAATGGAGAGATTGGCCATCGTTATGCCGACCCGCTCCGAAAGCTCCGTCACGCTCATTTTCCGTTTCGCCAGCATCACATCAATATTGATAATTATCGCCATGTTGCCCACCTCAAACCGTTAACTCATTTTCTGATTTTATATCAATGGCATTTTTCAGCAGCTTTTGAAGAACCCCCGTAAATACCGCAATCACAAAGGAAGCGAAGATAATGACCAGGCCGATCACAATGACACCCGGGGCATCGTCCTTCTCTCCTATAAGATAGAAAAACGGCATCACTCCAATATAAATGGCACTAATCGTGACTGCACAGAATTTTATAACCCTTAAGGCACCTACAGATGATTCCGAGAAAGCATCGTCCCTGTCAATAAAGCTTAAAAGTTTTAAAGCCTGGTACAGAGCAATAAAAAAAGGGACCGCCGCCACATACATGCCAGTGATAACAGGATACAGAAAAGCCGCATACTCTGAGTCGGATGCGTCCTGAGCAATCATGGGCAGCAAAAAGATACATAACAATAGCACCGTAACGCCAATAACAAAAACAGCTGCCCTTAAAAAGTTTGTGGAACTTCGATTCATAAAAACACCCCGTTTTACTTTTGTATTTATAATTATAAACTATGTTTATCGAATATCAATAAATATATATCTATATTTAATATAAAATTATCGTTATGCTTATCTCTCTCCAATGAATGTACTCCGTGGAAATGAGTTTAATCTCCGACCACTTTTCATAAAAAAAAACGCAGACCCTTTTGCAAAAGGTCCCTGCGCAGCTGTTCATACCATTATATTCACTTTTCAATACAACTCTGAGGTAAGGGAATCCTCCATTTTTCCAGCGTTGTTATTATAGAACACTAAAAATTCTTCCCCGCTGTTTAAGTCGCGGACTTTTGCAGCGTAGTCGAACTTCCCGCAGTTCCCCATATAATCATATAGAACACCGTAAATTTCTTGAAACTCCCACGCCTAAAGGCGTAAACTCTAAACCTGCATTGAGTAAACATTTTCTTTCCTACGTACGCGGTTTCTTTCACTTTCTTTTCCTTTCAGCAGCCTCTAATCGGTACACAGTTATCAAAGCTCCGATCCCCAATACAACCAGTCCGCCGCCGCCAAATAAGGAGATGGACATACCTTCCCATCTCCCAACAACCTTCATTCCATAATAATGGACCCAGAGACCACCCAGGCACACTATAAAAGGGATGATATACTTCCATCTTGTATTTAATACAGCCCATATTAATCCAATTACCGATACTACCAGGAGAATTACTGGAAAATAATAAATTAGAAAAGAAACCATTTCTTCCCCCCTATAATCATATTTGATCAATTGTTCATTAATTTTCAAAAAGGATAAACATTATAAATCTCGCCGATAATTCCTTTTAATTGATGGACACCCGGGTCTGAATTTGTCATTATGACGAATCCTGTCCCTAAATAAGGATATAAGTTCCCATCAGTTTATGAATGTTGATATCCAGTGTTTTCATTTTAATCCCACCCTAAATTATAGGATGAATCAATAACTTCATTTTCCAATAAAAGACGGAGACCTGAATAGCTTCAGCTCCCCCATCATTTTATTGATCCAAGTCCATCCCCTTTTCTATCCAAAAAACTCACTGTTATCTCTTCGATGGAATCCATTAAAAGGCTATTTGTTACCAGAAGCCATATCGCTGCTTTTTCGTTAATTTGAATAACCTCTGCTTCTAAATTACCAACCTTCACTGTTTCAATATCATCTATCATCTTTTTTGGAACAAGCCCATGGACAACGGTTTCTCCATTCAACTCATTCCTGCTTAAACTGAAAGACTGTCCAGCTTTATTCGTGTAGTGAGAAACTCCCTTGTATTGCCATCCAAGCCTCCCTTTATTAAAACGTGCCAATGAAGTATTGTTATTAACCACATAAGGTACATAGACCTGGTTATCAACCTGGTAGTAGGCTTTCCCTTCAATCCCTTCATAGCCAATCCCGTGCTCCTTACCCAGGAAATCACTAAAGGCTTCATCAACAGTATCAAAACTCAAAGTGAATGTTTCAACAATTGCCATTGTAGCGTAACCTGATAGGATTAGTGCCACTAGTATTAAAGTGATTTTTCTCCTCCTGGACAAATTAAATCATCCTCCGTTCCCTTGACTACAGTTGCAACGGTACTTACCCGTTTTTGGATTTAACTTTAAAGAAGTAAGGATGAAACAGAGATTAAATCCGATCATGTTCCCCTTTTAATCTTTTCACCTCGCTTTCTAGATAGTCCAAACGCTTATGTATTCTGTAAAAAATCGGGACATAAGCAGCTACTATAATAATTACCCATCCCATTCTAAGCATCCCTTTCTACGATATTTAGCTGAATAACCAATAATAAAAAGCATAGAGAATCAACAGCAGTACAGCAATGGGGAATCCCCATGTATCATACACCCATCTAAGTTTACTGTTTTTGTTTTTTTATTTGTTTTGGTCGCCAAAACTCAAGGGAGCTCCTCCTTGTGGAAACTAATCACTGTTCTCCCTCTTCTTTTAAAAACGGCGGATGTTTTGTAAAGACAAACAAAGCAAACATTCCAATAAAAGAAAGGATCGCCAGGTTAACGGCTGCAAAACCAACAGCAAAAACACTCTGATAGATAAACCAGGCAGTTATGGCACTAACCAGGAAAGCAGGGATGAAATATTTCTTTTGTGAAACCGCTTTAACTTTAATGAATAGAAAAATAAATTGGATGATAAAAACGATGACAAAAATCACTTTAATGATCATAGTGGCGCTCCTTTCAAATGACAAGCACATCAACTTAATGACCTCATTACGGTGCATTTTTTTCAGAATAAGACATCTTTGTGATGACAATAGGGTCACTTAGATCCACATAAACAGACCCTTACTTCTATTTTAATTTTTAACATAAAATTCCAATCCTTCTTTTTAGATGAGGGTTTTGTCATGAATAATTACCGTTAATAAACCAAAAGCAACAGAACAGTTTTAAGTCTCTTGCTTTAATAGCTTAACAATGGTGTCCTATTTTACTGCAATCTTTACTACACCAATAAAGAAATATTATATTAGCTTCTCAGGCATCAAAGTGTAAACCCGCAGTTTAGACATAATAAATAGTTATTAAAAAAGCAAAGCAGAAAATCTTCTTATCTTCATTTTTCACTCACCTTGGAATAAAGAAAAAACCGTAACAAATATATTGAATCCTGCTACAAGAAATAAAGTAATTGCAGTTACTTTTCGTTTTTCTTGAAATTCAGAAACTCCCATTGTTAACAGAAATATCCCCAACAATAAAAGTGTATATGGTAATAAAGTGTAGTTCCTAATCAATAAACTGTAACTTGATAGAAAAACAACAACAACTGACAAAGTAAATTTAACTACTTTCATCAATAGCCCTCTCTTCAGAAAGTGTTGCCATACCCTAAAAATAAAAGAGTAACGATCCTATAAAATTTGGAAAATAGTAAGATATATATGATTGCTGGAATGTGATAAATCAAAAAGTGACTATCAAAATGTCACTTTTATACTGGCTTTAAGAAGCATAAAAAAATAAATGTGACTTACAAAGTCAAAATTTCAACCTATTTTCCCGATGTTCCAGATTCTCTATTTAATTTCTCTTCAATTCTATCTACTTTCTCTTCAATTCTGCCTAATTGTTCCCTTCGCTTCGTTGACGAACGTGCAAAAAAGATAAGTATACCAATAAAAACTATAGGAACCGCAATGGAAAATAGCAGAAAAATAATGTCACCACTGTTTAACACTTATTTCGCCCTCCATGGAATAAAACACCTATTGGCTATTTTAGAAAAACCTTTATCTTTTACTTAATAACAATATTTGAAGAGGGTATCTTTGCTTGAATTAGAATTCAAACACTGGTACCCTCCTTGCTAGTTATATAATCAATCCATTCTGTTACATACTTACGTATATGTGGTTCGTTCAACATTCTTTTGATAAGCATATAACCCCCGGGGTCATGCTGTTCAAGCCAACGGAATGACTTCTTCGGACCTAAATACCATTGATCATTTAGCTCAAAATAAATTTCGAGACTATCTTTTAACATCCAGTGAAAACGGTAGTTACCTTCGATATCTCCTTTCCTGGACCTTTTTTCCATCTTCTGAAGCCAACTCCTTAGAAAATCCTTCTCATCAGACGAGAGTTTACCAGGCCCTTTTTCAAACACGCGCTGAACTTTCTCCATAAAAGGTCCAGCTTTATCTTGTTCATCAAGCAAAACTTCTGCTTCATTCAATTTCAAAAATTGACCGGGCCTTTCCATATCGCTGGCTGGATGAATCCATACATCCAACTGCTTTCCTTCAAAAAAGCCGACTTCGTTATGCTGTTCCGTTGAATGGGTAAACCCAATCAAGTCAATATCACTCTCATCTGTAAAGTCCCCTGTTACGTAAGAACCGTACAAAAGTATTGTATGGCAATCATATTTCTCTTTGATATGGTTTGTAATATCATGTATAATTTTTTTATCTTTCATCATGCTCCCTCTTCAGAACCTCCCTTCTTCTGCTGCTCATCTATATCCTTCCTGACGGACAGGCACTTACTTTCATAGGGCTGAGAGTACAAAAACGCAGTGATTGCTCCTTTTAAAAAGGTCCAATGCCTTCCTGAACTAATTTTTATTATACCGATTTCTTAAACGCCTTCGGTACAAAATACGCCATTGCAGCTGCTAATATAGCTACTGCCAACGTAGGAAGAACAGAACCTTTACCAATCACGACTTCATTAGCCAGGCCAGTATTCATTACCCAGCCGTTTTCCAGATCAGGAACGTATGCAGCAGTAAGGAGCAACCCTGACACCAGTTGCAAGGACACAAACAGGAATATAAAACTGATTAAAAAGATTATAACCTTTTTCATGAACACGCCTCCTTAGGTAGTTTACGATTGAGTTGTGAGGAATGTTTCACTTTAAAGCCCTTCGCTTTTCACTTGATACCTGTTTATCAAAGGTCTTTATGAAAAATAAACAGTTCCCCTTTTCTTCCCATTACGCGTATCCCTTTATCCCTAAATCCGCCTTTTTTATAGACATGCTGGGCGATGGTATTTCTATAGTTCACTGCCAGGATAATTTCGTTTTTATCCGGGAAATGATTCCTCACAAATGAGTCCAGTATAAGTAACGATTCCTTCGCTATTCCCTTTCCTTGATAATCGTTGTTGACAGAGTAACCCCTTATTAAGATGGCAGCTTTGTTATCACTATATACCTTAACCCCTTCCCAGCCGTGAAGGACAAAAAAGCCAGCCGGTTCACCCCGATACAAAATGACAACAGGATACCTTGTATCATCCTCTTCACACTTCTTGATCGCTTTCAGTGGCAGCGAGGCATACCTGAGCTGGTCTTCAGATAATTGATAGTCGCTCAACTTGCGGTTATATTCATTTTTATAAAAATCAAGAGTTACATCACCAGTAATTTGGGCATCCATTTTTCTCCCTCTGTTTCTTTGTTATTTTTTGTATCCAATTATTTCTGGCCATATTTCGGTATTCCCGCTTCCTTTAACGAAAGGCTCTGTTAAACGTTAGTGTTGATTTCCGTTGCAGGTACTCGCTTTCCGCGGGGCGGGCGGTGAGCCTCCTCATCGCTATCGCTCTTGCGGGGTCTCACCTGTCCCGCTAGTCCCGCAGGAGTCTCGCACCTTCCACTCCAATCAACTAGTGTAAAAAATCAACATTGAGCTTTAACATAGCCTAACGAAAAAGAAAAAAGACAGCACCACCCAGCGCAATCCATACAAAGGTGTCCAGTAAGAAATGGAAATAGATCTTGTCTTCCTTTTTATAGATATATTGTTCAATACTGAATAGGAAACTTACTATTGCAAGGGCAAAAGGCATTAGAAGAAATACATCCAAATCAGGATATATAAAGGGAATTGTGATATAACCGATAAGGACTAAATAAAAAATCACTGAAAATACTATACTTTCATGCTTATACCATGCTCTTTTGGAAGTATTAAACGTTAATTTTATTGCTCTCTCTGAAAAATACCATGCCACTATAATGCTTAAGATAACCAGGAAACCCAACTGCTTTACAATCCTCTCAGTATATTATTCTTTTTCTGCAGATATCCCTAAAGCCATACTTACCATTTTAGATCTCCTTTTTAGAAATATTTGATAACCAGAAAGAAAAATAGGTGCTGGATAAGTTTGTTATGTAATCATTACACTCTACGAACCTTGAGACATGGTCCTTACTAAAACCTTACTTTCCAATCCAGCCCATAAGAGAAACGATGGAATCAAAACAGTCAGCAGGGAATAATCAACACCCTTCCATCCTAGTAAATATAAGAATGGAAAGCTAAAAACAATTAAAATTGAATTCATGAGTGAATCGTGATCAACATTTCCAAACCGCAATAAAAAAATCATGAAATCAAATAGAAAAACCAGAGATACTGCTGATAAATTTTTGAATGGAGAACCATAATTAGTCAGTAAAACACCGGCAAAATAATGGAGCAGTAAAGTTAATATAAAAACTGCAGCAACCATCTCATTAAAAACAGGGCTGTTCCAACTGAACCCGACAATCCCTGTCCCAATAACCGCCAACAGTATATGGATAATCAAAGGCTTTCCATTCATGGTAATGAACTTTTTAAATTTCAATTTAACTACACCTGCACTTATCAAAAACTTTTATTTGTGAAGTAAAACAACTTTTTATTTTTCAGTCAGTTTTTCACGTAATTTTGTAATTTCTTCTGTTTGATCGATGATATTATTATTAATCTTTCTTAACGCGTCATAGATGGCAAAAATTCCAGTGTAAATTAAAATCACAAATAATAAGTCCATTATTTACCTTCTTTCCTTTTTATTTTTTCGTTAGTAAAAGATGAATTTGGATATTATAGACCTCCTATATAGCTGAAATTTTTAACTATATTTTACCATATAGGGGAACTCCGTTCAGCCCGGCAGTTAAAACCTGTATCAAGAAACTCACAAAAACAGCGGTCTTGACGTAAGGCGGGGTAAAGCCACTATCCTCTGTAGTAACGATATGTCTAAAGCGTGTTTTAATATTAGCTGGAGGGGCCCTACTCCAAACTGGGGTTGTTGCTTCCTCCATAGAGCAAACACTATATCTGGTTGGGCCTTGGTTATTCTTACTTCCTATGGTTTTACAGAATGGCCTCATGGTATGATATTCCAGAGGAAGGGTGAACTAAATGCTGAACATAGGTGGTATTATATTTCTTTTATTTTCTATCTTAGTGCCTGCAATTTTTATAGGTGGAGTTATGTTTTTTGTACGTTCATCAAAGATGCGAAAGGAACAATTGACACGAATTGAAGAAAAAGTAGACAGGTTGTCTGGACAATCTTCTGAAAAAGAATTTTAGAACTTTCTAAGTTCCGTTAATTTCCCGTCTTAGAGAAAGTTTTCCCGGGTTCCCACCAGGATGAACAAAATGATTTTGCCTCAGCTTTCTCAATAAGAAAACTTCATAATGACGGAGGGCAATCAGGCATCGTATTCTTAAGGATTAAATATATAAGTATATTAGCATCCAGGCAGGATTTTTTAGGAGATGCTAAACTAAAAAGTAATAATTTGTAACTTTTCAACTTTTAATTCGTACATGTAAGTTAACTATAATTTGTCATAGGGATTAACACTTAATCTGAAATATTTAGGAGGTGTTTCAGTTGTTTTCAAATGCTTGGATTTTATTAGTCTTCATTTTAGTTTTAGTGTCACCTTTTGTCTTATTGTACTTAAAGGATAAGTTTTACTGGGGCTCAAACAAATTTTATGGAGACGAACTTAACAAAGAAAAAAAAGGAGTATCAAAAAAAGACGAATCGTACGAAAAGAGTTCGCAGCACATGCATACTGGAGAAGGAACGTTTTGGGGAAGAAACGACAATTCCTAGGTGTTACTCTACAATCGGGCGGCGATACTAAAAAACAATGAGGCTTGGATAAAATTATTTTTGGCAAAGAAAAAAACCGAACTATGTATGCGACGTTCTAAATAGAATTTCGCATTAGTTCGGATTTTTTCATTTTATCCTCATCTAACCAGCTATAACAGGAAAAACTTTATTTCTCCCTTTATCAAATAAAGCTTTACGAGCAGACCTTAACTCGGTTATATCATCTTTTCGAATCCGATTCCACACTGCCATTGTGGCGACATCCGGATAGGCAATAATAATATTACTGCAATCAACCCAGAGCCACATCCAAAATCATCATAATCGTGAACCCGATCATCAAAGCCATGGATGCAAGGTCATTATTGCCGTTTTCCTGTGAACCTGGAATAACTTCTTCTGCCACTACAAATATCATGGCCCCTGCTGCAAAGCTTAAGGCAAAGGGCAGGAGCGGTTCCATTAACGTTACGGCCAGAACACCGAATACGGCAGCGATCGGCTCAACCATGCCTGAAAACTGTCCGTACATAAAACTTTTTCTTCTTGAAAGCCCTTCTCTGCGTAATGGCATTGAAACGGCGGTTCCTTCCGGAAAGTTTTGAATCCCGATTCCAATAGCCAGCGAAACCGCAGCAGCTAATGATGCGGATGGAAAACCAGCTGCAACAGCTCCAAATGCCACCCCAACGGCAAGGCCTTCCGGAATATTGTGCAGGGTGATGGCAAGGATCAACAGCGTACTGCGCTTCCGTCTGCCCGGATGTATCCCTTCAGCCTCTTCAATTTTTGCATTTGGATGCAAATGAGGAATAATCTTATCGACTCCCCAAAGAAAGAGGCCGCCAAGCATAAAGCCTACCGCAGCCGGAAGCCATGCTGGCATGGCACTACCCTCCGCCATCTCAATTGCAGGGGATAAAAGCGACCAAAAACTGGCTGCAATCATAACACCACCGGCAAAACCCAGCATTCCATCCAAAAACTTTTGGTTCATTGTTTTCGTGGTAAACACCAGAGCAGCGCCAATGGCTGTCATTCCCCAGGTAAATAAAGTCGCTAGCAATGCTTGAGAAACAGGGCTTAAAGTAGAAAAAAACTCAATCATGTATTCATCCTCCTGTATTATTGAACAAATCATAAAAACCTTACCAAATGAAAAATAAACCTAAAAACACTGAGCATCTGCAATATAACAAAAATATTCCCTGGATGAATAGTTTTCGCTCTTAATTTATAAAGCGACTTACTCCAAACCTATAAAAGGATTATAACTGATATGGGCTCCTTCTTAATATATGTCGCTTGCCTAACTTTGTTGCCTAAGGACAACTAAGACTCTTTACCAATAGCCTTAAGTAACTGTGAATGTTTATAAATCCTGAATTAATTATAATTCTGAATAGGGAATGAACAAGATCTTGTGGCAAATACTCGTCGTCAAATTCGGTATTATGAATGTGTGAAAAACAATAGGCCGGCCGAGCGGATAGACAGGATGATTATATTCTTGGTTTACACCATGATTTAATGCAGATTGAGGAGTCAGCATAAGGAAGAAAAAAGAAAAGCGGTTGAAAAAAGAGGAGCAGCAAAAGAAGATCTTTTTCTTGAAGTTGTTCATTAAACAGCTTATTTTAACTGTTTAAGAACGGTTGTTTACCTCCTCGTTTTAATGAGGAAGTTTTTTTGGTTATGTTTATCGTATAACAGATATGATATCCTTTAATTGTATAATTTTCCATCCATCCTGAAGAAGACTGCTCTAAATGAGGTGTAAAAGTGCCACTAGTGTTATTTTTTATTTTTTTGAGTATCGGTTTACTATTCCTTTTTATATTAAGAAAGCAAATCTTTAACAGAAAGTTAATCTATGTTGTCATTACTTTATCTGTTATTTTTGGGGGATATCAGCTTACAACGATGCCATTTATATCCCAAGAAGCAGCAATAACCGAAGCCAAGAAAGCAGTCGCCCCTTATACAAAAAATCACTTATATCAAGATCAAATTAAGGTTGAACTTGTTAATCCGAAAAATATACTTGACCAACAATATGCTGTCATTATTGATATAACTAGTAATTCTTATGCAGAAGTATATGTAGATATAAGAAATGGAGATGTCTTAAAGGCAAGAATACATAACTTGGGTAAAGAAGATATTGTAATTAAGTAAGTGATTTTATTACAAAGGGATTTTCCTATAAACGGTTTACCTCCTCAATTTGGGAAGGTTTTTCATTACCTTTTTCATCCAAATTATGATATCTATGCTATTCTTAGAGTATAAAAATTCCAAATATGTTATGACTTAGATTAAAAATTAGCAAGGGGGCCCACAAGTGAAAAAAGGGTGGATATCCATTGTAAGCGGTTTAACTGTCGGATTGGTTATTTCTTATTTTACACTTGAATATAGTGGCTGGAATATCGTTCATCATAATCAGAATGGTGAAGTTGAACAAAACATTAACGAACTAGATTTTAATTTTATAACAAATTCTTTTTTAATTGTAATTGTTTCAATCATAATAGTGTATTTACTTATCTCACTTATCGATAAGAAGAAACAGCGTTATTAGTACAGACAGTAAACTTCAGAAACAATCTAAAAACAGAAAATTGAGGGGTGAGCCATAGTGGGACACCTATTAAGAAATCGTAACTTCAATACATATTTAAGTGGCGGGTTCTTTTCAGCACTCGGATGCCATATTTACTCTTACTCTATCTTGGTACGTAGTTGATATCCATCAATCAGGTTACGTGATAGGAACGATATTACTCTTGATGGGGGTCACGCGTTTTATCCTGGGCTTACTTGGTGGAGTCTTTGTTGATATATTTGGTTCAAAGAAAATTATGATTGCTTCGGATTTATTAAGAAGTTTGGTTATAGCCATTATATTTTTCTTTTTTGTGTTTTTTACAGTTCCTATAGGTCTCCTGTACTTCCTTGCAATAGTGTTTGGTGCTGTGGAGCGTTTTTATTGGCCCGCAGCTGAAGCGATTAAGCCTAAATTACTTGAAAAAAATACTTTTCTCAAGCCAATAGCAGTTACTTCACTATGGTAAGAATTATCAATACAATCGGACCTGCTTTAGAGGGGCTGTTATTAGGTGCATTCTCTTACAGTTTTTCCATTTTAATGGTTCTATTTTCATTTTTATATCCGCTCTTTTTATTTATCTCATCAAATTTGAAACCAATGAAGAAATTAAATTACAGGCTGAAAATGAGGAAAAAGCATTTAAAATATTTATTAAAAATATCCTTGAAGGCATTTTATTTTTGAAGAAAGAAAAAATCCTAATTGTCTTGATATCATCCATGTTCTTTGCCAATATTGGTGCGAATGGGGTTATGGCTGTTTTGCCTTTCTTAAACGAACAAAATTATGACAGTACACTAAAACATTTTAACCTCCCATGAAATCATGGGAGGTATCTGCCAATTTTCCGGTCTTTTTTCACTTGTTCAACTTGTTCTTCAGACAGTTTCTCCTTGCCTGTTAGGTGATTGACTATCCTTCTGCCAGAAACAGTGCTTGTGTTTTTGATTTTTTCTTCTGATAAATCTGGGTCGAAATTCGAACCGGACGTTAAATCCTTTAAAAAACTTTCTGCTTGTTTGGATTTACTTGATTTCTCTTGTCCTTCTTTCAACCTTCCCGCACCTCCTGTTTTTGACTCTCTTTAATTATATCAAAAAACAAATGCAAACAAGCAATTTTTGGATATTACATTCATCCAGGAAGGACACAACTTTATCTATATTGATCATTCCAATCATGGACGCTGTTGATCATGTTCTGGTGACTACCGAAATTTGAAACGGCTCACCATGGTTCCACTAATCTTCTAAAAAAGGGGTGTTTATCATGAGGGGGAAAAAGGTTTTAATTATTTCAATCTTATTATTAACAGCAACCATAATATCACTTGCAATGAGTCAGAAAGAATCTAAATACAATTATTATGGCCAGTTTCTTAACTCTATATCTGAAAAACAAAATGGGGAAGTTGAGAACGACTTCTTAAGTCAAAATAAAATTGACAAACTATCTTACTTTTATGAGCATATGGCAAAGAATCGATTAGATGCCGGACAATCTCCTACCGCAAAAGCGATTGAAGTATTAATACAAAATAGAGCACTGGAAAAAGAAGCGATAAAAAGAGGGATGAGTGTTTCTGAAGATGAGATACAAACGCTAATTGATTTTTCTATAGAGCAATCAAAAGCGCATGAAGATAAAGAGTTTAATGAGTTTTTAAATGGCCTTGGTATAACTGTGGAAGAGTACTATGGCAAGTACGTTTATGATCGTTTTAAAGCAAAATTATTAGAAAACAAGCTATTCGATGAAGTTACGAAAAATGAGAATACACCTCAAGACAAAGTAACGGTTTGGAAAAAGGAAAGCACGAGTATCATAGAAAAATTCAAAGCTGAGAATAAAGAAAAAATTGAAAAAGCAAAGAAAAAAAACAAGTTATAATTTAATTAACCCCCAATACTTTAGCATAAATATTGGGGGGTTTACAGATTGTTTTGTTATACAATATCCCTGATTAACATAATTCAATATACAGAACACCCTCAACCAAATAAATCTAAGTAACGATTCAACAGGGCTTCTGGATGAATAACTATATTCTTATCCCAACAAACCATTCAAATAATCAACTGCCCCTTTGAGATTCCTTTTATTCAGCGAATAGAATTTCGTGTTCCCCTCATGTCGGATTGAAATTAATTCCGTCTTTTGCAAGTGACTTAAGTGGCGCGATACGGTGCTCTGGTTAAGATTGAGGCTTTTTACGATTTGCTGGGCGAACAGTTCGCCTTTTTGGGAAAGCAAAGCGAGAATTTGCAGCCTGGTTTTATCGCCAAGCCCCTCAAATAATGAATAAACATCCGTTATCCCCTCATTTTTCTCCTCTGTTTCAACTGGCACCCTATTTTCCTGTAGATCATACATGACATACAGGGTTTGGTTTAGTGTGTAAAAAGACAGGAACCGTCCTAAATTTAGTGTCGGAATGAAAATGATCTCTTCTGCCCGATTGATTGTTGGGATATCATTTGTATCAGGGTACAGGTGGGTTATTGCATGGATAGCCTCATCGTTTTTTTTATAAGTGTTGGTTATCGGTTTGGCTCCCAAAGCCATTAAGTGTTCTTTATTGGCTTCCCAGAGCTCGTTAAATCCATACCTCCAAATTCCTTCAAAAAGATGGATTATTGTTTCTTTCACCTTTTTTGGCTCTTCAAAAAAGCGGACTTGTTTGGGAACATTCTCTGCAGACCAGCTCCTGATAACCGCTTCAAGTGCAATATGCCGGTTTTCTTCATTTACATCCGTTTCTTCAGTCATCAGCCCTTCCCCCAGCACTTCTTCAACTTCAGGAATAGGAAATAGATTTTCATAATAGTAGGTTACGTTTTCGCTGATTCCGTAACTGATCAGTTCTGTTATGTCTTTAGTTGAAAGGTTTTTCCACCAATTGATGAAGCTATCCCAATCCTGGTGTGGATCTTTGACCTTCATGATATAAAACTCCCTAAGTATCGCCCCGTGTGCAAAAACGGGCCTGATCTGCTGCAAATCTCGTTTTACACTTTCGGGAAGCTTACGGGAAAAACGCTCGGTCCATTCGGATGTCCTGGATAAATCATTGAGGCAATAATCAATCAGCAATATATTTGTCGTGAAATTCACACCAAGTGATGGGGTGATGCGCATGGATGTCTCAGGGTACGTTTCAGTAATGTATCGATTCATACAGAACCTCCAAAAAAATTTTAATATTCTATATTTACATATTCAATATTTGATTATAAGATGATTATACAAGAGTTGGAAAAACCTATCAACAATTGGGGAGTGATTTTTTTATGATTGAAATTAAAAGGGCGTTAAAGGAGCACGTACAAGGAATTGCTGATGTTTGCGGTGCGGGTTATCGAAATACATATGCGCAAACACATGACCAGGAATATATTGAGCGGATCATACAGGAGTTTTACAATCTTGAACGGCTGGAGTCGGAATTGGAACCTTCAAACTCCTGGAGTGGCTGGCATGTTGCTGTTGACGGGGAAAGGGTTGTCGGCGCTACCTGCGGAGGATTCATATCGGAAGAGGAAGCAGAATTGTTTGCATTATACCTTGCTCCCGGCCGCAAAAGAGAAGGCATCGGTACAATGCTTTTGGACGCCCTCACGGAAGAACAAAAAAAGGTGGGTGCACGCATCCAGTGGGTGTCGGCAGCAGAAAACAATGAAATGGGGATTCCCTTTTATCTGGCAAAAGGATTCAAGGAACAGGGCCGGATCCAGTCTTATGCAAATAAAGATAATGAGGAATATAGAAGCATTCGGTATCGCAGAAATGTATAGGGAGGGTTTTCGGTGTATAAAAACATATTGGTAAACAAGAATTTTTTATATTATCTCGCCGGCGGCAGTGTTTCGAGGCTCGGAGATATCTTATCGGGCCTTGCTTTCTTATTCATCGCCTATGATTTAACGGGATCGAAAACCCACACGACAGGTGTAGTTATCGCTGAAACGCTGCCTTATTTATTGTTTGGGCTGCTTGGCGGTGTCGTAGCGGACTGGGTCGATAAAAAGAAATTAATGATCATCATTGACATCCTCAGGGTGCCTCTTGTGTTATCCACTGTCGTTTTGTTTTATGTTGATGTCCTGAATTATTTTTATTTACTTTTCATCAGTTTTTCCGTACAGTCCCTCGGGTGTTTCTTTAATCCGAGCTACCGATCTGCCTTGCCCTTGATTGTTCCAAAGGATCAGAGAAATGCGGCCAACAGTATCTATGATTCCTTTACAAGGGGAATCACGGTGCTCAGTCCGTTGGTGACTTTACTCCTGCTGGACACAGTCGGCCAAATACACTTTTTCACGTTGGATGCGGTCACATATGCTGTCAGTGCCTTTGCCCTCTCAAGAGTAAAGTTTCAAAGTAAGCCGGTGGAAACCGGCCAAAAGAGAAGCTTGCGTAATGCCTTTGCAGCTTTCGCTCAATTTGGCTCCTGGGTTAAAGGCAATCATACTGTCCGTTCCTTGTTCTGGTTGACGTTTGTCATGGTGTTTTTGAACACATGGATCTGGGAGGTAGGCCTTTTATTATCGCTATTGGATATGACGGATAACGGAAAGTCCATATACACAATTTTACAGGGCGCATATGGTGCTGTAGTCATTATGACGAATCTGCTCATTCCTTTCATTTGGAAAAAGCTGAACTTAACGACTTATCTGATCGGTTCGTTTATTTGGGGGGCAGGAATCACTTTTTTGGGGCTTTCGATGAATGTGCCCATGTTTTTTATAGGTGCAGCAATCATTGGGATAGGGATTCCAATCACCGGATTGACAAGAGTTTACATCATCCAAAATTTCATACCGGAAGAGATGCATGGAAAAGGGTTTAGCTTCAATGCAGTGCTGCTGTATCTTGCTGACACCCTCTCCCTGGTTTTCTTTGGAATCCTGTCTACTGCGGTATCCCTTCACTTCTTGTTTTTGATGAACGGTTTAACGGTTATCCTCTTGATGGGATTTGTTTTTATAAAGCAAGCAATCGACCCAAAAATAAGAAAGAATGGTTATCTGCCAGGTTAGACAAAGGCCGTTTGCAGTTTTTGAATGTAAGGTATAATAATGCAGCATATATTACTAAGAAAACATATAAAATAAAACCCTAAATGATAAAACATCCCATTATGGTAAAATGTAACCACATAACACGAGAGGAGATTCCTATGAAAGAATGGTTTGGTTCTGCAGCAATTTGCTTCAATGAAGAGAATGAAGTTCTGATGGTTAGGAGTCATGATTACAAAGGATGGGGCGTCCCTTCAGGTGGAATTGAAAAAGGCGAGACACCTGAAGAATGTTGTATAAGAGAAGTCAAAGAAGAAACTGGTTATGACATCAGAATTACCGAAAAACTGTTTGTCAAAGAGACTGTCATAAAGGGAATAAATGTGAGGACCCATTACTTCAAGGTAGAGACGATAGGAGAAAGTGAAGGGATAAATGATCTTGACAAATCAATCATAGAGGCAGCTTGGAAGTCATTATCAGATTTAAAAAACCTTATACATATGTACCCCGAAGATTTGGAGACAATTCAAAAATGCAGTTGATTTGCTAATTCAACAAAGGGCGATAGCCTGGGATAGGTTGATGAAAAGAGACATCAGTGTCTTTTTTTGTTGATGTATCAACTTTTTAACGAAATTATCATAAGTATTAACAATACTTGTAGTACACCTGTTTGTTCCTGCTGCAATTCTTAGCAATGAGGTAACAGCTAAAACAGTTAATATGTATTTTTAGATAGAGAAAACGCCCTGAAATTATTCTGATTCTTGATTTTCCAGTAATAAGATGAGTTTCTTAATGTTCTTATTCATTTCTTTTAAATATCCTATGATGGTCACAAAACTCACTATTATCAATAAGTAGAAGATCCACACGAAAACCACTTCCTTTCAATAATATTCCAAATGCATGATAATCATATCATATTAAAAATAAGAAACCCCTTAAAGCTTTATGTATTCCATAATTTCGAGAGCATCCATTTGAATCCGCCCACCTGACAATTTACTATCAATTTTGTTCAACCCCCGGAAGTCTGCATTTCTCCATCTTTATCCTTATTCCTCCCTTTACATATCTGAAAGCAAGTGCATAACCCAACCTTTGACCATGAGCCCTGGACAATCTCCTTGATAATTTTCTCATATCATCTAAGGTTTTGTTTAAAAATGTCCTGTTCTTTACCAGTTTGCTCTTATTTTGCGTCATTGCTTTAAATCTTTAACGAACTATATCTTCTTTTCAATCGATGGATTACAATGGTCATAAATCTATGATTAACCAAAAGGCAAAAAGTTAACGATATGTTCACATTTGTCCCTAGTTCGTTTGTGTAAAATTATTACAGGATAATGAACGGGAGGGAATCGATTGAAAAGTTTAAAGCTCCTGAATTGGAACGATTTGATGGATGCCTACAAAAGGGCCTGTGAGTTTAATTTATCTGAAGAATTTATAGAGATGCTGCGAAATGAAATAGAGAAGCGGAATCGCACGGATTAACGGGAGGTTCCCCTCGGTATAAAACCGTGTTTAAGTCACAGATAGTTCTTTTGTACTCTATTTTTAACAAAATTTATATAATTTAATGTTAAAACTTGTATAACCATGTCGATATATAGGAGTGAAGGATCATCAGTCAAATAAAATCATACTGTGAATTTCGATAATGGCAAACCTGTTGAAAAGCAGGGACGCAAAGCCACGAACCTAAGGCACTGTTGCTACGGTAGTCGGGCCGCCGAAAAAGACACATTACAAGGGATATCTTCGTGTGTGCTTTTTTGCATGTGGATATCTCCTTTCTTTTTGAGGGGGATTATTTGTGCAGTCAAAAAACAGAGATAAAGATGTTTTCTACCATCTATACCAGCCGATTTACGACCTTGCCGCTAATCAAGTTTACGGATATGAAGCACTGCTCCGTGCGGATCAGCAAATAAGCCCTGAGCGTTTTTTTAAAGAAAAACTGAAACAAGGCAGGCTGGTGGAGGCGGATATGCTCTCCGTTTACCAGGCGGTATCTAAATTCTTTTATGGCTACAAAAGGAACTGTCTTTTGTTCGTGAATATTTATCCCTCTACCTTGATGGATGTAAGGTTTCTAAAACAGTTGCTACAGCTGAAATGGAATCTCAAATTCCCTGCGGAACAGGTCGTGTTTGAAATCAGTGAATCTGAAAAGATCCCGGACATGAGATTATTCAAGAAGCACGTAAGAGAACTGACGAAGCATGGTTTCTCCATTGCGGTTGATGACTTCGGAAAGGAATCTTCTTCCTTTGAACGTATGTTCGAATTGAAGCCTTCTTATATAAAATTGGATAAGTACCTGGCCGATGGTTTCATGAAAAACCGTGGCAAACAAACCTTTCTGAAAGGGTTCGTCCAATCCATTTCCCCGAAAACCCAATTGATCATGGAAGGGATTGAGGATATGCGGGTTGCTGAATTCGTCCACGAAATCGGTGTTCCCCTGGGCCAGGGTTATGCACTTGGAAAGCCGGCATATCTTTCGGAATCTTCATCTTTTATTTAGAACTGTCAAAACACTTCACACCTTCAATCTGGTAAAAAACATTCCAGATTAGACATATGGATTCCTTTAAACTGAATGTTTCATAGACTGGCACTACTGTCTGTTGCAAGTTTATACGACAATATAAAAAGGAGTTGTCAGCAGCAACTCCTTTCCCTGTTCTTTGTGCAAATTGGTTTTCATCCGTTCTGCCTCTTCCTTCTTGAAAGAACCCAGGGAGATTTCCCCATGGGCCTGAAAAAGTTCCCCATTTTGCCGTACTTCTTTTCGAGAGTGAACTTAAATTCTACAACATTAAGCTTACTCATCACCCTGTCTTTTTTCTCCTTCAATATCTTCAACGCCCAGCCAGAGAGGTCCGCTCCATTCAGCTGGAGTGCCTTCTGCGAGCTGAAGCCAGGCACCTGGTATCATATCAATGCCTTCATCAGTAAAGCAAAACATCTCTGTATGGTAATGCTCTATATCAACCCATTATTGATTTCATTAATAATTATCAATGACTCCTCCAAGTGAAGAAGCTTGAACGGCTGGATTTTTCATCATTTCTATGATTTCATCTTTTGTCCCATAAACGACTACACCTAATATTTCTACATCGTCCATACTAATATCTTTCATAGTGTTGTAGGCTTTCTTGTGTTCACTAAAAGTACTCGTTTTCAATAACTTCAGGAATTCATCATATTCATGTGATAACTCTGTTGTTGAACTAGAAGAGTCGTTTGTAGAAAAGCCTAATGCTTCATCCTCTCTAATAAACGTTGCAGACCAATCGTATTCTTTTGCCTCTTGTTGAAATGTGTTTAACTGGCTATTGCTATAGGTGTTGACCCAAAACCAGGTCATTTGCGGAAGCTGCACGAAAGGCAATTCACTTTGCTTGTATGGCTTATCAAAAGAGAGAGCTACTTCGTATATTTTTTCCCCTTCCATACTCTTTATCAATTCTTCATCATTGCTGTATTTTTTATAAGCAACCTTTGGATGAAAAAACATCATTTCTCTCCAACCATTATCTTTATACGAGAATTGCCAATCCTCTCCTGTGACTCCGATACTCCCACCTGAACCTCTTGAAAGTAAAACAGATGGATTTAGTCCAAAAGGATATTGTGCCTGTTCAATTACGACCGATTTAACTTTCATATCCTTAGAAATTTTATAATGGCTCATTCCACCTAAAAAACCTCTCGAATCCACAGTTTTACTAATATAGCCATTCGGAGTGCTAAGCTGGACATAAGCATCCCATTGCTTAAATGCTTTTTGGCTAAAATAAGCTGAAATGGCGAAATTGGCGATGTTTAAAATAACAAATACGATGACAGAAACGAAAACAATTGTTATCCTCGTCTTCATTTTACCTTTTTTTATCTTCTTCTCATCAAAAATATCCTCTGACTGTTCATTCATGAAGATTCCCCCACTCCCTTTATAAATGCTTTTCTTGCCCGAAATAGACAGTAAAATGAGATTTCTTTATAACGCAGCTCTCCACTTTCTTAAAACGTAGGATATTTTCTATTGGAAGCTTCTCACTATAAATTTGATCCGGGCGCTTTCCCCCATTTTTTAATCGATCATTAACATTAATTGAAGTTTGCTCAAACGCTTGTAAAATGGACTTCCACACAAAAATGAAAGTCTATATTAAAGCTGAACATATTCTTATTCCCCTTTGGGAACCGTAAGTCCTTCGATTTGGTATGGGCAAACTTCGACTTCATTGTCTCTTGTTATCGCTCAAAAGGGTTCATAGGTTCCATCTTGATAAACCTTGTAGTAGCCTAATGTTCCGGTTTTTCCGGATGCTCTTTTGAATACGGACACGAGTTGTACTACATAATATGAGCCCTTTTCATCTGTTCTGATCGTTTCATCTGCTCCAAACGAAACATCCTTATCCTTTCCTTCGGGAAGTTGTTGTTTTAGGAGTTGGACAGCCTTATCTCCGCTTGAAATGCCGATATCTCCACCGCTTCCTTTTGTACCCATTTTGAAATTCATTACACTGTGACCTTTAAGTTTTTCTCCGTCTTTCCACAAAAAATGAACCGCATATCGATTTCCTACTTTTTCTTCGTCAACTTGTATATTTATTGTAGGGCTGTTGTTGTTTATATCTTCTATGATTTCTTCCCCAGAACTATTTACTAGAATTAACTCAACTTCTGATGGCGTTGGTTTCATTGTTCCCCAGTCAATTAAAATTCTGTCACCAATCTCTGCATCACCAGGATGGATGTCAGGATATGTATATGCTCTCTTATCCTCACAATTATTCCAACACACTTCTTCGTATGCGTTATCAAGCGCGGAGACTGATTCATCTGAACTTATTTTCTTTATGGAAGGAATACCTGTGTGAAATTGATTGTTTTGGGTGCGGTCTTCCTCCATCTCTTCAAGCAATCCGCCACCATGCATCCGAACGGTCGAAATCTTACCATCCTCATTGATGTTAACCCATCCTGATGCAACCGCTGTATTGGCTTCTCCGTCCTTGCTGTATTCCACTTCGACTTCATAATTATAGGCTTCACTCGCACTGTCGACCTTTTCGATATCGATATTCCGTGGGTTTAATTGATATCCATTGCTGTATGCAGTACTGAGATACATCAAGATAAAATTCTTGTTATAGAATGCTTGTGGGTCCGCGACAACGGAATTATAGTTCACTTCAAGATACTCTTTTAATTCCGGTGAATTCGGTCCCTTATCAAGAGCATTTTCCAGTTCAACACCGGGACCTGTAAACTCATTTACCACAAAAGATTCGACTATCTTCTCATTCGGAAGCCCTTTAGTCAGCGTCTCTTTTTCTTCGATAACCCCGTTGCTTTTTTCTGAACAGCCGGTAAACAAAACCAGGACTGACAACAAAACAGCGATCATTAAAAAACTATTCTTTTTCATGTAATCCCTCCATAATTCACCTGGATTCGCCTTCGTCATTGTTCTTATTTTCTCCCCATTTAAATCCAGATTTCCCCATACAATACAAGACTCCTGTGATTGCTGATAAAGACAATATCGCTGTAATAAGTCCCAATTTCCAGCCTCCCGTTTATGTACGGCTAACGCCCCAGTGGAAATCCGTGATATGAGTTTAGTTCTCTTTTGAAGATAAGTAAGAAATTAAAATTAAAATTAAAATAATTCCTATTGCAAGCCCTGTCCAAGTTAGATCATCAAGTGTGCCTTAAGATAAATCGTGAGCTAAACCTGATAGTAGTAAAACTAGCCTTTATAGAAAAAGCAAGCATGACAATCCCGAATGCAATCCACAGAATAATATTCCGGTTGCTTTTATCCTATCTTTATAAACAAACGGAATATGAAATCTAAATCTTTTGTTATACCCTCCTTCATCTATTTTCCTTTGGTACGTCTTTTTTTGTAGTCGATCGCATCTTTCGTGTGAATAACTGACTATTTCCTGCACTTCCTATTTTACCATAAATTTTCCAAGCCCCTTGAAAATCAAAAAGACAGCTGATTGGACAAAAAAATACCGGTTTCATTCATAACCAGCGTTCCTTGTTACCATCTTTTCTTTTCACAGACTTCATGCTCATATTTTATTCCTCTACAATTTTAATTAAGATTTATGTTATGAATCCATAATAAAAAAGTAGTTTGTACTGGAGTTATAATTTCCAATACAAACTACTTTTCCGTAAATCAACATCCCTCTTCTGGTGTTTTAATTATACGCTTTTAATTTGTGACTTTATTTTCTTCCTTAGACATATCAATCACTCTAAACGGATTTCCATCAATATCATTGTATATCGCATATCTACCTGGTGGAATGTCACAAGGTTCTTTAATGAAGTTAAGCCTGGATTTATTTTTCGTATAAAAATCACTGATTGACTTGAGATATGCTGTTTCAACTTCCCGCCATTATCTTTATGAAGCAGAGCGAAATGCCGATCTGTCCCTTGCGAGGTTTGGCAGAAAAAGGTTTCAACGATTCCGCGAGCCGCGTTTCCCGTTTTATCCATTTATCTTTATAGCGCCGTATCTTTTCTTATCTCCCTTATCCATATCCTTACTATTAAGGTAAGTAAGTTTCTAATCTCTTATCAATTTTATTCTTCGCACCTAAGAGGTGCATTTTTTTATGTAGTTCATATTTTGAATCGAACATCATAAAATCAAAATGACTTTTACTTTCTGAAGGAGGAATACGTTTTGGAAATACCTATAACAGGATTTATTTTAGATTCTGGTCAATCTAAAGAAGATGAAGAACATTCCCATGTATTATACCTTACTTCTTGGAATGGACGCCCAATTCATGTTCATAAATTCGGTGGGATAACCTCGTTTGATGTTGGACACCGACATCAATATGCAGGTACAACTGAACCAGCTCCAAGTGGCGTTCCCCACACACACAGCTATTTTACTGTTACTTCTTTCGATGCCGGACATAAACATAAAATAAAAGGAGAAACAGGTCCCGACATTCCGCTTCCAGGCGGAGGTCACTATCACAAATTTAAAGGAGTAACATCCGTTGATGGAAATCCTCCACATGAACATGCGTACAGTGGAAAAACCAGCCCCTGAAATTAAAATTTTAGTTAAGTAACTGAAATCTCTGATCTGTTAGTGTCAATTATATACATCAATCTAGAAAAAATTGCTCAGGGCAAAGTCCTGCGCAATTTTCCATTTCTTTGTTCATTTAAGGTCGCAAATTGTTTAAGAACCAAGAATTGCTGTGTCGAGTAGTTTTTCCCGTAGCCTTCCAATTCCTTTTTGTGAATACCTAATTGAAAGTAAGTTAACGTTCTTCAATTAAATTGATGAAGATTTCATTTTCCACCTGAGGTTTACCAATATTTTTTATTACATATATAAGAAATATACGATGAACCGGTTAATGGCAGTGAAAATGCTTAAGAGCGTAGTTGATCACTTCCCTTTCTTAATGTTCCAATCGATCAAAGATTCTCGCTACTTTAATTATTCCTAACATACATCCCTCATTTTTATCGGTAGAAACCACATTCTTAACTCAATTTCAAATCCTATATATCCAACTCCAGAGCTGATTTCTTCACGATCTAAAAATTAGAAATTGTATTGCCGTTTAATTCGAATTAGGCTCCAGAACAATAAAATGCAGGACAACATTTCCAGCAAATACCGGCCATTTAGACGAAACGAAACGCCCCCTGAATCGTCTAATCAAAAAAAGACAACTCCAGCTGTCTTAATTTATAGTCCCAAAAATTCACGCCATGAATTTTTCAATGAATACCGACTCTGGAAAACACATAGAAATTAACTTAAAAAGGGTGGACTGGCTATGAAGGAAACATTAAAACAATCATACATGCTTGCATTTTTTATCTTATCCCTAGTTTCCATGGAACTCATATTCCGATTCGCGTCAGACCGGGTGTTTTCCGTCACGGGACTATTTATTGTGTTGCTCTTTTCCACCACTGCCGGCTCATTTCTTTATCTGTTGAGCAGTTTTTCAAAGGCCAAATCACTCAACAGATTTTTATCGATCGTTCTCCTGGGCTTCACCGCTTTTATTTTCTCTTCACAGTTAATCTACTATAAAATGTTCAGAACGTATTATTCACTTTACTCAGCACAGAATGCAGGACAGGCCGCTGAATTTTGGAGGGATGCGCTGACCACTTCCATAAAACACGGCATATGGATCCTCCTGTTTTTCCTGCCGGTCTTTTATCTTGCTGTCTTCGGAAGAAGCGTAAGTAATTTTAAACAAATTTCCTGGATGAACCGGACTGTGATCATTTGCTGCATGGTGCTTGTGCATGCAGCCGGCCTGTTGACGGTTTATGGAAGCGGCCGCGAGCAGCTTTCGGCTTATGATCTTTACTTCAAAAGCAGTTCCCCCATCCACTCCGTTAAAAAACTAGGTATGGTGACAACGATGCGACTTGATTTACAGCGGCTCGCCACCGATTGGTCCCCTATACTGGAAACATCACCCGAGTATTTGTCACCCCTGCCGGATACGTCCGCAGATAAAGCGGAATCTGAGCAGCACGCTCCAGAGTACAATATAATGGATATCGATTTTGATAAGCTTATTTCCAATGAAAGAAACGATCAGCTGAAGGACATGCACAACTATTTCAAAAATGTGCCGCCAACCCCAAAAAATGAATATACCGGAAAATATAAAGGATACAATCTCATTTTTATTACAGCAGAAGCTTTTTCCCCTTATGCAGTTCGTAGAGACGTGACCCCCACTTTATATAAAATGGTGAATGAGGGGTTCCGGTTTACAAATTTTTATAATCCGATTTGGGGAGTGAGCACGAGCGACGGGGAATATGTCGCGTGTACAGGCCTTATTCCAAAAAAAGGGGTATGGAGTTTCTATAAATCAGGAGACAACCATCTTCCGTTTGTGATGGGCAACCAGCTGAAAAAACTCGGTTATAAAACCAACGCCTATCACAATCATACGTACTCCTATTACAAAAGGCATATTTCCCATCCGAATATGGGGTATGACTATAAAGCCGTCGGCAACGGGCTCGACATGAAAAAGACATGGCCGGAGTCCGACCTGGAAATGATTGAAAAGACCGTTCCCGAATATGTAAACAGTCAGCCGTTCCATGCCTATTACATGACTGTAAGCGGCCATATGCAATACAACTTCAACGGCAATTTCATCGCCTGGAAGAACAGACAGTATGTACAGTCCCTTCCCTTTTCCCGGGCAGGCAAGGCCTATATCGCGACCCAGGTGGAACTTGACCGCGCCCTCAAGCGGTTGAATGAAATGCTTGAAGAAGCGGGAGTCGCCGACAAAACGCTTATCGCCTTGAGTGCCGACCATTTTCCGTATGGACTCGAAAATGAAGTCATCGACGAACTAGCGGGACATCGTGTGGAACGGAACTTTGAGCTATACAAAAGCCCATTCATTCTCTATGCGAAAGGAATGAAACCAGTTACAATCGATAAACCCGCTTCAAGCCTTGATATCATCCCGACCCTATCCAACCTGCTCGGCCTTGAATATGATTCAAGGCTTTTGATGGGAAAAGATATCCTGTCAGATGCCGAACCGCTGATCTTGTTTAATAATAAAAGCTTTATTACCGACAAAGGCCGTTATAACTCAGTAACCGGCACATTCACCCCTGCCAAAGGCGAAAGTGTCGATAACGATTACGTAAAGCGGGTATCTGCCATAGTGGACAGCAAATTCCACTATGCGGCCCGGATTTTGGAGGCGGATTATTATCGGAAGGTTATGCCAGAATAGCGGGAAAGCGGTTCCTGTCACTTCTATTTTAAAATCGAAAAGAACCGGCCCCTGACCCGGACTTACTCGCGATAAATATTATTTCTTATTCTTTATGAACAGGCTCACATATGCCCCCTGAGTGGACATAATAATTTTTTAGTACTTCCCCACCGCCATCAGTTAAAAACTGGTGGCTTTTTTTATGTGTTAGAAAGAAAAACATGTTATACGAGATCAACGTAATTTCAGGTTTTTATATCTTGTCGTACCAAGGTCATGTAAAACTCCGTATCTCCAAGAAGTTCATTTTACATTAACCAAATGATTAATAGGTGCATACCCTAACGTAGGAAAAGGAGGTTTTACCGATATGTACGACGAGTTACAGAATAATCAGGAAGTCCAAAGAGCAACCCCGCAGTCTCAGGCAGACATTATGCAACTCTGCAGAAGGTACATGAACTTTCATGTTCAAGCACAAATGAGAGATGGATCAGCTGTAGAAGGTATTCTAACGGACATGGATCAAGAAGGCATGACAATGTTAGTTCCTGAAGAAGTGGATGAAACGGAGCTTAAGAGCAACACAAGGCAATATGGCGGTTTTGGGAGAAGAAGGTTTAGACGATTCCGCAGACGGCGGTTTCCGTTTTATCCATTTGTATTTATAGCGCCATATCCTTATTATTATCCACCTTACCCATACTCCCCTTATCCTTATCAATATCCTTACTATTAAAGTGAAGTGAGTTTCTTATTCCTTGTCTGCTCAATTCTTTGCACCTAAGAGGTGCACTTTTTTATTTAGTCTTCATTTAGATCATGGTTAAACTTCTCGCCTCGAAGCTAATGATAAGCCTAAAGCGATTTGGTCTTAACCCAATAAATTTTCTCCCCTCTTTAAGTGAAGGCTCATATACACTTGATTAAAAAGCACATATAGAGCTATTTACTTAGTCATGGCCCTATAGCACAAGCATACTTATTTTCACCCCATATGATAAACAGTATAGCAAGAAAAGGGGTGAATGCTAATCATGAAAAGAAAAATCAGAAATAAGGATCTGGCTGATTGTGACCGTCAAGTAATTTGACACACTTTTTGCCGATTAATTTGGAACACTTTC
>JAENYN010000009.1 GCA_016841765.1 Guptibacillus hwajinpoensis
TTTTGCCTTGAATTTGTCTTCGGGACGGTAATGGACTGATAAGGGCAACTGCGTCTCTGTCTTCGCCAAAAGCCCGCGATTCGGGGAGTTTCCCTTGTATTCGCCGGGGGGGAGGCCGTTGGTTTTCACTTTGTAATCAGGACGACATGGGGTTTGTATCCCTGTTGATCGACCGGTGGAATCCTGGTAATGGGATTGTTCTGCATATGTAAAGCCAGGTCCGCAACCTGGCTGTCTGCATGTGCTAAAAAATAAGAATCAAGTATGGAGCATCAATTTGTTATATTGGCTTGAGAGCGTGATGAACGATTCATAGTTCCGGGTATCAAGTGCATGGTTGATTTTTTCTTGAAGTTTTTCTTTGCGGAAGTTGTGCAGTGACTCGTCAAGGACCATCTGGACATACACCTCAAGCGCCTTGTTTCCTTTTTGCTGGCGCTTCATTGCCTGCTGTTTCATTTTCTCTTGATATGATCTTTCATTTTGCATGAACCTCACCCCAAAGTCCTTTTTGTTATTATATGTAGGTTCGGTCAAAAATTCAAGGATATTTTCTTATTATTCTGAAATTAATCAAAAAGGGGCTTTTCCGGTAAGTATCAATAGGACACCGGCCGCCATAAGAATAAACGGCCAGATGGCAATGGATAAAAAGCCCTCGATTCCGATCAAGAGAAAGAAAAAAGCCGGTATAAGCGGCCAGAATGGAAGCGGCGGTTCTGAACGGGCCGGTTTGCTGGCTGCCGATATGAAAAATAGTGCCAAAAATGAGAGGAACAGAAATAAAAACAGCCACGGTTTGTTGTTTTTTAAACCGATTAAGCTGACGGTATCATACATAAAAAGCGAAAGGGAACAAAGAGCTGTCAGAAGAACGCCTTCATTTTGGACATATGGTGACCTGCCTGAAAAGAAATACAGCATGAGGAGACTCATGCCGGTAAGCGGCAATGGCCAGAAGGCATCGAACAGCGAAATGTTGAGAATGAAGAATAAAACACCGGCAAGGACAAAGAGGCTTCCGGCGATGATAGGTTTTTGACCGGACAACTGGCTGCACCCCCTCTGTACTTATCCTATTCAGGAGGGTGCTGCGGTAGACAACATTTTGATCAGCGGGGCTTCCGGTGGGTGACTAAATATTCCTCTTTAGTGATATAGAAATCCAGTGTGGGCCTTTCACCCAATAGATTGCGGTTTTCGAGTTTATAGAAACTGACTTTCCGGTAAGGGTCACCTTCGATGTAAGGAAGTTCACCTGTCTCTTTAACATAAGCATCGACAGCTGCCTGGATCTTATCTATTGCAATACAGATTTCGCGTTCATCTTCCTCAAAAATCTCATACGTGGCACGCGACATATAAAAATTTTTTTCGGGGATGCCGTGAAGGTAAGGGGCCAGAAGATCATAATCGATCGTGTTGTCGTCTTTGACAAGGACACTGGAATAGATTCCTTTCGGCGCGTTATCAGCAAATGCCCTGACAGCTTCCCTGACATCCTGTAAGCTTGCATCAATGACCGGAAGCTTCTTTTCAGGCGGGGGCATGTTTCTATGCGGTTTCTTATTGCGTTTCCAGCCAAGCATGTGGATCACACTCCTTTATGTATATTTTCCCCTTTTCAGAAAATTTTATCAAGTGGATGTTTGTCCTGAGAAGGAGATTGCCAAAAAAGGATTTCGGTCCGGTCATCAAGAAAACAATGGATAGGACCCTGTAGAGAATTAAAGGAGGAAGGCCAATGAAAGCATTTGTTCATGAAGAGCATAAAGGGATTAACGGCATCAAACTGAAAGAAATGCCGGAACCGGAACCGAAACATGGAGAAGTGAAGGTGCACGTAAAAAGGGCGGGTCTCAATCACCGCGATCTTTTTGTTCCGTACCGGCGGGAAGACGGGGATCCGCCTGTGGTTCTTGGATCGGACGGTGCAGGTGTGATTGCAGCCATCGGTGAAGGGGTTGAAGGCTGGAAGGAAGGGGACGAAGTCTTAATCAATCCGGGCATCGGCTGGAAGGATAAGAGCCCGGCCCCGCCGGAAGGATTCGATATTCTCGGTGTACCGACGAACGGTACCTTTGCGGAATACACTGTTGTTCCGTCTGGTAATATTGAAAAAAAGCCTGGGTATCTCAGCTGGGATGAAGCCGGCGTGCTGCCGCTCGCAGCTCTGACAGCTTACCGTGTCCTGTTCACCAGGGGACAGGTGAAAGAGGGCGAAACGGTTTTCATACCCGGTATCGGCAGCGGTGTGGCGACATACCTGCTATTATTCGCGAAGGCGGCCGGCGCACGTGTCATCGTCACCTCCCGTAAAGAGTCCAAGTTGGAAAAAGCAAGGGAACTTGGAGCGGACCTTGCGATTAACAGTAACAGTGACTGGCAGCAAGAACTTGAAGGCGAAACGATCGACCTTGTAATTGAAAGTGTAGGTGCCGCAACATTTGACCGGTCACTCGCCCTGCTCAAAAAGGGAGGCACGATTGTCACATTCGGGGCGTCTGCCGGTGACGATGTCAAAATCAATATCCGCTCTTTTTTTTACGGCCAGTATAACCTGCTCGGCTCGACAATGGGGAGCGGTGAAGAGTTTAAGGAGATGCTGTCATTTATTGAAAAACATCAAATCAAGCCGGTGCTGGACCGGGTATTCCCACTTGAGGAAACGGCTAAAGCTTTTTCGTATATCGAGGAGGCTGAACAATTCGGAAAAGTGGGCATTAATATAGAAGGATAGACATGAATCCCGCCTTTTTTCAGGCGGGATTTGTTTATTTGTACATAAAAATAAAAAACAGCAAGAAAATAAACCCAGAAAATTCAGAATTTGTTAAAATAGACCTACGCTTATTATCCTGAATCGGTGAAAGGAGCGGTCTATGTGGAATTAACAACATACCCCCTGCCCAAAAGTACATTTGAAGTGAATGTGGAAACAATGGCAGTGATAGCAGAAAAAGGTGACAGTGGTGAAATGTACACAAAAGTGATTCAGATGGAGGAGGAATTTTCAGTTGGCATGAGGCCCCTTGCCATCATTGAAAAGAGCTGCCGATACTTTGGTTCCAGCCTGAAGGGCAGGCAGGATGGAACGAGGGAGATAACCGGCTTCACCCACAAAGCGCCGGTTGCGATTGACCCTGCAAGCGGCATCTATATGTTTCCGACACTTTCCCCTTATAAAGAAGACTGCTCATGGCTTTCCCATTCCTTTATCAAACAGCTTGAAGCGATGGATGCGTACCGCACCAAAATCGTTTTCCTGAACGATAAGGAAGTTGTCTTGAATGTTTCCAAAGGATCATTTGAAAACCAGCTCCACCGTACGGCCCAGTTCCGTTTTCTGCTGTCGGAAAAAATTAAGTCCCTTACCCTTAGCGGAAATAAAGAATCAGGATAACCGGAAACACTCTCTTCCGGCATCCCCTTTACTTCCCCATCGCTTTTCTTTTTCCGTGCGGAAGCGGCATAGCTTCTTCCGTTCCTCCAAATATCTTTTTCTTGAACTTGCATTTCAGGAAGTTAAGGTGAGTAGGCGGAATCTTTAATTCACCTGCCCTCTCTTTGGATAATTGGCTGAAATGATATGGGATCCACGTTTTTGAATGAAAATATGAAAAGACGGCAGATTCCTCTTCAAATATTCCTTAACAAGCTTCTTTGTCCTCAAAGGTTTATAATGGAATAGCATATTATGAACAAGAGGAAGGAGTTTGATTGATGGGTTCATTTTACATCGAAGCGCCAGGACTGCAAAACCCGGAAGAACTGAAACAACAACTTGAAGAACTGGTGCAGATACCGGTTCATTCCGCCGAGGAATTGAAGGCTGCTCTGTTAAAACAATCATCGTTTTTTGATAAAATCGAGGAATTGCTGACCGGCCATTATATCGAGTTCCAGCAAAACAATGCCGATCAGAAGGCTAAAGAACAGTTTGAACATGACCAGAAAAAGCTTTTGCCGATTCTGAAGGAATACGAAGCAAAGCTTGATGAGGCTTTTTATAACAGTCCTTACCGCGAAAAGCTGGATGTGTCCTTTGACATGCTAAGCAGGAGCAAACGGAATGCGATTGAATTGTTCCGCCGTGAAAATATTCCGCTGGAGGTTGAGGAGGACCGGCTCAACACCCGTTATTTTGAAATAACGGGCGGAATGACTGTTACATGGAATGGTGAAGAAAAAACACTCAGCGAAATGCAAGCTTTTTTGCAAGACCCTGATCGGGAAGTACGGGAAACGGCCTGGAAAGCCATCCAGCATGAATTGTTGTCCCGTAAAGATGACTTGCAGGAAATCATGGACCGCCTCATTCAAATCAGGCAGGAAAAAGCCGGAAATGCGGGGCTTGATAATTATCGTGATTATATGTTCAAAAAGTACGAGCGGTTTTCCTATACACCGGAAGATTGCCATCGGCTTGCAGAGGCAGTGAGGGAGCATGTCGTGCCTGTAAAGGAAACACTTGATCGCGAACACCACGCCAGGCTCGGCATTGAACCATATCGCCCCTGGGATACAGAAGCAGTCCTTCCGGGGGAGCATCCTTTAAAGCCGGTTGCTGACACGGAACAGCTCATAAGCGGCAGCATCATGATTTTCAAGCAGCTTGATCCCGCTTTTGCACATCTGGTTGAAACGATGCATGTAAAAGGCCTGCTCGATTTGAAGAGCAGGAAAAATAAGTCTCCCGGCGGTTTTTGCTCGGAGCTTCCCGTTACCGGTCTGTCCTTCATTTTTATGAATGCGGCGAACACCCATGACGACCTCGTAACATTTCTTCATGAAATGGGACATTGCATCCATAACGACTTGAAAAAAGATATTGAATTGACCAAATACAGGGAGACTCCAATGGAGTCATCGGAGCTTGCGAGCATGGCAATGGAATTGTTCACCATGGAATATTGGGATATGTTCTACAGCACGGAAGAGGAATTGAAACGCGCCAAACGCGAGCAGCTGGAGGGGATTATCCGCTTTTTGCCATGGGGGATCACGATTGATCAGTTCCAGCACTGGATGTATGAAAATCCCGACCACACTGCAGAGGAGCGGAACGGCAAGTTTTATGAGCTGGCCGGCAGCCTGTCAGCCAGTGCAGTCGATTGGACAGGGTATGATGAAGAATTGCGCAACCGGTGGCTGAGGCAGCTTCATATTTTTGAAGTGCCGTTCTATTATATCGAGTATGTAATCGCCCAGCTCGGCGCTCTCCAGCTATACCGGCTGTTCAAGGAGGATAAGCCGGCTGCGCTATCCGGCTACCGCAAAGCTCTGGCGCTCGGCAATTCTGTTTCTCTGCAGGAAGTGTACGAAGCTGCCGGAATCCGCTTTGATTTCTCTTCCGGCATGGTGAAGGATCTTATGGCATTTCTGCAGGATGAACTTTCGTCACTTTCATGATTTTTTATCGATGGCCTCTTTTCACACCTGGCTGCCTTACAGCAGACGGGCAATCAGTGTGACGAGAGGTTTTTTTGTTTTGCAGCGACGGCTGCCGATAAATAGTGGCGCAGGAGATCTTCCACGTTACTGCGGATTCGGGGATTGAAATAGTTATGTATTTCCTCACGGCCATTGTACACAAACGTGTAGCTTGTGAAAGCTTCGTCACGTTCACCCGCAAATACTTTCCATCTCCGTTTGTTCATTTCGAATTTGGTATCGCGTAAATCCTGGCGGGCACGAAGTATCGCGGCTTCAATCAGTTCCAGGTAGGGCTTTTTCAGTTTGAACGGACTCATCTCCACTTGCCGCATATCCAAATTCAGCACTTTTACCGCCATCGGCAAAAAAATGTACTGTTCAAATAGTTTCCGGTCCTCATCTGGAATATGAAGCATGTGCAGCACTCTCCTCTGGAAGCGAACGTTTGTTTGGTTTCATTATACGCAGGAAATGGAACGGTATGCAACCTGATTCTTTTTACAGGGAAGGCCGCCCTCTGTCCTATTCCATATAAAAAGCGCATTCCCCAAGGGGAATGCGCTGTTATTATGCCGTTTATCCATAAAAATATTTCAGATCACTGTACCCAGTCTTCAGCCCAGCTCTGGATCGCCGTCATCACCGGTTGAAGGGCTTTCCCCTTTTCAGTCAACTGGTATTCGATCCGAACCGGCGTATCAGGGAACACTTTCCGAACGATAATACCTGATGCCTCCAATTGTTTCAGACGATCTACGAGCATTTTATCACTCATGTTCGGTATATATTCAGATATATCTTTGAAGCGTTTTGGCGAATCGAGCAGAACATTGATGATCAGCCCGGTCCAGCGCCTCCCGAGTATTTCGAATGCTGTTTCAAACTTCGGACATAACTGGATCTGCTGCATGAAACCACCCCCTGTATGGATCCCCGAAAATTTTGACCGCTTGCATGCATCTCTGTTCCTTTTCTCTAGTATAAAAAAAGTTTTCAAATGGAACATTATGTTTTTAAGTAAAGTTGTGATGAAAAAAGGAATTTTTTTGTAGGGTTCAAGATGTCCGCAAGATGGGAATGTACAACATAATATAGTACACTTTAAGTAGACAGGGTAACCGGCTCAGCAGCCAATTTGCGAGGGGAAATGAGCAATGAATTTTGATATGGAATGGCTAAAAGAGTATTTCACAATTGAACACATGACTGAGATGTTAGGTGAATATCGGGCGCTCGGACCGCTTCCGGGAATATTGCTGCCGATGATCGAAGCCTTTCTTCCGATTTTCCCCCTCGTTTTATTTGTCATGGCCAATGCAGCCGCTTTCGGTTTATGGAAAGGATTTATCTTATCGTGGTCCGGTGCGGTACTTGGGGCCTTGCTCGTCTTTATTATCATCCGCAAGCTCGGGCAGCAGCGTTTTTTCCGCTTCATTCGCAGGCACCCGCAGGTTCAGAAGCTGATGAACTGGCTTGATAGGCATGGGTTTGGCCCGCTGTTCCTCCTGCTGTGCTTTCCTTTTTCCCCTTCTGCTGTCATCAATGTCGTAGCGGGGCTGTCACGAATAAGCACTTATCAATTTTTGTTGGCCGTTATGCTCGGAAAAGTGGTGATGATCTTCACAATTTCATATATTGGTTATGATATCATGTCGTGGATCCGCAATCCGGCCAAATCCGTTATCATCCTCATTTCCATCGCGCTGCTGTGGCTGATCGGCAAAAGGATTGAAAGAAGACTGCAAAAAAAAGTGAAGGCCAGGACCGATCACTCTTCCTGATCCTGTCAAAATTTCAGCGTTTATGTCATTTCTCGGGAAATAATCCGGGTAAATTGTCAGATAAATCTGTACACTGTTATACTTGTCATAGGGAGTAAAACAGGGAAAAGGATGCTGGTTCGATTGAAAGAGAAGAACAATTTTCACTGGATAAGGACAATTGTACTGGCTATCATTGTGGCCTTCATTTTTCGAATGTTCTTTTTCACAAGCTACATCGTGGAAGGGGAATCCATGTTCCCGACGCTCGAAGACGGCAACTTGCTCATTGTGAATAAAATAGAGTACCGCATTGATGAAATCGACCGTTTTGATGTCATAGTATTCCATGCAAATGAAACAGATGATTATGTGAAAAGGGTCATCGGGCTGCCGGGAGATGAAATAGCTTATCGGGACGATGTGCTTTATATAAATGGCGAGGCATACAAAGAACCTTATCTGCAGGAAAATAAAAAAGAGCTATTTTCCGGGCAGTTGACCGGAAGCTTTACGCTTGAAGAATTGACAGGTTTTGAAAAGGTGCCGGAGGGCCATCTGTTTGTCATAGGCGACAACCGGCGAGGAAGCCATGACAGCAGGCATTTCGGTTTCATTCCGGAAGAGCAGGTGGTCGGAAAGGTCAATCTCCGCTATTGGCCGGTGGAGCAATGGGCTGTTACCTTTTAACGTATTTCCGAAAGAAGTCTCCCTCTTCAAGTGTGAAGGCGCAGCCCAACGGTAAGGGGGAGATGAATCGCCTTCGGACAAAAGGTGGATTACTTGCCGCCTTGAATGTCCGACTGTTCGCGAGCAAGTTGAATTAGATGAAGAATTACTTGGGTACGAGTTCCAAAACCCTTATCCTCTTTGTACGTATCCTGGAAAACATAATACAACGGGCTGCATTAAGTCGTTAAAGGCCTGATACATAAGCATTTGTCTTTCCTGGAACTGAACCCGTCAATCCCATATATGGGTTGGCTTTTTTATAATGGAGCATTACAGTTAAGCATAGCCATACAAAGACAGAACGCCTTGACTTGGTATCCAGGCGTTCTGTCTGCGTTGTTTTAATATTGTCTTCGGTTTTTGCGATATAGCTTATCTATATATCGGCAGATTCCGTTTCCGTGTTTGCGTTTTTAAAAAACGTTTCTGTCAGCTTCGGGGCCAGCATGAACACAAGCATTCCGATAAATGCAGCGGCCAGAATATAGATCCCTGTAAAAATTTGCAGTGTCCCTGTTGCTAGTCCGGCGATGATGACAGAAAACTCCCCGCGCGGAGTAAGGGAAAAACCGGCGAGTGCGGCCTCCCTTTTTTCAAGTCCGTACCATTGCCCTCCGAAGTAACCAACAATGACTTTATATAGAATCCCCCAGAGAAGCAAAACGGCCAGAAGACCAATGGAAGGTACGCTGTCAGTAAACTCCATGGACATTCCGAAATGCAGGAAAAAAAACGGCAGAAACAGATTTCTGACTGGCATCATAGCACGCTTGACCAGCCTTTTCACCTTTAAATCAGCCAATATCATGCCTGCCAGGAAAGCACCGATGATTTCAGAAAGCCCGAGCAGGACAGCGACACCGCCATAAGCGAGTGCGCTGCCGACAACTAACAGGATGAAAGCATCATCGGTAACAATGCGCTTGACATACGGTTGAGCCCATTTAAACATAACTTTACTGAGAATGAATGCACCTGCTGCCAATCCGGCAATTTTCACAAAAATGAGCACAAAGTCAAGTGGTGTAAAAGATTTGCCGGACATACCGATTAAAACGGTGACGAGCACCGGTGCGACAAGATCTTCAAATATGAGCAGGGACAGCATGAATTCCGATTCCCTGTTTTGCAGCCTGTCCGAGTGTTCAAGCAGTTTTGCGGTAATGGACGAACTGGTCGCATATACAATCCCCCCGATGATCAGGGCCGGGAAAAAATCGAGCCCGAACAGGTAGGCGACAAACGTGGTGATGACGATTCCGAAAAAGGCGTCGAGTGTCCCCGCTTTCCAAACCCTTTTAATGTTATCAGCAAAATGTTCAACATTATAGCGCATGCCAAGGAGGAAAAACAGCAAAATCATGCCGATTTCTCCAGCCACTTTAATGGCTTCCGATTCATGGATGAAAAAAGATAAACCGATTCCAAGCAGCACATATAGTACGATGTCCGGTACGCTTAATAATTTTATTCCGATGAAGCCTGACAGGGCCAGGGCGAGTAAGATAAGTCCAACAACGAGCGGCAAGTTCACATAGTTCAATCCTTCCTGAGGTTCTTATAATGTCTTTCCTTTATTCCCCGGCTCAGGATTATTCACTCCTGTTTTTTTAAAAGATGGTGACATCCATAAAATGACAGAAATGAAAAATAGTAATAAGACTGATTGAGAGGATTTTCACGCAGCATCACGAACACTACTTTATAGAAATATAGAGCAGGGGGGTTATGACATGATAAATAAGCCGCTATTCCATGGAGACCGTGTAAAATTGACGGCTTTTCAAGAAGAGGATGCCGCTGTGCTGGCTGCATGGCATGAAGATGATGAATTTCTGCAATTGTTTGACGCCAGGCCGGCTGTTCCGAAGTCAAAGAAAGAAATGGAGGAATGGATCAGCAGCGAAGAATCTGACAGTTTTCGCTTTGCCATCAGGTTAAAAGGCACTGAAGAGCTGGCAGGTTTTATTGAAATCGATGGCATCCTGTGGAATCATGGATGCGCCTGGATTTCCGCTGCACTGCAGCGGCAGTATTGGAGCCAGGGATATGGGACAGAAGCAATGAGCCTTGCGATTCGTTACGCATTTGAAGAATTGAATCTGCACCGCCTGCAGCTGACCGTGTTTTCTTATAATGCGAGAGCAAAACGGATGTACGAGAAACTCGGATTCATCAAAGAAGGATCGTACAGGGAGTTTCTCGAACGCCGCGGCAGGCGGCATGATCTTGAACTTTACGGCATGCTGAAAAGGGAATGGATGGAAAAAGAGCACAGCTAGGCGGTTTGCCTGCTGCGCTCTTTTTGGCTGTTAAGGAAATTATAAATTTGTGCGTTGTGGATAAAAAGCGGGAAGGGAGTCATCCAGCTCCAGGAGCCAGCGGCTATCGTCATAAGCGGTGATCCCCTCCGGAAGGAAAGATCACCTTCCTGCGGATACCCCCGCTTATGCGTACGCCGCTAAGCGGGCGCCCTGCGCTTTTGTTCTTCATTCATGTTGCTGCTCTTTTTTGCTGCGGACCATCGTCCTGGCAAACGTGTAAATCAAATAGAGAATAAAAACGGTTAGTACCGCGAGTCCGGCCATATTCAATCCGAGCAGCTTTAAGAGGACACTCAGCCATGTAATGACATAGAGCAAGCCGAGGCGTTTTTTGATTTCCGGATCGCTGAAATAAGCTGTCAACCGGGCTCCGATCTGTCCGCCGATTAAGGCGCCGATGACCAGCATGATTCCGATGACATAATCGATTGGTGTTGTAAGTGCGTATGATATAAAGCCTGAGATGACAATGAAGAAGACACTGACAAGGCTCGTGCCGACAGCAATCCTTGGCGCCAGGGCAAGCATCGATATAAATAACGGAACGATGATGAAACCGCCTCCGACCCCGAGCGTCGTCGATGCAAAACCGCCGAAAAAACCGATGAAGAGGATAATCGGGAGGGAGTGCTTGCCGGTTTTAGCTGTTTCTTTTTGCTTCCCTTTTTTCTTGCGGAGCATTGAAAAAGCGAAGTAACCAAGCAATAACAGATAAAAGCCCGGGATGACTGTTTCAGAAAGCCCTTTGTCCTCAAGGAAAATGACAAAAGGGTGAGCCACCCTTGTGGCGGCAAGCCCGCTCACACCTGTAATGAACGCCAGCTTCCAATCGATGTTGCGGAGCCGCAAATGGGCAATCACCCCGGATACTGATGTTCCGATCGTATAAAGCAGGCTTGTTGCAATGGCAGTTACAGGTACGAAGCCGAACAAAAGCAGGACCGGTGTCAAAACAAACCCGCCGCCTACTCCGAAAAAGCCGGAGAGTATTCCGATTATGGCCCCGATGAGCAGATATGCAGCTAATTCCAAAATGATTGCTCCTTCCGTTCAACAGATAATTTTAGTTTAGCCAGAATGATGTCCTCAGAGCAAATTTTTCGTTTTGGTTGAATTGAGAGGAAGGTGCTGTGATGATGGTGACTTATGCATCCTGGTGGGAAGAGAGGAATGAAGTTTCTTTCGTTTGAACGCGACAGTTGTTGCGCCTGCAGGTCTGTTAATCAGCTTTGTGGCGAAAAGGCAGGTGAGGGATGATATGGGAACCTGGCATCTTTTGTCTACTGGTCTCAGCAGATTGGACGGGCTCTTGACAGGAAATGAAACGGTTCTGCAACGGCATGAATAGCAGGGGATTCGGCGCAAATGTGTGCTCTAACGTGATTGGTGAAAGATATGGCGTGAAAATGCGATGTTATGGCGCAAAACCTCTTCGGCAGGGATCCGCATTGTGAAGGGAATGTAACGTATTCATCGTCCTGAAGCGGAAAACTGGCGGTCTCAGCCTCGCTTCATGTATTTTCAGCTCAACCAAAAAGCTCTTCCAGCTGACTTCATCAATCGGTACCTGAAAAGGTGGAAAAGAACGGAAAAACCTGCTAAACTTATAGAACGGATGTTCGAATGAGAGTCATCATATATTGGCAGTTGAAAAAGGTTTATCGGTATTCGCGGAAATAGTATCATAGAATAGGAACCTATTGATAAAAAGATAAACAGATACATACAGGCGGCCGTTTCGTACGAAATTCAGCACAGACGGCCTGTTTTTCATTTTTAACATAAAGAGGCAGCTCCGGCATTCTCCGGGCTGCAGACAGATTTTAGCAGGAGCGGAGGTTATTCAATGACAGTGCGATTTGTCATCGGACGGGCAGGCAGCGGGAAGACGTCGCTTTGCAAAAATGAGCTGCGTAAGCGGCTTAAGGAGAATCCGGTTGGAAACCCGCTGATTTATCTTGTGCCGGACCAAATGACATTCCAGACGGAGTATGACTTGATTACAACGCCTGGACTGGGCGGCATGATCAGGATGCAGGTATTCAGTTTTACGAGGCTGGCCTGGAGGGTGCTGCAGGAAACAGGGGGGATTTCCCGTTACCATATCAGTACGCTCGGCCTTAACATGATGATACGGAGGATTCTGGAAAGCCGCAGGAAAGACCTCAAGGTGTTTGAAAAGGCAGCTGAGAAGAACGGATTTATTGAGCAGCTTGAAGAGATGATGGCGGAATTCAAGCGTTATTGTGTCACCCCTGCAGATCTTGAGCAGAAAAGGCGGGAACTGGATGCCGGCGGAAATGCGGAAGCGGGAACGGAGAGCCTGAAAGAAAAGCTGCATGATTTTCAGCTCGTTTATGAAGACCTGGAGAGAAGCCTGTCCGGCCGGTATGTGGATTCTGAAGATTACTTGCGGCTGCTTGCCGAGAAAATAGCGGATTCCGAGTTCATAAGAAATGCGGAAATATATATTGATGGATTCTACAGTTTTACACCACAGGAAGAGCTTGTTCTCGGAGCGCTCTTTCAACATGCCAGGCGGGTGACTATATCGCTGACGCTTGACCGGGAGTATGAACATCCTCCCCATGAGCTTAATCTGTACCGGATGACCGGCGATACGTTCATGAAGTTGAGGGAGCTTGCCGGGAGCCTTGGGGCGGAACTGGAGAAGACGGTTGTATTGGATGGGAAGCCGCCCCGTTATGAGAAGGCACCGTCGCTTGAACATCTTGAACGCTATTATGATGTAAGACCGGCACAACAAATTGAGTCCGCAGGGGATATCCTACTTGCGGCGGCCGTTAACAGGCGGGCAGAAGTGGAAGGCGTTGCCAGGGAAGTCCTGAAGCTTGTCAGGGAAAAAGGGTACCGATTCAGGGATATCGGCATATTCGTCCGTAACATGGGAGATTACCAGAAGCTGATGGAAACGATTTTCGGTGATTATGAGATTCCTTATTTCATTGACCAGAAGCAAACGATGCTGAATCATCCTTTGTTTGAGCTGATCCGGTCATCCCTCGATGTCATCCATACGAACTGGCGGTATGATCCGGTGTTCCGCTGTGTGAAAACTGATTTGTTTTTTCCGCTGGAAAGCCATATTGAAGGACTCCGGGAACAGATGGACCAGCTGGAAAACTATGTGCTGGCCCGCGGAATCCAGGGCAGGAGGTGGAAACAGGAGGAGCCGTGGACCTACCGCCGCATCTATTCGCTTGAAGATACGGACACCGTACAAACCGATAAAGAGAAGGAAGTCCAGGCCCGGATCAACCGGCTGCGCAGGTTGATTGCTGCGCCGCTCGCTTCCTTTGAGGAAGGGATGAAACGGGCGAAGACAGGACGTGAGTATGCGGAAGCGCTCTATCATTACCTTTCCGGAATAAGAGTCCCTGAGAAAATAGAAAAGCTGCGTGATACGGCGGCTGAAAACGGAAATCTTTCACTCGCCCGCCAGCACGACCAGGTGTGGGATGAGTTCATGGATTTGCTCGATCAGGTTGTGGAGATCGCCGGTGATGATGAGTTGACGTTTGACATGTTCATGAAAATGATCGGCACCGGATTGGAATCGATGAAATTCGCCCTGGTGCCGCCTTCACTTGATCAGGTGTTGGCCGGTACGCTTGACCGGACCCGGTTCGGGGATGTGAAAGTGTCGTTCATTCTTGGTGTCAATGAAGGTGTCCTCCCTGCTGTGCCGAAGGAAGACGATGTGATATCTGATGAGGAAAGGCAGCTTCTCCTTGATTCAGGTGTACAGCTGGCACCCGGCAGCCGCGAGCAGCTTCTGGATGAAAACTTCCTTATCTATCTTGCCCTGACCAGTCCGTCGGAACGGTTGTGGGTAAGCTGGCCTCTTGCGGATGAGGAAGGGAAATCTTTGAATCCGTCCGTTCTAATCAAACGTATCAAAAGCCTGTACAGCTCCCTGGATGAAAAACTCATTTTTAACGATCCGGCCGAAGTGACCGAGCAGGAGCAGCTTGATTTTGTCACGACAGGCAAGAAGACGCTGTCATACCTCGCCGCCCAGCTCCAGGCATGGAAACGGGGATATCCGGTTTCACCGCTATGGATCGATGTCCTGAATGAGTTTATCACGAGTGAGCAGTGGTCGGACAAGGCCCGCACCGTCCTTAGCAGTTTATTTTATAAAAATGAAGCGAAGAAGCTCGATCCCAGTGTAAGCAAAGAGCTGTATGGCGAACGGATCCAGGCGAGTGTTTCAAGGATGGAACAGTTCAATTCCTGTGCATTTTCCCAGTTTGCCTCACACGGGCTGAAGTTGAAGGAACGGCAAATTTTCAAGCTGGAAGCTCCCGATATCGGGCAGCTGTTCCATGGGGCGCTAAAGCGGATGTCCGAGTTGCTTCAGGAGCATGGACTTGAGTGGAATGAGCTGACCAGCAAACAGTGTGAGCAATTTTCCGTCCAGGCGATTGATGAATTGGCGCCGCACCTTCAGGGAGAAATTTTGTTGAGCTCCAACAGGCATAACTATATAAAACGGAAATTACAGCAAGTGGTGGCAAAAGCTTCGGGTGCCATGAGCGAACATGCCAAATCGAGCGGATTCGTCCCGGTCGGCCTTGAGGTTCCGTTCGGAACCGGCCATGATTTGCCTGCCATCACCTTCAAGCTTCCGAATGGGACCGAAATGGAACTGGTCGGCCGAATCGACAGAGTTGATAAAGCGGAAAGCTCAAAAGGGGTGCTTCTGCGGGTTGTCGACTACAAATCAAGCGAGAAGGCGCTCAACCTTGCTGAAGTTTACTTTGGCCTGGCCCTGCAGATGCTCACCTATCTCGATATTGTGCTTACCCATTCCGATAAATGGCTCGGTTCGGAAGCACACCCTGCCGGAGTCCTGTATTTCCATGTTCACAACCCGATGATCAATTCGGATTACCGCCTCCCTGATGATGCCATTGACAGGGAGCTGTTCAGGCAGTTCAAGATGAAAGGCCTTCTGGTTGCCGATGAAGAAGCGATCAAGCTGATGGATAACTCGCTTGACAGCGGGCATTCCGATGTTGTCCCGGCAGGACTGAAGAAAGCGGGCGGCTTTTACAGCAATTCCTCGGTAGCAAGTGATGAAGAATTCGATCATCTGAGGAACCATGTGAGGGAATTGATCAAGAAGGTCGGCACGGATATCACGGACGGAGTCATTGATATTGCGCCGTATAAAATGAAGGACAGGACGCCCTGCACATTTTGTTCCTATAAATCGTTCTGCCAGTTTGATAACTCGCTCGAAGAGAATGATTACCGGCTGCTGAAGCCTGAAAAAGATCAAATTGTCCTTGATAAGATGAGAAAGAAAGGAGGCGACGATGATGATCAGTAAAATGCCAAAGCCTGAAAACAGCACCTGGACGGACGAGCAATGGGACGCCATCACCGCCTCCGGGCAAGACATCCTCGTTGCGGCCGCGGCCGGATCGGGAAAAACAGCCGTCCTGGTCGAACGGATCATCAAAAAAATCACGTCACTGGAAAATCCGGTTGACATCGACCGCCTCCTTGTTGTTACGTTCACAAATGCGGCAGCATCAGAAATGAAAAAACGGATAGGGGATGCGATCGAAAGGGAACTCGAAAGCCACCCATCCTCGCTTCATTTACGGAGGCAGCTTGCCCTCATTAACAGGGCTTCTATTTCAACATTGCACTCATTCTGCCTGAATGTCGTCAGAAAATATTATTACAGGCTTGATATCGATCCGGGTTTCCGGATAGCAGACGGGACTGAAGCCGATCTCCTGATGGATGAGGTCCTTGATGAGCTGTTTGAAGAGGAATACGGACAAGAAGAGAATGAGGCATTTTATGATCTGGTTGACCGGTATGCAAGTGATCGGAGTGATGCCGACCTGCAGGACTATGTCCGCAAGCTCTATACTTTTTCACGCGCGCATCCGTGGCCGTTTGAATGGCTTGACACGGTTGCGGAAGAGTATGAAAAAGCCGGGGAGGGCATCGGCATTGAAGATCTTCCATGGATGACCGATCTTGCCGGCGATGTGAACCTGCAGTTGGCCGGTATGGAAGCGATTCTTGTCAATGCCATGACGTTGACGAAGGAACCGGAAGGACCGGCTGCTTATGCAGATAATCTCGAAGATGATCTCAGAATCATCCAGGGACTGCAGGCTGCTGCCTGTGCCTCATGGCAGCACCTTTATGAAGAAATGCAGAAGGTTGCCGCCTTTTCGAAGCTGAAAACGATTAGGAAGGGCGAGGCGGATAAAGACCTCCAAGACCGGGTCAAGTCGCTGCGCGAAAAAGTGAAAAAGCAAGTCGGCAAGTTGAAGGAAGAACTTTTTGCCCGCAGCCCCGACGCTTATATGGAGGATGTCCGCGAGATGGCTCCTGTTGTCCGGACGCTTGTCGAGCTGGTGAAAAAGGTGTCGGAACGATACGAGAAAGCCAAAAAAGAACGGGCGCTTGTTGATTTCAATGACCTTGAGCATTATGCGCTGGCAATTTTGGCCGAATCCCATCACCAGGCCGGCGGGAAGACCGATGTCATCCCGTCCGATGCCGCCATACAATATCGCCGGCAATTTGCAGAATTGCTTGTTGATGAATACCAGGATACGAACCTTGTGCAGGAAACGATTATCCGGCTGATCGCAAAGCCCCGGACAGAGCAGGGCAATGTATTTATGGTGGGCGATGTGAAACAGAGCATTTACCGGTTCCGCCTGGCCGAACCGGGGTTGTTCCTTTCGAAATATAAACGGTTCGGAACCAGCTCCGTTAACGAAGGAATTAAAATAGATTTATCGAAAAACTTTCGCAGCCGTAAAGAAGTGCTGCATGGCACAAACTTTATATTCAAACAGATCATGGGTGAAACAGTCGGTGAGATCGATTACGATGAAGCTGCCGAATTGAAGCCTGGCGCGTCTTATCCCCCTGGGCCCGATACCGAAACGGAACTGCTGATCGTCGACAAGCAGAAAAACGATGAGGATAAGCAGGAAGTGCCTGACGAAAGCCTCATCAATCCTGATGAATATGAAACCGTCCAGCTGGAAGCCCGCCTGATGGCAAAGAAGATCAAAGAGATGGTCGGCACCTATCAGATTTTTGATAAAGACATCAAGGGGATGCGGACTGTCACATACCGTGATATCGTTATCCTCCTGCGTTCGATGCCATGGGCGCCGGCCATTATGGAAGAGTTCAAAAAGTACGGCATACCTGTTTATGCCGAGCTGTCCACCGGTTATTTCGAAGCGACCGAGGTATCGGTCATGCTTTCATTGCTTAAAGTGATTGACAATCCGCTTCAGGATATTCCGCTTGCCTCTGTGCTGCGCTCGCCGATTGTAAACTTGAGTGAAAGCGACCTGGCTTCGATCCGCCTTGAGAATAAGAAGGATTCTTATTTTGATGCAATCCTGACATATATCTCCGGCACCAGGGGGAACCTGGTTTTAAAGGAGAAGCTCAGCAGATTCTATAAAAACCTTGAAGAATGGCGGACAAAAGCGCGGCAGGGTGCCCTTTCCAGTTTGATCTGGGATTTATACGGAGAAACAGGTTATTACGATTTTGTCGGAGGAATGCCGGGCGGCAGGCAGCGCCAGGCCAACTTGCGGGCGCTATACGACCGGGCAAGGCAGTACGAGGAAACATCATTCCGCGGATTGTTTCGGTTTCTCCGTTTCATTGAGCGCATGCAGGAACGCGGGGATGACCTCGGTGCTGCCCGTGCTCTCGGTGAGCAAGAGGATGTCGTACGCATCATGACAATCCACAAAAGCAAAGGGCTGGAGTTCCCGGTTGTTTTCACAGCAGGACTTGCCCGCCAGTTCAATATGATGGATCTTCACCAGAAGGTGCTTCTCCACAAAGAACTGGGTTTCGGATCGCGTTTGATCAATCCTGAGCGGCGGATCAGCTATCCGACACTTCCGCAAATTGCCATTAAGCGCAGGGCGAGGATGGAACTGATTGCAGAAGAAATGCGCGTTTTATACGTTGCCCTGACCAGGGCGCGGGATAAGCTATATTTGATTGGTTCGGTGAAAGACCGCTCCAAAACGATTGATTCATGGAAAGAGCATGTCGGGCATGAGGATTGGCTGCTGCCTGACTATGAACGATCGCGGAGTACATCCTATCTTGACTGGATTGGGCCGGCGCTCATCCGTCATCGCCATATTCTTGATGAGCTTGAAGAAATACAGGGCAATACAGATACAGAAGTGGCAGGGCACCCTTCAAGTTGGAAACTCAATTTTGTAAAAGGGGAGACATTGACGGAGGAAGCACCTGAAGATCAAGCCCGGGAAGAAGAATTAATGGAATCACTCCGCACCTGGACCCGCTATCCGGAAGATTCCCCTTTTGCTGATGAGGTGCAGCGCCGGCTGGAATGGCGCTACCCTTTCAGGCAGGCATCCTTCCACAGTGCGAAGCAATCGGTAACCGAAATGAAAAACAGGCATGGTGCCGCCGATGAAAATAGCGATATCCGCTTGATCCAACGTTTCCAGGCCCCGATTGAGAAACGGCCGCGCTTTCTCCAGGAACAAAAGTTGACAGCAGCCGAACGCGGGACAGCAATGCATATGGTCATGCAGCAGCTCAAAACCGCCGATGGGATTAGTTCTGATGAAATAAGGGAACAAATCAGTAAAATGGTTACCCGCGAATTGCTTACTGACCAGCAGGCTGAAGCCATTGAACCGGAACACATCGCCGACTTCTTCGGCAGTGAGCCGGGACGCCGTTTTCTGAACGCAGCGAAAGTGGAACGTGAAATCCCGTTCAGCTTAGCCCTGCCGGCAACCGAAGCCTATCCAGAATGGCAGGGGGATAATGAAGAATTTGTCCTTGTCCAGGGTGTGATTGACTGTCTTCTGGAAGACGAACAGGGACTGGCAATCATCGATTATAAAACGGATAATATTTCAAAACGGTTCAATGGCGATTTCAGCGAGGCGAAACCGGTGCTTACCGACAGGTACCGCACCCAGTTGAAACTATACCAGCAGGCAGTCGAGCAGATTTTCAAAAAGAAAGTCAGCCAGAAATACTTGTATTTCTTTGATGGCGGTTATCCATTGGAGTTGGATTAAAAGGAGGAGTACATGATGAATCCGTATTTACGCAAAGGGCTGCTGCTTGGCCTCGGCATCGCGGCAGCGAGCAAGGAAAAAGTTGAGAAGTATGTGAATGACTTGACTGTAAAAGGCGAAATTGCACCCCAGGAAGCGAAAGAATTGCTGAACAGCCTTCTGTCAAAAGGGGAGTCGGTCGAACAACGGTACACCGAAGATTTCAGGTCTGATGTGAAAGAAAACATTCAAGAACTCGGATTTGTGACGATCGAGCAATACCGGGATCTGGAAAAAAGGGTCAGGGAGCTTGAGGCAAAGCATATGGAATACAATGAAACGAAACAGGACAGCATGAAATCGGCGGAAGATTTATCCCCTGATGATTTCAATCAATAATAGTGCTGGGAAAAGGTGAAGCAGATGTTTCGCAGAAGATTTCGACATATGAACCGTTATCGGGAAATCGCAGTAATCCTTTCAAAAAATGGCTTCGGCTATATACTTGATGATATCGGCCTGTTTCATATGCTGTCATTGCCGAAACGAGTGGCGGCTGACTTCAAGAAGCCGGAACACTCGTCGATGGGGCCGAAACTCCGCAAAACGCTGGAAGAACTTGGCCCGGCATTTATTAAACTCGGGCAGATTTTGAGCACGCGGCGGGATATTTTTCCGGTTCCGATCATAAAGGAGCTGGAAAAGCTCCAGGATGACGTCAATCCGTTTCCTTTCGAGGATAGCAAAGCGATAATCGAAGATCAGCTTGAAGCGCCTCTTGATTCCCTTTTTGATGATTTCAGTGAGGAGCCGGCTGCATCTGCTTCAATAGGGCAGGTGCATCTTGCCCTGCTGAAGGACGGTACGAAAGTGGCTGTAAAGGTGCGGCGTCCGGATATCGTGCGGCAGGTAGGGATCGACCTTTCCATTATGAAAGAACTGGGAAGGCTGCTGGAACAGCAGTTTGACTGGGCCCGTTATTATCGTGTCAGGGATATTATTGATGAGTTTTCCCGTTCTATCAAGGATGAACTTGACTACACGCTGGAAGCCCATCATACAGAGAAGGTTGCCAATCAATTCAAGGAAAATGAGAACATTGTCATACCATCAATCTACTGGGATTATTCGACAGAAGCCGTTCTTGTCCAGGAGTTTATCAAAGGCGAAAAGCTGGGTGCGGTGGAAGGACTTTCAGATGAAGAAAGGAAGAAACTGGCCGACAGTCTCGTCAACTGTTTTTTCGAACAGATTTTCATAAACGGTTTTTTTCATGCCGATCCCCATCCGGGCAATGTTTTTTATCTTCCTGAAGGGAAGCTTGCGCTGATCGACTTCGGCCAGGTCGGCAGGCTTACAAAGACGATGCGTTATCAGTTTTCAAATCTTGTCATTGCCATGCTCAAGCAAGATCCTGATGCGATCATGGATACGTTCATCGATATGTCCCTGGTCGATTCGGATGTCGATGAAAATCGTCTTCGTTCCGATATCGAGCTGCTGAATCAAAAGTACTTCGACATGAAGTTAAGTGAAATCAGCATCGGGGATGCCGTCAACGACTTATTCATGGCGGCCCAGCGCAACAATATCATCATCCCGGTCGAATATACGATTCTTGGAAAAGCCGTTCTGACGGTCGAATCACTTGCGGAGGAGCTTAATCCGGATTTGAGTATTTTGAAATTGGCAGAGCCCTATGGAAAACGCCTCGTAATGGAACGATACAATCCCAAGCGCGCCGGCGAGCAAGTCTTGGATGACTTGAAGGAATGGGGGGAACTGCTGCAGTCGCTTCCGAAACAGACCCGTGACCTGTTATCGAAAGCGAACAAAGATAAGCTCCGGGTCAATGTCTCTTTGCCGGAAACGCAGCAGCTCCTCTTTAAGCTTGACCGGATCAGCAACCGGATTTCTTTCAGTATCACGCTGCTTGCTTTCAGTATCATTGTGGTCGGATTGATCATCGGTTCGACATTCGGTACCCGTTCATCGATATTGACGGAAGTGCCTGCGATTGAAATCGGGTTTGTGATTTCTTTCCTGATGTTTTTATGGCTTATTTTTTCGATTTTGAAGTCCGGAAAATTTTGAATGTGCCGGAAAACGGCATTTGTATTGCACACATCTGTTTCACTTGTCCTTTCGTCGCACCCAATCGGCGGAAGGGCCTTTTTTGGAAATATGAAGGTTAATAGAGTAATAGAAAGGGTGGGGAGATTTGCGGCTTATACATACAGCCGACTGGCATCTGGGGAGGACGCTGGAAGGCAGAAGCAGATTGGCTGAACAGGCCGATTTTTTGGATGAACTCGCTGACATAGCAGCAGAAGAACAGGCCGATGCGATTTTGATGGCTGGCGATGTCTTTGATACCGTCAATCCGCCCGCTGCAGCTGAACAGCTATTTTACGAAAGCGCCGCAAGGCTTTCTGATGGAGGAAAGAGGCCGCTGTTTTTCATTTCCGGCAATCATGATAATCCCGACCGGCTGTCAGCGGCATCGCCGCTTGCAGGCAAGCATGGCATTCATTTGTTCGGGCTGCCGGACCTGCAGCCATTTTCAACGGTGATCCCTTCCACAGGGGAACGGATCAATCTCGCGCTGCTGCCGTATCCATCCGAAGCAAGGCTGAGGGAAATGCTTTCACAGGAAAATGCCGAAGATATTCTCCAAAAACACTATGATCGGAAAATCAAAGCGATTTTTGAAAAACTGGGCGAATCGTTTACAGACGATGCTGTAAACATCGCCATGAGCCATATTTATGTTGCTGGCAGCAGTTCGAGTGATTCCGAGCGGCCGATTGAAGTCGGCGGAGCATATACTGTGTCTGCCGACAGTCTGCCATCTGGTGCCCAGTATACAGCGCTAGGTCATTTGCACCGCCCGCAGAATATCCGGAAGGCAAAAGGGCCGGCACGGTATTCCGGTTCTCCGCTTGCCTACAGTTTTTCCGAATCGGGCTATGCGAAGTCCGTAACCATCGTCGATGTGAAGCCTGGCAGTGAAGCGCAAGTGAAGGAAATTCCGCTATCCAGCGGAAAACCGCTTGTCACCTGGAAAGCGGCCGAAGGACTGAATCAGGTTTATCAATGGCTTGATGAAGGAAAAGATGCCAATTCATGGATTGACCTTGAAATCCATCTGAAGAATGCGCTGTCACTTGAAGAAATCCATCGGCTCCGCAAGCTGCACAACGGTTTTATCCATATCAGGCCGGTATTTGAAACAAAAGCGGAAGAGGAAAACAGGCAAGCGGCCAGCAGCCTGCCGCTTGATGAACTGTTTAAGCGTTTTTATGCAAGGCAAACGGGCGGAGCAGAACCTGAGCATGAACTGACAGGCTTGTTCATGGAGCTCGTGAACGAAGACGAACTGGAAGGGGAGGAATAATCATGCGTCCGATAAAATTGGTTGTTGCAGGATTGCACAGTTTCCGCGAACCGCAAACCGTCCAGTTCGACTCCCTGTGTGCTGCAGGTGTTTTCGGCATTTTTGGGCCGACAGGAAGCGGAAAGTCTTCGCTTCTTGATGCCATGACGCTGGCCCTCTACGGAAAAGTGGAACGTGCGGCCAATAATACGCAGGGCATCCTCAACCATGCCGAAGATGAGCTGTATGTATCGTTCACGTTTCAGCTGAAGGATGGCACCGTTTCAAAAAAGTATACGGTTGAGCGCCGTTTCAAACGGACTGGTGACGTAACAGTGAAAACATCAGTCTGTCGTCTTATTGATGAAAGCGACCAAGAAAAAACAATCGTGATGGCGGACAAAAATAGTGAAGTGAATCGTGAAGTTATGGATTTGCTGGGACTGACAATCGATGACTTCACCCGGGCGGTTGTTCTTCCGCAGGGGAAGTTCGCTGAATTTTTGTCGCTCAAAGGGACCGACCGCCGCCAGATGCTGCAGCGGCTTTTCAACCTGGAAAAGTACGGTGATGAACTGAATAGGAAAATCAGGGGCAGAATCGGGAAGCAAAAAACAGCGTATGAAAAAGTGATTTCAGAACAGGCCGGACTTGGCGATGCTTCCGATGAAGCCCTAAAAGAAGCGGAAACAGCCACAGCCGAAGCGGATGCCGCCCTGAAAAAAGCTGAAACGGAGTACGATAAGGCAGAAACGCTTTACCAGCACCAGAAGGAAAAGTGGGCCCTTCAGAATCACAGGGAAAAACTTGTGGAGGAAAGGGACAAAGAGCGCCGTCGCGAAGAAGAACTGACAGGCTTGCGAACAATGCTCGAGCATGCGCGAATTTCAGACCGGCTTTCCCCCTATCTCGATGAATATGAAACGGCAGCAAGCCGCAAAATGAATTGGCAGCGCGAGAAGGAGCAGGCAGCTGCAGCCCTCGAACAGGCCAGGGCCGGGCATGACAGCAAGGAAAACCGCTATAAGCAAGCAAAAGAAAAACGGGAGAAAGAGGAGCCTGTATTAGCTGTAAAGATTGAACAGCTTAAGCAGGCGGCTGAAACAGAAAAAGAAATGGATGTCCTGGCACAAGAAATAAAGGGGATTGAAGAAAAACTAAAAGAAACTGGGATCCGGATTAAAAAGGAACAGGAAGAGCAGGGCACCTTGCAGGACAAGCATAAGAGAGGCATGGCCAAACAGCAGCGCCTGAAAGAGGAGCTTTCAACAGTAACGGTCTCTTCAAAAGAGCGGGAAGACATCCGCCGGGCAAACGAAGAAAGGGCCCATATTGTAATCGCTGAAAAAAACAAAGCAGAAGCCGGAAAGGAATATGCAGCTAAAAAAGCAGCATGGGAAGAAACGAAAAAGGAACACGAACAATTACTGCTGGAGGGCCAATCACAGCAAAAGAAAGGATCCGCTTTATTCAAAACGCTGGAAGCACAGTTTTATTATGTGAGTGAAAGACTCAATGAAATAGAGCAGCTGGAAAGTTATCTTCTCAACCGAATCGAAAAGAAAGAAGCTGAATTCGATCAGGCAAGAGTGGCGGAAATTGCCTCGGGCCTTGCCGATTCCCTCGCAGAAGGTGAACCATGCCCTGTTTGCGGATCGACTGAACATCCTGCACCTGTCCATAAAGAGGGACATTCTGCCGGGGAGATGCAGCAGGAACTGAAGAAGTTAAAAGGGACGATTGACAGCATCCGTACGGAAAGCCGAACGCTGCACCAATTGAAACTTCAGTATGAACAGCTGTCTGAACGGATGAGCGAAGCCCTTGCGCCGCTGAAAATCGAACCGTCGAGCGGGCAAAAAGAGGTGGAACCGATTGTCAATCTGGACCTGAGCCCCTCAGCGGAACAGCTGGCTGAAACCGCCTTCCGGATTGGCACAGAAACCAGAGCGCTGAAACAGGATTACCTTGAAACAGCTGAACATGTCAAGCATACTGCCGGTAGCCTGACAGATCTGTCACGCCGCCTGGAGCGGTCGGCCCAGGCCGTAAAGGAACTGGAACAGAATCTGGAAGAGAGGCAGAAAAAGCTGGATTTCGCCGTAAACGAACTCGAAGAAAAAATGACTTTCTGGTCAAAACAATTTCCTGGTTTTTTAGTCCAGGAAGCTGTAAAACTGCAGCAGGACATTTCCGAAAAAGACAGCCGGGCGGAAGAACTGAAAGAAAGCATCGAAAAAAGTGTCCGTTATCTCGAAAACTGGGAGACTGACATTGAGCAACGGAAACAAATCCTGACCGACATGCAAATAAAAATGACGGAACAGAAGTCGAACCTTTCCTATAAAAAAAAGAGTTATGAAAAAGCTGAAACGGAATTGAGACGGCAGGCCGGAGACCGCAAACCATCAGAATTGCTGGAAGAAACATCAGGCAAGCTGGAAGGATTGAAAAAAGAAGAAACCTTTTCCTATGAATCTCTTGAAAAGGCCCGCACCCATTTGCAGGAGGCCGAAAAACGGTTATCTGCCGCTGCCCAATCTCTGCAAGACTATGAAAGCCGCTTGCAGGAAGCGGAAGATAAGTGGCGCCAGGCCTTGAACAATTCACCGTTCACCGAAAGCGATGAGGTGAAGCAGGCGAAGCGCAGTGAAATGGAACAACAGCAATGGCAGGCCGAAATTGAGCAGTACCAGGAAAAAATGAAACAGATCGAACATGAAATCGGCCAGTTAAATGAGAAAATCGGGGCCGAATTGTTAACAGCGGAAAAGTGGGCCCAAACACAAGAAAACCGGGAAAACATGAAAGAAAAAGTAAATGCCGCGCTCCAGGATAAAGGTGAGAAGATGAAATGGCTGAGTGTGCTGCAGGAAAATCATGCCCGCTATAAAACGCTGGAAAACAGGCGGATCGAGATGGAACAGGAACTGGAGAAGCTCGGGAAATTGCAGCAGGTGTTCCGCGGCAACCAGTTTGTCGAGTATATCGCCGAAGAACAGCTGATCCAGGTGGCCCGCGATGCATCAGAACGGCTCGGTCAACTTACGAGGCAGCGTTATGCAATTGAAGTCGATTCCGCCGGTGGATTTGTCATCAGGGATGATGCAAACGGCGGTGTGAGACGTCCGGTGTCGACGCTATCCGGAGGCGAGACGTTCCTGACATCACTTGCCCTCGCTCTGTCACTGTCTTCGCAAATCCAGCTCCGCGGCCAATTCCCGCTGCAGTTCTTTTTCCTTGATGAAGGATTTGGCACACTTGACCATGAGCTCCTTGATACCGTGATGACTTCATTGGAAAAACTGCAGTCGAGCAGTATGGCAATCGGTGTGATCAGCCATGTTCAGGAATTAAGAGAACGGATGCCGCGGAAGCTTGTTGTAAAACCGGCGGAACCGTCCGGAAGCGGAAGCGCCGTATTCCATGAGATGATGTAACCGTCAGTGAATCAAGAGCACTGGTATACTTTAAACAAAGAATTACAAAGAGGTGACGGGAGTGAGCAGGAAAGAAAACGGGAGTGGAACTTGTGAGCTTTGCGGGCGCAGCGGCGTGCAGACGACTGTGCATCACTTGACGCCAAAAGAAATAGGCGGAACATTTTTGCCGGTCGCCAGTCTTTGTATCCCCTGCCATAAACAGATTCACGCCCTGTTTTCGAATGAGGAACTTGCCGACTCCCTAAATACAATCAAATCATTGCAGCACAATGACCGTATGCAAAAATATTTGAAGTGGATCCGCAAACAGCCTCCGACCCGGGTGCCCGGAACGAAAAAGTCGCGGCGGAAAAGAAAGTGACTGATCTTCCAGTGAAGGCTGAACAATTCCTTTTCTCGGTGAACCAATACCATATGTTCTATAAGACCAACTCATATATGTGTTGGTCTTTTTTCTTTTTTGAGAGAAGGAAATTCTGGGGGGGTCTGGGAAACATCCTCATCGCTGGCGTTAAGACTCGTAGAGGTGTTGAATATGATTTTATGGGACTTTTAGCTTATGATTGCCTGGCAATTGCCAGGCAATCGTCATAAAAAAAAGAAATAACCGATGTTTTGAAAGAAAAAAAGGGAAAGTTGATGATAAATGGCTGATACAAAAAGATAAAACTGGTTTTTTGAAAATTAATCTGTGAGGGTGGCTTCGAAAGGGTTCTGTCAGCATGTGTTAAAGGGACTTATGGCCTATGGTTGCCTGGCAATTGCGAGGCAATTGCCAGGCAACGCGCCGTCATCGGATACAAATCCTAAAAAACGACGCTGAATTTCAGTATCCCTGCGTATATTTAACTGTTTTTCCATATTTCCAGAACGACAGTAAGTACAGACCGCTTGTCTTTTTAGAGGCATTTCAAATACAATTGTAGTGCATGCCAAAAAAAGATTTTCCGGGAGGAATTATTATGAACAAAGGTTCGATTTCATTTGAAAATGGAGAAGTCATCAAATTTGATTTATATCCAAATGAGGCACCGGGCACAGTCGAGAACTTTTCAAAACTTGCAAATGAAGGTTTCTACAATGGTTTGACATTCCATCGGGTCATTCCCGGTTTTGTAGCACAGGGGGGCTGTCCAAAGGGAAACGGCACAGGCGGTCCGGGCTATACAATTAAATGTGAAACGGAAGGAAACCCCCATAAGCATAAAGCAGGTTCACTTTCCATGGCACATGCCGGTAAAGATACGGGCGGTAGCCAATTTTTCATCGTCCATGAGCCGCAGCCGCATCTTGACGGCGTCCATACCGTATTCGGACAGGTGACAGAAGGCATGGATACTGTTCTCCGCATTCAAGCAGGGGACCAGATGAAAGAAGTGAAAGTCTGGGAAGAGTGATTCATTGCTTTGGATAAAAAAGAAACTTATCCCCGGCCATGTTCGGGCGCTTCACCGCGGGAACATACGAGGATATGAACTAAACAAGAAAAAGGCTGTCAGAACTGACAGCCTTTTTCTTCGTTTTTCATGCATTTGCGGTCGTATTTGCGTCGGATACATCAGGATCTCCGGTATTCGTTGAACTCAGTCCGTTATTTGTATTAATGAAGTTGCCGGTATTAAAGGCTCCTGAACCTGCATAGGTTTTCCCGGTGTTTTTCGGGGAAACATAAAACGTATCCCCGAAATTGACCACGCCTGATGCATCATTGATATTAACCGGTCCGACTATTGATGGCATAAAAATACACCCTTTTTCGTTCTAGCTTTATAGTTCAACTTATGAGGACCCGGCCACTTTAGTTCGGGCTTACTGTCTACAGTTTTTCAAGATCGCTTCTTGGAGCCAGCTGGCGGATATGTTTCACACGGGCTTCCGCCTGGATCCAGCACGTTGATCCGATATGGAGTGAACTGGAAGTGGATATGCCTTTAATTTTTATATTCCCGACACGGATGACAGGGTCCTCATACACCTGAAGGGCCTGAAGTGCAGGCTTCCTTATCTGCGGGGGAGGGGGGAGCTTTCGTAAGAACAATGGATAGGCGAATGGCCCTTCCCTTCCCAGGAAAAGTTGCTGTTCACGCTGTACGGCAAGTACCTGTGATTTCAAATCCATGTGATGCGAGTCCCCGATTTCAAAGACGGAGCTGAAGAGAACGGCATTTACATGCACATGATCTGTGACTGAAAATCGTTGATACATCACATCAGCCTATTGTTTCCGGAGAAAGCGAAACGAACGGGCCTATGATCAGTGATTCAGCTGGAGTGTCGAAAATGGATGACAGGCCAATGGATTGCGTATCACCGATAAGGACGATTGAGGAACTGGATACACCCAGAATATTGATGTCTCCAACACACAATTCACGGTTGACTACGGTGTATTGCATTTTCATTCTCCTTTCGGCAAATGCTTGATAAATGCTTCAACAGCATTTCTGATATCTTCCTTAACCCGTGCCGTAATCGACTCCGCTATTTGTGTTGCATCTGAGCGATTATCGTTATTTTGGGTATGTTGCTGCATATAATAGCGAACTCTGCTCTCCAACTGGCTATTAATATCATTGACTATGAGCTCCCTGTATTCGCGGCTTAAAGGATAGCTGTATTTCTGTTCCATTTCATCCAGAAGGGGAGCTGTTTCTTCTTCCAGATATCTGTCCAGTTCACTCATTACATCCTCCATCATTTCATCATTAAACATTGAAGAAGGCTGGCCTGAAGGCGGGTATGGCTGGCCTGGGCCCGGATACGGCTGACTTGATCCCGGATATTGCTGGCCTGTTTGGTTGATGATCATTTCCTCAATCGGTTCGCCGCCGGTCGGGGTGAGGCCGATATTCAATGTGCCTTCAAGCGTCTCGATTTTGAGCTGGTCAAAGCTGTATTCAATCCTTTCGATATTGGTGCCGGGCTGGTCATTTAATCGTTGTACGGTTTCCCGGAGCTGCTCAATTTCAGCCTCCATTTTTTTTATTTTTTTCCGCTGATGCTGATGGAAAAGGTGCATTTCATACAAGTACTGGAGCAGCTCATTCGAACAAATCATAAGGTCACTCCTTCACTTGAGAAAGCCCCATCCTATGTCGGCTGCCCTAAGGGAACCAGAGGCCCCGGGCCTGGCGGAGAAGGCTCCAACGGTTCGGGGGCAGGTTCTGTGAATCCCCCGGTATTATAAAGATTGGACAACATGCCGATCATGCCGGCACTGCCTATCTGAAGCACGGAAGAGTTTGAGATGCCGCCGATTCGGATGGTTTGAATCATGATGGATTGCGTGACGAAAAGCTTCAATCGAACACGCTCCTTTTCTGCTGATTTCACAGCGGCTGTTCCCGGAGGTTCCTGATAATGCAAACGGACTGGCGCACGCCGGGAAAGCGCTGGCTGTTTTTCATGAATGATGATAGAACCTTTCTTGAAATTTATATGAAAGAAAAACAGAAATCAGTACATGCAATCCATCTAAGCATTGGCAACCTGTGTCTGATCCGCAATGTCACCGTCCGACGTATTTGTCTGACTGTATTCGTTATAGTTTTCAACGGATTCCCCGGTATTGAAGGAACCGGCACCGGCAAAAGTCTTGGCCGCACTTCTTGGCGAGATGGAGAAAACATCGCCGATATTGAAGACGCCAGATGAACCGATGGCGTTCACACTTACCGCTCCCACAATCGAAGGCATAACAAAAACACCCTTTTTTGGTCTTCTTCAGACAGTATATGAAATCAGCTGGGCTTCTGTTCCACGCTGTAATGAATGGCAAAGAAGTGATATTATGTTACAATAAATTAGAATATTCTTAACATTTTAGGGGGATGCTCATGATTGTGCCTTTGCTGTTGACTGATTTTTTGGACAGGGCCGTGAAATTGTATGGAGACAAAACCGCCGTTATCGATGACTCAAAAACGTTGACCTACAGTGAACTTGAGGGGCGGGTAAACCAATTGTCCTACGGGTTGGAGGACCTTGGTGTGGAAAAAGGGGACCGTATCGCCTATCTTGCTCCGAACACCCTTGAAATGCTGGAAGGCTTTTATGGCATTTTTCAAATAGGCGGAATCATGGTGCCGCTGAACATCCGCTTGACTCCGGAAGATTATTTGTACATCTTGAATCATAGTGAGAGCAAAGTTTTATTTGTGGATGAAGAATTGTACCACTTGATTAAACCGATCAAAAAGGATTTGGAAACAGTTGAGAAAATCATTGTCCATCAAGGCCGGGATGGGGGAGATGAGACAGCTTACGACAGCTGGCTGCAGCAATACCCCAAAACAGCCTTCAAGCGGACGCAGCTTGATGAAAATGATGTTTGCAGCCTGTTATATACGAGCGGGACAACCGGCAAGCCGAAAGGTGTCATGCTGACACACCGGAACAATTATTTACATGCGTTGAGCACCCAGCACCATCTGCGCGTATCCGATTCCGATGTCTATCTCCATGTCCTGCCGATGTTCCATGTCAACGGCTGGGGAGGCCCTTTTTATTACACCGGCAACGGGGCAACACATGTCATGCTCAGAAAAGCGGCTCCTGAGGCCATTATTGAAAAACTGCAGAAACACGGTGTCACTTCGATGCATATGGCGCCGACTGTACTGAACAGCCTTCTCCAATATGCAGAGAATAATAAACCGGTCCATGATCAGGATGTCCGCGTTGTCATAGCCGGTTCCGCCCCGCCGCCATCCTTTGTGACAAGGGTGGAAGATGACCTTGGCTGGGAGTTCATCCAGGTATACGGGATGACAGAATCCTCACCGCTCAGTACGTTTTCCACACCGCGGGTCCAGCACCAGGATCTGCCGAAAGAGAAGCTGCACCGCATGAAGGCGCAAGCGGGATACCCGATGATCGGCACCGATGTGAAAGTTGCCAGGGACGACGGTGAAGAAGTAGCATGGAATTCAAAGGAAATCGGGGAAGTGCTGACAAGGGGCAACATTGTCATGAAAGGGTACTGGAAAAATGAAGAGGCCACCATGGCGACAATCCGTGATGGATGGCTCCATACCGGTGATATGGCAGTTGTCGATGAACTTGGCAATATCGAAATCGCCGATCGTAAAAAAGACATTATCATTAGCGGCGGGGAAAATATTTCCTCGATCGAAGTCGAAGGTGCACTATATGAACATCCTCAGGTTGTGGAAGCTGCCGTCATCGCTGTGCCGCATGAGAAATGGGGCGAGACGCCGCATGCCTTCGTTGTGAAAAAAGAAGGGGAAGAGCTGACAGAGCAGGAACTCATCACCTTTGCCCGTGAGCACCTTGCCCATTTCAAAGCTCCGACTGCCGTGACGTTTGTTGAAGAACTCCCGAAAACGGCATCCGGCAAAATCCAAAAAGTAAGGCTGCGCAAATCGTTTTGGGAAGGTAAAGAACGACTGGTCAATTAATTGAACAGCCTGCCACTCAGCTTACATTATAAATTATCCGGGCCTCCGCCAGTGAAGCGGAGGCTTTGTGCTGCCATGCTGTGTATAAATTATGGAAACGTAGGGCATTACATTATGATGTAATGAAAATGTTTAGAGGATTTCGAGCAATAAATATCCTCGTCAACTGATGAAAGGCATTGAACGGTTTCAAGGGCTTTAGTTTAAACGGGCTGGCCACCTGTACCAAGGACCATGCTGCTCCATTCTTTCGCAGACTCACCCTATGTCTTGTAGTACAATAAAGGAGAAAGGTGGTAGCGAAATTGGAAGGTAGCGCACAGCCGGTCGGCGGTACAGAAAGAATCTTATCACTTGATATTATGAGGGGATTTGCCATATTCGGTATTTTTCTCGTGAATATGGAGGATTTTCGCGCCCCATGGCTTTATCTGGATATCGGGCAAATATGGGATCGTCCTGTGGACATTGCAGTTCAGCGTTTTATTGATATTTTTGCCCAGGCAAGCTTTTATACCCTGTTTTCATTTTTGTTCGGGTACGGGATGATCATCTTCATGGAACGGGCGGAAAGGAAGGGCTATTCCGCTTCGCTGCTATTTTCAAGAAGGCTGGCCGTCCTGCTGATTATCGGCATTATTCATGCTTTTTTCATCTGGCACGGGGACATTCTGATCACTTACAGCCTCCTCGGATTTTTTCTCATTCCTTTTTATAAAAGCAGTTCAAGGGCGCTTGTGTATACAGCTCTTGCCCTGATTGCCGCTAAGGTGCTGGTCATCGGCATGATGCTCAGCTTGGTCAGTGTGACACAGACCGGCACGGAATATGGCACAACGAAACACCCGATGGTAAATGAGTCGATTGAAGTGTACGGTGAAGGTACATACGGCGAGATTACAAGCCGGCGAATCGAAGACTGGTCGTATGTGAACATCGCCGGCGGAGCAGGTCCGGTCTTCCTGTTTTTGTCCCTGTTTCCGATGTTTCTACTCGGGGCAGCAGCTTCCAAGTTCCGTTTGTTTCAGGATTCATCAGGCCATTATCGCTTCATTTTAAACATCTGGATGGTTTCTCTGGTGTTTGCAATCGTGTTCAAGTTCCTTCCATATGTGATTGGCCGCACGCCGGCTGCTGATTACTTCCAGGATGAAATCGGCGGGCCCGCTGCAGCGCTGTTGTATGCATCATCAGTTGTGCTTTTAACAAGGAGAAAAACATTTGTGAGCTGCATGCGTCCGTTTGCGGCGGTCGGAAAACTGTCAATCAGCAATTACTTGTTACAGTCCGTGATTGGCACCCTCATTTTTTACAGCTATGGCCTCGGGCTGTATGGCAAAGTCGGGCCTGTACCCGGAACTCTTTTGGTGATTGGTATATTTGGATTGCAGGCGGCGGCAAGCAGCTGGTGGATCAAACGGTATCGGTTCGGTCCGGTTGAATGGCTGTGGAGGAGTTTGACTTATGGGTCTTTTCAGCGCTTCAAACGTTTGGAAACTGAAAAGGAGGGGTGACAATGTCCCGCCAATGGTTGAAAAAAGAAGGCCCCAAATGGGTGAGAGACGGAGTGATCACAGAAGGCCAATACGATGTTTTGTTGGCTCGCTATCCGAAGAAACGGTATAAAAGCCTGCTGCCGCTGTTTGCAAGCATTCTGGTCGCACTTGGGATACTGAGTTTTGTTGCGGCGAATTGGCAGGAAATCCATGAACTTGTCCGGGTCTCCCTTATTGTCGGGGCAATGGCTGGGTTTTATTGGGCCGGTTTTCGGCAGTATGAGAAAGGAAATGACAGGGTCGGCGCCGGTCTAACCGGTATCGGGGTCGCGGCATTCGGGGCCGGGATTTTTCTGATCGGGCAAATGTTTCATTTTGTGTCCTTTAACGCTTCTCCCTTTATATTATGGGCCCTTGCCGGTCTCGGCGCTGCAGCCCTGATTCCGAGCAGATTCCTGCTTATTCTGCACATGCTGATAGCGATTGCGGGACAGGTGTATACGTTCGGAAACTTTCATTCGTTCAGCTACCTGCTGGCTGCGGTCTTTCTGTTTGGGGCCGGGCACTTTGTCTATCACCGTGCTTCGATTGAGACAAGTGCTGTGTTCGGCCTGGGTTATGCGATAACAGGACTTCTTTTTGTCATCACCGAGTTTGAATCGGGGCTGTGGATGCCCGTTTTGCTCGCTCTGCTTTATATTCTTGGCGCCATTTCCGGCAAAGACAGCATATACTGGCCGTTCCGGTGGGTCAGCCTGTTCGGGAGTGTCATATTCAGTCTTTTTATGGTGTTTTCCGGCGGCGCTGCAGAAGAATTTCCACAGCCTGTGCTGCTGGCGGTATTGACTGCAGCAGCGGCGGGTCTGCTTTTCTGGCTCATTACCAGGACGGATAAGACAGATCTCCCCGATCTCCTCCTGTTTTTGCCGTGGTTCTATATTGGTGAGGCAGCGGACGTATTTTATGTGATCCTGCTGCTTATATACAGCATTCTTAGCCTGCTGATCGGATACAAAGAGGAGCGGATTGAAAAAGTCAATTTCGGCACAGTCATCTTTCTTGTCAGTACACTTGCAGCGTATATTCATCTGGCCTGGGATTTCATGCCAAAGTCGCTGTTTTTCCTTTTCGGAGGTGTGCTGCTGTTCGCTTTGAGCTGGTATTTGGAGAAACGCCGCCGGGCAGCCGGGGGCATTGGAGGCGGGCAGGATGAATAAAAAAATGCTCAAGGCAGCCGGCATCATATTTATTGCAGTCCAGGTCTTCGTATTGATGGGGCTGACGGCTTCGTACTATCTTGCAGACGATGTCGGGGAAGAGATCCGCCTGAAAACGGAACCAATCGATCCGCGTGATTTGTTTTATGGTGATTATGTGTATTTGAATTATGAAATCAGCTCGTTACCGGAGACTCTCTGGAAATCTGCAGAGCCCATCCCCCGCGAAGGACGCAATGAAAAGGTGTATGTCCTGCTCGAGCCTTGCGGGTCCCTCCATTGTGCCGAAGGGGTATATACCGAAAAAGTCGAAGGCAAAGAAGGCGTGTGGGTTTCCGGATTGTTGAACTATTACGATGAATACAGCAAAACTATGAGAATGCAATACGGCTTTGAAAAGTATTTCGTACCGGAAAACACAGGGACAGAATGGGAACGGCAGCCGGAGCAGTTGATTGTGAAGATCAGTATTACGCCATGGGGACAATCAAGGATCATTGATATTTCCAAAGAAGAAAAATAAGGGCGCCTTCATCGGCGCCCAAGTTATTATTTCTTGAAAATTATAGTGTTTATTATGCATATCGCTTCACATTACCGCCCCGCGTATACTGCAGCTTGTTCAGGAGGTTGTCCAATTCCTGGCTGCACTGCACTGTTTTACTGTTGGTGAAGCCATATAAAAACGCGAGCTTCACAAGTTCTTCCCGTTTCGTCTCTACTGTTTTCTCTAGCATCCTGTAAGCTCCTTACTCATTTTTTTCTTATGTAAATATAACATTAAAAGCGGCTAGGAGTATTATCTAACAAATTTGCAAGCCTGCATAGGCTTTCGATAAAAGAAGTGGGGAATATACAAAATTCTACAGAGAGCAACATTGGGGGATAAAAACATGTATGATGCGCATATCCACCTGGATAAGTTTGAAGAAACTGACATCCCGGCATTCATTGAATTGTGGAAAGCGGCTGGAGTGAAGGGGATTGTCGCTGTATCCACGGATCTTTCATCCAGTTATAAAACTCTTGAATTAAAAGAGGGGTTTCCGGATTTTATAAAAGCGGCTGTCGGATTCCATCCGGAATATGAACTTCCTTCTGAACAAGAAATTTTCGAATGGCAGACACTTATAAAAAAAGAAAGGGCACGGATCAGTGCTGTCGGGGAAATTGGCCTGCCTTACTACGAAAGGGAGCGCCTTGGTGTCTCGTCAATAGATCCTTATAGGGAAAGACTGGCCGAGTATGTCCGGACAGCAAAAAGTCATGGGTTGCCTGTTGTACTGCATGCTGTTCATGGAACAGCTTTGCCGGCACTTGAAGTTCTCATGGATGAACAGCATTTCCGTGCGCATTTCCACTGGCATAAAGCTTCCGAACAAGTGACGGAAAAAATCATTCAAGCAGGTTGCTTCATTTCCGTGACACCCGAAGTTTGCTGGCGGGAGCGGGACCGCCTGCTTGTTAGCCAGGTTCCTTCAAACCGACTTCTTCTGGAGACAGACGGACCCTGGCCGCTCGGCGGAATGTTTGATGGAATAAGAAACAGCCCGCTGCTTCTGGAAAGGTCAGCGGAAGCGATTGCGGAAATAAAAAAGAGTACAATAAAGGAAATAAAACGAGTGACAGCGAAGAATACAGAGAAATTTTATGGAACTGAATAGCAAAAAGGGGGAAACAGTGTTGAAATTTATTACAGGTCAAACCGAAAGCCTGCCGTTTGTAGGCGTCCTGATAGATGGAGATCGGACAGTGGTCGATTTACATAAAGCGGAGCAGGTTATGGACAGGCAGGAAGTGATTCCAGGCTCCATGCTCGAAGCATTAAATATGGGGAGCATGTTCATTAAACGGACAGAAGAAATTTTGTCATGGATCGAAACCCAGCAAGACCGTCCATATTGTTCTGATGTGGAGGAAGTCAAATTGCTCGCACCGATACCGCGCCCGGCAAAAAATATTTTTTGCATCGGCAAAAACTATCGGGATCATGCAATTGAACTCGGAAATGAAGGTGATATACCGGAAGCGCCGATTATCTTCTCAAAAAGCCCGACAGCAGTGGTCGGCCATCAAGATCCGGTGAAATTGCATGAGCGAGTGACAGAGCAGCTTGACTACGAAGGGGAGCTTGCTGTCATTATCGGGAAAAAGGGCATTGCAATCAAAGAAGAAGACGCATATCAGCACATATTCGGCTATACCATCTTAAATGATGTGACTGCCCGGGACCTTCAGCAAAGACATAAGCAATACTTGCTCGGCAAGAGCCTTGATACTTCGTGTCCGATAGGGCCGTGGATCGTACATCGCTCACAAATCCCTGAACCGTCTAAGCTTACAATTGAAACGAAAATCAATGGAGAAGTGCGGCAGCAGGGATCCCTCGATCAGCTGCTTTTCAGCATCCCGTATTTGATTTCGGTCATCTCCAGAGGGATGACGATTGAGCCCGGGGATATTATCGCAACCGGAACTCCTGCAGGTGTCGGCAAAGGCATGAAACCCCCGCGTTTCTTAAAAGGTGGAGACCGGATGGAAATCACCATACCTGAAATCGGCACATTGTCCAATACGGTCGGAGATGAGCAGCTTTGATCATTCTCATCCTTAAACAATTAAAGCGTGAGAATTAAGCCTGCTTCAGCTGTACAAATAATGTAAGTTTCATTGAAAACACACTGGACTTCACATATGGAGTCTCAGTGTGTTTTTTTGTTGGAAGAAGGAACATGGTTTTCAGATGTTGCCCGTTCCTTGCCGCTGCAGGCATTCGATTCTCTAAAGGCACAAGTGCGACATCTGTTACAACTTTCCTCCGGTCGCACTCACGGTATCTTCTTTACCGCAGGGCAACAGGGGGCCTCGGCACTACTCGTGCCTGTGGAGATAAAGCTTCTTCAAAAAGACACTGCACGAAGAAAATTGGTTTTTATTTTTGAGAAGCGTGTTGAGGAGGCTCAGCGCCTGTCCAGCGGAAAGCGAGTCCCTGCAGCGTAAATCTACACTAGCGTTTAACAGAGCCTTCCAAATAAGAAAGAAATAAAAAAGAGGCGGGCCATAAATATTTCTGCTAATGATAAACCCGAACGATTAGGTAAGATTTCAATGAATCTCTCGCCTGACCGTTCGGGTCTTTATTTACTCTCATAAATTTTTTGCCACTATTTTTAAAAACTATTGGAATGGAGCGGAAGACACTCGACTCCTACGGGAAATAGAGGAAAGGCTGAGACCCCGCAGGCGAAGCCGAGGAGGCTCAGCTTCCTCCCCGTGGAAAGCGAGTGTCTGCAGCGCAATGGAACGAACTTGTTTTTTTATCTTAACTGATTATTAGTAAACAGTATTACGTTGAATAGATAGTGTTCGTCTCTAAGCTTTAGTTATGTCCCAACCTCTTTAACTATAAATGATTCTGTGTCATCAGAAGCTTGTTGTTTTAATCGATTCCAATAGAAACATATTTTGTTTCCAGGTAGTCTTCGATGCCTTCGATTCCGCCTTCACGGCCGATTCCGCTTTGTTTCATGCCACCGAATGGTGCCTGTGCGGCTGACGGAACTCCGTCATTCCAGCCGATAATGCCGTAATCAAGCGCATTGACAACTTTGTTGCCGTTTGTGACACTTTCTGTAAAAACATAAGCAGCGAGACCAAACGGTGTATTGTTGGCATGCCGGATTCCTTCTTCGATGGTGGAGATCTTCTGGATAGGGGCAATCGGCCCGAATGTCTCTTCGTTCATGATGATCATACCCGGTGTTACATCAGTAAGAACGGTTGGCTCATAGAAGTAGACTCCATCATTCACATATCCCCTGCCGCCGGCTGCGGCTGTGGCGCCCTGTTTGACCGCATTTTGAACATGATTGTCAATTTTTTCGTAGCCTTCTTTATTGATGATGGGACCAATTTTCGTGTCTGGCTCCATTCCATTGCCGACTTTGAGTTCCTTCGTTTTTGCAACGAATTTCTCTGTGAATTCATCTAGAATGTTCTCCTGGACATATACGCGGTTTCCGCAAATGCATGTCTGGCCTCCGTTTCGGAACTTGGAAGCAAGGACCCCATCAACCGCTTTATCGATATCTGCATCATCGAGAACTATGATAGGCGCATGCCCGCCAAGCTCAAGGGAGATTTTTTTCAGCGAATCGGAAGCCTGTTTCATAAGCATCTTGCCGATTTGTGTAGATCCTGTAAAGGTAATTTTGCTAACGTGCGGATGGCTTAGCAGTTCACCGCCAATTTCTGCCGGATCTCCTGTAACGAGATTTACTACGCCTTTTGGTATGCCGGCCTGTTCGGCGAGTTCAACGATTTTGACTGCAGTAAGCGGGGTTTCTTCAGCCGGTTTCACAACAAAGGTACAGCCGGAAGCAAGTGCCGGCGCCAATTTTCGTGTGATCATGGCAGCGGGGAAATTCCATGGCGTTATCGCGCCGACGACACCGACAGGCTGATGGCGGACCTCCATATGCTTGCCATCTTTATGCGGAGGGATAGTGCGCCCATAAACCCGTTTCCCTTCTTCCGCAAACCATTCCACAAAGGATGCTGCATAGCGGACTTCGCCTTTTGATTCTTCATAAGGTTTCCCCATTTCTTTCGTCATGATTTCAGCCAATTCATCTTCATGCTCAAGCATAAGATCGTTCAGCTTTTTCAAGTAGCCTGAGCGTTCGTATGCGGTGAGGTTTTTCCAATCTTCGAATGCATCGTAAGCAGCGTTAATTGCCTGGCGTGTCTCCTTTTTGCCGCCCATCGGGACAGAACCGAACAATTCCCCTGTTGCCGGGTTGTTCACTTTAAGGCGTTCAAGGTCGCTGCCTGTCCATTCTCCGTTAATGAAAAACTGTTTTTCCATTTTCCACCCTCCTGGTTTTGTAAAAATTTAAATACATATATATTGCCTCTAGTATGAATTCCTTTTCTGGACGGGATTTAAACGGGGTTTGGCTTGTTTGCGGGCTGTTACATTTTTGCTGATTTGGCTGGAACAAGCACTCTCCACGCATCATCAGGTTCATGAAGAAATTCCAGGCGTATCCTCTTCAAATATAAAACAGGAACGAATCGCTTGACTCGTTCCTGTTATCGATGGAATTCCGGCCGGTCACCGTTCCGGGTTTGGTGACGGCGATAGTTCCATCAGGTGTTATACAGACATAATTTTCTTGATTTTATCAATCGCCCAGTCGAGGTCTTCTTGTGAGATAATCAATGGAGGTGCAAAGCGGAGGACATTTTCATGTGTCTCCTTGCACAACAGGCCTTCTTCTTTAAGCTTTTCAGCATAAGGGCGGGCTGGTTCTGTCAATTCCATGCCGATGAACAGGCCTTTGCCGCGGACTTCTTTGATGACCGGATTGTCGACTTCACGGAGTTTGTCCATCATATACTCTCCAAGCTCAAGTGAGCGGTCAGCCAGTTTTTCATCTTCAAGCACTTCAAGTGAGGCAACGGAAACGGCGCAAGCAAGCGGATTGCCGCCGAATGTCGATCCGTGTGAACCCGGCTCGAATACACCTAGCACATCCTTGTTTGCTGCGACACAGGAGATCGGGAATACGCCTCCGCCAAGTGCCTTGCCGAGTATATACATATCCGGCTCAACATCTTCCCAGTCACAGGCGAACGTTTTTCCGGAGCGGCCGAGGCCAGCCTGGATTTCATCCGCGATAAACAGGACATTATTTTCTTTGCATAATTCGGATGCTTCCTTCAAGAATCCTTCAGGCGGAACGATAATTCCTGCTTCTCCCTGGATCGGTTCGACGAGGAAAGCGGCTGTGTTTTCGGTAATCGCATTTTTCAGGGCATCAATATCTCCGTACGGCACAATTTTGATGCCTGGAAGCATTGGTCCGAAGCCCCTTTTGTATTCATCATTGGAGGACAACGAAACCGCTGTCATTGTCCGTCCATGGAAGTTGTTTTCACAGGCGATGATTTCAGCCTGGTTCTCCTGGACGCCTTTAACATCATAGGCCCAGCGCCGCGCCGCTTTAACGGCGGTTTCCACTGCTTCAGCGCCGGTATTCATTGGCAGGACCATTTTTTTGTTCGTAAGGCCGGACACTTTTTTATAAAACGGTCCGAGCTGGTCATTGTGAAAAGCGCGAGAGGTCAGCGTGATCCGGTCAGCTTGTTCTTTTAACGCTTCGATAATTTTCGGATGGCGGTGCCCCTGATTGACTGCTGAATATGCACTCAGCATATCCATGTATTTGTTGCCCTCGGGATCTTCAACCCAAACTCCTTCCGCTTTGGAAATAACAATAGGAAGCGGATGGTAGTTATGTGCGCCATATTCTTCGGTCAATTTAATGATTTCCTGTGTCTTACTCACTGAAATCCCCTCCGATTCTATAATATCGAAAAACCGCATCTTTTATTATAACACGGGATTGGGCTGAGAATTCAGAACGTTTTTAAAAATTCACTTAATTACTAGTTAATAGTGGAAACATGATATGATGGACACAGAATGATAGACACAGAATGATAGCTGAAAGGAGAACGACTAATGATTCATGCTCACGTTACATCATGGTTCCTTGCACTTGTCCTGTTTTTTGTCGGATATTATTTACTGAGGACCGGGAAAGAAAAACCCAAAAAAATCGTCCACAATATCTTGCGCCTGTTTTACCTGCTTATTATCGGCACAGGATTTTATATGCTGGCAGCCTATTATTCCTTTTATGATACTGCGATTTTCAAAGGGATCCTCGGCTTATGGCTGATTTTTTCCATGGAAATGATTCTTGTTAAGGATAGTAAGGGGAAAAAGACATTTGCCTATTGGATTCAGTTTTTGATTTCCCTGGTTCTTGTCATGTTTTATGGTTACATTGTTCTCGATTAATAATCTGATAAATGATTGCTGCCGTTGACTTACCGGCAGCTTTTTCTTTGTTTAGGAAATTATAAAATTTTTGCTTTATGGATAAAAAGCGAGAAGGGAGTCATCCAGCTCCAGGCGCCAGCGGCTGTCGTCCTAAGCGGTGATTCCATCCGGAAGGAAAGTGCGGGTACCACCGCTTATGCGTACGCCGCTAAAACGGTCGCCTTGCGCTTTTGTTCTTTGCGGCGGGCCATCCGTTATCATGATGAGGGAATTCCTAAATAAGCACGCAAATGTGCCGATATAAAGAATAGGCCGGTGTTATATGGAAGATCGGCCTGGACAAATCGTGTGGCGGTGGAAATGTGAAAACCTGGAACATCGTGTATGAGACAAAAGATAAATTGGAAAATTTCATAGATAAAAATGACATCCGGTCTGCCGATCGTGTACTTGTGCAAATTTTTTCGGGAATCACGGACCGGGACAAACTTCAGACGCTTGCAAATGAAATTGCAGACCTGCTTCCAAAAGCGGCTGTCGCAGGAGCGACGACTGATGGTGAAATACATAACGGAGAACTCAGTTTTTCTGCAGCCGTAATCACGATTTCTGTGTTTAGAAATACAGAAATTCATACTGCTCATATTGGTTGGGAGCATAACATTCCCGGCAGCAGGGCTGAAGGGAAGAGCCTCGCAAAAAAATTGGGATGTTCCGATCCGCAGGTACTGCTACTATTCAGCGACGGCTTGAATACAGACGGTAAGCAATTTATCAAAGGGGTGGAGGATATCCATCCGGATGCAGTGATTGCAGGGGGGATGGCCGGGGATAACGGTTTATTCCGGGAGGCGTTTGTAATTGAAGGACGGAATATACTCCATAATGGAGCGGTTGCAGTGGCTCTTGTAAGTGATAATCTCCAGGCCAAAACGTTTTTGAACCGGAATTGGACAAGGGTCGGGAAGGAAATGACAATAACGTCATCTGCCGGCAGAAGAATCGTAACAATCGATGATAAGCCAGCCGTGGAAGCTTTCGGGAAGTACCTGGGCTCCACTTCCGATAAGGAACTTAAAATGACAGCTTCCGGTTTTCCGCTGATGGCAGGAAGGGAAGGGGAAGAACTCACCCTTTTTGTCAGCGGCCTGTTTGGCGATGGGTCGATTGAAGTGACGGAGCCTTTAAAGCAAGGGGAACAGGTCCAGTTTGCATACGGGAATGTGGAAGCGATGGTCCGCGACGCGGAAAAGATCGGCAACGAGTTGAAAAACTGGGCGACAGAAGCAGTTTTCATCTATTCCTGTATGGCACGGCGGCGTTTTTTGCAGGATTTTGCCGGACATGAACTGCAGGCCCTGAATATTGAGTTTCCAATTTCGGGTTTTTTCTCGTACGGAGAATTTTTCAGAGATGATAAAAAAGAAGCTGATCTATGGAGCCAGTCAATGACGGTTCTGGCACTGTCAGAAACAGTCCCTGAAACAGAAGTGAAGAAGGATGGGAGCCCTGCAGGCAGCAGGATCACCATACCGGAAAAATACCGTCCGTTCGTGGCCATGTCCCACCTCCTTCATTCCGTAACAGAAGAGCTGCAGCACCTGAATAATCATTTGCAGGAATCGGAACAGCTTTTCAGATCCCTTTTCGAACATAATCCGGATATCGTGTACTCTACCGACATGGACGGTTACTTTATGAGTGTGAACCCAGCTTTTGAAAAAAAATTCGGGATAAGCCGGTCAGAAATCAAAGGGAGCTTTTCTCTCGATTATATTGATCCGGAGGACAGGGAGCGGGTGATGTGCCATTTTGAGAAAACACTTCAGGGCATTGAACAGCACTATGATATGCTTATCGACGACCGGAATGGCAACAAGGTTCATTTGCAGGTAAAAAATGTTCCGATCATGATCAACGGTAAAATGGCGGGAGTGTTTGGAATTGGCCGTGATTTAACCGAGCAAAAAGAAGCGGAGGAACAAATTTCATTTTTGGCTTATCATGATGCATCAACCGGTTTGCCGAACCGTTATTATTTAAAAGAGAAATTGGAGTTTCTTGTGAACCGGGCCGAAGCGACGGATAGACCGCTTGCCTTGCTGTTCATTGACCTTGACCATTTTAAAGTGATTAATGACAGCCTTGGCCACCAGGTCGGTGATGAAATTCTGGAGATCGTCATAGAAAGGCTGAAGAAGGTCATGCCGGAAAGCGCTTTCCTGACCAGATTCGGCGGTGATGAATTTATTATGATTGTGCCGCATCTCGATTCATTGGGTGACCTAGTGGTTGTCGCCCGCAGCCTGCTGTTTTCCCTTTCAGAAGTTGTCTATTATGCCGGCCGCGAATTTTTCATTACCGCCAGTATAGGCGGGAGCGTATATCCGGATGACGGAGAGGATGCCGGGACTCTTATAAAAAATGCCGATGCTGCCATGTTCCGGGCAAAGCAGCAGGGCCGCAACAGAGTGGAATTTTACGCGACCGAAATGAACGATACAGCCAAATATCGCCTTGAGCTCGAATCTTACTTGCGGAAAGGGCTGTACAACAATGAATTCTTCCTATGCTATCAGCCGATTATTGACATTGAAATCGGCCGTCTTACCGGCGCGGAGGCGTTGATCCGCTGGAACCATCCGAAACTGGGGCTTGTTTCGCCGGGAGACTTTATTCCAATTGCAGAAGAAATTGGAATAATCGAAGAAATCGGCCGCTGGGTCTTGTTTGAAGCATGTAAAACAATGAAAAAATGGCATGAAGATGGATTTGGCAATCTGACGATATCTGTCAATGTGAGCGGGAAACAATTTCAGAGCGGCCGGTTTTTGAAAGATGTAAAAGAAGTGCTGCTCGAGACAGCGCTTAATCCGGCTTACTTGAATCTGGAACTCACCGAAAGTGTGATGCTGAGAAACACCAGGTACACGATCGATGTCATGACGCAGCTCAAACAGCTGGGTGTAAAGGTCTCGATCGATGATTTCGGGACAGGTTATTCATCACTCAGTTATTTAAAAGACCTGCCGATCGATTTCATCAAAATCGATAAATCGTTTATCCATAACCTTGAAGAGGGATCGCCGGATATGGCAATCGCCCAGGCGATCATCACGATGGGAAAGGGATTATCAGTCGGTGTGCTTGCCGAGGGCGTGGAAACAGCCCGTCAGCTTGAGATGCTGAAAAATCTGCGCTGCCGCTATATCCAAGGATTTTACATCAACAGGCCGTTAACGGAAGAACTGTTTGAAGAAGAAATGGATAAACTGATTGAATATAAGTACCGCTGAGAAGTGCGGATTTGTTTGTGAAATCATGAGATACATTATTGTTAAAGGCTTAGAGAGGTAATTTTCTAAGCCTTTTTTATGTTTAGCAGGGTATTAAGGGATTTTTGCTTGAGGGTAATTGTTCATTGCCGTGGGTGATTTATGAGAAAGGCGAATTGGACGGTCTTTTCGGAATTAGGTGCACTGAATAATGGTTCAGTGCAGATAATCTCAGTCTTTTTGGAATTAGGCGCACTGAATAATGGTTCAGTGCGTATAATGCCAGCTCTATACGGATTAGGCGCACTGAATAGAGATTCAGTGCGGATAATCTCAGTCTTTACGGAAATAGGCGCACTGAATAATGGTTCAGTGCGGATAATCTCAGTCTTTACGGAAATAGGCGCACAGAATATCCGTTCAGTGCCTTTAATTCCAGGTCTTCTCGGAATAGGACACTGAACAGAAGTTCAATCCTGTAACACGCTTTTTTAATTATAGGCACAAGAACCGAGCTGCCGTGCCTATAATGGATGCCCTGGCCCGATGAAAGGCACAAGAACCAAACTGCCATGCTCATAAAGAATGCCCTGACCTGAATAAAAGGACAAGAACCAAGCCGCCGTGCCCATAATGGATGCCCCTGGCCTGAATAAAGGTACAAGAACCACCACGCCGATATGTTTTTCTACCTTATTGAATCCCAAGCTGCAGAACGAGCCCCTCAGCATAAATCAAATCCCCTTATTATATCCCATTAAAAAACCCCTCTTTTAACAAACCCACAAGAATGGTACATGCCCTTTCTCATTTCCAGGCAGGCGGCCGCATAAGCTGAATAAGTATAGGGAAATCAGCCGGTACCGAGCAGAAAGGGTGAAAGTTATGTGCGGAATCACAGGCTGGATTGATTGGCGGCACAACTTGAATAACGAGCATGGGATAATTGAGAAAATGGCTGGAACCTTATCGAAGCGGGGACCAGATGATGTTCAAACATGGTTTTTTTTTTCAAGCAGAAGACGGCATACGAGATTAATAGTGGTGGATCCCGCTGGCGGCAAGCAGCCGATGACTAAATCGGACCGGACCGGCTCTTATACGATTGTATATAACGGAGAGCTATATAATACAGAAGCGATCCGTAGTGAATTAAAAAGCAAAGGCTACTATTTCAATTCTTATTCGGATACAGAAGTGCTGCTTACGGCTTATATGGAGTGGAAAGAAAACTGCGTTGATATCCTGAACGGTATTTTTGCTTTTGCCATATGGGATGAAAGCGAACAAAGGCTTTTCATGGCCCGAGACAGACTTGGGGTCAAACCGTTATTTTTCCAGGAAAAAGACGGCCGCCTGCTGTTTGGTTCTGAATTGAAAGCGATTCTGGCGCATCCGGATGCAAAGCCTGAAATTGACCGGGATGGCCTTGCTGAAATATTTGCAATCGGCCCTTCCCGTACTCCCGGCCACGGCATTTTTAAAGGAATGGAAGAGCTGCGTCCTGCTCATGCGCTGACATACACAAGAAACGGATTGAAAAAATGGCGGTACTGGAACGTGGAGAGCAGGCCGCATACAGACTCGCTGACAGAAACCGTTTCAAACATCAAAGCACTCGTCATGGATGCAATTGAGCGTCAGCTGGTGGCGGATGTGCCGGTTTGCACCTTTTTATCTGGCGGAGTTGATTCAAGTGCCATTACAGCCATTACAGCCAGAAAATTCAGACGTGAAGGGCAAAGCCCGTTAAATACGTATTCGGTTGATTACGAGGAGAATGATAAATATTTTAAAAAAAATAAATTTCAGCCTGACCCCGATGGCCCCTGGATTGAAAAGATGTCAAAAGCATATGGGACAGCACATCACCGCTGCGTCATTTCAAACCGGGACCTTGCCGGCCTGCTGAAGGAGGCGGTTATTGCCCGTGACCAGCCGGGAATGGCCGATATTGATTCGTCACTGCTCTGGTTTTGCAGTGAAATTAAAGAAGATATGACAGTCGGGTTGTCCGGTGAATGTGCAGATGAGATTTTCGGCGGCTATCCGTGGTTCCATCATCCGGAAGAAGCGGAAAAGGGGATATTTCCATGGATGAGATCCACAAAGGCCCGGCAGCAGCTGCTTCTGCCATCATGGCAATCGAAACTGAACCTGGAAGAATACGTTCAGCGCCGCTATGCTGAAACTGTTAGTGAAACCCCTGTGCTGGAAGGGGAATCGGAAATCGATGCAAAGAGGCGCGAGCTCTTTTACATGAACATGATCTGGTTTATGACTACACTGCTTGACCGGAAAGACCGCATGAGCATGGCGGCAAGCCTTGAGGTCAGGGTGCCGTTTGCTGATCATCGCCTTGTCGAGTATGTGTGGAATGTGCCGTGGGAAATGAAAATGCACGGCAACTGTGAAAAAGGGATACTGCGCAAAGCGCTTGAAGGTATACTTCCCGATGATGTCTTGTACCGGAAGAAGAGTCCGTATCCGAAAACCCATCATCCGGGGTATACCAGGGCAGTCCAGGAGTGGATGGAAGAAACATTGAATGACTCGAACGCACCGCTCTTTGAGTTCTTAGACTGGAAAAAAGTGAAGGAGATCAATGATTCCGGCGGTGCTTCATTTAAAGATCCATGGTTCGGGCAGCTGATGACAGGACCGCAGCTGATTGCGCACCTCGCCCAGATCAATTACTGGTTTGAAGCGTATGGGGTGGAGGTTGTGGAGTAGGGAAACAGGCTGCTGCAAGCGTTGAATTTCCTGTGGCGTGGGGGAAGCGTGCTCGGTCAAGTGCCTATAGGCAGGTGAAAGGAAAAAATAGAGGCACGGGGTTTTGTTTGTCGTGCCTATAAATTGCGGTAGGACTAAAATAGAGGCACGGGATTCTGTTTGCCGTGCCTATAAATTGCGTTGCGACCAAAATAGAGGCACGAGACTCTGTTTGCCGTGCCTATAAACAGCGGTGCGACCAAAATAAAGGCACGGGATTCAGTTCCGCGTGCCTATAAACTGCGGTGCGCCTCAAAATAAAGGCACGGGACTTTATACCCCGTGCCTTTATTCAATGAGAACCGAACATTTCAGACTGAGCGCCAATCCACTCCACTGCCTCTATCTCCAGCTTTTTCACCCAGCAGGACCTTCACATCTCCATAGGACGCTGGATCACCGCACCAACACTATCCAAGGTTTTTTCGATAAGTTTTATGCCTTCCCCAAATCTTAACTAATCCCATCCTAACCGTAATAACTGAATAGCCAAGACTGGTTGTTTTCAGATCCTTATTTTACTCTTTCAAGGGCCTTCGAAAATAAAAAGACCTAATGGGTCCGTGCCGCTTTTCCGATGCTATCCAGGCGTTCGATCAGGCCGGTGCCGAATGCTTCGGATCCTGGTGTTTCGTTTTGCAGAATGAAATCTTTAAACTCATAAGACTGGGAGCCGTGTTCAGCGAAATCAAGTCCTGCAATTTCTTCTTCCGGACTGACACGGATCGGGGAAAATAGCTTATGGAGCAAAAGGAAACCGGAAACAGCGGATAGTGTCCACGCGGCAATGGCAGCAATTCCGACTGCCTGAATCCCGAGCAGTGCAGCGCCTCCTCCGTAGAATAGGCCTGATGATGTGCTGAAAAGCCCGACGGCGAGTGTTCCCCAGATTCCGGCTACACCGTGTACAGCAATCGCGCCAACCGGATCATCGATTTTCAAAACCCGGTCGATGAATGGGACAGCTGCAGCAAGGATGATGCCGGAAACTGCACCAATCACGAGTGCGGCAGCCGGGGAAACATCGGCAGTGCCGGCTGTGATTCCGACAAGCCCGGCAAGTGCTCCGTTCAACGTCAGTGAAGCATCAATACGCCGGTATTTCAGATGGGAATAAAAAGCCGTCATCACTACTGCCGCAGATGCGGACAAAAGAGTTGTCGTCACGACATGTGGAATCAACTCAGGATCGGCTGCAAGCGTGCTGCCGCCGTTGAATCCAAACCAGCCGAACCAGAGAATGAATACTCCGAGAGCACCGAGCGGGATATTATGCCCTTTAATGATATTCACCTTACCGCCCTTGTATTTGCCGATCCGGCCGCCAAGTATTTTTGCCGCCGCAATCGCACCCAGAGCCCCGGTGAGATGGACGACTGAAGAACCGGCGAAATCAATGAATCCAAGTTCAGTCAACCAGCCTCCGCCCCATGTCCAGTGGCCGACAACAGGATAAATGAAAGCGGTCATCATGACTGTCAGCAAAAGATAGCTGGACAGTTTCATGCGTTCGGCAACCGCGCCGGAAATGATGGTTGCACAAGTCGCTGCAAAAACGGCCTGAAAGACAAAAAATCCGATATCCGCTTCCTTGCCGATCAGCGCAAACCCGTCTGTTCCGATGAAGCCGCCTGCGCTTGTTCCGAACATAAGGCCGAATCCGATAAAGAAATATAAAATTGAAGCGGCAGCGATTGTCAGCATGTTTTTCATGAGGATGTTCAGGGAGTTTTTCGAACGGGTGAACCCCGTTTCTACCATTGCAAAGCCGGCGTGCATGAAAAACACAAGAAAAGCTGCTGTGATCATCCAGATCATATCGACGGAAGCCGAAAGTTCTTCCACACCTTTTTCAGCAGCAAGTGCTGAAGTGGGGAATGACAGGGCAACAATGGACAATATGGCTGCTTTAATTTTCACGTTATTTCCTCCTTTAAATAATGGCGTTCAAACCGGTTTCGCCGGTCCGAATGCGAATGGCGTCTTCAATCGGGATAATAAAGATTTTTCCGTCACCCACTGTTCCGGTGCCGCAGGTTTGGACAATGACATCGATGATTTGGTCAGTAAGGTGATCTTCCACAACCATTTCGACCCTTACTTTCGGAAACAATTTGATTTCATACCGGCTGCCGCGGAAGACGCCTTGTTTCCCTTCCTGTTTTCCGCAGCCGGCAGCCTCGGTGACAGTAAGTCCGCTGATGCCGATTTCTTCAAGCATGTTACGTAGATCCAGAAACTGTTCGGGACGGATTACCGTTTCGATTTTTTTCAAATTCAAACACCCCAATTTGTTTATGTTATAAAATATAACATGTTATGTAAGTTATAATACGATAAGAGGGCATTACTTGCAAGTATTTTTCAGAAAAATAGTAAAAAAAGAAACATTCCCGCATCAAAACGATGCAGGAATGTCATGAAACCTAACATATATTCATCTTTTAACCGGATGCCCGAATCTCATCGCCGCCCATTTCCTGTTTTTTCACCTCTTCATCATGAGGATGTATCTCAGCCGTTCACCGAAGCTGAAGGCGATCCATACACCTGCCGGGGCAGGGCCAAAGGCGTCTCTCAAAAAATCAGCATATGCAAGAAGATCCCATCCCAATGAATATCGGCTATGCTAAGGCAAATAGGGTCAATTTCTTTTTCTCTGGCATTTCCCCGTTTCGAGCAAAAGACAAAAGCCCGGACATTTTTCCGGGCCAACTTCTCTGATTAATTGATTTGCAGAATAGCGAACGAATAAGCCGGGAAACTGCCGGCAAAGGAATCGCCCAGTGTTTCGACCTGTTTCCCGTTCCATAAATCCATTGCCGCCTTGTCTTTAAAGTCATAATGAAAGCTAACTTCACTGGTTTGTCCAGAATTGTTGATAATGAATAAAAGGTTCGTAGTTCCGTCTGTTTTTTCATAGGCCACGGTATTGGATTCATCATTCGCCTGGATAAAGCGGAGTCGTCCGCTGTTGCCGAATGCAGGGACGTTTTTCCGCAATGCCAGCAGTTTCTTGACATGATCGAGCATATCAAGATCCTGTTGCGCTTCGTCCCATTCCATGCATTTGCGGCAGCCCGGGTCCTGGCCGCCTGACATGCCGATTTCGTCGCCATAATAAATGCACGGCGTTCCGATGAATGACAATTGGAAAAGGTAAAGAAGTTTCACTTTTTCTTTATTTCCGCCGGCAAGGGTCAGCACCCTCGGTGTGTCGTGGCTGTCGAGCAGGTTAAAGGCCACTTCATTCACGTTTTCCGGATAGGAATGGAGCACTTTTGTTATCGTATCGGCAAATTCACCGGCACTCATTGTTGATTTTGCAAAGAACTCGACGGCCCCGTTCGTGAACGGGTAGTTCATGACCGCATCGAACTGCTCGCCCTGAAGCCATGGCATCGCGTCATGCCAGATTTCCCCGAGTATGTAAGCATCAGGTTTGGCTTCTTTTACCGCTTTTCGAAAGTCGCGCCAGAACTGGTGATCGATTTCATTGGCAACATCAAGGCGCCAGCCGTCAATATCAAATTCTTCGATCCAGTATCGGGCGACGTCCAGCAAGTATTGCTTCACTTCCGGGTGCTCGGTGTTCAGCTTCGGCATGTTTTTCTCGAAAGCGAACGTGTCATAGTTCGGACGCGGTTCAGTTTTGATCGGGAATTCCCGTAAGTAAAACCAATCCTTGTATTCAGAGGCTTCTCCTCTGGCAAGAACATCCTGAAAAGCGGGATAATGATAGCCGCTATGGTTGAAAACGGCATCGAGCATGACGCGGATACCGCGCTTATGGCATTCATGTACAAGCTTTCGGAAGGTTTCCTTATCCCCGAATTGCGGATCGATTTTCATATAGTCGATTGTGTCGTATTTATGGTTTGATTTCGCTTTGAAGATCGGGGTGAAATAAATGCCGGTAATCCCCAGGTTCTCAAGATAATCGAGATGGTCGATGACCCCCTTGAAGTCACCGCCGAAAAAATTATCCCGTGTCGGCTCAGCACTTCCCCACGGAAGAGCGCCTTCAGGATCGTTGGCCGGATCTCCATTGGCAAACCGCTCGGGGAAAATTTGGTACCAGACGGTGTCCCTCACCCAGTCGGGCACATCAAAAATATCAATCGGATTCATAAACGGAAAGGCGAAATAGTAAGCAGTGTCATCAACCGGTGACTCATCATAAAACCCCCGCTCAGTGTAAGTTGCTTTTTCGGGGCCGCTGAATAATCTGAAACCGTACCTGAGCCGGCGGAATGGCGGTTTGAGGGCAATGAACCAGTAATCGAACAAATCATCGCTGCCGCTTTTTTCCATAGGTGAGTATGAAACTTGCCATTCCCCGTCAATCCAGTCATACGGATCGCCGTGCAAAAGTTCAACCGCATCCATATCGTTTTTTTTAGTGCGGATGCGGATGTGGAGTGTTGTTTTGTCGTACGCGTAAGCATAATTATTCTTCGGGCGGTGATAGATGGCTTCTTTCAACAAAACGAATCACCTCTTCATAAAATGGTTGGCGCAATCGTTTGCGCAAGTTAGATTTAATAGTTTAAATGTATGGTAATCCGTTTCTGTTGTCAATAAGAGAAGACGGCACACAATCTATTGTTGGAGTGGGAAAGGAAGTAAAAGATTCTAATATTAAAGTAGAGGTTAGCCGCGGTAAAGAAATGCCACAAAACCAACAAAAGGACGAAATATAAAGGGATTATACGGTTTGTCCGGCGCTGTGAAGAGCAGAAATTCATTTTCTATTAAAAAGTAGTTGTCAAACCATCTATAGCAGGTATAATGAAACTAGACAGGTTGCGCAAACGATTTCACTAAATTGAAAACGCTTTTATTTTTTGGCGTTTTTGTGCAAACGTTTGTACTGCCGGTCGAAACTATTAAACATTCTTTTAGGGGGTCCAATAATGAAAAAGGTTTTGGCTTTATTCATGACTATGCTTCTGTTCCTGGGCGTTCTCGCTGCTTGCGGTCCGCAGGAATCGGAAGAAACGTCTTCATCTGAAGGCGACAGCGGTGAAAAGGCGACAGAAAACGAAGATGCCAACAAGCCGGAAAAATTGATCGTTTGGGAAGATACTGATAAGTCTGCTGGTCTTGAACCGGCTGTAAAAAGTTTTGAAGAAGAATATGGAATCACTGTGGAATTTGAAGAAGTGCCTATGCTTGACCAGCAGGATAAGCTCCGTTTGGACGGACCTGCAGGCACAGGCCCTGATTTGATCACTATGCCGCATGACCGCCTGGGCCCTGCTGCAACTGAGGGAATCATCGCCCCGCTTGAGGTGGGTGATGATACACTTGGCATCTATATGGATTCAGCGGTGACTGCGATGCAGTACAACGGAGAACTTTATGGCCTTCCGAAGTCAACTGAAACACCGGTATTCATCTATAACAAAGAATTGATGCCGGAAATGACTGAGACATTTGAAGATCTGTATGCTTTCTCCAAAGATTTCACAAAAGACGGAAACTACGGCTACCTTGCGAACTGGACTGATTTCTACTTCGCATATGGTGTGATGGCAGGCAACGGCGGCTATGTATTCGCCAACGAAGACGGAACATTGAATCCTGAAGACATCGGCTTGAACAATGAGGGTGCTGTTGAGGGACTGGAGTATATTACGAAATGGTACGAAGAAGACTTGTTCCCGAGTGGCATCATCGGTGAAAATGCCGGCCAGACCATTGACGGCCTTTTCCAGGAAGGCAAAGTTGCCGCTGTCATGAACGGCCCCTGGTCTTTCCAGAGCTATCGTGATGCAGGTATTGACATTGGCATCGCTCCGCTTCCGACACTTCCGAACGGTGAACATGTCCAGACATTTACAGGTGTTAAAGCATGGGTCGTAAGCTCTTATAGTGCAAACCAGGAGTGGGCTACAAAGCTTGCTGAATGGATCACCAATGAAGAAAACGCAAAGAAACGTTTTGAAAACACTGCGGAAATCCCGCCGGTGAAATCTCTTATCGAAGATCCTGTCATTGCTGATGACGAGGGTGCAAAAGCAGTAGCTGTCCAGTCTTCATATGGCACTCCGATGCCAAACATCCCTGAAATGGCAGAAGTTTGGGATCCGATGAAGAATGCACTTCAGCTTTCTGCAACAAATAAGCAGGAACCGAAAGCCGCACTCGATGAAGCAGTGAACACAACCAAGCAAAACATTGAAACAAACCATTCCGGCAACTAATACCCGGGTGTATCGGCAGCACCGGTTTTCCGGTGCTGCTCCCTCAATAAGGAATGGAGGGAAGGGAAAGGGGCTGTATTCTCATGGAGAATTATGCAAAACAATCAAAACATCGTTATATTGCTCTCATTCTGTCAATCCTGACAGCCGGCCTTGGCCAGTTTTATAACCGGCAATGGGCGAAAGGTGCTGTATTTCTTGTCATTGAAGCAGCCTACCTGATCGCTTTTTGGAATACGATCGATATTGGGCTCTGGGGAATCGTCACACTCGGGACCGAGCTGCCCCGTGACCATTCCATCATGCTTTTGGCCGAAGGAATTATAGCAGTATTAATACTCGGCCTGGGACTGCTCGTCTATGCTTACAATCTTTTCGATGCTTATCAAAATGGAAAAAAACGCGATGAGGGAATCGCATTGAACTCCCTGCGCGAACAATATAAAAATGTAGTTGATAAAGGGTTCCCTTACTTAATGATTTCCCCGGGAGTGCTGCTCCTTACATTTGTGGTCGTGTATCCTCTTCTGTTCATGATCATCATGGCGTTCACAAACTACGATTTATATCATTCGCCGCCTGCAAAGCTGGTGGACTGGGTGGCATTCAAAAACTTCTTTGATATTTTCACTATTCCGATCTGGCGCAAGACATTCTTCGGAGTTCTGTCATGGACGATCATCTGGACACTTGCAGCCACGACTGGCCAAATTGCCGTCGGCATGCTGCTTGCCATCATCCTGAATCAAAAAGACCTGAAGTATAAAGCGATTATCCGCACATTGCTGATTCTCCCATGGGCAGTTCCGGCTTTCGTATCCATCCTGGTATTTGCAAACATGTTCAATGAGTCTTTTGGCGCCATCAATAATGATGTTTTGGCGGTCTTTGGAATCGATCCAATACCCTGGATGACAGATCAGACCTTTTCAAGAATTGCTTTGATTTTCATGCAATGGTGGCTCGGATTTCCGTTCATTATGGCCATGATCACCGGTGTGTTGCAATCCATTCCTGATGATCTTTACGAAGCGGCAACGATTGATGGAGCGAGTATTTTCCAGAAGTTCAAAAACATCACGTTTCCGATGGTCATGTTCGCGACTGCGCCGATCATGATCACGCAATATACATTCAATTTCAATAACTTTAATATCATTTATCTGTTTAATGCCGGCGGGCCACCGGTTGCGGGCCAAAACGCGGGAGGAACGGATATCCTCATATCCTGGATTTACAACCTGACGATGACCTCCGCACAATACAGCAAGGCGGCAGCGATCACAGTCGTACTTTCCCTCATCATTATGACGTTCGCGCTGATCCAGTTCCGCAGAACGAAGTCTTATAAAGAGGAGGGCATGATGTAGTATGAATACAAAAACATCAAAGCGTATCCGGCTGACTGCATCGTACTTGATTTTGCTGCTGGCGATTGTAATTGTCGTCTATCCGGTTTTGTGGACGGTCGGCTCTTCTTTCAATCCGGGAAACAGTCTTGCCAGTTCATCAATGATTCCTGAAAATGCGAGCCTTGCCCATTATAAGGACCTATTCGCGGAAGGCAGTTACTATCTGAACTGGTATTGGAACACGATAAAGGTTTCCGTTTTGACAATGGTGTTCGCAACAATCATGATTTCGCTGACAGCATACGCCTTTTCGCGTTACCGTTTTATCGGCCGCAAAAATGGCTTGATCGCATTCCTGATCTTGCAAATGATTCCGCAGTTTATCGCGATCATCGCCATTTATGTGCTCATGTCCCTGCTCAGAATGATGGATACCCATCTTGGGCTTATCCTCCTGTATACCGGCGGGCTTATCCCAATGAACACATGGCTTGCCAAAGGCTATTTCGACACGATACCGCGTGAATTGGACGAATCGGCGCGCATGGACGGAGCCGGCCATTTCCGGATTTTCTGGCAAATCATCATGCCGCTGGCCAAACCGATCCTGGCTGTTGTCGCATTGTTCAGTTTCATAACGCCGTTTACCGAATTCATCCTGGCATCGCTTGTTCTCAGGTCTCCTGAAAAAATGACGCTGTCAGTCGGCCTTTATAAATTGATTTCAGATCCGCATGCCAGCAAATTCACGGAATTTGCAGCCGGTTCTGTTCTGATTGCCATCCCGATCAGCATCCTGTTCCTGTCTTTGCAGCGCTACTTTGTTTCAGGCTTGACCGCAGGAGGTACAAAAGGATAATCTTTTGGTAATGAATATTTAGTTTGAGGAGGAACGAGGATGAGCAAAAAAGCTTTCAGTCTGCTGCTAATCCCGTTTCTTCTTTTTTACGCCTTCCCTGCTGAAGCTGCTGAAAAAGAAGAACGAAGCTGGCAAGATGAATCGATTTATTTTATTATGGTGGACCGTTTCAACAACGGGGACTCCAGCAATGATTTCGATGTTGACTATGACGATCCGCGGGCCTATCAAGGCGGGGATTTACAGGGAATCATCGATAAGCTCGATTATATAAAAGAGCTCGGGTCGACCGCCATCTGGCTTACGCCTGTCATGGACAATGAAGAAAAAGGCTATCATGGGTACTGGATCAAAGACTTTTATAAAGTGGATGAGCATTTCGGCACAATGGAAGATATGAAGCGCCTGGTCGATGAAGCCCACAAGCGAGACATGAAAGTCATACTCGATATGGTTGTGAATCATACGGGCTATCACCATGAGTGGCTTAATGATCCGGAAAAAAAGGACTGGTTCCATGAAGAACAGCCCATCGGGAATTGGGAGGACCAGGAGCAGGTCGAAAACGGCTGGCTCGCCGAGCTGCCTGATTTGAATACGGAAAACCCGGAAGTGAAAGCATATTTGCTCGATATGGCAAAATGGTGGATTGAGGAAACGGACATCGACGGCTATCGGCTCGACACCGTCAAGCACGTGCCGAAGCCGTTCTGGGATGAGTTTTCAAAGGAAATGCGGTCTGTGAAAAAAGACTTTTTCCTGATGGGCGAAGTGTGGCACAAGGATCCGCGCTATGTAGCGGAATATGAGGATACCGGCATTCGTTCTTTTGTCAATTATCCATTTTATGATGAAGCGGTAAGGATTTTCTCTGAACCGGATACAAAAGTGGAAGGCATGTATAATGTCTGGAAACGGACAGAAACATTCTTTGACTATCCGTATCTTCAGGCTAATTTCCTTGATAATCATGACAATGAACGATTTGTCCGCAAAGCGAAGCTGAAAAAAAACAATCCGGAAACCCGTCTGAAGATTGCGCTCACCTATCTGTATGCAGCACCGGGAATCCCGATTCTATACCAGGGGACCGAAATCGCAATGGACGGAGGCCCTGACCCGGATAACCGCCGGATGATGGATTTCCGCTCGAATACGCAATATGCCGATATCGTGAAGCGGCTGGGCCAGATGCGCCAGGATTTTCCTTCACTGAGGCGGGGCACATTTGAAATGCTTCACAGCGAAGGCGGCATGGCTGTCTTTAAAAGGGAGTATGAAGGAGAAACGACTATCCTGGCTGTCAATAACTCTACGGAATCAAAATCGGTGACCCTTGGGAATGACCAGATCCCAGATGGCATGGAACTGCGCGGCATGGTGGAAGATGACCTGGTGCGGGGGGATGAAACCGGATATAACCTCATTATGGACAGGGAAAAAGCGAACGTCTATCTTTTAAAAGAAAAGTCCGGATTGAACATCCCGTTTATTTCGATGCTGGTCATCGTCTACAGTCTATTTATCTTTTTTATCATAGCCGCCTTGAAAAGAAGGAAAAAAGCCAGAGCCTAAAAATGCAGTGGAGGAGGACATCATGTTAGACGATACAAGTTTTGCAATCCACCCCGGCAAGAAGAAAAGCCTTGGAAGCACAATGTACCATGATATCGGCAGCTTTTTGAATTATAAAAAGAAAGACAATGTCCATTCCTTTCAATGTGAACATGGCAATGTGGACGTTATCGTATACAGCAGGGATATCATCAGGGTCATCATGAACCCATTTACTGAACCGGAGCATTCCTCAAGCCCGGCACTCATCGGCAAAGCGGAGACAGCTGATGTGATGGTTAACGAAACGGAAGATACGATCACGATTCAGACGGACAAAATAAAGGCAGCCGTCACAAAAAGCCCGTTCCGGATTTCTTTTCTTGAGGCGGACGGCACTCCTATTTTAAGTGAAGGCAAAAAAGGGCTGGGCTTCAAAGAATCGAATGAGGTCATCTGCTTTAAGGAAATGGCACCAGACGATCATTTTTATGGATTCGGGGAAAAATCAGGCTTTTTGGATAAACGCGGTGAAAAGTACGAAATGTGGAATACCGATGTATACGCACCACACAATCCGGAAACCGACCCGCTTTATGAATCCATCCCATACTTTATGGGGCTTAGGAACGGCAAGGCATACGGCATTTTCTTCGATAACACGTTCAAAACGGTTTTCGATATGAAGACATCCGAGGAGGACTACTCATTTTCGGCAGAAGGCGGGCAGCTTGATTATTACTTTCTCGCAGGCCCCACGCCAAAAGATGTCGTTTCGCAATACGCAAGATTGACCGGTACGATGCCCCTGCCGCCAAAGTGGGCACTCGGCTATCATCAGTCCCGCTATAGTTATGAAACGGAGCAGGAAGTGCGGGAACTGGCGGGAAAATTTATTGAAAAAGGGATTCCGCTTGATGCCATTTATCTCGACATTCATTATATGGACGGCTACCGTGTGTTCACCTTCGACCGTGACCGGTTCCCAACTCCGGATAAAATGGTGCAGGATCTTAAAAAGTCCGGCATCCGCATTGTCCCGATTGTTGACCCTGGCGTGAAAAAGGACCCCGAGTATCCGGCATATAAGGAAGGAATCCGCCAGGACCGATTTTGCAAGTATATGGAGGGCGATGTCTACTACGGGGAAGTTTGGCCGGGAATAAGCGCTTTTCCTGACTTCAGCCAAAACGAGGTCCGAAAATGGTGGGGGGAAAAGCACTCTTTTTACACAGATCTCGGCATTGAAGGCATTTGGAACGATATGAATGAGCCAGCCGTGTTCAACGAAACGAAAACAATGGATACGGATGTCATCCACGAAAACGACGGAAAGCCGGCAACCCACCGCGAACTGCACAATGTGTACGGGCTCATGATGGGCATGGCCACATATGAGGGCATGAAACAGCAGCTGGCCGGGAACCGCCCGTTTTTACTGACGAGAGCGGGCTATTCCGGTGTACAGCGTTATGCAGCTGTGTGGACCGGTGACAACCGCAGTTTCTGGGAACACTTACAGATGTCACTGCCGATGTGCATGAACCTCGGACTTTCGGGTGTCGCCTTCACCGGCCCCGATGTCGGGGGATTCGCCCATGATTCGAACGGGGAACTCCTTGCCCGCTGGATGCAAGTCGGCGCCTTCACGCCGTACTTCCGCAATCACAGTGCGATCGGCACAGTCCGCCAGGAACCATGGTCTTTCGGTGAAAAATTTGAAGCAATCATTAAAAAGTATATAGAACTTCGCTATAAGTGGCTGCCGCACCTATATTCCCTCTTCAAGGAAGCAAGCGGTAACGGCCTGCCGGTCATGCGTCCGCTTTTTATGGAGTATCCAGACGATGCAAACACCTATAACATGTCCGATCAATTCATGGCCGGAAGCAATGTCCTGGCAGCGCCGATCATGACACCGGGCACTACTCACCGGGCCGTCTATCTTCCGGAAGGATCCTGGGTGGATTATTGGGATGGAAGCGTCTATGACGGCGGACAATTTATTTTATATAAGGCAGGACTTGAAACATTGCCGTTATTTATAAAAAAAGGATCTTTCATTGCCCACGGAACAGTCAAGCAGTCGACCGAAGTAAAAGAAGAAACCCCGGTCATCCATTTGTTTGCTGCCGATGACGGAACAGCATCATTCACGCTATATGACGATGACGGCAAAACGTTCTCCTATTTGGAGGGCCATTATGTCGAACTCGGGCTTGAAGCCCGCTTCAGCGCCGGAAAAATCGATGTCACCACCGAAAAGCGCGGTGCCGGGTTTGACGATGCCTGGACGAACTGGACGCTTTCTGTCCATTGTGCGGGTGAAAGCCAGGAGTTGTTTGTAAACGGCAAAAAAATTGCCAGGGGCTCTGCAGAAGACCCGGAAGGCACCGCCAATTATCATGTGTTGCTGTAATTTTCGGTTAATGGCCAATCCGCCGGGTGAAATAGTGTAAAATAAAAAGAAAATGGAATCATTCCAGCAAGCAGATAGGGAAGTGGTTGAGCATGACTGTCACGATAAAAGATGTAGCACAATTGGCCAAAGTGGCGCCTTCTACGGTTTCACGTGTGATCGCCGATAGTCCGCGCATCAGCGAAAAAACAAAATTGCGTGTGCGTGACGCGATGGCAGAATTGAATTACCATCCGAATTTCAATGCGAGGAGCCTTGCGAATAAATCGACGCAGGCGCTAGGAATCGTCATGCCGAGTTCGGCCAATGATGTGCTGCAAAATCCTTTTTTCCCGGAAGTCATCCGCGGAATCAGCACAATGGCACACAATAAAGATTATGCCCTGTATATTACGACGGGGCAAACGGAAGAAGAAATTTTTGAAGGCGTTGTCCGGATGGTGCAGGGCAGAAGGGTGGACGGCATTATTGTTCTCTATTCCCGAAAAAACGACCGTGTGCTGGACTTTTTATATGAACAGGGTTTTCCGTTCACTGTAATCGGAAAACCGCTCGACCACGCTGGAGAAATCATGCACGTTGATAACGATAACTTTAAGGCGGCGTATGAAGCAACAGAATATCTGGTTGATGCCGGCCATAGCAGGATCGCGTTTGTCGGCGGTTCCAGCGATCTCACAGTGACAGCCGACCGGGTTGAAGGGTACCGGGCTGCCCTTGTGAAAGCCGGGCTGCCGCAGAAAGAAGAATATATCGTTCATGAAGAATTTTTGCGTGAAGGCGGCCGTGAAGCCGTATCTGAGTTGATGTCTTTGAAAGAGCCGCCGACTTCACTCGTTGTCGCCGATGACTTGATGGCTTTTGGCGTACTCAGCAGGCTTGATGATATGGGATTGAATGTGCCTGATGATGTATGCGTTATCAGTTTTAACAACCTCATGCTTGCCGAGTTGTCTAGCCCGGCTCTGACTTCAGTGGATATCCAGATCCATCAGCTTGGCTATGAAGCCTGCAAGTGTTTGATTGAAATAATAGACCAGCCGAACACTCCCGCCAGGCGGGTGATTGTTCCGCATCATATTGTGAAACGCGAGTCCTGCAAAAGCCGTCCCTGAAAGCGGGCCGCGTTTTTTTCAACTGGAAGTGCAAGCGGTTGCGCTTGAAAATACATGACTAGAGGGTGAATCCGATGAAAAGACTGTTTAAAACAGATGAATGGAAAATCGTCGAAGAAAAACTGCATGCTGAGGATAACCGCCTGGCCGAAAGCATGATGAGCCTGGGAAACGGCTACATGGGGATGCGCGGAAACTTCGAAGAAACCTTTTCCGGCGATACGCATCAGGGGACTTATATAGGCGGAGTCTATTACCCGGACAAGACGCGGGTCGGATGGTGGAAAAACGGCTATCCTGAATATTTCGCCAAAGTGCTGAATGCCACCAACATAACAGGCATCAATGTGAACGTCAACGGCACCGAAATCGACCTGGCCAAAGTTGAATTCAAAGACTATTACCGTGAGCTGAACATGAAGCACGGCTATCTATTCCGCACATTTACGATGATTGACGGCGTAGGCCGCGAAACGAAAGTGGAGGTGACCCGCTTTTTCAGCATCACCGAAAAGGAGATAGCAGCAGTATCCTACAAAGTGACACCGCTCAACCATGATGCACATGTCACCTTCACGCCTTACTTGGACGGTGATGTCCGCAATGAGGACGCCAATTATGATGAAGATTTCTGGATGCCTGTCGAACACAGTGCAGGGGAGTATGAAGGACTGCTGACAATGAGGACCCGGAAGACAGAATATGATGTTACCTCAGCAATGAAGGCGGGGTTATTCGGAGGCCGTAACACCGAAGTGACAGAAGTTGTGAATAACGAAGAATATGTGGCGAACACAATTGCGGTCAGTGTGAATGCCGATGAAACGGCGGAACTGGTCAAAATTGCTGCTGTCACGACAAGCAGGGACATTGAGAAAACGGCACTCGCTGACAGAGCTCGCAAGCTGGCGCAAACAGCGTACGATAAGGGGTTTGGCCAATTACTTGAAGAACAGAAACAGGCGTGGGAAGATCGCTGGAAGGGCGCGGATGTAAAGATTGTGGGCGATGCCGAAGCACAGCAGGGGATCCGCTTCAATATCTTTCATCTGTATAACACTTACACTGGTGAGGACCCGACGCTCAATATCGGCCCAAAAGGCTTTACCGGAGAAAAATACGGCGGCAGCACATACTGGGATACCGAAGCATACTGCCTGCCATTTTATCTCGGTACCGCCGATCAGCATATTGCCCGCAATCTATTAATCTACCGCTATAAGCATCTTGGGAAGGCAAAGGAAAATGCTGCAAAGCTTGGCCTGAAGGGTGCCCTGTATCCAATGGTGACAATGAATGGGGAAGAATCCCATAACGAGTGGGAGATCACTTTTGAAGAAATCCACCGCAACGGCGCAATTGCTCATGCGATATATCATTATGTGAGCTACACAGGCGATGAAGCATACTTGCCTGAATACGGGTTTGAAGTGCTGGCTGAAATAAGCCGGTTTTGGGCATCGCGCGTCAACTACCAGCCCCGCAAGGACGTATATATGATGCTTGGCGTGACAGGCCCGAATGAATATGAAAACAATGTCAACAACAACTGGTACACAAACAGGATTGCGGCATGGACGCTTGAATATACCCTGGAAGTGCTCGGGCTATTAAAAGAGAAATATACCGGGCGTTATGAAGAAATGATGGAAAAAATCGCCCTGACCGGCGAAGAGACGGGCAAATGGCAGGAGATCATTGATAAAATGTATTATCCTGTTGATGAAGAGCACGGAATATTCCTGCAGCAGGATGGATATTTGGATAAAGAACAAATCCTGGTCAGCGAGCTTCCGGAAGGGAATCTTCCGCTCAATCAGAATTGGTCATGGGATAGAATTCTGCGTTCCTGTTTCATCAAACAGGCTGATGTCCTGCAAGGACTGTATTTCTTGAATGACCGTTATTCCCTTGATGAAAAGAAGCAGAATTTTGACTTTTACGAGCCGCGGACCGTCCATGAATCTTCACTGTCCCCATGCGTTTATTCCATTATCGGCGCTGAAATCGGCTATGAGCAAAAAGCGTATGAGCTTTACTTGCGCACAGCCAGACTCGATCTTGATAACTACAATAACGATACCGAAGACGGCTTGCATATCACGAGCATGGCCGGCTCCTGGCTGTCCATCGTCCATGGATTCGCAGGCATGCGGGTTAAAAACGGAAAGCTCTCATTCAAGCCGTTCATTCCGGATGCATGGGATGAATATACATTTAAAATCAACCATCGCGGCAGCCGGTTTATGATCAGTGTGACGAAGGGGCAAGTGGCGATTACGCTTGAAAAAGGTGAGCAAGCCGGGGTGGAAGTGTTTGGCAAGGAATATTCGCTTTCACAAGAGAAGGGTTTGAAGGTTTCATTATAAAGGAAAACAGCATATGGTTGAGCGGTTAATTGTGCAATATAGGCATCCGGAAATGCGGATAAGCGCCAAATGCGTTGTATTTCCATTATGCTAACCATACTAACAACAGGCGAATTCATCATGAATTCGCCTGTTGCCTTACATCCATTATTTTTTATTTACACTTCCCAATCGAACATTCAGCTAAGCATGTGTTTCTATTGTCCTTAACCGGTGATTAAAGGTTGTCTGTATTGACACGGTTTTCGATAAAATCATCAACTTCACGGTCGGCGTCTTCTTTTGCCTTGCCGTACCGTTCCTGGATTTTGCCAGAGAGTTTGTCACGCTGGCCTTCAACCATATCAAGTTCATCATCGGTCAACTTACCCCATTGTTTTTTAGCTTCGCCTTTCAATTGATTCCATTGGCCTTTCATTTGATCATCGTTTGCCATATCTCATCTCTCCTTTTTGAAATTTGAGTTAACTGTGTACTATCGTGCCGCCATTGACATGGATGACCTGTCCTGAAACGTATGAAGAGTCATCAGATGCAAGGTACAAATAGGCAGGCGCAAGTTCACGGGGCTGCCCTGGCCGCTTCATCGGAGTATTTCCTCCGAACTTCCCAACCTTTTCAGCAGAGAAAGTGGAAGGGATGAGCGGCGTCCAGATCGGTCCCGGCGCTACTCCGTTCACGCGTATGCCTTTTTTTGCAAGACTCTGGGATAGCGAATACGTGAACGCGGAAATCGCTCCTTTTGTAGATGAGTAATCAAGAAGCTGCGGATTTCCTTCATACGCAGTGATGGAAGTTGTATTGATTATGGAACTTCCTTCTTTCAAATGTGGGAGCGCCGCTTTTGTCACATAGAAGTGGCCGAAAACATTTGTTCTAAACGTGCGTTCCAGCTGTTCAGTGGAAATATCTTCAAGACTTTCCTGCGGGTGCTGCTCTGCTGCATTATTCACCAGAATATCAAGCGTGCCGAATTCATCGACAGTTTTTTGCACGACATCTCGTGCGACTGACTCTTCACCGATGTCTCCCGGAATAAGCAGGCATTTGCCGCCCGCCTCTTCGATTAGGGACCGTGTTTTTTCAGCATCGCTGTCTTCTTCCAGGTAGGAAATGGCGACTTTGGCGCCTTCTTTTGCGAACAATAAGGATACGGCGCGTCCAATGCCGCTGTCACCGCCTGAAACGATTGCAGTCTTTCCTTTTAATTTTCCGCTTGGTGTGTAGTTTTTATCTTCATACTCAGGTAAAGGATTCATTTCGGACTCAATTCCAGGCTGTTGATTTTGATGCTGCGGAGGCATCGTTTTTTTGTTTTGCTTTTCTGACATCCATGCTCCTCCTTTGGTTGAACAAAATCGTTTCAACACTATACTTTATCCCCAACAGGAGATATTAAAACGGCTGAATGGAATGACAAGGTGAGGAAAAAGATGGAATCGACAAAAAACAACGGCAGAACCACAGTGATATTTGTTATAATTCTACTATTATACAGGTTTTTTGAAGGGAGGATTCTGTCAATGGCCGAACAGGCTACTGGTGGTTTTCAACAGCTGTTCAAAGATTTCTTGCATGAAAACAGGCCTATCATTATCGATAACTGGCTGAATACAGCTAATTTGTCGGATCAGGATCCTTTTTATGCGGAAATCCTTTCGAATGCCTGGCAGACGATTGAACTTGTTATTTCTCATATGGAAAAATCGAATGAACGAAAAATTGTAGAACTGACACATAAAATAGCAAAGGAACGGACAGCGGCTGATGTGGATATCAATGTGTTCGTCTCTAACATTCAGGCCGGCCGGAAAGCGATTGATGAAACCATTTACGGATCCGATCTCGCAAGTGACATGAAACTGCAGGGAATGAGAGTGGTTGCCGACGTTTTCGATCTGTATACGTATCACGCGGTAAAAGAATATTCCCGCCAGAAAGATCATGTGATTCAGAATAAAAACAGGTTTATCCAGGAAATGCATCACGACCGCCTGACTTTACTCGGACAGTTGGCCGCAAGCTTCGCCCATGAAATCCGCAATCCTCTTACAAGCATCAAAGGCTTCATTGGAATGCTGAAAGAGTCAGAATCAAAAGCAGGACAGACTGACCTTTATTTCGATATCATCGATCAGGAAATGAAGGCGCTGGAAGAAAACGTTTCACGGTTTTTGCTGCTTTCAAGGCAAAAAGGGCTTGACGATGTCATGGAAAATGTCAATTTATCCATTCTTTTGGCAGAAATGGCTTCTTTCATGTACCCTCTCTTCGCAGATGAAAACATAGCGGTCACCACTGACATTGAGGACAACTGTATTGTTGTCGGCGTCAAGGATCAGTTGGAACAGGTTGTCCTGAATATTTTAAACAATGCAGTGGAAGCGCTGACGAAAAAAGAAAATGACCGCTGCATAACAGTGGCACTCTGTTCTTCGCCGGACGGCAACGCGGTCTTGAGCCTGTCCAATAACGGCATGCCGATACCCGGCCATCTTCTGGACAGCATTTTCGAACCGTTTATAACAACGAAAGAATTACAGGCAGGCCTGGGACTATCCGTAAGCAAGCAAGTCGTCGAAAAGCATAATGGCCTGGTCGAAGTTACTTCAAGCCAGGGCGTGACAACCTTCATCATTACGCTTCCGAGGGCGGACTAGCCAGAGAATAAGATTCCAGGACAGGAAGGCGGGGGAAACATGGCATTTCCACAGAAATACAAACTGGCAAGCGGCGAGATCATCACCCTTCGGGAAGCGGAAGTGAGAGATGCGGCCGCAATAATGGAACATACATGGAAAGTGATCCGTGACAGTGAGTATATGCTTACCTCTCCTGAAGAGTTCACGATCTCTGAAACCCAGGAAAAGCAATGGATCAAAGAACATATCGATCATCCCGGTGATATCCTGCTCGTTGCTGAGGAATACGCCCGTATTATCGGCGTTCTCAGCTTCAAAAACGGCCGCCGCAAACGGACAGCCCATACCGGTACATTCGGAATCAGCATCAAAAAACAGATGCGCGGCAAAGGAGTAGGAAAACTGATGATCCTTTCCCTGCTCGATTGGGCAGGCACACACCCGCTGATTGAAAAAGTGAGCCTTGAAGTATTTGCCACCAACGAGAATGCAATCCGCCTGTATAAAAAATTGGATTTCCATGAAGAAGGACGCAAAGTGAATCACATCAAACTCAAAAACGGCGGGTACACCGATGAACTGCTGATGTCGCGTTTTGTCAAAAACATTGACAGTTTTAAGAAAACGTAACATTTTCATATTCCTGCTGAACAACATTCCTTCTTATGATATGATGATGAACATATCTTAAGTGGAGGCTCTGTTGCTGTCTTCATCTGATGTGGACGCTGCTGAATTTAGCAGCTGAAATCACTGATGGCAGAACTTAAGCTGAAAAAGGAAGGTACGGTGATTCCGGGATGCTTGTCAAGTTGGATGGCAGTTATGCGGAAGGTGTTTTTAAACTCAGCCAGAATAACAACAGAGCGGAACATCATGACTTCCGGATGGACTCGATTTATGATGTGATGGATCAAATTAAGAAAATGAATGAGGAAGAAGAAAAAGGCATGACGTACAACAGGGGCATACTGGATGAAAACGCCCGGCTTGCAGGGATTGCCTCATTGGTTAACATTAATAGCGAAAGCCGCACCGCTGATCTTGAAGTATGGATCACCGAACACAAACGGGAAAAAAGCTTCTATGCAGCCGCCATTGATAAAATAATGAAGTGCGCATTTGCTGATTTGCTGCTTGATGAAGTTTTTATTTCTATTCCCAGGGAGGACCAATTTGCGGTCCACACCATCGGAACACTTGCATATGCCAAATATGAGGCAGATAGACAAAAGGCTGGCATTCCTGAAAGTCCTGCGGCAGATCGTATAGCCGGCACATTTATGGTTGTCGTTTCCAGGGAAATCTTTTTGAAGCACAGCTTATCATCTGAGGATTGTTGCTGAACACGAATAAGAAATGAATAAACCAGGCGTTACCACACTGGGCAGTTCGGTTTAGGAGTACAAAGACATGATTTGTCCCCTTAATTGGACTGCTTTTTAGTGTCCCACTGGCGTAGTACCATGAAGATGCATATTCATTTTTTGGTTTGCGTAAGTGGAAGGGTTTCTTTTAGGAGAAGATTTAGATATAGATAGGCACGGGAGAACGACTTTCGTGCCTATATCGGAGGGGAAGACAGCTTTATAGGCACGAGCGGACAGTTCTCGTGCCTATACTGGAAGGCAAGACAGCATTATAGGCACGGGCAGACGGTTCCCATGCCTATAATGAGTGGCAAGACAGCATTATACGCACGGGCAGACAGCTTCCGTGCCTATAATAGAGAGCAAGACTACATTAAAGGCACGGGAAACCAGCTCCCGTGCCTTTAACTGAAAACAAGACCACTTAATAAGCACGGGAGAGGACAAGGGCCCCAAGCCAAACCACCCACTAGTCAAAAAACAGAGTTAAATCATAGTATACTCCACAGCATTACAGACTTGACTGAAGTGAGGCTGGTTTAGGTAACGAATAGCTGTAATCTTACTCTTTTCTGATATGTGGGGTCCTTTCAGGCCAAGAATAACCCGGCTGCCCACTTCAGAGATAGAAGGTTCCTATTGATCATGGCATGAAAAAAGAGCATCAAATTGCTATTGCAATTCAATGCTCTTTTTGTTGCTGTATTCCATCAAGGGTCAACTTTTATTTTTCTTCTTCTTTTTTTACAGATACAGCTACTCCGGAATCATTGACTTCGGTCTCACTATCGCCAATTCCTGTGCCGAAAACGGAAGAATATGTTTTCCAGCCGCCGTCAAGGTTCTTCACCTTGAAGCCGTGTTCGGTCAGAAGGCGAGTTGCAAGGTAACCGCGCAGGCCGACCTGGCAAGTGACATGGATGACTTCATCTTTAGGAAGTTCCTTCAAACGATCGCGCAGCTCAGGAAGCGGGATGTTAACCGAGCCTTTGATAAAGCCGAATTTTCGCTCTGCCGGTTCACGGACATCGACGAGGTAGCCGCCGCCGGCAACAATTTCATCAATTTCATGCCACTGGACCGTATCGGTCATTTCCTCCATCATGTTGATTGCCACATATCCGGCCATGTTGACTGGATCTTTAGCTGATGAAAATGGAGGGGCATAGGCAAGTTCAAGGTTTGGCAGATCCTCTACAGTCAGGCCGCCTTTGATGGCAGTCGCAATGACATCAATGCGCTTGTCAACACCATCCTGGCCGACACCCTGGGCACCGAAAATTTTGCCGTTTTCCGGATCGAAAATCAATTTAAGCGCAATTGGATAGGAGCCTGGATAGTAGCCTGCATGTGAACCAGGGTGGACATGGACAACTTTGTATTCAATGCCGTGGCGCTGGAGCAGTTTTTCGTTATTTCCAGTTGCTGCAACAGTATAATCGAAAACTTTGGCGATTGACGTGCCCATTGTGCCCTGGTATTTTTCTTCTTTTCCATAAATGTTGTTGGCGACAATCCGGCCCTGGCGGTTTGCCGGCCATGCCAGCGGAATCATTGTCGGTTTGCGGGTAATGAAATCGGTAACTTCAATCGCATCTCCGATTGCATAAATGTCCGGGTCGTTTGTCTGCAGGTAATCATTCACTTTAATGCCGCCGCGTTCCCCAACGTCAAGGCCGGCATCAACGGCAAGTTTGTTTTCCGGTCGGACGCCGATTGAGAGGATCACCAGGTCATTTTCTACTTCCTCACCGCTGTTTAGCACGATTTTGCGGCCATAATCTTTGAATTCCTTGACGCCGTCTTCAAGGATGAGATTGACACCCTTGTCACGCATATGCTGATGAAGGATGGATGCCATTTCAAAGTCAACTGGCGCCATAATCTGGTTGGCAGCTTCGACAAGTGTCACGTCCACGCCGCGTTCATGGAGGTTCTCGGCCATTTCTACACCGATGAATCCGCCGCCGATGACAGTCGCTTTTTCAGGTTTCGCATTATCCACGAAATCTTTGATTTTGTCCGTATCCGGGATGTTGCGCAATGTGAAGACATCTTCAGCTTTATCAAGGCCCGGAATTGGCGGGACAAGCGGCTTTGCTCCAGGTGAAAGGACAAGCTTGTCATATGTTTCATCATAAAGTTCTCCTGTTTGCAGGTTCTTCACGACGATTGTTTTATGGTTGCGGTCTATGCTGACAACTTCACTTAAATTGCGGATGTCCAGGTTGAATTTCTTGGACATGCCTTCAACTGTCTGCACTAAAAGGGCATCACGATCTTTGATTGTCTCGCCGATATAATATGGCAAACCGCAGTTTGCGAAGGAAATGTATTCACCTTTTTCGAAAAGCACGATTTCTGATGTTTCATCAAGTCTGCGTAGTCTTGCTGCTGTCGTTGCACCGCCGGCTACTCCTCCGACGATTACGATTTTCTTAGACATATGAATTCCTCCTGTGAATGTCAATTCTTTAAAATTGGTTTGTTAAATTATGAACAAACTTTTTCTTTTAAAAAAGGGGATTTGTTTTTACCCCCTGAGGTATCTTAACTACATCCTCAATAATACGGGATGAGGTATGCGGAATCAATAGGTATTCATTGAACAGTTTGTGAACATTCCAACGTGATTAAAGTGAATAAGCATTTGCATAAAAGTAATCTTTCAACAGTATACGATAGTTAGTGGAGGAAAGCTGTATACAAATAGTGAAAACTCGGTGGTTGTTGTTGGTTCCCGGGGGAGTCAGGCGGGCCGCTGTAAAAGAATAGATTAAAGGAGTTCTGGTGAATGGGGGAGAGAGGAATTGCCTATTAAACGGTGTTGTTGTCATCAATTGGGGAACGATTCCAGGAGAATCGCCCCCCTGTTAATAGAATCCGTAATGTCTTTTTCAGTGAGGTGTACACCGATAATCGCGCCCATGGGTAGAGGGACGAATACAAGGGGGCGTACATAAGGGTCGAAAGCAAGTTACCGATAGTTGACGAACTGTACATCAATTGGCAGGTCGGATTCATTTATGGCGGCGATCACTTTCTGCAGATCATCGCGGCTTTTTCCGGTGACGCGGACCTGGTCGTCCTGGATTTGGCTTTTCACTTTAAGATTTGCATCTTTGATGATTGTGTTTATTTTTTTTGCATTTTCCTTATCTATGCCCTGTACGAGTTTGGCACGCTGGCGCACGGTTCCGCCAGAAGCCGCTTCAATTTTGCCGTAATCCAGGTTTTTGACAGGCACATCACGCTTCACCAGTTTACCGATCAGAACGTCTTTGAGCTGCTCCAGCTTGAATTCATCATCTGAAACCAGCACCAGTTCCTCGTTATCCAGAGAGATGTCGCTCTTTGAACCTTTGAAATCATAACGGTTTTGGATTTCCTTTTTTGCGATATTGATTGCATTATTGACTTCCTGCAGATCAATTTTTGATACAATATCAAATGAACTGTCTTTGGCCATTATTATTCCTCCATTCCGTAGCTCTTTACCACTAATATCCTGTATTCCCGGAAGAAAATCAAGTTGTTTACGGAACGCACTTTTGCCTGTTGAAGAAAAAAGCCGTTCGGTTAAGCGGTGGACCATCAAGCTGCTGGATTCAGGGATCATCATCTCTGAGAATATCTGAAGGGCTGGCCGTTTTTTTCGATTCGGCTTAATGGGGCTTTAAGGAAAAGGAACGGCACAAAGGGGAGGAGGGAAAAACATGCGGATGACACTTGGGTCTTTGCAATGGTTTGTGTTCATACTTGCCGGAAGCATTGTTGCTCCGCTTTCGATAGGCAGTGCGTTCGGCCTGCCTTTACCCGAGATTGCGGCTTTCATGCAGCGGACACTTTTTGTTCTTGGCGTGGCAGGTGTCCTGCAGGCTGCGTTCGGGCATAAGCTGCCGATCATGGAAGGGCCGGCCGGGTTATGGTGGGGTATTTTTTTGATCTATGCAGGCTTTGCGGCGACAGGAACGCTCGATTCACATGAGGCCCTGCGGCAGCTGGAAGGTGCTTTGTTCATCAGCGGTTTTTTGTTTATGTTTCTTGCTGCCTTCAAGCTTGTCAAACATATTCGCGTGCTATTCACACCGCTTGTTACAGGTACATATTTAATTTTGCTCGGCGCCCAGTTAAGCGGTTCATTCATCAAAGGGATGCTCGGCATCGGTTATGTGACAGAGGGAGTCCATGTCGGCGTCGCTGCGCTGTCGTTTCTGGTCGTCGTCATTTCGATATTGCTTTCAAAATCTTCTCATCGGCTGTTGAGCAGTTATTCCGTTTTAATTACACTCGTCATCGGCTGGCTTCTGTTTGCGGCATTTGACTTGACTGTTGCCGTCCAGCCGGCTGATGGATGGTTATCGGTGCCTGAGATTTTTGTGTGGGGTCTCCCTTCTTTCCAGGCCGGCATGGGGGTGACTGCCATTTTGGTCGGCTTGCTCCTTTTGACAAACATGATTGCAACCGTTCAGGCTGTTGAATCGGTTATGCAGCAGCAGGGACTCCGCACGGAAACCGTCAACATGGAGAAAGCAAGCTTTATTATGGCAGTGAACCAGTGGCTTAGCGGTGTGTTTGCGGCGGTCGGCCCGGTGCCGATTTCCGGAACGGCCGGTTTCATTCAAGAAACGAAAGTGACGGAACGGCTTCCGTTTTTTATTGGCAGCGGGCTGCTCGCCGTCATCAGTTTTTTTCCGGCCGTGACATCATTTTTTGCAGCCCTGCCGACCCCGGTTGGATATGCAACGGTGTTTGTGCCGATTGCGAGCCTGATCGGCATCGGGCTCAAATCATATGTGTCAGTGGATCCCGGTGAGACGGATTATTTTATTATTGCGGTTTCACTCATGATCGGTTTTGGCAGCATGTTTGTATCGTCTGCGGCTGTCAATACACTGCCCTCATTTTTGCAGACAGTGGCCAACAATGGGCTCATTCTTGGACTTGCGGTTTGTATATTGCTGGAACAGATCAGCAAATTTTCGAGCCGGAAAAACAGACATCGAGGCTGAATTTTCCGGAGATGCTAAGAAAAATTTATACATTGACCAATCAAACTCGGGGGAACCCTTCCTAGAGAGCTTTTTCTGTAGGATTTCCGCTCCGCTAAACCGAAAAAACGCACCTTTCCGCAGGAAGGTGCGTTTTTTCATTGAATGTCAAAGATGATCTGTCTTTTTCGAAAACTGCCGCTCGCCGCGCTGCCTGTTTTCATCACGGAGTTCATTTTTCAGCTGGCGTTTTGCGTTGTTATCTTTCGCTTTTTTATCATCATCTTTTGTCGGCATGCATGATGGCTCCTTTCCGGTTTATGCTGTAAGCATAGGATGCAGCAATCGGAAAGGTAGTATGTATGCGAGTTGCATTATTGTGGCAGTTTATTTAAAAAGAATAACGCAATTGTGCCCGGGCCGGCATGCGAACCGATGACGGCGCCGATGTCATGGATGAGGAAATCGGTTGTGCCGAATTTATCCTGTATCATGCTTTTCAATTCTTCAGCACGCTCCAGGCTGTCTGCATGGCTTATGGCGACAAGCTGCTTATCCAGCCCTTCCCCTCTTTCATCCATCAATTCAGTCATACGGCTTAATACCTTTTTACTGCCGCGCAGCTTTTCAAGCGGAACCAGTTTTCCATCCTCTACATGCAAAAGCGGCTTTATTTTTAGGAGGCTGCCGACAAATGCGCTTGTCTTGCTGACTCTTCCGCCTCTGTATAAATACTCCAAATCATCGACAGTGAATAAGTGTTCCATATGGTCCCGGTAAAAAAGGACGCGTTCTTTTATCTCATCGAGTGTCCGGCCCTCTTTTGCCATCCGTGCAGCTTCTTTTACGATAAGACCGTGCCCGAGTGAAGCTGCTTTTGAGTCGATGACTTCAAGCTTGAAATCAGGATATTGCTCTTGAACTTCATTTTTCATCATGACAGCTGTCTGGTAGGTGCCGGATAGTTCGGATGAAAAGGCGACATAGATGCAGGGCTGTCCCTGTTCGGCATATTTTGTAAAAGCGTCCTTGAAACGGACCGGTGAGATCTGGGATGTTTTCGGAGCGGCCCCTGCCCTCATGGCATCATACACATCAATCGGTTTAATCGTTTCCTGATCAAAATAATCTTCATTATTCAAGTGGACAACAAGGGGCAAATACTCGATGCCTTCTTCCCTGAAGTAGGAAAGCGGCAAGTCAGTCCCGCTGTCTCCGATGATTTTAACACTCATACGTCTCACCTTTCTCTCGGTTTCTTCTCCCATTTTACTTCAGTTTATCCGTAAAAATTGAAAAATTCAATCCATATTCTGTTTTCAGTTAAGTGATGAAGGGAAAGTCAATCACGGTATGGGTATATATCTATCCATTGTCCTGTTGCAAATCATGGGGAAATGATACGATATAATGTGATGGAGGAGCGTGAAACTGCTCCAGCAAATAAAAAGGAGGAAGGTTTGTGCTGCTCGAAACGAAGAAGTTCGTCATCGTAATCATCGGGGCACTATTGAATGCACTGTCCCTTAACCTGTTCTTAATTCCTGCAAATGTATATGCCAGCGGTTTTACAGGGGTGGCGCAGCTGTTATCCAGCATCTTTGCTTTTGCTTCGATACATATTTCTACAGGTATTCTATTGTTCGTCCTGAATATCCCAGTGACGATACTCGGATGGAAAAAAGTCGGCAAATCGTTCACCATTTACAGCTTTGTGAGCGTTGCGACAACCACTTTTTTTCTGGAAATGATTCCGATCAATCCGTTATCGGAGGATATCCTGCTGAATGCTGTATTCGGCGGTGTTATTGCTGCACTCGGCATTGGGTTCACACTCAAATGGGGTGCATCGACAGGCGGGCTAGACATCGTGGCAATGGTCCTTTCCCGTATGAAAGACCGCCCGGTTGGAAATTATATCTTTATTCTGAACAGTGTCATCATTGTTACGGCAGGTTTGCTTTTTGGCTGGGAAAAAGCGCTTTATACACTTGTTACACTATATGTCTCGACAAGGATCATTGATGCCATCCATACACGCCATGAAAAACTGACAGCAATGATCATTACGAAAAAGGGAGACGAGCTTCAAAAGGCGATCCATTCAAAGCTCGTCCGCGGCATTACCACACTGCCGGCCAAAGGTGCCTTTACAAAGGAAGACAAGGAAATGCTTATTATGGTCATTACCCGTTATGAGTTATATGACCTTGAACATATTATCAGGGAAGTGGATCCTCAGGCATTCACAAACATTGTTGAGACAACAGGTATATTCGGCTTCTTCCGGCGTGAATAGTTTCGGGAAAAGAAAGGGGTCGGCCATTATGCTGAAAAAATGGTTTATTGCAGCAGCTTTGCTTCTGATTGCAGCAGGCTGTGGTTCAGAAGAAGCAGAACCGGTCAACGGTTCTGACGGTAGTGGAGAAAAACAGGTTGCTCCAGGCGGACTGGCAGTCCTGGGTGAGGCAAAACCAGGCAAAGAATCAGTTCACTTTACAGTAACCCTCACGAACAACGGAGATAAAGAGGCAGAGATTGAATTTACAAGCGGGCAAAAGTTCGAAGTAACCGTAGCCGATCCGGACGGAAATGAAATTTACCGTTATTCGGACGGCAGAATGTTCACACAGGCACTCGAAACCATTACACTCAAGCCCGGTGAATCGAAAAGCTGGTCGGATGAATGGAAAACAGAGCAGGCACCTGCAGGAAACTACAAAGCGGCTTTGTCCGTTACCGCTTCAAAAATCAATGGAAAAGAAGTGGACCCTGAGTCTTTGACTATTATGAAAACGTTTATGGTGGAGTAATCTGTGGACAAGAAGAGCTGCTGGTTTCTATGATGAATCCCATTTATAATGCAGCGAAGTGGAAAGAGAAATGAAAGGGGAAGGGAGTTTATACTGCAATCGGTTCCCGGGAGTAGCGGCATCACATTCACCGCTACATGGAAAAGAAGACACGCTGAGTAGCAGACGGAGGCAAGCAGGATGTCGCATTTTGCCGATGGTGAAAGCGAGCCCCTGCAGAGAAAATCAACTCCCCGTTCCAAGGGTTAATTTTTTATAAAGGATTCGTTTTTTGAAGATCCCTAACTAATAAAAGGAGCCTGAAACCAGGCTCCTTTTATTGTGCAATTGTAATGTGAATCGAGTGTTATTCAGACTTTGCGTCCCGGACGGGAATCCGGCAAGCGAGCCACTGTCCTTTTTGCAACCTGATGTTTACCTTTCCTGGTCACTTGCCGTACTCATCAAAAAACGCCTCGATATCAGGCATAATGGCTCCCCATTCCACAGAAGGCGACTTTGTTACAGTCACAAAGTTGCTGTTTCCGAAAGCGTTATCGACGCCGGCGATTGCTAACAGTGATTTCAGAACAGGATGGTCTGTCTGGTCGGCTGAACTTGCTGAAACACTGCCTTCCTGGAAAAGGTTTTCCGGGGCTGTTATTTTTACCGCGTTAGGATTAGGCGTATGTTCAACTGATACATTCATTTCGTTGGCCTCCTTATCATCATCTTAGGAACTTATCTCTCATCTTTGGATGTATGTATAGGATAGTAAGAAAAGATAAAAATTGCAATAAACTCAATCTGTTGTAAAGAAACTGTATAGTATCATGGAGCACTGGTCGTTTTAATCATATGACGGCGGGTCCGGGTCACCCCGGATTCCCGCCGTTTTCACTGCAAACTGCATCTTCTCAGGACAAGTCAGAAGTACTTGGGCTTGTGTTTCTTTTTTTCAAGATACTGGCTGGCGTCGGCAAGACGCTTTTCCACATCTCTGAACCAGATCCTGTCGGAGTCAGATGAGTCTGCAATGGCGGACGATACATCTTTTTGGGCCGCTTTCAGCTTATTGCGGGCCTCACGGCGTTCTTCGGGCGTGATGGCGGCATGGCTTGATGTTTCGGCGCGGTGCACAGCTGCTTTAGCGAGCTGGACCCGCTTTCTATCCAACCTAAGCGCCTCCCCGTGACGTGAGGTCGATCATTTCAGCCTGTATTTCAGCCTCGTTGTCGGAGAGTGTCTTGCGGTACGGAAAACGTTCAGAATGTTTTTTGACCGAATCAGAACCCTGTTGAACAAAGCGCTTGGATTTGCTTCTTTTGCTCATGACAAAATCCCTCCTGGAAAGTTTTAAAACATATCGTCCTGCATGGATAGTTTTGGGCAAAAGTGTTCTTTTTATGTGTCAGCCATACGAAAGGTTAAGAAACAGCTATATATAAGAAAACCCGGCTCACTGGCCGGGTTCAATCTCAAGGTCTTTGAATGTTTCACCGAGGATTTGCTGGACTTCTTTATATAACAGTGATTTCCCGGGCCGATCGAATTGGCTCTTACCGATATAAGAAAAGGCAATGCGGCCGTCAGGTCCGATCAAAAAGGTGCTTGGCCTGGCAATCCGGAAAGCATCTATGCCGATTGGATGATAAACATCGAACGCTTTGATCACAGTCCTGTCTTCATCGATTAAGAGCGGGAACGGGAATGGATCGTTTTTTGCAAATTTCTCTACAGCGCTTGCTTTCTGGCCGAAAATGGCAGCTGTTTCAACTCCGGCATTTTTCAAGGTGCCATATTGTTCGCGCAGCTTCCCGAGCTGCTTTTGGCAATTGGGTCACCATGTTCCCCTCATAAAATGTAGGAGAAGCGGTTTTCCCCGGAATGTTTCTAGAGTGAATGTCCTGCCGCCCACTGCTGGAAGGGTAAAGGATGGGCAGGGCTGGCCGGGTTTCAGGCCTTTGTCAGAAAGCGGCATGGCAAACCCTCCTTATACAGTTCTGATGCCAAGTTTTTCTTCGATCATCAACGCTACGCCATCTTCATCGTTGTGGGCGGTTACCGAGTCAGCGATGTTTTTCAGTGCATCGATGGCATTTCCCATCGCAACACCGTGTCCGGCATATTCAATCATTTCCAGGTCGTTGTCTTCGTCACCGAAAGCAATGATCCGCTCTTTCGGAATATTGAAGTGCGCGGCGATACGCTTTAAACCGACCGCTTTATTGAGGCCTTTGCGGACTATTTCGATGACATGCCATGGTGCCCCCCATTTTCGGTGTTCAATCACTTCCGCATGTGCCGTATCGAGGTGTTCCCTGATCTCATTTACATGATGATCATGCGGATGGATAAGAATTGAGGTTGGGTCATCATTGAGATATTTCATCAGGTCACCGGTTGTCACTTTCGGGTTTCCCATCGAAAAGACAGCATGGAATTCTTTATCGTATTTGTGTAAGTACACATCATCAACCACTTCAGCAAGGATATTTTTTGCATCGAAACTGTTGGCTGATTCGATGATGTTCCGTGCTGTTTCCAGCTCGAGCGGTGTGTGGTAGACTCCCCAGTCCTTATCCCCGGGATGGTGGACGAATGCACCGTTGAAGTTGACCATCGGTGTGGAAAGCCCCAGTTCTTTGTAGTAAGGCATGCTGGCCCGAACCGGCCGCCCGGTTGCGATGACAACATGATGACCGGCAGCAGCCGCATCATGAAGCGCTTGTTTGGTACGGTCTGTAATTGTTTTTTCTGTCGTAAGCAATGTTCCGTCAAGATCGACGGCGATTAAATGTTTATCCAATGTGTCACCCTCATTTCAATAGTGGAAGCAAAAATCAGTTTGCTTTTAAATAGTTGATATTTACCAGAAAGCCTTTTATGAAGAAAAGTGGCTTTTCTTTGGTTTTTGTTAAACATTTGGTATTGTTAGTTTAACCTTTTTTTAATAAGAGTTCTATCAGAAAACCTTTAAAATGGTGTAAAGCCCCTTAACAAACTGCTTCAATTACCGGGCTGGGCCTGGAACCCCCGTGCTTGACCAGCAAGTGTATAATTGGAAAGATCACCCTGCAGCCGTTAAAATAAAGGATGTTCGTTTATTTTTATTTTGGCTCTGTTAAACGTTAGTGTTGATTTCCGTTGCAGGTACTCGCTTTCCGCGGGGCGGGCGGTGAGCCTCCTCATCGCTATCGCTCTTGCGGGGTCTCACCTGTCCGCTAGTCCCGCAGGACATTGAATAAGCTTCCTCGAATTGACACCGCACGAAGAAAATTGGTTTTTATTTTCGAGGAGTCTCGCACCTTCCACTCCAATCAACTAGTGCAAAAATCAACGTTGCGCTTTAACACAGTCTTTATTTTAGACCAAAGGGGAAGAAACGATGATTGTAATTAAACATGACAGGATAGCAGACATACCCGTATTGCATGTGGCAGCGCATGATGCTTTTGAATCGGAACTTCCGCTTATCATGTTCATCCATGGGTTTACAAGTGCAAAAGAACATAACTTGCATTTTGCCTACTTGCTGGCTGAAAAAGGATTCAGGGTTGTCCTTCCGGAGGCCCTGCACCACGGGGAACGAAATGAAAAGGGGTTGTCGAATGAAGAAAGGTGGCCGTTTTTCTGGAGTATCGTGTTGAATGAAATCGAAGAAATCGGCGCCATAAAGAACCGCCTGGAAGAGCAGGGGCTTATAGACAGCCGGATTGGGCTTGCCGGCACATCGATGGGAGGAATCACGACATTCGGAGCGCTGACGCAATATGATTGGATCAATGCAGCGGTCACATTGATGGGATCGCCGTATTATCGCCGATTTGCCGAAGACCAGATCCGTAATATGGAGAACAGCGGTGAGTCTCTTCCGTTATCTCAGTCCGAACTTCAGGAAACTCTCGATTTGCTTGACCGTTTTGATCTCGGGCAAAGTATTGGAGCACTTCAGGAGCGGCCGCTGCTTTTATGGCATGGCCAACAGGACAACGTCGTTCCGTATGCCCACTCAAAGCAATTTTACAGGGATGCGATGGAGCACTACAGAGAGCCGGACAAAAAGCTGAAGTTCATTTCAGATCCCCATGTTGCACATAAAGTGTCCCGCACAGCCCTGTTGAACACAGTCGATTGGTTCACAACCCATCTTCTGGCCAGGTGAACCGATACTTTTCTTGAGGGTCAATGGATCGGCAAATTTCATCAATCTGCTTCTGCAGGGCAAGATTAAGCGCAAAATCATTTTTGCCGGCTTGTACACGGGGGATACCTGTAATGATAATGCGTTTTCCATTGGGATGAAAAAGGACATATTCATCAGACATTGATTTTCACGAACCTCCTGTTTGAAGAGCATTTCTTGTAAATCAAGCGTATGCGGAAATTTCTAGTTCAGACCATTTTTATTGAAAAACAAAATCAGTTATAATAAGAAAAGATACTGATTAAAAGGAGTGACATGATGGAAAAAGAAATGGAAGAAAGCTTAATGGGAGCACTCGAAAACGTTATTGACCCCGAACTGGGTATAGATATTGTCAACCTGGGACTCGTATACGGCGTCGATTTGGATGAAGACGGCAATGCAAAGGTGACAATGACATTGACAGCTATGGGCTGCCCGCTTGCCGGCACGATTACAAATGATGTGAAACGCGCACTTTCTGAATTGCCGGAAGTGAAAGATACTGAAGTGGATATTGTCTGGAATCCGCCTTGGACAAAAGACAGAATGTCCCGGTTCGCTAAAATCGCCCTTGGAGTTCCGGATTGATCGAATCATGCTGAAGGAGGCACTCTTTGTACAGGGTGCTTCCTTTTTAACGGCAAGGCTGCAGTTGGCTGAAGCAATTGACGGCAGCCGGAAAATATATATGGAACGCTTTCAGTACCAGCTAACGGACAGCACTAAAACGGGCTGAGTATGCAATACAAATTCCAGTGGCCATATTATAGTTATCGGATCGTATACCAATGGGCAGGAAAGGAAGAACGCAATGAAAAACAAACGGCTTTATTTTTTCATGATTATTATCGCGGCCATGCTCGCTCTGTCTGCATGCGGCGGGGACAGTGAACAGACAAGTGAGTTCACGCTGAAAAATCAGGATGGAGAAGAGGTCACAGTCCCTGACGGAAAACCGGTCATCCTGTTTTTCTTCACAACGTACACCTGAGGACTATGTCAGCAGCAACTAGTTGAGTTGCATGAAAATCTTGATAAGCTGGACAAGTTTGATGCGGATGTTTACGCCATCTCCCATGACAGTCCGAGTGAATTGAAACAGTTGACCGACGCACTTGATGAACGTTATGACAAGAGGGTGGATTTTTTGTCAGATCCTGACTTCAAGCTTATTGAAGCGACGGACATGCGGAACGGCGAAACTGCATTCCGCGGCTTCGGCCTGATTGATAAAAACGGCGAATTCATTTTCCATGAAATTGACGACCACTGGGGTGAACAATTCGATGAGACGATGAACCGCCTGGAAAAAGAATATGAAAAAGTGAAATGAACTGGGCAGCAGCAAGCTCAGTTCTCTTTTCTATCAGCGCCGTTTTGGGCTTTGCTTGATCAAGGCTGTCTACTATGTCCGGAAATTACATACTGTCCACTCTATTCCCGCTTTATTACAACAATAAAACAAAAAGTAGGAATTTCTATCCATGCTTATGATTATAGAGATAGTGGAAAGAGTTAAAAAGATGTCATAATCAACCACCGGCACCTCTGGTACAATGAAAAAGAGTGACTGAATAGGAGTTGAAGCGAATCATGGGATTGCACCGTAAACCGATACCTGTTTCTGAAGCGGTAGAAAGAGTTATGAAATACGCCCGCAAAGGCACGCAAGAGTCCGTTTCCATCAATGATTGCGACAGCAGATACCTTGCAGATGATATTATTGCCGATCATGACATTCCCCATTTTGATAGAGCGCCCTATGATGGTTTCGCCATTGATGCGGAGGATTCGAAAGGGGCATCACAGGATAACCCGGTAACATTTGAAGTGATCGAGGAAATCGGAGCCGGCTCCATTGCCAGAAATGCTGCCGGTGGCAAGAAGGCGATCCGGATCATGACGGGTGCGAAAATGCCGGAAGGGTCGAATGCGGTTGTCATGCTGGAATTGGCCAACGAGTTTAAAGAAGATGGAAAAACATATATGTCAATTAAGCGCACTTATAAGCCGGGAGACAATGTTTCTTACAAAGGCGCGGAAACAACGGAAGGCGATATCCTCGTCAAAAAAGGACGGAAAATCAATCCTGGCATAAAAGCGGTCCTCGCCACGTTCGGCTACGCAAAAGTCCTGGTCATGAAAAAGCCGGTCGTCGGCCTGTTCGCAACAGGGTCGGAGCTTCTTGATGTCGACGAAGAACTCGAACCGGGAAAAATCCGCAACAGCAATGCGTATATGATGTCATCCCAGATCATCCGTGCCGGTGGAGAAGTTAAATATTTCGGCCAACTCGTCGATGATGTGGACATTACGTATCAATCCGTGAAAGAAATGCTTAAGGAAGTGGATTGCCTGGTGACGACAGGCGGTGTAGCTGTAGGTGACTATGACCATATGCCTGCGATTTATGAGCGTCTCGGAGCAGAAGTCCTTTTTAATAAAATAGCAATGAGGCCCGGCAGTGTGACTACAGTGGCCCAACTGGACGGCAAGCTCCTGTTCGGCCTCAGCGGCAATCCGTCGGCAAGCTACGTCGGATTTGAAATCTATACCCGCCCGGTCATCCAGGCAATGCTCGAAACAGAGAAACCGCACCTTAAAAAAGTGACGGCGGAATTGACAGCAGACTTCCCGAAAGCTAATCCGTTCACCAGGTTCGTCCGCAGCACGATCGGTTTTTCAGATGGGAAAGCGGTCGTGGAGCCGAGCGGCATGGACAAGTCAAATGTCGTCACGTCCCTCATCAACACGAATTCCCTGATGATCCTGCCGGGAGGGACAAGAGGATTTGCATCAGGCGATATGGTGGAAGTGCTGCTGCTTGAGGACTTTGAAGGAAGTGAATGGCCCTGGGCTTGACAAAACCAGTTTTTCAAATCGTCGGCTATCAGGACAGCGGCAAAACGACGCTCACCGTCAAGCTGATTGAAAGGCTGTCAGCGAAAGGACTTAAAGCAGGAACCATCAAGCATCATGGGCACGGCGGCACCCCAGAGGCAGGCGACAGCGGCAAGGATACGGCCCGCCATCGGGAAGCAGGCGCCGCCGCTGCCGTGGTGGAAGGCGGCGGCTTTATGAATCTTAGTGCAGTCAGTGAAAACGGGTGGACACCAGGCGATATGCTGAAAATATATGAACATCTGCCGGTTGATGTCATCTTGATTGAGGGATATAAGAAGGAACCATTCCCGAAAGCCGTTTTGTTAAGGACGAAAGATGACATTCACCTGCTTGAGGAACTGGAGAACATCAAAGCTGTCATCTGCTGGTTTGACCTGCAATCGTTGGACATTGAATCAGAGATGCCGGTGTTCCACATAAGTGAAGAAGACCGGTATTTGGCATCTATTTTAAAGGAACTGGAAGGGTGAGCATATGAATGATAAACGTTTTTTAATTACAAACGAGCCGATTTCGATAGAAGAAGTATCGAGAAAGGTGTTCAGGGCTGAAGCAGGTGCTGTCAACACATTTATCGGCACCGTCAGGGAATTCACAAAAGACAAGCGCACCCTGTACCTTGAATATGATGCCTATAAAACCATGGCTGAAAAGAAGCTTGCCCAAATCGGCGAGGAAATCAAGCAAAAATGGCCGGACGCAGAGACAGCCATCACCCACCGGATCGGCAGGCTGGAGATTTCCGATATCGCAGTGGTGATCGCGGTATCGACACCGCACCGGGCCGATTCCTACGAAGCGAGCCGCTATGCGATCGAACGCATCAAAGAGATTGTGCCAATCTGGAAAAAAGAACACTGGGAAGACGGCGAGAAATGGATCGGTGACCAGCTTGAAAAAACCGCCTATCCGACCGGACGCCCGGAAGAAGGTGACTTATCATGATAAAAGTATTGCTTTTTGCCCAGCTGCAGGAAACTGCCGGAACGAATGAAGTTGAACTGGACACCGTTCCGCAATCAGTGAAAGAACTGCGTGGCGTCATGCAGGAAAAGTACGGCCTGACAACGCTTGAAAGTGCAATGACAGCTGTCAATGAGGAGTATGCCGACGAAAATACTGAGCTGAAAGACGGCGATACTGTAGCTTTCATCCCTCCTGTCAGCGGGGGATAATAAAACAGGTGCTTAACAATACTCTTCCTATATCGGAGCAGTTCAGAAAAATATAATTGAAAAAATCGAGCAGGAAATCCTTAAAGGGTCTCCTGCTCGATTTTTGATGATTGGAGGGAGGTGGAAATGATATTCTGTTAATAGGCAGGATTGTAAAAGAAGGGAATTTTATTTTTCTGATGATGTCCGTTCTTTCCGCTGCAGGCATTCGCTTTCCGCGGGGCGATCAGGGAGCCTCCTCGGCGCCCGCCCCGCGGCAAAGAAGACACTGTGAGTGCGACCGGAGGGAAGCAGGAACAGATGTCGCACTTGTGCCTATGGTGCAAAGAAGACACTGTGAGTGCGACCGAAGGGAAGCAGGAACAGATGCCGCACTTGTGCCTATGGTGAAAGCGAGCCCCTGCAGCGGAAATCAACTCCTCGTGCCAAAGTGCACTTTTATGAATGGATGCATAAAAGTTATTCCATTAAAAACTGCTTTTAGTGAACATGCCTAATAAAAAAACGAAAAGCCCAGAGTTTCATGTTTCCTAAACTCTGAGCTTGCAGTCTTTCAGTTTATCCGTGCAGCATTCTTGCGGCTTCTGCACTCATCCGGTCCGGAGTCCATGGCGGATTCCATACGACATTGACATCTACCGAAGCGACACCTTCAACATCCGCAAGTGAACTTTTCACTCCTCCGACAATACTGTCATGGAGCGGGCATCCCGGCGTTGTCAGAGTCATCGTGATTTTAAGATTACCGGATTCATCCGCTGCCACTTCGTAAACGAGCCCGAGATCCACAATATTGATGCCAAGCTCAGGGTCAATCACCGATTTTAATCTTTCCTCTATGACTGTCTGATCCATTGAATTCATTTTTGTTGCCCCCTTGATTATTTTTTCACAATGCTTGCGACTGTCCCGCTGTATGCAATAACCGCCGCTCCGAACAACGCCTGAAAGACAAGGAATGCGAGTTTCTGAGTCAATAAGATGGAACCGCTGATGCCGGCAAGCGCAACCGTAAGAGCGATAAAAATGATGACGCCTGCTTTTTCATTGATGAGTTCTTTCAGGGCAGGAACACCAGCTTTGCCCATCTGGCCGCTGTACCGGTGTGTCCACCAGAGAAACGGTACGATTTTGTATAAATAACCGAGTATGCTGAAAATGATCCAGCCCATGATATAAAGGTAAATGATAACTGCGTACACAGCCGGTGTCACATCAGGTACAAAAACGGCGATTGCCCCTGCTACATGCATTAGCCAGCCGAACACCGCTGCGGCCAGGGAAAACATAAATGGTTTATCGAGTTTTTTCTTGATTCGTTTGCTGATAATCTCTTTAATGTGATACAGGAAAAAACTGAATCCGGCCAGCAGCAATACAGCTCCGGCCTGCATGAGCGGTTTGCTCGCGATAAAGTAAGAAGCAGTCAAAACAGTGAGCCCCGCCATGTAAAAGCCGTATACATATTTACCCCATTTCATCGTGAACCCGTGTGAAAGGGAAAACATCGGCACCATTTTATAGGAAAATCCGAAGATCAACAGAGTGAACCAGCCGTTGATTCCGAAAAGGATGTGGGTTTTCAAAAGTGCTTCATGGTTGATCCAGCCGAGTCCTGTCTGCAGGTTTACGGCAAGCGTGATGCCCATGCCGATGGCTGCAAACAAAAATCCCAGCGCCGTTGCGATGAAAAGGTGCAATATATCCCACTTCGGCTGGGCCTTAATCGTCATGGCCATCTGAAACAAAAACATCAGGATGCCGATCAAGGTAATTGTCCCTGTCCAGACGACAGCGGCCGGATAAAGTGCCAGTGCTGCCGCAAAAGATGTGATGCCCGCCGCCGTGACGGCAAATTGGGCAAAACCGAAGCTCTCGTTCCAAATCGGTGTCAAAAAGACGACCGGTATAAGCTGGTACATCGCACCCATTGTCACCATCACCGCCCAGCCAAGGAGCAATAAATGGGCTGCGGCCCAGATGACCGGAACCCGGAAAATGCCTTGCACGATTAAATCGCTGTTGACCAGAAACAGGATCTGGGAAACGATGAAAGCTGCCAGGCTGTAAAAAATAAAAGCAAGCGGTAGTTTAATATTCGTTTCCGTTTTGGCATTGACTGTTGGGATCATGTTAATCACCCGTTCTTGGTAATGGTAATTTCAAAACTGCTGTCATCCATTTCTTCATAAGAGTAGCTCCAGCCGCGCTCATCCAATTCAGCAAACAAAAACATCGGCCGGCGGTCGTTGCGGATCACCAGCTGTTCGCCATCGGAAAGGTCTTCCAGTGCCGCGAGCGTCCTCATCATTGGTTCCGGAGGCTCAAGCCCCCTGTTATCAAGCTTCATTGGTATCGCCTCTTTTAAATGTGATTTGCCAGTGCTTGCTGTCGACTTTTTCCGTTTCCGCTCTATATCCTTTTGCCTTCATAAGCGAGATAAGAGGCACCGGCTTGATTGTGGCGTGAAGAACGAATACATCTTCAGGCTGAAGCGAACCGACCGCTTCCATGATTTTTTGGAATGGCTCCCGTTTGTTCAATAAGTCTTCCCGTACATCCAACTCAACAACTGATGGTGCTGCCATATAAATTCCTCCCTGTGTTTTATACTGAAAAGTATACTCATTCTCATTACGTGATGAAGTGAACCAGGTCACTACCCGTAAATCAATTCATCTTTCAATTTGACAGAATCGATAATGAAAAAGCCGTTTTCTTCTATTGTAATAATGCCGTTTTTCTTAAAACCATTCAGTGTTCGGCTCACTGTCTCACGTGAGGTGCCGATCATATTCGCCATTTCCCGGTTTGTGAAATGGGTGGTCAGCTGGAATTGGCCGCCTTCAAGCTCAACGCCGTGATTTTTCGAAAGACGGAGCAGCAGTTTGATGATTTGCTCATAAGAATTGGAAAGAATCTGTTCTTCGAGCCGGTTTTGCAAATCCACTATTTTTTCACCGAGCACCTTGAACAGCTTGATGCTGATGTCCGGATACGTCATGATGATGTTTTCAAATTCTTCAATCGGAATGACGACTAGTGTCGCATCCTCAAGGATCTCGGCGTGGCCCGGATAATCCCCTTTCCGGAAGAAGCCGACATGGGGGAACATATCCCCTGCCTGTAAAATGGAAACAATCTGTTCTTTTCCGGTCATATCCGTTTTGTAGACTTTTACGCTGCCTGAATAGATGAAGTATACCTTATCAAGTGGATCGCCCTGCATGAAGACGAGGGTCCGTTTTTTGAACTGGCGCGGGTAGGAAATATTCAGGATCGGTTCCAGTTCTGTATCACTCAATTCCTTGAATATATGCATTTTGTGCAATAAGGCTTTTATGGAATGATGATGATTCATCGGATTGCATCCTTCCTTTCTTGCTTTTCCATCATAGGAAAGGTAGTTAGGTTTCTTATTGTTAGTGTAACGGACTGACAGGAGCAGAAAAGTGACAAATGTCATATTATTTGCCTTTCGGATGCCAACTGTCACCTGATTGACAAACAAAAGCGGGATTGGTGATATTTTTCACTTGTTTGCTCCCAAATAGCGCACAGTTCTCCCTTTTGCAACGGTGGTAACCTTGAGTCAGAAAAGCAAAAGGGAGATGAGGAAGATGGAAGCCAGAAAACTTGAGCAGCATCTGGAACCGGAGAAGAAACCGGCCGTGAAGAATGGCATGCTGAAGTCTATTTTAGTATTGACCCTGGTGGCCAGTTTCACCGTATTATTGGTCGGGGGGTTCTGGATTTTCAAAGAAATGGCGCCGCGTCCTGCCGAAGTGACCGGACCGTCCGGCGAGGAAGTGATGTCGAAAGAGTCGATCATAGGGGGGCAGGGCGTTTTCCAGAAGTACGGCCTGATGGATTACGGAACCGTGCTCGGACACGGTTCATACATGGGGCCGGATTATACGGCTGAATCACTGAGAATCTATACAGAAGGAATGCAGGATTTCAAAGCGCAGGAAAAATTTGATGCCCCATATGCCGATCTTGCTCCTGAACAACAGGTCATCATTAAGGAAGCCGTCATCGAGGAGATGCGGGTGAACCGCTATGATTCTTCCAAAGATACACTGCCGCTGACAGCTGCGCAGGTTTACGGCGTCGAGCGTGTCCATGATTATTATCAAAAAGTGTTCTCGGAAGGCGACGGCTGGGGGCTGAAGGGAGGGCTCATCCAGGAAAGCCATATGCCTGGTGACAGCCGTGCCTATGTGGCAGAAGGCGACCAGATTACACAAATAGCAGACTTCTTCTTCTGGACTGCATGGCTATCAAGCACATACCGGCCTGATGACGACATTACGTATACGAACAACTGGCCGTTTTATGAAGATGCGGGCAATACGATGGCATTTTCCTCTGTTTGGTGGAGTGGTGCAAGTGTAACGATTTTGATTTTATTTATTGGAATCATCCTATTTGTCTTTTACCGTTATCATCTTGGCATGGAAGATGCTTATGAAGACGGCAAGTTTCCGAAATTCGACTTGCATAAGCAGCCTCTTACTTCGTCACAGGTGAAAACAGGAAAGTATTTTGCAATCGTAACGGTTCTGTTCCTTGTGCAGTCACTGTTCGGCGCATTGCTGGCCCACTATTATATTGAACCGGACAGTTTCTTCGGAATGGAATGGATTCATGATATCCTGCCGTTCAGCATCACAAAAGGCTATCACTTGCAGCTGGCGATTTTCTGGATTGCGACATCCTGGCTGGGCATGGGAATATATGCGGCACCGCTTGTCGGCGGTCATGAGCCGAAAAAGCAGGGGCTGCTCGTTGATATCCTGTTCTGGGCGCTGGTCGTCCTGGTCGGCGGCAGCATGGTCGGCGAATGGCTCGGCGTTAACGGTTATCTCGGCAACCTGTGGTTTCTGTTCGGCCACCAGGGCTGGGAATACCTTGAACTGGGACGCATCTGGCAGGTCATTCTGACAGTTGGCATGATCATCTGGCTGTTCATCGTATTCCGCGGCATCAAGAGCGGCCTGAAGAAAGAGCGTGACAAAGGCGGACTTATCCACCTGGTGTTCTATGCAGCCATTGCGGTTCCGTTATTCTATGCTTTTGCATTCTTCATCAATCCGGGCGGCAACTTCACGATGTCCGATTACTGGCGCTGGTGGATCATCCATCTATGGGTGGAAGGGATCTTTGAAGTGTTTGCAGTCGTCATCATCGGTTTCCTGCTTGTGCAGATGAACCTTGTCACGAAAAAATCGACTGTGCGGGCACTGTATTTCCAGCTGACAATCCTGCTCGGAAGCGGTGTGATCGGTATCGGCCACCATTATTATTACAATGGTTCGGCAGAGGCCTGGATAGCGCTTGGTGCCGTATTCTCGGCACTTGAGGTCATCCCGCTCACTTTGCTTGTCCTTGAAGCGTATGAACAATATAAAATGATGAGGGACGGCGGCGTTGATTTCCCTTACAAGTCCACATTCTGGTTTTTGATTGCAACAGCCGTCTGGAACCTTGTCGGAGCCGGCGTACTTGGCTTCCTGATCAACCTGCCGGCGGTCAGCTACTTCGAGCATGGCCAGTTCCTGACACCGGCACACGGCCACGCGGCAATGATGGGCGTATACGGAATGTTCGCCCTTGCGGTATTGATGTATTCCCTGCGCAATATTGTAAAGCCATCCGCATGGAATGACAGATGGATCAAGATCTCTTTCTGGGCACTTAACATCGGCCTTGCCGGAATGGTGGCCGTCACCTTGCTGCCGGTCGGCTTCCTGCAGCTGAAAGAAGCATTTAACAACGGCTACTGGGCATCCCGTTCACCGGAATTCCTGCAGCAGCCTGTTGTTGAAGGGCTCCTGACCTGGCGTGCAGTACCTGACACCATCTTCCTGATCGGCGCAGCCGGCATCGCCGCATTCGCCGTCAAAGCACTATTCAATCTGCGTAAACCGACACATCTGGAAAATGAACCTCTTCCGGTGAAAGATCTGGCGGAAGAAGACTAAAAGGAGGAGCAGGGGAGGTGCCTGGCAATTGCCTGGCACTTCCCAGGCAATGAACCAGTGAGCGGTTAAACGTTGTACAAGTGCTGTAAATCACTACAGGCCGATCCGCTGAGCGTTACAATAAAACCAACCCAAACAGGAAAGGGGCAAGACAAATGAGCGTTAAATTAAAGATCCATGCACCTGATATCGAACCTAAGCACAGGCACCCATATATTTTTGACGCATTTGACAACCTGGAAGCAGGCGAATCGTTTGAGCTGAGCAATGACCATGACCCGCGCCCGCTCCACTACCAATTTATGATGGAACGCGAAAACCAATTTACATGGGAATATATTGAAGAAGGACCTGATCAGTGGAAGGTAATTATCGCAAAAAAATAAAAGAAGAACATAAATAGTTAGAACGTTTAAAAATTTGTAATATTTATATTGCTTTACTGCTGTAAACCGTTGTATAATCATGGTGAATTACGTTTTTTGTGTAGACAGGCAAAAAACGGACCTCACCCAATCCTGCATTCCGCCTTTGTGCGGATTGCAGGATTATTTTTTTTAGACCTTTTTCCATTTGTAATTTGAGAAAAGGGGATCAATGGCCGGTTAACGTTTGGTGCCGATGAATAACTGGCCGATATTCTTGAGTGGCAGTTACTAGCCTGAAGAGGTAAGACCGATTTGAATCGCGAAAAATCGTATTCAGTTAATGAGGGGGTTTTTTGAGAAATTGTATGATTGCTCTATATAGGAGGCGTTATTTCATGCTGTTCAACCGAAAGAATCGGCCATTGCCTGGAGTTTTCGCGCCAAAGCCCGTCTTTTTCGCTCTAAAACGGGATGATGTTCGACCTACAATCAGTTTTCGCGCCGTATGATACGTTTTTCACGGCGAACAACTTCGTTTTCACGCGCAACTCGTGTATTTTCACGCCGTAAAAGACCAGCTTTACACCAAAGCCTTCCTTTCACGCCAAAACACCCGTTTATCACGCCATATTTGTAAAGGACCATTCGACGTTAAGCTGCACCCGGGAATCAAGGGATCGCCCCCATCTGCCAGGATCGCCTTACTCTGGAAAACTTGTACCACTGAACACGCCCCTCCTGACACAGACAAACATCCACAATTAACGTCCAATTCCCTCTCCCATCGCCAGTCCCAACCCTATTGCCACGCCATCCTCTAAAACTACCTGAAGCCCACACCGAATCACCCGCCCGTTTCACAGTATTGTCACCATACCCGTGCTGTTTACCGCCTTTCTTCCTTTACACTATGACATATATCACTTTTTCAGAAATCCGCCTGGGTTATAATCAAGGCGATTAGGAGGGGATGAACGATGAAGTCTCGAGATTACAATGAAAATCCGTTTATAGTGATATGGGAATTGACACGCGCCTGTGAATTGAAATGCCTTCACTGCCGGGCAGAAGCACAGTATCGGCGCGATCCCCGGGAACTGTCGTTTGAAGAGGGCAAAGCCCTGATTGACGAAATATATGAAATGGACAATCCGATGCTCGTGTTTTCCGGCGGGGATCCGCTAATGAGAACAGATGTATATGAGCTGGCCGATTATGCCATTAAAAAAGGCATTCGCGTTTCGATGACGCCAAGCGCTACACCTAATGTCACGAAAGAAGCGATCGAGAAAGCGAAGGAAGTCGGTCTTTCCAGATGGGCGTTCAGCCTTGACGGCCCGACTGCGGAAGTTCATGACAGCTTCCGGGGCTTCAGCGGCTCGTTCGATTTGACGATGAAGTCGATTGAATACTTGCATGAGCTGGATATACCGGTTCAAATCAATACAACGATCTCCCGCTATAACATTGACTATCTTGAAGAGATGGCGGATCTGGTAGAGAAACTTGGCACTGTTTTATGGAGTGTATTTTTCCTTGTACCGGTCGGACGCGGCCAGGAAAAAGATATGATTTCTCCGGTGGAGCACGAAAAGGTGTTCAACTGGCTGTATCGGCTAAGCAAACGGGTGTCATTTGATATCAAAACCACAGCTGCCCAGCATTTCCGCAGGGTTGTCATCCAGAACAAGATGCGTGAGGAACATGACACCAAAGGCGATATCCATTACGAAAATGCACTTTTAAATGGCACGACAGGCACGATTGACGGTCTTGGCAGGGCTCCGAAGGGCGTCAATGATGGGAATGGCTTCGTCTTCATTTCCCATATCGGGGACGTATATCCGAGCGGCTTGCTGCCGATCAAAGGCGGGAACGTCCGTGAACAGGGGCTCGCTGATATTTACCGGAACTCGGATTTGTTTAAGTCATTGCGCAATCCTGATTTATACAAAGGGAAATGCGGGGTATGCGAATTCAGGCGGGTTTGCGGAGGCTCCCGCTCAAGAGCTTACGCAATTACAGGCGATTACCTCGAAAGTGAACCGTTTTGCACATATATACCGAAATCACTTCGGGAAAAAGCAAAGGCGTAGTGATAAACTCAATTCATAATGGACGAAAGAGAACGATAAATGGTTTTCACCTGGTTGTGCCAATTCTTTCACAAAAACATGAAGAAATTATGAAGGAAATTCCGCTGGCTGTGACTTTTGTCACAGCCTTTTATTGTTCACGAAATATACAATGTTATCGTGAGCATTCGACAGGAAGAGGTGGCACCAATGAACCTTGGCCATATGATCATATGGATGGTTTTACCGTACATGGCAATCGCCATTTTAGTAATGGGGATTGTTTGGCATTATGATGATGCATATATCAGGCAGTGCAATGAAAGCGGACGGAATCTTTTTGAAAAAGCCGCGCTCTCGACATTGATTGTTGTTGGTGTATCTGCAGCAGGTTCGCTTTTTAATGGGACTGCAGGCATCGTTCTGCAATGGCTTATAAGTCTTGCCGTATTGAATCCGGATATTCAGCTGATGGCAAATGGAGCACTTTCGGACCAGGTTTTGGGGTATAGTATCTTCTTTTTTATTGTCATCTGGCCCTTCACACGCTACATCAGACTATTGACGAATATCATCGATCAGTTATCAGGCGTTATGCTTCTGCTGTATACGGGCATCCTTCAACTTCTGTTTATGAAAAATACCTCTTTCCACCTGAAAAAGAGAGATCTGGAGCGGCCGGCAGCCAATATGCCGTTTAAGTGATCAGTAAAAAACAGGCACAGGCGCTGAATCCTGTGCTTTCTGTCTTCCTATGCCTTCTCTGATACCATTCTCACGCCCCCGCATTCAAATTTCACTTCAGTTGGACATGCCCTTTCGAAATATTGTCATAAACTGCAAGTATTCTGGCGATGATAGTGTGATGAATCGCACACCTTTCCTAGTTTCTTCTATATATAATGGATATGAAACCAACATACCGGGGTGGTAAGGATGAAATTATTTATGCCAAAGCAGCATGGTGCATGGGCAATGCTATTTGTTCCGTTTTTTATCGGGATGTCACAGGGGGGCGCTTCCTGGTGGCATCTTCCTTTGATAGCTGGCTGGATTGCCGTCTATTTGGCTACGTATCCGCTATTATTGATGTTCAAAGGGAAAAAAGTCGCCTTTTATCGAGGCTGGTTTTTAAAGTATGCCGGGGTTGCGGCGGTGATTTTGCTGCCTGTTGTGTATATGCATCCGAACCTGTTTCTGCTGGCTGGATTCATGCTCCCGTTTTTTCTCGTCAATATTTATTTTTCCCGGCGGAATCAGGAACGTTCCTTTTTTAACGATGCGGCTGCCATCAGTTCAATGTCGGTCGGTGCGATTGCTTCTTACTACATTGGAAGCGGTCTTCTGTTTACCTGGGAGGCCTTGCTCGGTTGGGGGTTATCAGTCCTTTTCTTCCTCGGAAGCACGTTCTTCGTCAAATCACTGATCCGCGAAAGGAAAAACCCTGCATACCGATGGAAATCGTGGGGTTATCACCTTGGCATCATTCTTGCTGCACTTTTATTTGAACCGCTAATTGCCCTTGCCTATGGATTCAGTGCGGTAAGAGCCGTCATGTATTACGGCAAAAATAAAACCCCGATCCAAATCGGGGTAATGGAAATTGTGAATTCAGTGTACTTTACGGCCGTTGCTTCAATTGTGTTAGTCCATATTGCATAAGTCGGCCGGGCAGTCTTCACAGTTAATTTCGTTTTTTATATATTGAAGGTCATGGATGGTAATCTTTCCTTTGTTGATTGAAACGATCCCCTTTTTTCGGAGTTCGCCGAGCATGCGGTTGACGCTTTCGCGCGCAGTTCCCGCAAAGTTTGCGAGCTCCTGGTTCGTGAGGGGCAAATCAATGAGGATGCCATCCTTTTTTTCATATCCATAGCTATTTGACATTCGAATCAGCGTTGAGTAAAGTGCGCCTTTTTTGCCGTGGAGTATCAGATCCCGAAGTTTTGTTTGGGTTCGGCGAAAATTCTCACTCATCCATTTCATGAATTCGAATGCAAGGACACTGTCCTCCAGCAGCTTTGCCTCAAGTTCATCCTTGCTTATGACAGAAACATCCCCGTCTTCAAGGACACGTGCATTCAGTAAATGCTTGGCACCATTTGAAAAAAGGGTGAGTTCACCGACAATATCTCCAGGTTCACACAGCCTGAAGGTCAATTCCCGCCCGTCAGCACTTACTTTACTGACCTGAATGCGCCCTGAATTCAAGATGAAAAGTTCATTTGCTTCTGTTCCTTCCCGAAAAAGAAAGCATCCCTTTTCAATCTCCCTGATGTGGTTAACCGACTGCAGCAGTTCACTCAGCTGCAATGACAGATTGCTGGTTCTGGCTGATTTTTCACTCATAATGAAGCCACCTTTACATTGGTCTTCACGCAGGATCGGAAAATGAAGGCCTTTAATAACACCCTTCATTATATCATGCAGGTACGGCTTGAAACATGGAAATTACAAAAAAAGGTATCGAAAAGCGGATTGCTCTCCGTTCATACACAACTTGTTTGGCATGTGATGTGTTGGTGCCAATAGGAAAGAATGTTTATTTAACAACCGGGCAGGATTGTAGAATATGGAAGGTTGTTGACTCAATACATTGCACTTTGACACTTACAGCTGATTGTTTCACTTGATTTAAGAGTTCGGCAAATGATAAAAGGAGCCTGGAAACCAGACTCCTTTACTGTGTATACGTCAATTCTTTTGAGAGTGATTGATGTTTTTGCCACTAGACTGAAACCCGAAAAAACCTTTCTTTCCTTATGAAAACACCAGTACAGCTGTCCCGACAATAAAACAGTACACAGCAAAAATGATCAAGTTGCCTTTAGCCATGACATTCATAAACCATTTTAAAGAGAAGTAAGAAGCGACGAGCGATCCAATGAATGCTACGGTGTATGGAATCCACATGTGTGCAAGGTCAGGCGTATTCAGTAAATCGGAAAAGGAAAACACCATCGTCCCGACACTTACAGGGATGAACAGCAAGAAGGAAAAGCGGAGTGCCGTTTCCTGGTTCATGCCGAGCCCCATGGCTGCTACGATTGTGGCTCCTGACCGGCTGATCCCCGGAATGAGTGCGACGGCCTGGGCGAGGCCGACGATGATGGCATCAAGAACGGAAAGGTCGGCATCAAGCCTATGGCCCCGCATCTTCCGGATTATCCATAAAGCCAGGCCGGTTACAAGCAATGTGACACCAACTGTTTTTATGCCATCAAGCTTTTCAGAAATATAATCACCGAACAGAACTCCGATCACTCCGGCGGGAATTGTTCCAATGATCAAATAGACGATGAAGTTGAAGTCGCTGCGGGCCCGTTCCGAACGGGTCGTTATGAAGGACAGGCCGTTGATGACAAGCCTTATCAAGTCTTCCCTGTAAATGAGCAATACAGCAAGAAGGGAAGCGAAATTTACCAGAACCTCAAATGTCAATCCGGGTAGGTCTATGCCTAGCAGCTGCTGCGCGATGACAAGATGGCCGCTTGATGAAATCGGAATCGGTTCTGTAAAGCCCTGGAAGATTCCAAGGAACAAATATTTTAAAATAATCCATGCATTTTCTAACCCCACAATAACTTCCTCCAGTTCTCCGAATGGACTGCCTTATATTGATACTCATTCATTAAACACTACATGCTCCGCTTTTGTAAATAACTTATGTAAAAATATTCGTCGATCTGATGCCCGATATGCGGGATGACCCAAGCACCAATATGGGGTGGGCGCATACCCTGCTGATGAGGAGGGGATTGAACATGAATGTGAATGAACAAAACATGTATGAACTTTGCAAAAAACATTTGAATAACTATGTCCGCGTGAAACTGAATGACGGCAATGAGCTGCATGGCATTATCGTCCACGTCGATGTACAGACGGTGACGATTGATGTTCCGGAACAAGCCGGCGGGATGGAAGCTGGTGGAAGGATCGGCGGATATGGCTACGGGTTTTATCCATATGGAGGGTTTTATCCGGGGTTTGGTTTCCGGCGTTTAATTCTGCCTCTTGCTGCAATCACAGCGCTGGCGACACTGCCGTACTTCTGGTGGTAAACTTGTTGTTACTGCAGCCATCTCAGTAAGACCTGCATGTTTCCCGCCTTTCTGGACATTCTATTCCGTAAGCAGCGGAAAAGGAGGGGATCACGTGGGACAGCAGCACCAATTCAATCCGGGTGATAAAGCACCCAACAATGGGATATACATGGAAATCGGGGAAACAGGCAGTACGGTGACAAAGCCAAAATCCGTCCATCTCAATAAAGGGGACACCTTCCCTGAAACCTCTAACCATAACCGGAAATGGTCCTATAAACGCAAACCCTGAAAGCAATCCGACCTGGATTGCTTTTTTGACGTTTAGGAAAACATAAATTGTCAGCAATGGAGTCTTTCGAAGCATCTTCCGATTTTATGAAATAGATGAGGGCAACTGCGCCTCTGTCTTCGCCTGAAGGCTCACCAATCGGAGACTTATTTTTATGGTGTTCTTGACATCAAACTTGCCAATTCCTGCCTTATCATCCATAATGGGATTATAAAGGTCAAAATAGGTCAAATAATCATGAAAACACCATTTCAATTAAGGAGTGAGCAGAAATGGATTTGAATAAGTTTACGCAAAAGTCACAGGAAGCTGTTATGGATGCACAGTCACTGGCAATTAAGCACGAACATCAACAAGTGGATGTCGAACATTTGCTGTTTGCCCTCCTCAATCAGCAAGAAGGTCTGGCCGGAAGGATCTTTGAACGGATGGATATCAGCAGCGAAAACATGAAGGATCGGCTGTCAGCCCTTTTGGACAAAAAGCCGCAAGTAACAGGGTCGGCAGCAAAGTCAGGAAATATATATATCACAGCCCCTTTGCAAAAGTTGCTCGTCCAGGCCGAAGATGAAGCAAAAAAACTGGAGGATGAATACATTTCTGTTGAGCATCTGCTGCTCGCTGCCGTTTCAGCTGAACATGATGGAACTTCACGCCTTTTCAGGGAATTCGGCATTACACGGGAAAATTTGTTGAAAGCCATGATGGAAGTGCGCGGCAACCAGCGTGTCACAAGCCAGACACCAGAAGTCACCTACGATGCGCTGAAAAAGTACGGCCGCGACCTTGTTGCCGAAGCACGGACCGGCAAACTCGACCCGGTCATAGGCCGGGATAGTGAAATAAGAAGAGTCATCCGCATCCTCTCCCGGAAAACCAAAAATAACCCAGTCCTGATCGGTGAACCGGGTGTCGGAAAAACGGCAATTGTCGAAGGGCTTGCCCAGCGGATTATCCGCCGGGATGTACCGGAAGGATTAAAGGATAAAATTGTTTTTTCCCTTGATATGAGTTCGCTTGTCGCAGGTGCTAAATATCGCGGGGAATTCGAAGAACGCCTGAAAGCGGTCCTTCAGGAAGTGAAGAAAAGCGAAGGCCGGATCCTGTTGTTCATTGATGAACTTCACACGATTGTCGGAGCCGGAAAGACGGAAGGTGCGATGGATGCCGGCAATATGCTCAAGCCGATGCTTGCCCGCGGGGAATTGCACTGTATCGGGGCAACCACCCTTGACGAGTACCGCCAGCATATCGAAAAAGACCCGGCACTCGAACGGCGCTTCCAGCAGGTCCAGGTAAGTGAACCGGATGTTGAAGATACGGTCTCGATTCTGCGCGGATTAAAGGAGCGTTTTGAAATTCATCACGGTGTCAATATTCATGACAGCGCCCTTGTCAGTGCCGCTGTACTGTCCAACCGGTATATCACCGACCGTTTCCTGCCGGATAAGGCGATTGACCTGGTGGATGAAGCCTGTGCCATGATCCGTACAGAAATCGATTCGATGCCGAGTGAGCTTGATGAAGTGACAAGGAGAATCATGCAGCTTGAAATTGAAGAAGCCGCCCTTACTAAAGAAAAAGATGAAGCCAGCCAGGTTCGGCTCCAGGCCATCCAGAAGGAATTGGCCGATCTGAAAGAAGAGGCGGGAGCAATGAAGGCCCGCTGGGAGGAAGAGAAGAAGGAAATCAGCACGGTGCAGGAATTGAGGGAATCCCTTGAAAAAGCGCGCCGTGAATTGGAGGAAGCTGAACAAAAATATGATTTGAACAAAGCGGCGGAACTGAGGCATGGGCGGATTCCACAGCTCGAAAAACAATTGCGGGATAAAGAAGCCCTGCTTGAACAAAAACGGCAGGAGGCCCGTCTGCTCCGTGAAGAAGTGTCAGAAGAGGAGATTGCCGATATCGTCTCACGCTGGACCGGAATCCCGGTATCGAAGCTTGTTGAAGGGGAACGGGAAAAGCTGCTGAAGCTTGAAGATATCCTCCATGAGCGGGTCATCGGCCAGGAGGAAGCGGTCGAACGCGTAAGTGATGCAGTCATCCGCGCCCGTGCCGGCATCAAAGACCCGAAACGGCCAATCGGATCATTTCTGTTCCTTGGCCCGACAGGTGTCGGTAAAACTGAATTGGCACGCGCCCTTGCCGACACCCTTTTTGACAGTGAAGAGCAAATGATCCGGATTGATATGTCCGAATATATGGAGAAACATGCAGTCAGCCGCCTCATCGGGGCCCCTCCAGGATATGTGGGCTATGAAGAAGGCGGGCAGCTCACTGAAGCAGTAAGGAGGCGGCCGTATTCTGTCATTTTGCTTGATGAAGTGGAAAAAGCGCATCCGGATGTATTCAACCTGCTTCTGCAAATGCTTGATGACGGTCAATTGACAGACTCAAAAGGAAGGCGTGTTGATTTCAAAAACACTGTCATTATTATGACGTCTAACATCGGCTCCAGTTATTTGCTTGAAGGGTTGACAGCCGATGGGGAAATCAGCGGGGAAACAAGAAAACGGGTTCTCGGTGAATTGCAACGCCAGTTCCGACCTGAATTTTTGAATCGTATTGATGACACGGTTCTGTTCAAGCCGCTGACTAAAGGAGAGATAAAAAAAATCGTTGTCAAACTGGCAGGGGATCTTGCCGAACGTCTTGAAGACAGGCGCATCACGTTGACGATAACGGATGACGCCAAAGAATTCATTGCCGAGCAGGGGTATGATCCGGTTTATGGCGCAAGGCCGCTGAAACGGTTCATCCAGCGGAATGTGGAAACAAAAGCGGCACGGGAATTGATTAAAGGCACTTTGCATGATGGCGATCAGCTTGTTGTGGATACGGATGGGGAAGAGATTGTCATTAAAAAAAGATAACAGGATGGATTGCCAGAAAAAAAGCCTTCACTTCGATGCCGATCCGAAGTGAAGGCTTTCTCTTCTTAAGATTGCGTGTCGTCGCTGAGCAAGCCGTCTCCAAGAAAAATGGCTGCAGCACTGAAGAAAATGGCGAGTACGAGCCCTTGAACAAAGCTGTACTCAGTGCCGTTCATGCTTGCCACCACATATACTGTCATTTGGCTGAGCAGTAAAGACCAGAAAAATGTCCATAAATATCGCACGATTTTCACCCCTTGGTTATCCCGTCGGTTTCTTTATATTTTATCATCATTCCCTTTTTACTATAAACAAAATAACGGTTTCATGCAATCTTAAAAAGATTGGGTATTTCCCTCTTGGCAATTTCTTTTTATTTACATACATTAGAGGAGAAGAGACTATTAAGGACGGAGGATTGGCGATGGGAACCGAAATCCATTACTTTCAAATGGAAAACCAGTATAATGCGGTCCATTTTCCCGAGCGGCCCAACGGATTCGCCATCCTGGTCATCGGTGATGCAAACCACTATGTTGAAAAAGGGGCAAGTCTGTGGACACAGCATTTTGCCCGCAGATACTGGATCGAAGAATTTGTTAAGGAAGGCTACATCGTTTTTTACTCGAACTTATTCGGAAGGAACTGGGGATCCCCAAAAACAGTTGAATATTTGCACAGTTTATGGCAACTGTTATTGAGAAAATATATTTTGAACAACCGCCTCCATGTAGCAGCAGATGGAATGGGTGCATTATCTGCTCTTAAATTGATGAAGACATACCCACGCATGGTAAGATCAGCGGTATTTATAGACCCTTGCCTCGATTTGAAGCATCATTTTCATAAAGAAAAGAACAATCGCCTGTTTTTTCACAGAATGGTGCGTGACCTGGCGGCTGCTTATGATGTGAAACCCGAGAACGTGGAGGAAAAAGTCATTTCGGCATACCGCCTCGAGGACTATATTACAACCCATCCGGTTCGCATCTGGCATGCGACAGATCTGCAGACCTATGACATAGCAGGTAACAGCCGGCAATTCGAAAAGCTGCGGGAAGAAAGGGATAATCCAATTAAGCTGACACTGTATGTTCAGGGTAAAAAATACACCTGTGCATCGGACATAAAACCATTTTTCAAAGAAAACGAAAAAATATTATGACAGCAGGTATTCCGAAAATCCGGTCCTGCTGTTTTTTCTCTGTTAAGGAAATTATAAATGTTTGCGTTGTGGATAAAAAGCGGGAAGGGAGTCATCCAGCTCCAGGCGCCAGCCGCTATCGTCATAAGCGGTGATCCCCTCCGGAAGGAAAGATCACCTTCCTGCGGGT
>JAENYN010000010.1:0-62066 GCA_016841765.1 Guptibacillus hwajinpoensis
CGACCAGGGTTGGTGCTAAGATAAGAACAGTGCGAGAGCGCTGTTCTTTTTGTTTTATAGGAATTAGGCGGACATCTTCCGTTTTCCTTCCAACTTTCATATCTTATTCGTGTGGATTATGAAGAAGGAAGGGGGAGTGTTTGTGAATGAAGATCTCCAAAACTTAATAAACAGGCTTATTCATATTGAACAAATATCAACAACGTTGTATCTGGCAATGTCCGCTTATATGGACCGGATCAATTATACAGGAATGGCCAGCTGGCTGAGAGTACAGTCAAACGAGGAACGGACACACATGCTCGCTCTAATCGATTACATGAATGATAGAGGCGGAACGGTGAAACTCGATGCTTTGCCTGCCCAGAAGACAGACTTCGGCAGCCCTCTGGAGACATTCCGGCAAGTATTGGCACATGAACAGTATGTTACCAATTCATACCGGCAGGCATATAATTATGCTGTCCAGGCGGATCCGCAGGTTGCAGTTATCATAAATGATTTTTTGAGGGAACAGATTGAAGAAGAAGCGCAATCGCAGCGGATTGTCGACCGACTGTCGCTTGCATCTGATAATCCGGCAGCGCTGTTGGTGTTGGATCAGGAGCTGGGCCAAAGAAAATAATGGGGTGTCAGCACAATGATAAAAAAAGGCTCCTGACCCCCGGCGCTTTAAAGCGCCGGGGGTCAGGAACCCACTTAGGAACCCACTTAGGAACCCACTTAGGAACCCACTTAGGAACCCACTTAAGCAAAAGATCTTGAAAGATTCGCCATCTCAATAGCGGTGGAAGCGGCATCCCAGCCTTTGTTGCCGGCTTTGGTGCCTGCCCTTTCGATCGCTTGTTCAATGGTGTCTGTCGTCAGGACGCCGAAGACGACCGGAAGGCCTGTTTTCATTGATGCGGCTGCGACACCTTTGGCGACTTCGCTGGATACATATTCGAAATGCGGTGTGGAGCCGCGGATTACGGTTCCCAGCGTGATGACGGCGTCATACTTGCCGGTGTCAGCCATTTTTTGGGCGATCATCGGAATTTCGAAAGCGCCCGGCACCCATGCAACGTCAATATCCTCATCTTTTACACCGTGACGGATGAGGGCATCCTGAGCACCACCGAGAAGCTTGCTTGTGATAAATTCATTGAAACGGCCGACAACAATGCCGACTTTCAACCCCGTACCAACCAGATTTCCTTCATATACATTACCCATTCGTATTCCTCCCTTGATTATCCAATCGATTATCTATTAAAAGCAATATTTCCTGTTTTAAAAATGGAGCATATGGCCAAGTTTTTTGTGTTTCGTCCGCAAATATTTTTCGTTCTCCTTCTTGAATTCCATCTGCAGCGGAATCCGTTCGGTCACTTCCAGCCCGTAGCCGCTGAGCCCTTTGATTTTTCGCGGATTGTTTGTAAGGAGTTTCATTTTCGAAACACCGAGGTCGCGCAGGATCTGGGCACCGATGCCGTAGTCGCGCAAGTCTGGCTTGAAACCGAGTTTTTCGTTCGCTTCAACGGTGTCATATCCTTCTTCCTGCAGCTTGTATGCTTTCATCTTATTCAAAAGCCCGATGCCGCGGCCTTCCTGGCGCATGTAAAGCAGCACGCCGCTGCCTGCTTCTTCGATCTGCGTAAGGGCAGCATGGAGCTGCGGTCCGCAGTCGCAGCGGAAGGAGCCGAACACATCGCCGGTCAGGCATTCGGAGTGGACCCGTACGAGTGTAGGTTCCTGCGGATTGATCTGGCCTTTGACAAGGGCGACATGCTCTTTGTCATCAAGTGCATTGGAGTAACCGTATGCCCGGAAATCCCCGAACTCGGTCGGAAGCTTGATTTCGACTTCGCGCTGGACGAGCTTGTCTTTCTGGTTGCGGTACTTGATCAAGTCTTTGATGGTAACCATTTTAAGCCCGAATTCATCGGCGATTTCGCGCAGCTGCGGGACGCGCGCCATTGTGCCGTCTTCATTCATGATTTCACAGATGACACCGGCAGGCTTTGCGTCGGCTAGCCTGGCCAGGTCGACCGCTGCTTCAGTGTGGCCGGCCCTGCGCAGGACGCCGCCTTTTTTGGCAACAAGCGGGAAGACGTGGCCCGGCCGCTTGAAGTCGCCCGGTTTGGCTTCCGGATCAAGCATGTTTTTTATCGTAGCGGACCGCTCATAAGCGGAAATGCCGGTTGTGCTCATTTTATGGTCGATGCTGACGGTGAACGCTGTTCCGTGCGGATCCGTGTTGTGGGTTGTCATTGGGTACAGTTCCAGTCTGTCAGCAAGCTCTTTCTCGATAGGGGCGCAAATGAGGCCCCGGCCGTGTGTTGCCATGAAGTTGACAACATCCGGCGTCGCTTTTTCGGCGAGCGCGATAAAGTCACCTTCGTTTTCACGGTCCTCATCATCACAGACGATGACGACTTTTCCTTCTATTAAATCGTTCACTGCATCTTCAATTGGATCGAACACGGCGAATCTCTCCTTTACATGAAGCCGTTGTCGGCCAGAAAGTCCATTGAAATGCCTTTCTTTTCGGGTGCCGGCTTCTCTTCAGTTTTTGCTTCCAGAATCCTGTTGACGTATTTGCTTAGCATATCGCATTCAATATTTACAGTGTCCCCCTTTTTCTTGGCGCCCAATACAGTATGCGACCTTGTGTGGGGGATGAGGGAAACGGTGAAGCTGCTGTCGGTCAAACCGAATATCGTCAAGCTTGTCCCGTCCACTGAAACAGACCCTTTCATCATCATATAGGCGAGCAGGCTGTCATCTGTTTCAATTTCATAATACACTGCATTTTGTTCCGCTTTTGTGTTGATGATTCTGCCGGTTCCGTCAATATGCCCGGAGACAAAGTGGCCGCCGAAACGCCCGCCAGCTGCCATGGCGCGCTCCAAATTCACTTTCGAGCCTGTCGTAAGGTCTCTCAGATTGGTTGCCTTCACTGTTTCTGGCATGACATCGACGGTGAACCGGGTATCGGTGAATGATGTGACAGTCAGGCAAACGCCGTTGACAGCGATGCTGTCGCCGAGCTGGACATCTTCCAGCACTTTTTCGGCACCGACTGTAACAGCGATGGCTTCACCGGAACCGCGGATGCTTCTGATTGTGCCGATTTCTTCTATAATCCCAGTGAACACGTCAATTCCCTCCTGCTGAAGCCGGGGTTTCAGGAACAGCGGTGATCCGCAGGTCCCGGCCGATTTGTTTCACTTCTTTGATCTCAAGGGGCACAGTGTCGCCGATCGAAGCGATTCCTTCTCCGCCAAAGGAGGAAGGGGCCGCTTTTCCGCCGATCAGTTTCGGGGCGATATAAGTGATCACCTGCTGGAATGCACCGGCCTTCAGGAAACTGCCGTGAACTTCCGAGCCGCCTTCCACAAACAGCGATGTGATTTCTTCTTCAGCCAGCGTTTTCAGGACCTCTCCGATTTCAATCGGCTTTTGGGACATTCGGAAAACACGGATGCCGTTATGCTCAAAGCGTTCAGCCTTCCCGGCGTCACTGTCAGGTCCGGTGATAATCCAGACCGGGGCAGCATGATCCGTGACGATCAGGCTGTCTTCCGGCGTTCTGAGGCCGCTGTCCAAAATGATGCGGACCGGATTTTTTCCGCCTTCAGGAAGCCGGGTGGTGAGGCTGGGATTATCCTTTAGAACTGTTTTGATTCCGACCAGGATTCCGTCATGAATATTCCTGAACCGGTGGACATCCTGCCGTGCTTCCTCTCCTGTGATCCACTTGCTTTCGCCGGTGACGGTGGCTGTCTTGCCGTCCAGACTTGTGGCCGACTTAAGGGTGACGAACGGTGTACCGGTGCTGATATAGTGGAAAAACACTTTGTTCAGTTCGTCAGCCTCTTCTTTCAAGAGGCCGGTATCGACGGTGATGCCAGCTTTCCGCATCCGTTCTATTCCTTTGCCGGCAACTTGCGGATTTGGGTCGGTCGTCGCCACAACGACCCGTTTCAAGCCTGCTCTCACAATGAGGTCGGAACAGGGCGGGGTCCGGCCGTAGTGGCTGCATGGTTCAAGCGTGACATAAAGCGTTGCATCACGCGCCTCCTCACCGGCCATGTTCAGGGCATGGACTTCAGCATGCGGTTCGCCGGCTTTCAGGTGCGCACCCATGCCGATGATTTTGCCGTTTTTCACTGCAACAGCGCCGACAACCGGGTTTGGAGATGTCTGCCCGGCCGTATTCCTGGCCAAATCCAGGGCTAGTTTCATATAGGCTGTATCGTTCATTGCGCCGTCTCCTTGTTTTGTTTGAAAATGACATGGATTCAGGGTATAAAAAAGCCCCGGATGGAAATAAACATTCCAATCCGGGGTTGTCGTACTTAAGCATTACAAAGCAGAGGGGCAAAAAGGGTATACTTCCCCCATTAAAAAGCCCCCGCTTTTTAAAAATTCCTTCTCCCATCCAGACTATAACTGTCGGCTCTGGAGTTCCACCAGATCCACCGTTTGGCAAAAAGCCAAACGGGTCACGGACTGAGAAGCGCGCCGCTTCATCACCGCCGGTTGGGACTTGCACCCGACCCCGAAGGAAATTGTCATATTCGTTTGTTCCATATTATACATGAATCAATCGAAAAAGGGAAAGAGAAGAAATTATGAACGATTTTAAACAGGAAAAAAGCGGAAATCCGGAAGGTTCCCGCTTACTATAAAAAAAATTATGATTACGGCCCGGTGGTGTCTCCAGGAAGATTCCGCTGGAGCCATTCGATTGATTTTTCCGCATTCAGAAAGCCGCTGCCGTGGATAACCGGATTGATGACAACGGGAGTCGGATTGTCGGCCCCATTGATAAGGGAATCTTTTATCAGGTCAGGCAGTTCGCGTCTTTTTGGAAATACATCTGCAGTAATTTTCTGCGTTTTTAGGAATTCAAGCAAAAGGGCGGTCACCCCTGCACAAAGTGGAGTAGCCATCGAAGTTCCGGAAAGGCTGAAATAGTCAGTTCCGACTCGTGCCTGTTTCTGCCGTTTATCGAGGTACGATCCCGGTGACCGGAGCGAAATGATATTGACCCCCGGTGAAAGCAGGTCGGGTTTCGCCGTTTTGTGGATTGTAGGCCCTCTGCTTGAAAACGGAGCGGCAACATGATCACTGCGAACAATAGTATGCCGGTCATCAGAAGCCCCGACGGTTATGATCATGTCACTGATGCCAGGACTGGCGATCGTTTCTTCCTCTGGACCTTCATTTCCTGCGGCTGCACAAACAACGATTCCTTCTTGCCAGGCTTTTTCAATGATTTTGACCATCGGATCATCCCCGGGCAGGGCGTTGGAACCGAGCGAGATTGAAAGGACATCTATTCGTTCACTGCTGCTGAGCTGATTGAAATCAATGCACCATTGGACCCCTTCCATGACGGTATCCAGTGACCCGGAGCCAAGTTTATCAAGGACCTTGACGCCGACCACATTGGCGTTGTATGCAGGCCCGGCGTAATCACCGGACGCTGCCGCATCGCCTGCGCAATGGGTGCCATGGCCGTTATCGTCATAAGCATTTTCAACCCCATCCTTGCCGTTCACAAAGTCTTTAAAGGCGATGATGCGGCTCTTGATGTCCTTATGCGGGTGGATCCCTGTGTCAATAACGGCAATTGTTGTATTCGCCCCGGTCAGGTTTCTTTCCTGATTGACTTCCCGGGCGTTTGCCGAGGCTACGGCAACATCAAGCAGCGCCATGACTTCCCGGTTCAAAAAGACTTTCCTGATATGCTTGCATTCCATGATTTCTTCCAGTGCTGACGGTGTCACCTGGCAGCTGCAGGCATGGATGGCCGGAAAATGTTTACGCACTTTACTGCGGAAATGTTTTTTGCACGTTCTTTCGATATTTTGCAAGCCTGAAGCATAAGCAGCTTCTTCATCGTGAAACTCAACGATCACTGAAATCTTTTTCGTGCGTTTCAAAAGCCCTTCAAACGAGCGATGCAGGAAACGGGGTGACCAGTGGAAAGGCCGGTACAGGTTGATCAGCTTTTTGCGCAATTCAAGATCAAGCCTGTGGGCATGCTGGCGCACCATTTTTATCATTGAAAATCCAAACATCGCTTCACCTCCTTGAGCGTTTAGTCTCTAGCATAATATGTAGAGCCCGAGCAAAAGGAGGCGGTGTCTGTCCGGTTTTAAGCGTCAAATTTAGATTAAGTTTTTATAAAAAGGATTACGTGTTTAATATGAAGGCTTTGTACTGTTTTCCGAGAGAGGCGATTTCTATGCTGATGGTACTCTTTCTGGTATAATAAAAACTTCGGATACTATTTTTACAGACAACCTAAAAGGGGATTTTCCATGAAGCAGAATTTGCCGTTTACCATTGATAAAACCGAAACGTTTTTTGACCGGCTCGGTGATTATATCGGGGATGTATTTTACGATATTCTGCCGGAGCACGGATATGAATTACGTGATGAACAGATTTACATGGCCTTTCAGATTGAACAGGCCTTTAAAAATAAAAGTGTGATTTTCGCAGAGGCGGGAGTCGGAACCGGAAAGACATTTGTTTACTTGATTTATGCCATCATGTATGCCCGTTATACGAGAAAACCGGCAATCATCTCCTGTGCGGATGAGACACTGATTGAACAGCTTGTAAAAGAAGGCGGCGATATCGAAAAACTTGAAAAGGCACTCGGTCTTTCTGTTGATGTCCGCCTGGCAAAAGCGCGGGAACAGTATGTCTGCATGCGCAAGCTGGACCCGCTTGTTGACAGGACGGATGATGAGGACATTTTGCAAGTTTACGATACGATTCCGGATTTTGTCGGGGAAACCGCTGCATCAATGAAGTCATTCACCCGCTATGGTGACCGGAAGGAATATCCCTGGGTCTCAAATGAAAAATGGCAGTCAATTGCCTGGGATCCGCTCCAGCAATGTTCAACCTGTGACCTCCGCCATCGGTGCGGACAGACTCTGAACCGGGACTATTACCGACGCGCCGGTGATTTGATTATCTGCTCACACGATTTTTATATGGAACATGTTTGGACGAAGGATTCCCGCAAACGGGAAGGGCAGCTGCCACTTTTGCCGGAAGCAAGCTGCGTCGTATTTGATGAAGGTCATCTGCTGGAAATCGCAGCTCAAAAAGGCCTGACATACCGTTTTCATTCCGAAACACTGGAAAAGGTCCTGACCGGGTACAGCAGCCAGGATATTCGGGAAGAATCGCTTTATTTGATTGATGAAATCCTTGAACTGCATGGGGAATGGTTCGACTTATTCAATGAAACAGCGGTCAGGGTGGAAGGTTCGAATCGCAAAAACCTGCCCCGGACTGATGCGGTGCTGGATCTGGCCCGCCGCCTCCATGAGAAGGTGCAGCATCTGCTCGACCAGCTGGTGTTTGATGCCGAGCTGTTCATTGCTGATGACTATCAGGTGAAAATGATTGAGGAGTATCTGGAATTTTTCAGCTACGGCCTGTCGGTTTTCCTGAAAGATAATGAAGGGATATTTTGGCTTGAGGAAGCAGATGACAGCCAGTCGCTGGTTATCATGCCGCGGCTGGTTGAAGACATTCTCGAAAAAGAGGTATTTTCAAAACCGATCCCGTTCATCTTTTCTTCAGCGACTTTGTCGGATGCCGGTGACTTTTCTTATGTTGCAGACAGCCTCGGCATAAATGATTTTGCTTCATTCACAGTTGATTCTCCGTTTGATTATGCCGGGCAGTTGGAATTGCTTGGGCACGAGGCAGATACGGAAGCAGAAAAATGGAAGTATATCGGCGAGGCGCTGCGCAGCCGTGAAGGCAGGTCGCTGTTGCTTTTTTCTTCCGGTGAGGAAATGGGCCGGTTCAGGGAAGAAGCACAGGGACAGTCGTGGCCGTTTGAAATATTATATGAAGGCGACCGCGAAATCAGTGAAACGGTCAGGCAGTTTCAGACGGAGGAGGCGACTGTTCTCTGTTCATACAGCCTCTGGGAAGGACTGGACGTACCTGGAGCCTCGCTTTCACAGGTTATCCTGTCATCGCTCCCATTCCCGCCGCATGATCCGGTGTTTGAGGCAAAACGCAAACATGCCGTAAATCCACTGGAAGATGTCGATCTTCCCTACATGATCCTGCGCCTGAGGCAGGGGATCGGGCGCCTGATCAGAAGCAGTGAAGACAGCGGCACTGTGCGGATCGTAATGACAGGGTCAGAACGCCAAACGTATCTGGATGAAATTAAAAAAGTACTGCCGATTGAGCTCAAGTGGGAGCAGGCTTCCCGCTAGGCCATGCTGTATGCAGGGAGGGAACGTCATGGAAGGATTGGTGATCAGGGCTTCAGAGCAGAAGGATTTACCGGGCTTGATGGAGCTTGATCGGCTCGTCTGGAATGAAACAAATACACCAGCTGTCATCAAATGGGATTCGGTTGAAGGCTATGCCGCCGCCCACCCGGCAGGCAGCCAGCTTGCGGCCCTTTTTCGTGGAAAAGTTTGCGGGTACGCATACTATCATTCACCGACCCCTCTCCCGTCAAACCAACATGTGGCGGAACTGGTGATTGCTGTTCACCCCGGATTCCAGAAAATGGGGGTCGGGAAGCGGCTTCTTGAGGCGCTTGCGGCACAAGCCCGGGCAGAGGAGAAAGTGAAGTTTGCCCTCAGAGTAATGGAGTCCAATCAAAGTGCCGTCACGTTTTATGAGAGGCTCGGTTTCATTGAGCAGGGACGGCTTGTCAAAGAGTTTTTCATCAACGGCCAATATGTCGATGACATTTTGATGTTTAAAATGATCGGAACAGCATACAAGGTTGGGAAGTAACTAAATAAGTCATGCTTAGAGACGAACAATAACTATTCAACGTAATACTGTTTACTAATAAGTCAGTTAAGCTGATAAGAACAAGTTCCTTCCATTGCGCTACAGACACTCGCTTTCCACGGGGAGGAAGCTGAGCCTCCTCGGCTTCGCCTGCGGGGTCTCAGCCTTTCCTCTATTTCCCGTTGGAGTCGAGTGTCTTCCGCTCCATTCCACTTGTTTTTAAAAATAGGTTGCAAAATCACAAGAAGAGAGTAAATAAAGACCCGAACGGTCAGGCGAAAGATTCAGTGAAATCTTACCTAATCGTTCGGGTTTATCATTAGCTGAAATACTTATGCCCCAGCCTCTTTTCGTTTTTTTACCATGCTGGAAATTGTCAGAACGGAAGATTACGACGCAGCTGCTAATTAAAATATAGAGAAGGGCAGTTGCACATCTGTCTTCGCCTGAAGGCTCGTCAATCGGCAGTTTTTTTAAATAAGCTGTTTCCCTTCCTGGGAAAGAGCATACAATATGGCATGCCTCAAGGTTGAGAAACATTGCAGGTCATTCACTTCTTCAGTTTGCGATTTGATCAATTCCATGCTTAATTCTGCCGATATGCCAACGAGGATCGTTTCGGCTCCCATTAATGAAACAGCAAGAGTCAGCTTGTTCACAAGTGAGCTGAACGTATAATTGACTGATTCATTAAGTCCGGTCAAGTCGAGGATAATGTACTTCGGCTTGAGTTTCGGCATATTCGAAAGCGTGCTGTCCAAAAGGTCTTCAGCCCGTATTTCATCGTATTTGCCAAGCATAGGAATAACGACGATATGGTCAAGGACCGGAATCATCGGGGATGAAAGCTCGCGGACCATGTCCTGGAGTTCCCTTGTTCTTTGTTCAACAGTCTGTTCGAGTTTGTATATTTCATTTTGTTCTTTTTCCCGGATGAGATTATGGATGTTTTCTGCGGGTGTGATCGTTGAAGGGAAGAACATGATTTCATCAAACTCATCGCCCAGAAGCTGGCTTCTGTTCAACTTGAACCAGATCTTCTTATCAAGAAGTCCGCTGATGACACCGGCATAGTGAGCAGCAAGGAAAGTTGTCGGTTTTTTCCGTTTCTGCTGCTTATTGATTTTGTATTCCCAGCTGTTTTTCAGGCGGATTACAGCTGTATTGTCGGATGGATCGAATTTTTCGGTTTCTATGTATCCCCAGCCGGCGGCCGGATAGACCATTTCCAGTGTAGAAAGGACTTCCTGTACATCGGAGCCGTTCCCAAAAAAGTCGCTGACGATACTTCCCATGCGGAATCCGGCTGCTTCAAAAACAAGGGAAGCGGACTCGTCCCCTGATACTTCTTCAATCGAGTCAAAAAATGATTTCATTGCAGTGTCTATCCAAAAAAGGACGGCGCCCCCGCCCATAAATTTAAACGTACCCTCATTAAGATCCCAATCAAAACTGGAAGGGCCTACCTGCAGGTTATAGTTGCTCTTATTTTCATCGGACATTTCCAGACCCCCTTTATATACCAATGTCCATCGACTGCAAAACAGTTATACTACCATACTAGTGACAGCAAAGATGGATTGTCAAAAGTTAACCTTTTTAGCAGGCGAAAATCGCCCCGGGTCCTTATTTGGTCACATAAGCAGCAATCGCTCTTTGCACATCATAGATGCTTTTATCTTTTCGGAACTGTTTTGAGATCGGTTCTGCTGTGCTCGATACCCAGATTTTCAATTCCGCATCCAGGTCAAAATTGCCTGCTGTCTCGACACTGAAGTGAGTGATGCTTTTGTACGGTACGGAATGGTATTCGACCTTTTTGCCTGTCATTCCCTGCTTATCGATTAAAATAAGGCGTTTGTCTGTAAAGACCATCATGTCACGTATGATCTTAAATGCTTTTTCGACCCGTTCCGTATCGGTAACAATCTTCTCCAGATCTTTTTCAACTGATTCCAGATCGACTTCAGTCGCGTTGCCCATCAAACCATCAAGTAATCCCATCATGAATTCCTCCTTTACTTGTCCTGTTTACCCTTTCTACTTTCGATGACATGTTCCTGTCTCCATTGTGAAGGATTGTGAAGAAAAATGGAACTTGGACGCCTATATTCCACTTAATGCCAGACCGTGTTATGATAGATTCGTGTTTTTGAAATGGCTTTGGTAAAGTTTGTTGTTGATAATTCGCAAAATAGAGTTAGTACAAAGAAGTGGAAACCATTGTTACGCTCAAATTGTCTAGTTTACCAATATAAAATTTGTTTCTTATTCTTCTAATAAAGCAGGATTAGCATTAGAAAGCCGCTTAAACCGGGGAGTTGATTTCCGCTGCAGGGGCTCGCTTTCCGCGGGGCGGGCGCTGAGCCTCCTCATCGCTGCGCTCTTGCGGGGTCTCAGCTGTCCCGCCAATCCCGCAGGAGTCGAGCCCCTTCCGCTCCAATCAACTAGTGCTTGGACAGCTGAACTTCTTTTTTTTGTTCAATCGGTAGTTTATATAAAAACAAGCAGTCCTGCTCCGTTTTCTTATAAGTGAAGGAGACCATCTATTGCTAATAAGAATAATCGTTTAATTCAAACCTTCTATCCAAGTCTATCTATCTTGAATGATAAGGTCTTTTTGAAAAGGTGTTGATCAGTTTTCCTTAAATCACAAAGTGACGATGTACTCCATAACACAGTTATTTATTCCTTTTTGCAATATTATTGTTTTACAACTGAGTGGATTGCAGCGGAAGGCATTCGACTCCTGCGGGAGTAGCGAACAGGGGAGACCCCGGAAGCGCGAATAGCGCTGAGGAGGCTTCCCGGTCGCCCCGCGGAAAGCGAATGCCTGCAGCGGAAAGGAACGGACAATCTCCAGACTAACCTGCTATCATTTTTGCAATTAATAAGGATGGATTAGTTTGACAAGCCGAAAATTCAAACTTCTTGATTTATGGGATATATACTTTGCTGCTGAATAACAACAATGAACTTTAACACAGACTTTAAAACAGTGGAGGAACCAAATTGAACATTATCAATACAGACAAGAGACACAACAAATCAGCTGAAAAGCCGTTTCGTTTGGCGGCATTACTGCTCGCCCTTCTCATTGCCGCTACAGGATGTGCCAGTGAAGGGACAGCCCCGGCTGCAGGCGGAGAGGGCCCCACAGAAACAGCAGAACAGGATAAGCAAGTCCAGCAGGAGAAGCAGAAACCCGATTCTGCCGGAGACAGCAATGACGTAGAGGAAGAAGAGGCTTATGAAAAACCTTTTATCCCTGCGACTGTCACAAGGGTGGTGGACGGCGACACAATGAAGGTCGAGCTTGAAAACGGCCGCGAAGAAACGCTCCGGCTTCTTCTTGTTGACACACCGGAATCAGTCCATCCCAACAAACCGGTCCAGCCTTTTGCGATAGAGGCATCTGATTATGCGAAGAAAACACTTACCGGCAAAAATGTAAAACTTCAAATCGATGTAAGCGAACGCGATAAGTACGGCCGCCTGCTCGTTTATTTACATGTAGATGGATATGACTTCAATAAGTCGCTGGTTGAAAAAGGGCTTGCCCGCGTTGCTTATGTTTGGGCCCCAAATACATCCAGGGCCGATGAATACTATGAAGCACAGAAAATTGCCCGGCAAGCCGGAAAAGGCATCTGGTCTATCGAAGATTATGCCAGGGAGGACGGCTTCAATGACGCAACAGCCGATTCCGGGGAGTCAGAAAAAGAAGCTTCATCAAAAAGCGGACCTGTCATAGCCGGAGCGAAGACGGATGAGGACTCAGGTTCCCGAACAGATTCACCAACCGGTTTGAAGTTTGACCCTGATGGCCCTGACCGTGACTGCGGGGATTTTTCCACCCAGCGTGAGGCACAGGCGTTTTACGAGGCAGCCGGCGGGCCGGCTGTGGATCCGCATCGCCTGGATGGGCGGGACGGTGACGGGATTGTTTGTGAGAGTTTGCCGTAATAAGGGCGGCCGGACGTTGGCGCGTGGCCGTCGTTGACGTGAATCCCGACCTGTTAGGCGCGAAAAGCCGTAGTTTCGGGAATGAAAAAAATCAACTATAACGGAATCACACGGTAAATTACTGCTTTTAAAACAGCTAAACCCTATAGAAAACGCAGAGGTTCATACTTCCTCTGCGTTTTTCAGTATTTAAATGAATTGTTATTCAACACTTTTTGTTTATGTATATTATTCATAAAGCTTATTTTCCTATGAAGTAGATTGAAAAAATAAAGGTATTTAAAACGAGTACGGATAATGGAATGATCGAAGTGAATAAAGATACAACCATTTTTGTTATTTTGCGTTCACCATTTGCTTTTATTAAGAAGAACAGCGATGCGATTACTAAGAAATAAGTAGACAAAGTCCCTGTTAATAAAACACTTTTTTTCAATTCCCCCGTTAGCCATGCCCAATTTTCCATATTGAAAACAACGACTAAACTTGTAAGAGTTGTTGACATTGAGGCGATAAACCATTTAGTAAAGCTTTTCATTGATTTTACCCTCTTCCTTCAAATTATCTTGTTACGTCATTTTACAATTTATTATTAAGTTTACAACTCCATATATTTATTTTAACAAAAAACCTGTTTCTTCTGTAAAAACATTTTAAAAATAGGTTCTGTCAAACCTCGTTGTTGATTTTCGCTGCTGGGCTCGCTTTCACCACAGGCACGAGTGCGTCATCCGTTCCTGCTTCCCTCCGGTCGCACTCACGGCGGTCAGCCATTTCGCCAAATTGTCCGTCCACAGGATACGGTCCGCCATAAAACCGATTTGATCTTCCGTATACAGGACACCGCGCAGGGATTGCGTATAAGTGTCAGCCCCATTAGCTACACATAAACAATTGCATCACTAAATGCCACTTCATCACCTCTCATGCTAATCTATTCCGGGTATATGTCCGCTGTGGTGTTTCCAGTTTAGGTTGGATAACTTTAATTTTATAAAATGGGATTTGTTAAAGCTCAAAGTTGATTTTTTACACTAGTTGATTGGAGTGGAAGGTGCGAGACTCCTCGAAAATAAAAAACAATTTTCTTCGTGCGGTGTCAATTCGAAGAAGCTTATTCAATGTCCTGCGGGACTAGCGGGACAGGTGAGACCCCGCAAGAGCGATAGCGATGAGGAGGCTCACCGCCCGCCCCGCGGAAAGCGAGTACCTGCAACGGAAATCAACACTAACGTTTAACAGAGCCATAAAATAAAAAAGGCAGATTGACAGCAATTGTCAACAGGATTAAACTTGAAGTGGAATCATACTTTCAGACTATAACATCATACATATTTCCGTGAATTTTATACTGTAACGGACACCCAGGGAGAGCTTCATGAGCGGCTCTCCTTATTGCGTTTTCACCATGAAGTTGACGTGCTCGCCCGTTGTGTGTGTTTAAAAGGGAGGGAGTAAGGTGAAAAAACAGATGGCATGTGGAGTAGGGATTGCTGTCATATTGTTGGCTGCAGGCTGCCAGACGGCAGTCAGCGGGGAAACAAAAGAAGCGGATATTCTCATTGAAAAGGATGGAGCGGAAGAATTGGACGTGGAATTGAAACTCGGTGCCGGGGAACTGTCGGTTTCAGGTGGCGCCAGGGAGTGGGCGGAAGGAACGGTAGTTTACAACCATAAAGATTTTGAGCCGGATACGTCTTATGATAAAAGCGGCCGGAAGGGAAAAATAGTGATAGCCCAAAAGAAGCAGGGTCTCGGCAACATGACGGTTGGCGATATTAAAAACGAATGGGACATCCGCCTCAATGATGAGGTTCCGATCGGGCTGTCCGTGAACTCCGGGGCATCCGACACTGAGTTGGAGCTCAGCGGATTAAATTTGTCAGACCTGGAAATAAATGCGGGAGTCGGTGATATAACCGTTGACCTATCCGGCGATTGGCCGCAGAGCTTTGATGTCGCGTTTGAAACCGGCGTCGGGCAAACAACCGTCATTCTGCCTGAAAAGGTCGGGGTGAAACTGGAAACACATAAAGGGATCGGCGAGACGAATATTGACGGGTTCATTTCGGAAGGTGACGGGGTTTATGTGAACGAAGCATACGGCAAAACGGATGTGCAGATTGAAATTGAGGCCAATCTCGGTGTTGGGGAAGCCAATTTTGAAATGGAATAATGAAAAAGGGCCCGGTTCACTGCTAAGAGTGGCCGGGTCCTTTTTCGTGTTAAGACCGGATGATATTATGAGACCTCAGGTGCTTCAGGACGCCCGGAAGCTTTTTTATCCTTGAAGGAAGTGTTGTGAGCTTTTCCCCAATAGGTGGCAAGGAGCGGTCCGGAAATATTATGCCAGACACTGAATAGGGCGCTTGGCACAGCTGCCAGCGGTGAAAAATGAGCGGCGGCAAGGGCGGCGCCGAGACCTGAATTTTGCATTCCGACTTCAATGGATATCGCTTTTGAATCGGTATGATCCATTTTGAACAACTTTGCAGCCCAGTAGCCGATGAACAGTCCGATCAGGTTATGGAGCATCACAACGGAAAACAGCAGCACTCCTGTTTCCGCTATTTTTTCTTTACTGAGGCCGACAACCGCTGCAACGATGGCGACAATTGCAATGACGGAAATAAGCGGCAGGACTTCAGTGCTTTTTTCCACGGTCGATTTGAATGCCAGTTTGACGATAAGGCCAAGGATGATCGGCAGGATGACAATTTGTACGATTGACATAAACAGGCTGCCTGCTGAGACCGGCAGCCATTTGCTGGCAAGCAACAGTGTGATTGCCGGTGTCAGGACAGGGGCAAGCAAAGTGGAAACGGAAGTGATGGCGACCGACAGCGCCGTGTTCCCCTTTGCAAGGTATGTCATGACGTTGGATGCTGTTCCGCCCGGACAGCTGCCGACAAGAATGACACCCGCGGCAATTTCAGGCGGCAGGTCGAGTACAACAGCAAGTGCATAAGCGACAAGCGGCATGATCACAAATTGTGCACCCACTCCGATTGCGACTTTTTTCGGCTGCTGGGCAACTGCCTTGAAATCGCTGACCGACAGGGTCATTCCCATGCCGAACATGATAATGCCGAGCAAGATCGCTATGTAAGGCCCGATCCATGTGAAGCCTTCCGGGTAAACGAAGCCAAGGACCGCAAACAACAGTACCCAGATTGCAAATGTGTTTCCAGCGAATGTACTAGCTCTGGCAAGTGATTTCAAAAAAATCCCTCCTAAAGTTTTAATTTCCATTATACGTATAATTCAGAAAATTTCAATGCTAAAAAGCAAAAAAGCGATAAAGGATTAAACGGCAGATTGTGGCAGAAAAAGGGCGGAAAAAAGGCGGTTGTGTGAACAGTTAAGACAGCTTGTTTTCATGTGCTGTTTTTCATTTCTACTTTCTGGTAAATTTGACGTACATTGTGGAGATTTTAACGTTTTCAGAAGGAGAGGGATATGATGAAGGAAATTGAATTGAATGTTGCAGGTGCCGAAAAGAAGGGGTGCGGCTGTAAAAGCAAGCATAAGCATGAAGAGCAGGGGCACAGCGGCTGCAAAAACAGTCATGGCGGGCATCATCACCATACTCATGGCGGCGGAGGCTGCGGCTGCAAGCATAAGCATCGTGAAAAAGCAGCTGAGTAGGCAGGTTTTGATTCGGTAAGCTTTGACTTTTGATCATGCGGGTTGCCCTGACATGCCTGCATAACTATTTCCCCGGGAGGAACCGTACCAATTTGAACAGAAAGCGCATGTTAGTTTTCAGAAAAATATAATTTTTTTCACATCAATACGGGGATCACCTTATTTTTCACCTGTTCATATGGTATACTTGAAATATCAATAAAGGTTATCAGGAGTGGACGAGAGATCTGGCTCTTTGACTCCACAGCAACCTGTCGAAAGGGACAAGGTGCTCCAACCAGCAAAGCTGCGCTTTGAATGATGGCAACGGAGGAAACTCTTTTTGCGGCAAAGCGGAAAGGGTTTTTTGTTTTCTCCGGAAACAGGTTTCCTGTTTCGTTATCATGCCTCTCTTGATACCCTGGACATTTTCTCAAGGGGAGATATTTGATGAACATCAATGGAACAGCACGAGGGCACATGGCGAAGAGCATGACGCCGGCCAGGTTCATCGGACATGTGGTGAACTTCATGGACCGGCAGCTTAAGGAATTTGATCCGCATGCACACGCGACGTTGAATCCGTTTTATAACCGTTTTTATGTCAAAGTTTTTTATGAAGGGCGCTTTCATATTCTGTCTTTCTCGGATGAGTCTGTAATACGGTATCAAAGAAGAGGCCCATACGCGCTTGACCGGGAAATGTGGAACCGGCTTTTTGACAGGGGACTTTATATTCCGGTCAAAGGCCGGTATTTGACCATGATGTATGCCGGATAATGTATGTAAGGGGGAGCAGGCTGAACGAACAGCCTGCTCTTTTTTTAAACTGGTTCCGGCACCCGTACGTGAAGTGGAGGAGTGACAAGCCAGCCTTTTTCTTTGTTCAGGCGGAGCATCCGAGCACCGAATTGCGCTTTATTCAGGTGGAATTGGCCGAACATCATGGCTATATCCTCACGTGTTGCCTGCCCCATAGCCATGCTGCAAGCAACAAGTCCTTCTGCAATGTTTTTGGAAAGTGCTGCGCTGATTTCCGGGTCGTTGATCCTGGCGCCGGCTGGAATTTGCTCGAGGCTTGCTTCCGGGCGTTCTGGAGGCACCGGCGGCAATGCGATGCCATTTTCTTTCAGGACTGTTTCAACCTGTTCGATTTCCGGCTTCGAACTGCGGAGCATTTCATCGATCAAGTTGCGGAGATCCTCATCTCCTGTATGGTTCATGTAGGTTTGAAGTGTAGCGACACCTGCTTTTGAAGCTGCATAGTAGCCCCACACCGCATAAACTTCACCATAGTGAAGCGGTTCATCGGTTTGGTTTCCGCTTAATACTCCCATAACGACACTCCTTAATTTTTTTAGTTGCATCAGAAGGCTCCTTCGTGCAATAAAATAGTGTTGCACCCGTTTATCTTTTGCAAATGACCATCATTATATCGGAGGCATTTACTTACAGATGTGTTAAATATACGGTTGACAATTCATCGTCAGGTGCGTAAACTGTCAACAAGATGTTTGAATATTCAAAAGTGGTGTTCAGACATGCAGGCTAGAGCAGAGAATAGAGCAGAGCAGAGAATGAGAAGATGAGTTGAGGCAGTATAGCAGAGGAAGCAGAGCAGAGGCATTGAAGAGATAGGGCGGAGTATGCCCACTATACCTTCTTTTTTATATCCTCATTTTTTACCTCAACCCTCATTCTCCATCATCAATGGAGAGGTGAGCCCATGAATTCCTTACAAGCGTTTTTGCGTGATGCCGACAAGCATCACACCATCCCTTTAACAACCGGTTTTTACAGTGACACACTGACACCGGTCCGCATTTTCCAGAGCCTTGATGAAGAAGCGGCTTTTTTGCTTGAGAGCAATGAAGACGGCCATGAGCGGTCCCGTTTTTCGTTTATCGGCTTGAACCCATTTTTGGAAATCCGTGAGAACACAAGCGTTTTTCATGTCGAAGAGTTTGACTCAGGGCATATCGAACAGCTGCCTTCTTTTAAAGATGCGTTCGACTATGTTCAGAACAAGCTTCGTGTTAAATCACCGGGCATCAATTCGCCTTTTTCAGGCGGTGGTGTCGGCTACATGGCATATGAAGCCGTCTCCGATTACGAGGAAATCCCGTTTCCGAAAATGGATTCCCACCCCCGATACCGATTCATCTTTTGTGAAGACCTTATCACTTTTGACCATAAAACGAGGGAAGTGACGATTGTCCATTTTGCCCGCCTGCAGGGGAAAGAGACAAGAGCAGAGCTGGTAAGCGTTTATGAGCGGGCTGAACGGGAAGTCGAAGCGCTTCTTGGCAAATTGCGGAATCCGCCCGTGACGAACGAAATCGTTCTGCTGCCAGACCGTAACCACGAAAAAGAACGTCATGCCGAAAGCAATTATGAAAAATCCGGTTTCATGGCAGATGTCGAGAAAATCAAAGATCATATCGTGAAAGGGGATTTATTCCAGGCGGTGCTGTCGCAGCGATTTAAGCGGAAGGTGACAGCCTCCGGTTTTGATATTTACCGGGTGCTGCGCATGCTGAACCCTTCGCCGTATTTATTTTATTTGCGGATCGGGGGACGTGAAGTGATTGGAAGTTCGCCGGAGCGGCTGGTCGGCATTGAAAACGGCATGATTGAAATTAATCCGATTGCCGGGACGAGAAGAAGAACCGGAGACCCCGGGCAGGATGATGTGCTTGCCAAAGAGCTGCTTGCCGATGAAAAAGAGCGGGCAGAGCATTTGATGCTTGTCGACCTTGCCCGCAATGATGCAGGCAGGACAGCAAAGTTCGGGTCGGTAACTGTTCCTTTGCTTGCTGAAATCGGCTGGTTCTCTCATGTTATGCATATTGTGAGCAAGGTGACGGGGGAACTCCGTACAGACGTGCACCCGCTTGATGCACTTGCGGCCGCTTTTCCGGCAGGTACGGTGTCAGGCGCTCCGAAAGTGAAGGCGATGGAAATCCTGAGCGGGCTCGAACCGACAGCACGGGGCCTTTATTCCGGAGGGATCATTTATGCCGGTTTTGACGGGAATGTGGATTCGTGCATCGCAATCCGGACGATGGTCCTGGAAGACGGAGAAGCTGCCGTCCAGGCCGGTGCCGGCATTGTCGCCGACTCGGATCCGGAGAAAGAATATATGGAAACAATCCATAAAGCAAGTGCGCTTTTGGATGCGCTCGATATAGCGGAAGAGTTGTTCGGAAACAACACGAAAGGGGAGAAGGAAATTGCTGAAAAACGTGCTTGACAGGTTATTGGCAGGAGATTATTTGACAGAACAGCAGGCGTTCGCCGTCATGGACGAAGTGATGGGCGGAAATGTGCTGCCGACCCAGTTGGCCAGCATTCTGACGGTCCTTCGCTTCCGGGGCGAAACAGCTGAAGAAATCACAGGTTTCGCCAAAGCGATGCGGGGCCGGATGGCAATTCTCGATTCAAAAGAGCTGGATGTCGTGGACACATGCGGAACCGGCGGTGATGGACAGTCCACTTTCAATATTTCAACTGCTTCAGCGATTGCTCTGGCCGCTCTCGGTGTCAAGGTCGCCAAGCATGGAAATCGGAGTGTTTCTTCGAAAAGCGGAAGTGCCGATGTACTTGAAGAACTGGGAATAGCCGTTGATGACGGGCCGGAAAACGGGAAGCAGTCCCTGCTGCAAAAAGGGATGGCCTTCCTGTTTGCCCCTCATTATCACCCTGCTATGAAACACGCTGCCGCAGCCCGAAAAGAAATCGGCTTCAGGACGGTCTTCAATGTATTGGGACCGCTTTGCAATCCGGCGGGAGCAAGAAAGCAAATCATCGGGGTCTATGACACAAAGCTTGCCGAAAAGCTTGCAAAGGCACTCGATATGCTCGGCACAGAGCGGGCGATGTTTGTCACAGGGCATGACGGGCTTGATGAAATCTCTGTCTCCGCACCGACAGATATCGTGGAATTGAACGGGGGAAGAATTGAAAGGTATGTTTTCAGGCCCGAGGATGCTGGTGTGGAACGGGGACGCATATCCGAGATCCAGGTTGATAACCCGGCGGAAAGTGCCAGGCTGATAAAAGATATCTTCGCTGGAAATGCTCCCGGTTCGCCTGAAAACATCGTATGCCTGAATGCCGGAGCAGGGCTTTACCTAGCTGGAAAAGCCGCATGTATCGCAGAAGGCGTCCATATGGTCCGCGATGCCATCCAGAGCGGGAAAGTCAACGAATATTACCTGTCCATCACCGGGAGGGAAGTCCATCATGCTTGAAAAAATTTTAGCGAAAAAAAGGGAGGAACTGCAGGGGCTTGTCCTTCCGGAAAACATAGATGCTGAGCGGCTGTCGCTCATCGATTCGATTCAGTCATCAGAAGATCCGGTGGCAATCATTGCCGAAGTGAAAAAGGCATCCCCTTCTAAAGGCATCATCCGCGCCGATTTCGATCCGGTTGGGATTGCTGAGAAATATGAACAGGGGGGAGCCTGCGCCATTTCCGTTTTGACGGATCGGCATTTTTTCCAGGGTGACCGGTCATATCTTTCTCAAATTAAACAAAAAGTGACAATCCCCGTGCTGCGAAAGGACTTCATTATTTCACCCGAACAGGTCGAAGAAAGTGCCCGGATCGGCGCCGATGCCATCTTGCTAATCGGAGAAGCGCTGGAACCTGATCGGCTTTTTGAACTTTATAAGTCTGCTGAAGAAAAAGGGCTTGAATCACTGGTGGAGGTGCATAGTGTGGAAACGCTTGAACGCATTCTCGAATTGTTCGCGCCGCCGCTTATCGGCATCAACAACCGCAACCTGAAGACCTTCCACACAACGCTGTCACAGACAGAAAAGATTGCTGGCCTTGTCCCAGAAGGATCGGTGATGGTGAGCGAAAGCGGCATTTTCACTTCAGCCGACCTGGAGTGTGTTCACAGGGCAGGGGCGAAAGCAGCGCTAATCGGCGAGTCCCTGATGAAGCAGCCCGATCCCGGCGAAGCGGTCGCCAGCTTGCTTGGGGGTGTCCGGGTTGAACCGGCCCCTCGTTAAACTTTGCGGCATTCGCTCACTGTCCGACCTCGAGAAGGTTGTGCCTTTCAAACCTGATTATATCGGCTTTATCTTTGCGGAGAGCAAGCGCCGCGTGAAAGCGGAAGATGCCGGGCGCTGGATGAGCTATTTCGATGTAACCGAACTGCCGCAGGCTGCAGGAGTCTTTGTAAATGCGGATGAGGCTGAAATCCTGCGGACAGCTGCAGAGGTCCCGCTCGATGTGATCCAGCTGCACGGTGATGAAACGCCGGAGCAGGTCCTTCAGTTGAAAAAGAAAGCAGGCCGGAAAGTTTGGAAAGCACTCAGGTATCATAACGGAATCCTTGCTGAAATGAAGGAGTATGAAGGAGCTGCTGATGGGTTTGTCATTGACGCCTATGTAAAGGGTGCAAGAGGCGGCACCGGCATATCATTCAGCTGGGAAGGCGTGCCCGAACTGCTGAAAGAGGCAAAACGGCAACAGGTTCCATGTTTTATTGCCGGGGGCATCCGCCCGGAAAATGTTGATGAACTGCTTGCTTTTGAACCGGATGGCATCGATGTTTCAAGCGGAATTGAAACCGATGAACAGAAGGATGTATTGAAAATCGGAGAGCTGATGGGGAAGGTGGAACATGATGAGTATAAGTTATCCTGATTTGCAGGGGAGGTTCGGTTCCTTCGGCGGCAAATTTGTGCCGGAAACGCTGATGGGGCCGCTCAAGGAACTAGAGGATGAACTGGAAAAAGCGATGAATGATGAAACATTTCTGGCTGAATGCCGCCATGTATTGAAGCATTATGCCGGGAGGGAAACGCCGCTCACGTATGCTGATAAACTGACGGAAAAGCTGGGCGGAGCAAAAGTTTACCTGAAACGAGAAGACCTGAATCATACGGGTGCCCATAAATTGAATAACGCAATCGGCCAGGCGCTGCTCGCGCGCCGGATGGGAAAAACGAAAATCATTGCGGAAACGGGAGCCGGCCAGCACGGTGTCGCGGCGGCAACGGTTGCGGCAAAATTCGGACTCGAGTGCAAAGTGTTCATGGGTGAAGAAGACATTGCCCGCCAGCAGCTGAACGTTTTTAGGATTCAGTTGCTTGGAGCGGAAGTGGTGCCGGTTTCAAGCGGCAACAAGACGCTCAAGGATGCCACAAACGAAGCGATCCGGTACTGGGCGGCGCACTGCGATGATCATTTTTATTTGATTGGATCGGTTGTCGGCCCCCACCCTTATCCGAAAATGGTCCGTGATTTCCAGCGCGTGATCGGGGATGAGACGAAGCGGCAATTCATTGAAGCGGAAGGAAAACTTCCGAATCGGATTTATGCATGTGTCGGAGGCGGAAGCAACGCCATCGGAATGTTTTATCCCTTTCTTGAAGATGAATTGGAACTTGTCGGTGTCGAAGCAGCAGGTCGGGGAGTCAATACAAGCGAGCATGCCGCTACGCTCGCTCGCGGAAATCAGGGCGTCATTCACGGCTCGCTCACTTATCTCCTTCAGGATGAAAATGGGCTGATCACCGAACCTTATTCCATATCGGCAGGACTTGATTATCCTGGCATCGGGCCGGAGCATGCCCATCTTCATGAAAGCGGGCGGGCCAGATATGAGCAGGCGACAGATCAGGAAGCGCTTGATGCCCTGAGATTGCTCGCACAGGAAGAAGGCATCATCCCGGCTCTTGAAAGCGCACATGCATGTGCTGCTGCTTTTAAAGAAGCGGGAGAAATGCCGGCCGGAAGTACGATTGTCATCAACATATCCGGCAGGGGAGACAAAGATATGGATACGCTTTTCCGTACTTTTGAAAAAGGAGGGACAGCAAGTGCAGCCAGCCGTTGAATCGAACAGACAGCAAATGAAAAGTTCCGATTTATTTATCCCGTTTATCATGGCGGGTGACCCGGCGCCGGAGATAACCGTTCAGCTTGCCCTTTCACTTGAAAAAGCAGGCGCGGATTTTCTGGAACTGGGCGTCCCGTACTCCGATCCGCTTGCAGATGGGCCCGTCATTCAGGAAGCCGCCAACCGGGCGCTTGCCGGCGGGATGACACTGCGGAAAGCGATCGACCTTGTGCCGCATATGAGAAATAAAGGTCTATCCATCCCCGTCATCATCTTCACCTATTACAATCCGATTTTGCAAATTGGAGAGGAGCGGTTTATCCAGCTGCTGAAAGAAAAAGGGGCGAATGGACTGCTTGTGCCCGATATGCCTTACGAAGAAAGCGGAACGTTGCGGAAACTGGCAAAGGAAGCGGGTCTCATGTACATTTCGCTTATAGCGCCGAACTCAAATGAACGGATACAGAAAATCGCATCACAGGCGGAAGGTTTTTTATACTGTGTTTCTTCCCTCGGAGTGACAGGGGAGCGTTCCGGATTATCTGAAGATGTCGGGGCGTTTTTGGAACTGGCTAAAAAGCACAGCCCGGTCCCGGTTGCTGTCGGTTTTGGCGTATCAAGCCCCGAGCAGGTGAGAATGCTGAACCGCCATTGTGACGGGGTCATCATCGGCAGCAAGATCGTAAACATGATTAAAGAGCGGGCAGCGGCATTGCAAAATTCAGCTGCAAAAGAAGAGGCACTGGTATCGTTCCGGGAAGATATCAGGCAACTGCTCGGCCGCGGTTGAAGCATTGAATTCGGCATAGTTTAGATGAGAAGAGACGAGGAAGGGGAGACAAGCAAAGTGAACATATTCGTTTTGGATAATTATGATTCCTTCACATACAATCTCGTGCAATATATTGGTGAAGCAGGCCATGAGGTAACAGTAAAGAGAAACGACAGGGTGACGGCAGAAGAAATCAAACAGTTGAATCCCGATCTCCTCTTACTGTCGCCCGGCCCGGGCCGACCGGAAAAAGCAGGGATACTGCTCGAAGCAATCCGGACGTTAAAAGGCACAGTGCCGATTTATGGAGTGTGCCTCGGACACCAGGCAATTGCAGAGGCCTATGGCGGGGAAGTGGTCCGTGCCGAACAGCTCATGCATGGAAAGACGTCGCTCATTTATCATGACAATAAGACGATTTTCAAAGGGCTGCCGAATCCATTCCGGGCAGCGAGATATCATTCACTCATCGTGAACAAGCACAAATTGCCGCCGGAGCTTGAGGTGTCGGCGTGGACAGCGGATGGTGAAGTCATGGGACTCCGTCATACTGACGACAGGGTGGAAGGCGTGCAGTTCCATCCCGAGTCGATCATGACGGAACACGGCCGCCAGCAGCTTTCATTCGGGAATATGACCGGGGTCGGAGAACCGGTGGGATGAAGCTGGTGTTGTGGGGAGGTTGGATTGGTAAACCGGATATAGTGTGCTGGAAGAAACGAGTGGTCCGCGTGATGCCGCGTACTTATGGCGTGAAAACCGGTTCGAACGGCGTGAAACCGGGTGAGTGGCGTGAAAGTGTGCAGATTTGGCGCGAAACAGATCCGAATTGGCGTGAAACGCAATCAATTTGGCGTGAAAATCCGAACATCCGGCGCTAAACCCGCCCAACAGATCGCTGCAAAAACCCGGTCGGCGTGATATAACATCCATACGGCGTGATACCCTGCCCGAACGGCGCGAAACCGCCCGCGTACCGTGTGAATGTGCACTCACAAACCAAAATTGTGTCGTCCCAACATAAGCCGACCCGGCAATCTCACATAAAAACGACACTAAAAACCATTTTCAAAAGCGAAAACCACATCAAAAATGAAAATGCGGGAACCAGTTCTCCTGTTTTTACCGTTTTATTAAGACAAGAGCAGAAAAAACCTGTTGACGGTACAAACTGCATGTTGTTATAATCTGATTTAACTGAAATAACAAAAATATTATGACTCTTATCCAGAGAGGTGGAGGGAATAGGCCCGATGAAACCCGGCAACCATCAAGTTCGCTTGATAAGGTGCCAAGTCCTACAGGTGATGGAACCTGAGAGATAAGGGAGGATCGTGCAATCAGAGGCCTCTTCTTACCGAAGAGGCTTTTTTTGTTCACGCAACTCCCGAAGAGGCTGACAGAAAAAGACAGAAAAAGGGAGTGGAGTGAATATGGAAACGGTAAACGTAGCTTTATTAGGATTGGGAACAGTGGGAACGGGCCTTTATGAAACGATTAAGTCACATGAGGATCAGCTTAAAGGAGTGATCGGGAAAAAGGTCAAAGTTCAGGCGGTTCTCATCAAAGATGCATCGAAAGAACGTGATGTCGCCGGGGAAGTGCTCATTACAGATCGGTTTGAAGATATTCTGGAATTGGGTACGGTTGATGTCGTGCTTGAAGCCACCGGCGGCCGGGAACCGGCGTTCACTTATTTAAAAAGGTCGCTGCAGAACGGCTGTCATGTCATAACCGCAAATAAGGAAATGTATGCATACCACGGTGAAGAACTAGAAAAAATCGCCTTGGAGCATTCTGTTTCCATACGATTTGAGGCCACTGTGGCCGGTGGAGTGCCGATCATCCAAACGCTTCAGCATCTGGTCAATGTCAACCGTGTTAAAAAGATCCAGGCCATCCTGAACGGCACTTCGAATTTCATTTTGACAACAATGCGGGAGGAAGGCCTGTCGTTTGCTGAAGCGCTCAAGCAGGCTCAGCACCTTGGTTACGCGGAAGCGGACCCGACAAACGATATCGAGGGCTATGATGCTTTTTATAAGCTGATGATTTTAAGCAGGGTATCATACGGCGTGCAGCCTGCCTGGCATTCGGTGGACCGTTCCGGCATTTCATTCATTACAAGTGAACAAATCCGGCTCGCTTCTGAAGTCGGGCTCAGGTTTAAGCATGTTGCTGAAATTGAATATGGGCCAGATGGTTTGAAAGGGTCGGTGAAACCGGTTTTAGTCGCAAGTACACATCCGTTTTACCATATTGAAGGTGTTGACAATGCGATCAATATTGAAGGTGACATCGTCGGTAACATTACGCTTCAGGGACCAGGTGCCGGTAAGTTGCCTACTGCCAGTGCGATGATTGAGGATCTTGTCCAGGTGGTGAAAAACCGCGAGCCGATCACCGGCCCGCGCCACAGGGAGGCCTCTGCTGCTGCTGGTGTCCATGACTGTCCGACATGGCTGTTGTTCAGTGAAGACGGCTTTTTGCATCATGACCTGGCCGGCTGGAAATCGGCAAGCCTGCTCCATGAAAAAGCCGTCATTGTTAAAGCTTATGCCGCCGAGCTGGAGTCTTATTTTTCTACGGCCAGGCCAGTTGCGGCTTATGCTGTCGAAGGTGATATCGCTTTGGAATCCCTGCCGCTTGTGAGCGGCCTGCAACATAAATAGAGAACATGACAACAGGCCTTCCATGATGGGGAAGGCCTGTTTGCAATGTTTGTATAGAGGCGAAGTTATGGGGAAATCAATTTTAGCCCAATGACTGAACTAATGATCAGGCTAATAAAGAAAAGTCTCTTCCAATTACGGGATTCACCGAATAGGGCCATTCCGAGAAGGGCGCTGCCGGCTGTTCCGATGCCAGTCCAGACGGCATATGCGGTTCCCATTGGAATGGAATCCATCGCTTTTGAGAGAAAGAAAAAACTTAAGAAAAATCCTGCAATCAAGACGGAATAAGATGAGATGCTCTTTCGGCTGGTAACAAGGTTGATGCCAAGCACACCGATAACTTCGAAAAAGCCGCCGATGATGAGAAAAAACCAGCTCAAGGACCTTCAGCTCCTTTCTCATCAGGTTGATCGGTCACAGTCTTCAATCCGATGATCCCAATAAGAAGAAGTGCCAGCAGGAGCATCCGGTCCCAACTGACGGGAGCACCGAAGAAGATGATTTCAGAGAAAACGGTGCCTGCTGTCCCGATTCCGGTGAAAATGGCATAAACGGTTCCGGCTGGAAGTTTGCTGGATGCGGCCATCAGGAAATGGAAGCTCGCATAAATGGCGACTGCTGTTGCGGACCACTCAAGCCAGCCGGCAGCGTGTTTCAGTCCGATGACCCACATGACTTCAAAAATGCCGGCTAGCAGTACGAGCATCCAATGGTTCTTTTTCATATAAGCGTTCAACTCCTGTGAAATCCGTTCCTTTAAATAAAAACAGTATTCATTATACGCTAATGAGGCATTGCAGGGCAATTGCCAATAGCTTTTATTATTTATCTTTTGTCATGTTGCCCTGTGAGTCGAATTCCCCTTTAAGGGCTTTATACAATGAGTAACACATCAGGAGCAGAATCAGGGTAAAGGGAACGGCTGCCACAAGCGAAGCGGTTTCCAGGCCCTTTAATCCACTTGCGCTAAGGAGCACGATGGCTATTGCTGCCTGTAATATGCCCCAGATGATTTTTATCGGATTGCTCGGTGTAAGCTTCCCGTGGGATGTCATCATTGCAAGCACATAGGTTGCTGAATCCGCTGAAGTTGTCAGAAACGTAAAGATGAGCAGGATGGTCACAATTGAAATGGCCATGCTCATCGGGAAATTGGAAATTGTTTTAAAAAGCGCTCCGGGAATGTTCCCTTCAACTGCCTGGGCGATGTTTTGGCCCTGGATTAAATCAAGATGGAGCGCTGTTCCGCCAAAAATGGCCATCCATAGAAGTGCAATCGCCGGCGGGATAAACATGACTGCGAATACATATTCACGAATCGTCCGGCCCCTTGATACACGGGCGACAAAAGAACCCACATAGGGGGACCAGGCGATCGCCCATGCCCAGTAAAACAAAGTCCATTCACTGAGCCATTTGATTTCCCCTTGATACGGTTTGAAATTGAAACTCATATGAAAGAATTGCTGCATATAGTCACCGACCCCGAGGGCGAACACTTTCAAGATGAAAAAAGTAGGCCCGATAAACAGGAAAAGGAGCATCAGCAGTCCGGCAATGGAAAGGTTGCCGATACTCAAATAGCGAATGCCTTTGCTCAAACCGGTAGTTGTTGATGTCAGGTACATGGCAAGCAGGACTCCCATGATTGTAAGTTGGATGAACATGTTTTCCGGCATGCCGAATACCTCTTTCAAGCCGCCATTCACTTGCAGCACACCAAGGCCAAGGGAGGTCGCCACTCCGATTGCTGTGGCAATGACGGCAAGTATATCAATGGCAGTTCTGACCGCCGGATATTTCCTGACCCCGAAAACAGGGTCCATGAATGTGCTGATCAAAGCCGGTTTTTTCTTTCGGAACTGGAAATAGGCCAGCGCCAGGCCAACAGTGGCGAAAACCGCCCACTGGCTGATTCCCCAGTGGAAAAAAGAATATTGCATTGCCGTTCTGGCAGCTCCTGGGCTCATCGATACGATTTCATCGCGGGGCGGCTTCAAGAAATGCTGCATCGGTTCTGCTACACCGAAAAAAACAAGCCCGACCCCGAAACCTGCACTGAACAGCATGCCGATCCAGGTGAAAAAGGAATACTTCGGCTCTGAGTCATTATCACCCAGCTTGATATCTCCGTATCTTGAAACGGCCAGAAATAGACCGAATACAATTAAGAAAAAGACAGCAAACATATACAGCCAGCCAAAAGCGTCGACTGTAAAGCTAAATGCTGCCTCTGCCTGTTTTTTGAATTGCTTCGGGAGAACTGCCCCCCATATGACGATGCCGATGATAAAGATGGAAGAAATCCAGAATACATAATTGTTTTTTAAGATTTTCAGTGATTCTCGGAATTTCAAAAAAAGAACCTCCCATGCTGCTAGAAGGATATATTTTAGCGATTATATATGTGTAATTGCACAATGGCCAATCATTAAAACTCAAGCCTCGGAAAATAAGAAATATTGCCTCCATACAATTGCATCAGCAAAAACGATTAACAAAACAATAAAAGAATCTACCCAATTAGCCATGTTCTGAATCTATAAGATCTCTTTATTCTTCTTTCCGGAAAGTAAGATGTTCCCGCTCTCATTGATCAGGATGGCAGCGACAATTAATGTGATGCCTGCCCATTGCAGCACGGTTACCGATTCTGATAGGAATACCATTGCTGCTACGATTGCAACCGGCAATTCAACTGAGCTGAGGACATTGGCAAGCCTGGCGGGAATAAGAGGGGCTCCGGCGGCAAAGAACAGAGGCGGAATGACAGCGCCGACCAATGCAATTCCGATTCCTATCATCCATAATCGGCCATCCGAAAGCTGAATATCCGGAAGGTCCCGGAAGAAAAAGATGAGAACGAGAAGCGCTGAGCCGGAAACCATCAACGCACTTTTTATAAGAGGGTGGGCCGCTGCAGCAACACGGCCGCTGAAAAAGATGAATCCAGCATACGATACGCCTGATAAAAGACCGAGCAAAATCCCTGTTGCTGGAAGAGTAAAAATATCGCCGCTGGCTACATCGGAAGCAAAGAACACCCCAATTAACGTGACGGCCATTGAAAAAAGGTTGATTCTGTTCGGTTTCGCTTTACTGAAAAGCCATTCATAAATCATCCCGATCCATACAAACTGGAAGAGAAGAATGATGGCGAGGGAGGCCGGCAGGTATTTCATGGCACCATAATAAAAGATGCTTGTCAGGCCGACAGAAGTTCCTGTCAGGACGATTTGCGCGACATCCTTTCCATTCATCCTGCTGATATCCACGCCTTTCAGGAAGGTGAATGCCCATAACAAAACTGTTGCAGCGAGCATCTGGGAAATATTGATTTGACCGAGTGAATAGCCGTAAGCAAAACCGGTCTTTACAAATATCGGTGTGAAACCGAAGCTTGCCGCTCCGATTAAAACAAGTGCGGCTCCTTTTATTTTCATGCCCCCTGCCTCCCCTGCTGATGAATTGATATGGCCCTTCATGCCTTTATTACAGCATAAACAAACAGCCCAATGAAATTGGACTGTTTGCGGAAAACGATTATTTATTGTTAGCCGTTATTCAACCGGGTTTTCCGGCTCCGTTTTCTTCTTTCGCTTAAGGCCCTTCGGTTCCCTGTGATGTCTTCTTTCAGGAATGGGCTCCTTTTGCAGGGATTTAAAGAGCGAAAGTGCCATCAATATTAGAATGACAGTAAACGGCAAAGCAGCGACAAGCGATGCTGTCTGCAGCCCTTCCAAACCGCTGCTGATGATCAGCACAGCTGCAATTGCTGCCTGGAGAACACCCCAGATGATTTTCACGCCCATCGGCGGAATGAGCTGGCCGCGGGTAGTCATGATGCCGAGCACGTAAGTAGCCGAGTCGGCGGAGGTGACCAGAAACGTAAAGATCAGGATAATGGCGATGACAGAAAGGACCATGCTGATCGGGAAATAGCTGAATGTCTCAAAAAGCGCACTGGTCACATTAGCGTCAACAGCCTGGGCAATATCCGTTCCGTGGAAAAGGTCCATATTGAGGGCCGTTCCGCCAAAAATGGCCATCCACACGATTGCGATTGCAGGCGGTATGATCAGGACCCCGATTATAAATTCACGGATTGTGCGCCCCCTTGAAACACGGGCCACAAACGAACCGACAAACGGGGACCAGGCAATCACCCATGCCCAGTAAAACAGCGTCCAATCCCTGACCCAGCTGCCGCCTTCATATGGCGTCAGCCTAAAGCTCATCCCGACGAAATTCTGGATATAATCTCCAGTGCCGAGGGTCAGGGAATTCAGAATGAATACAGTTGGACCGAGAAAGAAAAAGACAACCATTAACATAATGGCGAGAACCATATTGAGGTTACTTAAGTATTTGATGCCTTTGTCAAGCCCGGTCGTAGAAGATGTAAGGTAAAGGACCATCAGGATTCCCGTGACGATGATGTTCATCATCGGATTATTCGGAATGCCAAAAATATGGTTGAGCCCGCCGTTGATTTGCAGGATTCCCATGCCGAGTGAAGTGGCCACCCCGGTGACAGTGGCAATGACGGCAAGGATGTCAATCGTCTGCCTGAGCGTGTTATGTTTTCCTTCACCGAGTATCGGATCCAGTGTCGAGCTGATCAAAGACTTTTTATGATGCCTGAATTGGAAGTAACCAAGGGCAAGCCCCACGATGGTGAAGACGGACCACTGATGAATCCCCCAGTGGAAAAAGGAATAACGCATGGCTGTCCTGGCCGCCTCCGCTGACTCAGGTGGAACCGTATCAAGCGGCGGCACGAGGTAATGCTGCATTGGTTCGGCAACACCCCAGAACACGAGGCCGACACCGAAGCCGGCGCTGAACAGCATCCCGATCCATGTGAAAAAACTGTACTCCGGCCGGGAGGAGTCCGGTCCCAAACGGATTCTCCCGTACCTGCTTACAGCAAGGTAAAATAGAAAAACGACAAAGAAAAACACAGACATAAGATAAAACCAGCCGAACGACTTTGTTGTAAAGTCGTACACCGCGCCGGCATTATCGGCTAACGATCCCGGTGATAACGCTCCCCAAAGGACAAACAGGAAGATAAACACCGCTGATATCCAGAAAACAGGATTCGTTTTACTGGACGATTCATATTGATCATTGGCATTGGACATTCACTTGCACCTCCGGAAGTCTGAACTGCATTGTAAAAGTATGTATAGCAGGGCATTTCTGCCGGCATGTTTTTCAGTTCATGCCGGTTGATGAATCAGTGATATACCATCTATTTTCCATACCCTGACACTGGAATGCCTAAACAATTCTAACAAGAACATCCTGCTCTGTCGAACGAAAGGAAATATTATGAAAAGTGAATCAGCAATCAAACCGCGGTATTTCATTATTTCGTCTGCGGCTTCGTTTTTTTGACGGAAGAACCTTCTTATTCCGGTCATATCCGATTATGAAAGAAAGACATAACTATCTCCCGTTTCGCAACAGCCCCGGGCATGATATGATGAGAGAAGACAATAAACGGGCATTGCCGGGAATCAATAGTGCCTGCCCACAAAAGAGATTCAGCCGGGGAGGGCGTTCACGATGTTGCAGTATTCGGATATTCTAAACAATGTAAAAAGCTGGGTGCAAGAAGCTGGAGAAGAGCTGCTGAACGCACTTGAACGCACTATTGAAATCACCGAAAAGTCTTCTTCGATCGATCTTGTGACTGAAATGGATGTTTGGTCTGAAAAATTTCTGCTCGGCAAGATTGCAGAGCATTATCCAGGACATGCTGTTTTGGCAGAGGAAGGCGGAACACTCGATACGGTGAGCGGAAGTGAGTACGAGTGGGTGATCGATCCAATAGACGGGACAACCAACTATGCCCACTCCTTTCCGATGTTTTGCATTTCGATAGGGATCAAACGTGAAGGGGAAACGGTCATCGGTGTCGTGTATGCTCCCGCACTGGGAGAATTGTACGAAGCGGTGAAAGGAAAGGGTGCCTTTCTGAACGGTAAACCCCTTTCCGTTTCAAAGAGGCAGCACTTAAGGCAGGCAGTCGTAGCAACCGGATTTCCATATGACAGAAAAGAACATCCCCAAAATAATGTTAATGAGTTCAGCAAGGTTGTCCTTGAAGTCGGGGGCATACGCAGGACCGGAAGTGCGGATCTTGACCTGTGCCAGGTGGCGGCAGGCCGGTTTGATGGCTATTGGGAATTCAAACTGAAACCGTGGGACGTGACGGCAGGACTGTTACTCGTTGAAGAGGCGGGCGGTCTTGCCAGAGTGGAACAGCAGGAGACAGGATTACATGTACTTGCCGGCAATGAAATGATCTTTCGTGAACTGGAGCGGCTGCTTGAAGCATAGCGGCTGCAGTGTTGATGCATTTCCCGCCAAGCAGATGCTTTTTGTATAATAAAGGTGGCCTTGCTTTCGTTTAGGTGGATGGATATTCCGATACAGGAGGCGGAGAAATTGGAAAAAGTAGATTATAAGCAAGAAATGAAAGGTCTTTATGAGGCCACAGAAGAAAACGTGCTGATTGAAGTGCCGGGCATGAATTTTATCATGATCGACGGAGATGGAAATCCGGATACCTCTGCTGTATTCCAGCAAAGCGCCGACGCTCTTCAAGCTGTTTCTTATACGCTTAAATCGAAATCCAGGAATGTCGGAAAGGATTACGACATTATGCCGCTCGAAACATTATGGTATATGGGCAATATCCGTAACTTTTCCAGATTCAGAAAAGATAATTGGAAATGGACACTGATGATTATGCAGCCTGACCATATTAGCGCTAATATGATGAAAAAGGCGGTGGCCGAAGTTGCTGCCAAGCATGAGCTTCCGCTGCTGGACAGTTTGCGGTATGAACGCTTCAATGAAGGATTGTCCGCCCAGGTCCTTTATAAGGGATCATATCATGAAGAACATGAAACGATTATGAAACTTCACGATTTCATTAAGGCAGAAGGTTATGAACCGGTCGGAAAACATCATGAAATCTATCTGAATAATCCTGATAACACTGACCCGGAAGATTTGAAAACGATCATAAGGCAGCCGGTTGCCCTTCATCCTGCCGCATCAGGATATAATGTTTGACGAAGAAACCCGCTTTTCCGGTTGGAAAGGCGGGTTTTTTGCTGGTTTGAAGGGAAAAGAAATCTTTTTGAATTGGAACGAGCCAGACAGCAAGGGCACAGAGGCTGGAATTGCTCTGGATGTGACCGGCTGCAGAACGGCTATGGATTAAGGGTAAGGAAGCCCGTGCATTTGTGTGTGTATGGGTCAACTGAGTTGAATGCCCATTTTATCATTGTTGCGGAATCATTGATAAGCCAGAGCTGGAGCTTCAATCCGGCTCTCTGCAGCCGAGATTGGGGTTGTACATGAAAACGGTGCTACGCAGTATCGGCAGCAAAATAGCTTTGTAGAGGTCCGCTTTTTCTGCTTAGTCCGTTTCGTTCAGTTTCATGTTGAAAACAAGTCGATTTGCCTGGCCTTCCGTTACTGCATCGGATCGTCAGGGTCATTGACATAAATCACAACAGCATCACCCGCGCTTACCGGCCCTGGCCGTTCGACCGACCCGACGATACCGCGGCGCCGTTTTGCGGCGGCTACAAACCCCTTTGTAAGCCCCTGATGCCCGGCGAAGTGTTTCTGGATGACAGCGCCTGGCAGGGTACAGGGTAAATTGATCGATTCACAGACAATCCCTGCACCTGACGGAAACAAAATCCTTGATCCGGCAGGAAGTAATGTCAGATCTTCCATTCCTTTCAGCAGCATGTTGGCACCGAGCCATTCAGGCTGTATTTCCGGGAGCTCCAGTTCCCTGGCAACAGCCGCCATTTCCTCTTCCGAAAGGAGGCTGATTTGCCTGCGATTGAGAATTTCAGCTCCTTTTGGGTACATCGGCTGCCGGACATCAGCCGGATAGGTTGTCCCGAAATGGCGGTCACCGCGTATTCCGCCAAACTCAAGCACAGTCTCCTCGATCCGGCGGGTCACAAACGATCCCGGCTCATCCGCTATCAACAAAGCCTCCAAAACAGCTTCCACCTTCCTCACAAAATCCCCTCCAGAATACCTGTCAAATATAGGTCAAAATTGGGCATATGCATAATATGTCCCATTTAAATAAAAAAAGTGTATCATAAAATGCCTGGCAATTGCGAGGCAATTGCCAGGCACCAAATTCATAACAAAAAAAGCTGCCGGCGCAGCCGGTCAGCTTCGTTCATTAATGGTTCCATTTATAATGCCAGAACCGTTCGGTGCCGATCCATTCCATGGCTTCGGGTTCTTTCGCTTTCAGGCGGGGTCCAATGGCGTTGCGGAAGCCTTCTGCCTGGGAACGGTGGGCCTGGATGGCAGCGATTTTTTTATCGGCGACCGCTGTGACATCCCTTACAATATCAGGCTCGCCAAGGTCTTCAAGTGTATTTTTTGAGAATGCGACACAATCGACCTGCGGGCGTTCCGATTTCGGTATGCGCTCCACAGCGCGGATAACCGCTGCTCCCATTGTATTGTGGTCAGGATGGACGCTGTAGCCTGGATAAAATGTCAAAATCAACGATGGTTTCACTTCATCGATGACCTGATAAATGTTATCGGCAATATCATCAAGGTCCTCAAACTCCATTGTCTTATCGCGGTAGCCAAGCATCCGCAAGTCATCAATCCCGATTTCTGCCACGGCATCCATAAGCTCTTTTTTGCGTATATCCCTCAGGGACTCCCGGGTTGCAAACGGCGGATTTCCCATATTCCGCCCCATCTCACCAAGTGTGCCGCATACATATGTAACAGGAACTCCCATCTCAGTGTACATCGCAATTGTCCCTGAAGAGGAAAACGCTTCATCATCCGGATGGGGAAAGGCGATCAATACATGTCTTTCTTTATCCATATCCATTTTGCCTCCTTACTCGAAAGGTACCGGGCTGAGCTGCAGGGCAACAGCCAGTTTACCATCTGCATCATGGCCTGCAATGAGCAGCCTGCCGTTATCATCTTTTTCCCAGTGCGTCAGGCCTTCTGCATAAACCCAGCCGATTTCCAATTTCAATCCGACGCGGTACGGGCCTTCACCAGCCACTTTTCCGCGCGAATACTGAACTTCCGCATTTCTGATATATGCCCCGACATTCATTTTCGCTTCTCCATGGTGTGTTGCATAGGCGCCGTTGGTTGTTTCGAGATGTAAATAAAGGCGCTGTCCGGTTAACTGATCGACCGAACGCTCGAGATCGTTTTTACTGATCGGTTCCAACACATTCTCCTCCTTTTGCAGCCAAAACATTGTCACTTTTTCTCATGTATGTATCTTACTAAACTTTTTTCAAGATGTCTTGTGCAAGGAGTTATCCGGCTCTGCCCATTTTAGGAGATGTTGCCGTGACAGCCTATACAATTCCTTCCCTGCAGGCATAGTCTAACCATAACGACGGGAAGGAGGAGAAAACATGGCTGGCAACAAAAATGTTTTCAACAATATCGAAAAGAAAAGCGGAGTAAACATGAGTGAAATCCTGAAACTGGCCGATTCATTAAAAAATGCGGATTTCAACGACGAAAAAACGGTGCGCAAAATTGTTCGCCGTGTCGGGAAAATCGCCAACCGCAACGTCAGCAAGGAGCAGGAAGATAAACTTGTCAAAGCGATCACGAGCGGAAAAGTTCCGAAAGATATGAATGCCCTTGCCAAAATGATGAAAAAATAAATAAGACGTGACAGGGGTTCCGAATCGGAACCCCTTTTCTGAACGTTCATCGGATAATCGGTTTTTCTTCCGCTGAAAAAAAGTCTTCAAAGAACATCTTCTGTGATGTAAAGAGATTTTCCGGCAGGGCATCAAGCGGGAAGAACTGATTTTTCATCGATTCCTCAGTCCGGACTTTCAATTCCCCTTCGAATTCGTGGCAGGTGAAGATGATCTGCACCATGTATACCTGGTCGCCATTGGCAAATGTCTTATCGAACTCTTCACCCGAATAAACTCCGAACAGTTCAAGCTTCCCGGGTTTGATCCCGGTCTCCTCAAACACTTCCCGCCTTGCTGTATCCTGGACCGTTTCATCGAACTCCATAAACCCGCCCGGGATTCCCCACTGGCCGTTATCAGCCCGCTGCTGGAGCAATAACCGGTTCTCTTCATCAAAAACAAATGCCCCGGCAACGACCATGATGACTTTCTCATGGCCGACAAGTGAACGGATATGTGTGATGTAATCCATCTTATTTTCCCCTTTCATAACTGGCAATCGTCTGGTCCTTCCAATATATCACTTTTGTCCGATAACCTTTGTGGATGGGAACAAAAAACTTTGTCAAGTTCACGAAAAAAGCCGCCGGCTCTGTTCGAATGTCTGTTCGTCTGGTAAAATCGGGATACAGCATAAAAAGAAGGGGATCAGCCATGAAAGTCATTATTGCCGAAAAACCGGATCAGGGGATGGCGCTTGCCGCCCAGTTCAAACCGAAAAAGAAGGAAGGCTATGCGGAAATACCGCCGAATGAGCTCTTTCCGAAAGGCGCTTATGTGACATGGGCGGTCGGCCACTTGTTTGAATTGCTCGCACCGGATGAATACAACAAGGATTGGAAGCGGTGGCGGAAAGAAACCCTGCCGATTGTCCCCGACAGATTCAAATATAAAGTGATGAGATCGAAAGCGAAACAGTACAATATCATAAAAAAACTGCTCGCAAAGCCGGAAGTGAGTGAAGTCATCATCGCCGGCGATGCGGGGCGCGAAGGCGAGCTCATCGTAAGGACCATCATCAACATGAGCGGTGTGAAAAAGCCGATGAAGCGCCTGTGGATTTCTTCCTTGACCCCAAAAGCGATTTATAACGGATTTGCATCCCTGCTTTCTGAGGAAGAAACCCGGAATCTTTACTATGAAGCATACACAAGGGCATGCGCTGATTGGCTGGTCGGCATGAATGCATCGCGGATTTACACACTGCTTTTAAAAGAAAAAGGCGTCTCCGATGTTTTTTCAGCGGGCCGGGTTCAGACTCCGACGCTCGCGCTTATCGTGAGGCGCGAGCAGGAGATCGCCAATTTCAAATCCGAGCCGTTCTGGGAAGTGACGGCTGAATTCGATATGGACGGCAAACGTTATGAAGGCAAATGGCATAAAGATGATGACAGCCGCTTAAACGATCCGAAAACTGCAGAGGCAATCGCTGCGTTTTGCCGGGACAAGCCGGCAGAGGTCAAGAAGGTTGAAAGAGAGCGGAAAATATATCAGCCGCCATATCTATTCAATTTATCCGCTTTGCAGGCGACAGCGAACAAGATGTTCAAGTTTTCACCGAAAAAAACACTGGATATTGCACAGAAACTTTATCAGAAGGGGATCCTTTCTTATCCCCGTTCCGATTCAAGTTTTGTCACCCGCGGGGAAGCAGAGACTTTCCCTGATATACTGGGAAAATTATCGAAGTTCAGCCGTTATGAAAACTTCTTTCCGCTGCCGAAACCCTCAATTATTGATAACAAACGGTTTGTAAACGATAAAAAAGTGACCGATCACTACGCCATCATCCCGACCGAGCAGGTAAAAGATCCTGAAAAGCTTACTGCCGATGAACAGAAAATCTATGATCTGGTCGTGCGCAGGCTCATTGCCGCTCATTATGACAGTGCGATTTTCGATTATACATCAGTCCAAACGCTCGTGGATAAACGTGCCGAATTCCAATCAAAAGGAAAACAGCAAGTGGAGGCCGGCTGGCGTAAGGTATTTTATGTAAAGGAATCAAGCAAAGGCGGTGATGATGACCAGCTGCTGCCGGCGCTTGAGGAAGGGGAACAGGGGCTTGTTGCTGATGTTGAAGTGAAAGAAAGCAAGACAAAGCCGCCGAAACGGTATACCGAAGGCCAGCTGATCACACTCATGAAAACGGCTGGGAAAATGCTTGAAGACAGCGATCTTGAAAAAGTCCTTGCCAAAACTGAAGGACTCGGGACGGAAGCGACCAGGGCCGGCATCATCACGCTCTTGAAACAGCGGAAATATATTGACATTAAAAAGAATCAGGTTTTTGCGACTGAAAAAGGCATCCTTCTCATTGAAGCCATCTCCAGCGACATTCTGGCTTCGCCTGAAATGACGGCGAAATGGGAACAGCGCCTGGCGGAAATAGGGGAAGGCAAAGCGTCCGCCTCCTCATTTATGGAGCAGATCAAAAAGCTGTCGAACAAAGTAATCCATGATGCCCTCGAGACATCAGACACCTGGACATTTGACGGAATCGACCTGAAAAGCATTCCAACCGAGCGGAAAGGCCGGGGACGGAAAAACGCTGCCAGGCCATCTGAGCCGATTGGCACCTGCAAACGGTGCGGCGGCCAGGTCGTTGATAAAGGTTCGTTTTATGGGTGTGCAAATTATCGCGATAACGGTTGCAAGTTCACTATTTCCAAAAAAGTGCTTGGAAAAGCGATCACCAAAACGAATGCAGGAAAACTGCTTGAATCCGGGAGCACCAATCTGATAAAAGGATTCAAAAAAGGCGATAAAGTCTTCGATGCTTATCTTGCCTGGAACGAGCATGAAAAGAAAACCGAGTTCCGGTTTGACGCAGTCCGGGCTCAACAATAGGTCTGAACATATAAAAAGGGATTTCTTTCAGCCGTTGTTTCAACGGTACTGGAAGGAATTTACTGACAAAAGACAGAATAGTAAGGAAATAAGAAGGAGGGGTTTCATGGCTGAGAAACAGTTTGCTGATTATGATGAATTCTGGCCGTTTTACTTAAGCCAGCACAGTAAGCCGAAAACGAGAGCCTGGCATTTTGTCGGCACATCATTTGTCTTTTTATTTATCATTTTTGCTGTTTTTGTTAAGTGGTGGTTGGTGTTTCTGGCACCTGTTGTCGCATACGGACTTGCCTGGTACAGCCACTTTTTGATTGAAGGGAATAAGCCGGCGACTTTCGGCCATCCTGTCTGGTCCCTGCGCGCTGACTTCAGAATGTATTTCTATATTCTGCGCGGGAAAATTGGCGAGGAACTGGACAAATATAAAATTTCCGCCTGAGAACTGCCGTCAGGGCAGTTTTGTTAAATAGTATAAAAGGCCTGTTTTAAATTCGCGGTTTACAGACGCCGGTTCCATGATATTTGCCGTCAATAGCGGGAAAGGCCCCATTTTCCTTGTGTAGGCCGCTTAATATCTGATTCCCGTTATTGTTGCCAAATCAAAAACCCGATAGCAAGGATCTCTGTCCTGTGGTACGATTTTACTATACATAGAAAATTGTGCCAGAGAGAAGGGGAAGGGTTATGAAAAAAGGCGGCATGACCATCGCGAAAAAATATGGAATGGTTTTTGGTATTGTACTGATTGTGTTTGCGGCTGTTTGGCTGTTTGTCAGGGTACTTGCCGGCAATATCGTGGCGGACATGAAAGAGCTGAATACCATGAATGAAAAAACGGTCATCTTGAATGAAATCAGTTCATCATTCAAGCAAAAATATATGCTGGTCAGTGATTACATCACGGAACCACTCGATTCCACTGATGAAGCATATGCAAATGAGTCGGTGGAACTGGAGAAAAATCTTAATCAGCTGCTGAAAGATGCCGGAGGTGAGGAAAAGGAGATCTTGCTGACAGTCGGTGAAGTGAACGCGGATTTGGACACTCTTTTTAAAGATGAGATCCGGCCGACCGTAAAGGAAATCGCATCCGGGGGCAAGGCGGTAGATGCATACTTGCAAAGGCAGCTGGTGAAAAAGGCTGCCGTGATCAGAGATTACAATGAGGCAAAACTGGATAAGCTGCTTGCTGATGTCAATAAAGGGCGGCATGAGACGATGCGGGCTTCGGAAACGAAGGCAGAAGATGCGCTTCTCTGGCTCTTTGTCGCTTTTGCTGCGACCATTGTCATTTCTGTTTTGTTAATATACGTTGTCGGCAGGCAAATCCGCCGGCGCCTCATGGGAGCGGCCGCTGTATGCAATGAACTGGCATCAGGCAATTTGAATGTGCAGAAGCTTAACGACACATCTTCAGACGAAGCCGGGCAGATTGCAAGAGCGATGGATGATCTCGGGGACCAGCTAAGAGCGATGCTTCAGCAAGTGGCTGCTGCTGCAGGAGATGTGCACGACAGGTCCCTTTCCATGAGTGAAAACGTCGCACAGACAAGCTCGGGCACACAGCAGATCACCGCCGCGATTCAGGAGGTTGCCGGGGGAGCGGACCAATCGGTGCAGCTATCCGGAGTCATGAATGAGAGGGTGGGATCCATTTTTACAGAGCTCTCTTCCATTAAAGAGGCGATTGAAGCCACTTCTGGTGCTGCCGGCACGAGTGCCGGCGAGGCAAATGAAGGGAAGCGCTACCTCCGCAAAGTGACAGATCAGATGAAGGTTATTGACGGAAAAGTGGAAGGCCTTTCAGCAGTACTCGATTCGTTAAATGACAAAACGAAAGAAATCCATATGATTTTGTCAGCTATATCAGAAATCGCTGATCAGACAAACCTGCTTGCACTCAATGCGGCGATTGAAGCGGCCAGGGCCGGTGAACACGGCCGCGGATTTGCGGTAGTGGCGGATGAAGTCCGCAAATTGGCTGAACAAACCTCAAAGGCAGTCATGACAATCAACGGCATTCTCGGAACGCTAAGGACGGAATCCGATGAAGCGGTAGCTGTCATGAAGGAAAACCGGAGGGCAGTCGAGGAAGGCGATGAACTTGTCACCCAGGCTGATGATAAATTTTCCGATATTCACAACAGCATCAGCAGCGTAAACGATAAGGCAGCAGGAGTTCTTACTACAATAAATGGAATCCATCAGATGGTTGAATCGATTACCGACCAAAGCCGGCAGATGGCTGACATATCGAAACAGTATGCCCTGCATGTCGAGCAAATCGCCGCATCGACCGAACAGCAGAGTGCCTCAATGAGTTCTGTGGAAGGCGCAGCTGCAGAGTTGAAGGCTGTCGCAAGCCAGTTGAATCAGACGGCAGGAACGTTTAAAATTTAAGATGGATGAGTGATGCCCTGTCTGCCTGCGGACAGGGTTTTGTTTTTCTCGGAATGAAAGGGCGCGTTTTCCCTGAAGATCAACTGTGTCGCAAGAGGAATTTCTTTAAAGTTGGTATGAAACAAGAACCGGGAAGAAAAATGAATGTACCGGCAAGGAAAGGGAGGAAGCGAATTGATTCAGAGTCTCGATGAAGCCCAGTTGGAGGAAACGGTTCGGTTTTTGGCGGCGTACAATGTGAAGGATGAGCATTATGTTGCATGGCTGGAACAATCGAAAGTGCTGCTGAGGGAACAGCTTGAAGACGGATTGCAACAAAATTCACCTATGCTTATTTGCAAAGAGGACGGGAAGATTTGCGGGTTTATCGGTTCATCCATTTCACACGATCAGGGCATCGCCCGGCTGCTCGGTCCGGTCATTAAGAAGGGATACTGGGAAAAGACAGTACCGGTTCTGTGGGAAAAGCTGTCAGGGCTTTTGCCGGAAAGCATAAAAGAGGCCCGGATCGCGTTTTATGGCGACAACACGCAATGCCGTGAATTTGCGTCTGAATATGGCTTTGAGTTATACAATGCTGAGATGCAAATGATGTATCCCAAGAAGAAGGACCATGCTTTTTCTGAACCTGCTGCTGACATCCTTTTGATGGATTATCAGGAGGGCAATTTCGAAGCAATAAAAAAACTGCATCCCGATGGTGCTTACTTTACGGTGAACGAAATGCTGTCGCGCTTAAACGAGAGTAACCGGCTTGTCATCGCTTACTCGGAAGGCAAAACGGCCGGGTACGTTTATTATGAAATGCTGCCTGAAGAACAAGCATGCGAGATTTGTTTTGTCAATGTGGAAAATGCAATGAGGGGAAAGGGAATCGGCACGAGGCTGATTGAGGGCGTCATAGAAGATGCATTTCTCCAGCCCGGCATTGAAAGGGTGGATATTTCCGTCCGACTGACAAACCCGGAAGCCGCTTCTCTTTATAGGCGTATCGGGTTTGAAGAAGAGAAGACCGTGTATGCTTATCGGAAGATTGTATAATGAAAAAGCTTGCCTGCAGAGAATGTACTCTGCGGGCAAGCTTTTTTGCTTTTTCAAGAAATAAACCTAAAATGTAGTGCAGCTGCAGGTACCGGGCGGCTATCTCCATATGCTCTGGCACCTTCCGGAAAGTATTTTCTTATACTCCGCGCGTATTATAGTCTCCTTGTTTATCCGTTCCGGCTTTGTTCTTTCCGGGATTGGCGGATAAAAAACAGTTCATAGACGACCGGTGTAAAAATGAGCGTCAGCAGGGTTGAAGACGTAAGGCCGCCGATAACAGTGATTGCAAGCCCTTTTGAAATCAAGGTTCCCGAAGACGTCGTAAAGGCGAGCGGGAGCAGGGCTGCCACTGTCGCAAAGGCTGTCATTAAAATAGGGCGGAGTCTTGTTTTTCCTGCTTCGATCAGCGCTTCCCGGATGAACATGTTTTTTTCAACACGATTCTGGCCGATCCGGTCGACAAGCACAATGGCATTTGTCGTCACGATGCCGATCAGCATCAACAGGCCGATCATAACACTTACTGACATCGGTTCACCGGCGATGAACAGGCCGATCAGTGAACCGATTGGGACAAAGAGCAGGGATGCGAGAATGACAAAAGGGATCCTTGCTTTTCCGAATGTGATCAGCATGGTGAGATACACAAGCCCGATTGCTACCAGCATGGCAATGCCGAGCTGCTGGAACGTCTCCACTGTCTCATCGCTTCCGCCCCCGCCTTCAAATGAAACACCAGGGGGCAGCTCAATGTTATCCTTCACGCCATTAATCACTTCACTTGAAACAGCCTGGATATCATTTCCGTCAATTTGGGCGGAAACCCGGGCGAAGATTTTTCCGTCCAGTTTTTGAATGGATGTGTATGTTTCAAGCTTCTCCACGTCAGCTGTTTCTGATAGCGGAACAGGTCCTTTGTTAGTAAATAACATCGTGTCTTCCAGCTGTTGGATTGAATCGATTTTACTGTCATAAGAGAGTTGGACCGTCCGTTCCTCCCCGTTCAGCTCAAGGCTGCCGACGGTTACCGGTTTGGTCTGATCTGAAATGGTGCCGAGGATCTGGAAACCGGAAAGGCCCAGCCGGCTTGCTTGATCGGCATCGATATCCACCACAATTTGCTGTTGTTTTTCACTGAAGTTATTGCTTACATATTTTAGTTGTTCGTGTTGTTTCATATAGGTTTCGACTTTTTCAGCCGCTTCCTGCAATGCGGTGAGGTCGTTTGAAAAAAGGTCGATGTTCACATTGTTGTTCGACGGAGGTCCTCCAGTCTGGAGTTCCTGGACACCTACTTGCGCCTCAGGTTCAACAGCTTCGGCAGTCTTTTTCATCTCATTTTCCAATTGATCGATAAAAGGCCCGATTTGCACATCATCTTTCAGGTTGATGAAATAGTTTGCCTGGTTTTCCCTTTTCAAACCGGTCTGAAAGTCGCGTGTGCCGACACCTGCAGTAACTTCATTAATTTGTTCCATGCCGTCGAACATGTTTTCAAGGTCAAGTGAAATCTCATTTGTCCGTTCAAGTGAAGTGGCTGACGGAAGTTTTACGCTTGCAACGAGCGTTTTTTGTTCTTCGTTCGGAAGGAAAGTGAAGCCGAGCGAAGGAACCAGAGCGCCGGCACCGCCAAGAAGCAGGACGGATAGCCCGATGACAATCAATTTATGATTGAGGGCCCAGCGGATGCTCGATCCGTAGAAACGCTGCATGAAACCTTCCTGTTCTTCTTTCGGAACTTTTTTAAAAGAAAACTTTGCCAGGATCGGAACGATGGTAATGGCGACAAGCAGGGAAGCCAGCAGCGCAAATACAATCGTCAGGGCGAAAGGCAGAAAGAACTCACCCGTGATGCCGCCGACAAAGCCGAGCGGCAGGAACACGACTACGGTTGTAAGGGTCGATGAAGTAATCGCTTTAAGGATTTCCCTGGTGGATTCCTCGACCAATTCATTTGTGATGCCCCCGGAAGATTTGCGGACACGCCTGAAAATGTTTTCGATGACCACAATGCTGTCGTCGACGACCCGGCCGACCGCAACAGCCATCCCGCCGAGTGTCATGATGTTCAGCGATATATCCATCCAGTATAAAAATATCGAAGCGACCAGGAGCGAAAGCGGAATCGATATGATCGCGATTACTGTTGCCCGCACGTTGCGGAGAAAGAGCAGCACAGCTATCGAAGCGAACAGGGCACCGAGAAGACCTTCTTTGATGAGCGTTCCCACTGATTTCTCAATACTTTCAGCGGAATCGAATCCGACGGCATAATCCACCTTATCTTGGTATTCCTCAAGTATTTGCATGACCTGGCCGGCTACTTCCACGGTGTTGGCATCCTGTTTTTTCGTAATGGCCATCGAAAGTGATTCCTGTAAGTTGTAGCGGGTGAGCTCAGGTTTATCGGTCACCTGCTCGATTTCAGCGATTTCTCCAAGCCGGACTGGAGGAGCATCAGGGTTGAATTCAGATTTGAGCTGCATCTTTTTTAGATTTTCAATCGATTCGATGCTTTCTTCCACACGGACCGGAATTTGCAGGGTATCTGCATCGATGCTGCCGGCCGGGAAAGAAAGATATTTGCTGTTGATTTGTTCTTTGATTGTGGATAATGTCAGCCCATTTTGGAGCGCTTGTTCTTTTTCAACGGTAATCTGGACAGCTTCCTCGGTGTATCCGCCGACAGATACACTGTTGATGCCCGGGATTTTATTAAGCTGGGGGACAATCTCATTTTTGACTATTTCCTGTATGTTTGTGTCCCCTTTGGCAAATAGTGAAATGTTATAAATCGGGACGGTGCCGAATGAAAAGCGGTTCACTTCAGCAGATGCGTTTTCAGGCAAGCCGATTTCGCTTATGTAACCGTTCACCTGATTTTCAGCTTCATCCATATCAGCATTGAAAGGGAACTCGAGATTGATGATGGAAATGCTCTCGAACGACGTGCTTTGAACTTTTTTGATTCCGTCGATTGCAGCAAACTTGTCTTCAAGACTGGTTGTAATCTGTTCATTGATGTCAGAGGGAGATGCTCCGGGGTACAGCACCTCGACTGATAATTGCGGGAACTCGATATTCGGCAGCAGGTCAACCTTCAGCCGCGAAAATGAAAAAACACCGCCAACAATCAAAAGAAAGGATATAATAAAGACAGCGGCGGCATTCCTCAGACTGAACCTCGTTAAGAAAGTCATTCAACCGACTCCTTGTTTCATATTTGTATATATTTTGTATAATTAAAATATAACTATATGTATAGGCGGGCGTCAATTAAAATATATGCACTTCCACAAAATTTTACCAGCGGAAAAAATAATTGGGAGGAAAAAATGCCTGGCAATTGCCTCGCAATTGCCAGGCACTCAAAAAGCAGCCGATATTCGGCTGCTTTCAAGTTGTCTGTTCCGTAACGGATAAAAAGCCCAATATCAAACTATCAATCCGTTCAAGTGAAAAAATCCCAAGGGACAGTGCTATCAGTCCATTGTTCTGCTTGACACTAGACTGACAGATTATTGGATTTTCCGGAATCGTTTTTCTCTTGCTTCACATTCAAAAAGACATTGATCACGAATAGTAGTATTCCGAGAGACGTGACGTTGGCGCCAAGTGCAATCAGCGGTTCCGCTGCCATCATGCCGCTTTCGATTGCGATGAGGGCAGCCATGAATACCGGCAAGCCGAGATTATGAAGCCAAAAATGCAGTTTGCCCAGCCTGCTTTCGCCTGCGGCCGGGAAGAGATGGTAGATGACACCGGCCAGTGCAAGTGATGTCCAGCCCAACAGATTAATATGAGCATGTGATGGTGCGTACTCAAACTTGTGGGTAATCGACATAAACATTCCCATTCCGATGCCGACAAGGAAATTCAAAACAGCCAACTTTATGAAACGAACCCCCACACTAATTCTCCCTCTCTAAAACTGAAAAAAATAAAAAAGAACTATAAATATAGTACTTGGTTGAACTGATAAATATACCAGAAGAACTACCTTGGTTTTGGTTAAATGAACAAAATATACAAGATGTAGGAGTTTTTAAGCAGGAAAAAATGCCAGGCAATTGCCTGGCATTGCCCCGCACCATTCGTGCAAGGTCAGGCGAGCAGGCCGCCGATGGCGTCGTCGGTTGCGGTTTTCAGTGCTTGTTCGACATGGGCGGCAAGGGTGTCGGCCAGTTTTTTGGAATACATGCCGCCGATGGAGTGGTATTCCATTGTTTCCGGATTATAGACCAGGAGTTCGACGGACTGCCATGGTTTTGTGCTGTCGGCCAGCAGGGTGATTTTCCACGACCTGCTGTTTTGGGGTTCGTCTGTTTTTTGGAAAACGGCTTCAACGAACATGCGGCCCTGATGGAAGCGGATATCCGTAATAGCAGCCTGTTCAATTTTCAAATGCGGATCGATCAAACGGGAAACCCCCTCTCGTGTGTTAACAACCATTGTTGACATGAGGGCCAGCGCTTATACAAAGCCAAATGAACATATTGTCGATGTTGAGTAGAGGGGGAGTGGAACAAGGCACCTCGAACACAGGCAGCCAAATCAATCGCTTTGTTCGTCACACCTCAAACAAAAAAGATTGACCGGCACGGCAGGCTGCAATAAAGTTAAAGGTATGCCAAATAATGGACTTGTTTTGCAAGACAGGGGAGGAGGGGCTAGGATGGCGGTTATTGAAACTAAAAGGCTGTTATGGATCCCTTTTACAAAGGAATTAATCGAGACGGCTATGGAAGGGCGAAGGGAGCTTGCCGGAAAAATTGGTTATCACATTGCGGAAGGCTGGCCGCAGCGGGATTTCGGGGAAATCTTTCCGTTTCTTCTTCGGCAAAGGGAAGAAAATCCCGAAACTGCCTATGGGAGCGGGCTTGTCATTCATCGGGGTGATGGTGCTTTGATCGGCGATGCAGGTTTTAAGGGGCTGCCTGACGGGGGAGAGATAGAAATCGGCTACAGCATTGTTCCTTCTTATCAGGGACACGGATACGCGACCGAAATTACAAAAGCTCTTACAAGCTGGGGTCTCAAGCAGCCGGGCGTTGAACGGGTTGCGGCTGACTGTTTAAAGGACAATGCGGCATCGATCAAGGTTCTCGAAAAAGCGGGATTCGTTATGGTAAAAGAAGGGGAAGATCTTCTTTTCTGGAAAAGGGAAGCCTGAAACAATAGAAAAAAGCATTCCCTCTTGTTCCGCGGGAATGCTTTTTTTCTGTTTAACGTATTCAAACAAATCCTACAATCAGAATATCAGTGTAAGGATGAAACCGGATATACCTGCTAATATGCCGTACAGGATTGCAGGTCCGAGCGTTTTCCTGATAATATCCCCTTCGCGTCCGCTCAACCCTACAACTGCAGATGCCGCAACGACGTTATGGACACAGATCATGTTGCCGGCTGCCCCGCCGATGACTTGCTGGGACAGGATGATATTCGGATCAAGGCCTGTCTGCATTGCAACACTATTCTGGATAGGAGAAAATGTCAACGTCGAAACTGTCGCGCTGCCAGTAATAAAGGCACCTAGTTCTCCGAGGAACGGAGCAACAAAGAACCACATCGAGCCGAATGTCGTTGCAAGCGCCTGGGCGATGTATTGCGGCATGCTGATCAAGTCGTTCGCATTCATGCCTGAATTGGTGAACACCTGTACGAGTGCAAGGGTCGACAGGAGGGAAAGGGCGGCCGCTTCAATGGATTTGAAGGATTCCTTTGAAGCTTTTGTAAAGTTTTTAATCGATTTGCGTTGTACAAAAACGGCAACAACAGCAGCAAGAACAAGGACTGTGCCTGGTGAATATAGTACCTGCCAGCTTGACGTGATGCCTTCGACTCCAAGAATGTTTGTCCAGCTTAAATCCACATAATTGAGGGTGAACTGTTTAATTGCCGGGACAATTCTTGTCAACAACAGCAGGCCGACAACGATCAGATAAGGGGTCCAGGCGGATAACAGGCTCATGTTCCCTGTTTCCGGTTTCACGACATGGCCTTCGGCTTCAGCGTCACGCCATGTTTCTTTTGGAAGCAGGAATCCCTTTTTAGCCGTAAAAGTGGCAACTGCCATGGCGGTCAGTGATCCAAGAATTGAAATGAACTCAGGTCCGAATAATTGGGCGTAAATCGCGGCCGGTACGGTGTAGCTCAAGCCGACCAAAAGCGCCCATGGGAGCATTGACATGGCACTTGACATCCCTTTTTTCTTGCCAAAGAATACGGTTAAAACAAAGATGAGCATAAATGGAACCAATGTGCCTGGCAGCAAGTCAATCAGTGTAACGGTCTCGCTGATCTCTTTGAACATCGCCAGATCGGCTCCTTGAACATTGCTCAATCCGACAATAACCGGTGTTCCGACGGCACCAAACGAAACAGCCGCACTATCGGCGATCAAAGCGAGAGTGGCAGCGGCAATCGGTGAGAATCCGAGCGCCACCATCAGCGGGCCTGTTACAGCTGCCGGTGTACCGAATCCGGCTGCACCTTCAATTAGGGAGCCGAACAGGAAGGCGACAATGACGGTCTGAACCCTCATGTCGGGTGAAATATTACTGAACCCCCGGTTGATTCGATCAACTGCGCCGGTATGGCGTAAGGTGTTTAAAAGAACGATCGCTCCGAATAAAATGAGCAGGATGGTGACGGCCTTATGAAAACCTTGCAAAATGGAAGCTAAAACAATCTTGGTGTCGACGCCCCAGACAGTAAACGCTAACAAAATAACGATAATGGCGCTGAAAAACATACCGCGTTTCGCTGGCATCCGCAACAGCACCAAAAAAATGAACGGTGCAATAATGGCACTCAAAGAAACTAACAACAACATGAAGATTTCCCCCTTTTTCTTTTCCCATCCTACCTATTGCATTCTTCAGGTCTGCTGCAGCCCATTTAGAATTGTGCGGAGAGAATGACTTCCCGCTCAACCTTTTGTTTTGCTGCCTCTTATCAGATATACAGAAAACCTAAACATCAGATGACCTGAACTTTACCTTTTTATACCTTACCCTGAATAGTGTCCTTAATTCAAGAGAAAAATGTAATCGTTTTCAAAAAATACGGCAAAAGTTTCACTTTTTCGACATAAAAACGTGTAGACGGGAAAAGTGGAAGAACAGACAGAAACCCTGTATTCTAATAAAAGAATCGCTAAGTGGAGGGGGAACAGCAATGCTCATGCCTGAAATGGCCGGTAAGATCGTCTCTGAAGTCCGGAAACTCATCGATGAACAAGTCCTGATCACAGACGTGAACGGGATTATCATGGCCAGTACAGATGAGAGCCGGATTGGAAATTTCCATGAAGGGGCTAAAATCGCAAGTGAAAAAGAAGAGGTCCTTGTGATCAGCAAGGCTGATGAGACCCGGCTAAAAGGGGTGAAAGCGGGCATGAATCTTCCGGTGTTCTTTAACGGCAGCGTCATTGGGGTGATCGGGATCACCGGCGAACCTGAAAAGGTGACCCCTTATGGTGAGCTCGTCCGCAAGATGACCGAACTCCTGCTTCAGGAAAACTATTACTATGAACAAATCGACTGGCAGGCCCGCACCCTTGAGGCTTATGTCTTTGACTGGATCCAGCAGCGCGATGCCTCCTCCTCTTTTTTCAACCGCGGCGAGTTTCTCGGAATCGATCTTGACATCGAGCGGGCTTGTGTAATCATCAAAACCCCCCAGGAAGAACAGTTGATGGACCGGAACTTCTGGAGTTTTGTGACAAGATGGCTCGATCAGGAAACAGATGATGTCCTTGTCAGGTGGGGGACTGATCGGTTTGTCTTCTTGAAGGCAGTTGACCCGAAGAGCCCATTTCGAAAAAGTTCGCTTCGCGATTCGCTCCTCAAACTGCAGCGGATGATCGCCGGCCGTTTCGGCGTTTTCATTTCGGCAGGAGTGGGGTCAGTTGTCGGCCCTTCCGATATGCGGAAGTCTTTTTTGCAGGCAGAGCGTGCCCTTGCTGCAGCGGAGGAGAATGGTTCGGTCATTTTTGAAGAAGAGCTTCAGCTGGAGATCGTACTTCAGGACATCACTCAAGACAGCAGGGAGGCATTTCTTGAACGGACAATCACTCCGCTTTTCTACGAGTCTGAGCTGATGGAAACATTAAAAGCTTTTTTTGAGCAGGACCAGTCCTTGAAGAATACCGCCGCTGCCCAGCATATTCATATCAATACGCTCCATTACCGGCTGAAGCGCATTGAAGAGGTGACAGGACTGAATCCAAGGAAGTCCAATGACTTCGTTATCCTTTATATTGCCATGCGTCTATTGGATGATTAACCAATGTTAACCTGATGAAAACGATTTCTTTTCGTGTGATTATACATAGATAACCTCCTTTGTCTTCTTTTATTATGGAATTAGACCAAAGGGGGTATTTTTTATGATTTCCAGCCAGGCGAAAGATGCGTTCATTTCGATTGTCGGAAAAGAGAATTATAACGACTCCAATGTGAGCCGTCTTGTATATTCATATGATTCAACTCCTCAGTACCAGGCCATGCCCGATGGCGTCATTGCACCGCGTTCCACCGAGGAGGTATCAGGTGTTGTCAAAGTGTGCAATGAGTATGGCATTCCCATCGTGCCGCGCGGTTCAGGCACAAACTTGAGTGCGGGGACGACACCGACCGAAGGGGGCGTCGTTCTCATCTTCAAACATATGAACAGAATTCTTGAAATTGATGAAGAAAACTTGACAGTGACTGTGCAGCCCGGTGCTGTGACACTTGATATCATCAACGCTGTCGAGCCAAAAGGACTGTTTTATCCGCCGGATCCGGGTTCGATGAAAATCTCCACGATCGGCGGCAATATCAGCGAGAACTCCGGCGGCCTGCGCGGATTGAAATACGGGGTGACGCGCGATTATGTGATCGGTCTGGAAATCGTCATGCCGAACGGCGACATCATCCGGACAGGCGGAAAGCTTGCCAAGGATGTGGCCGGATACGATCTGACAAGGCTGTTCGTCGGTTCCGAAGGGACACTCGGGGTTGTGACAGAGGCAATTCTGAAGCTGATCCCGATGCCGGAGACGAAGAAAACAGTTCTCGCCCTTTATCAGGATATCGATGCGGCGGCACGGACCGTTTCCAAAATCATCGCATCCAAAATCATTCCGGCCACCCTTGAATTCCTCGATCAGCCGACGCTTGAAGTTGTCGAAGATTATGTGCAGATCGGTCTGCCGACTGACGTTGAAGCGGTGCTCTTGATCGAGCAGGACGGACCGCCGGAAGTGGTGGACAGGGATATTGAAAAAATCGCCGAAATCTGCAGGCAGGAGCAGGCGTCTTCTGTACAGCTGGCGAAAACACCGGAAGAGGCCGCCGATTTGACGACTGCCCGCCGCTACGCCCTGTCGGCACTGGCAAGATTAAAGCCGACCACGATTCTTGAGGATGCGACGGTCCCGCGCTCCGAAGTTGCCAATATGGTGAAAGCCATCAATGACATCGCCAAAAAATATGATTTGAAAATATGTACGTTCGGCCATGCCGGCGATGGCAATTTGCATCCGACCTGCCCGACCGATGAACGGAACAAGGAAGAAATCCATCGTGTCGAGCAGGCGTTTGCGGAAATTTTTGAAAAAGCGATCGAACTCGGCGGCACGATCACCGGTGAACACGGGGTGGGAATGATGAAGGCGCCGTATCTCGAATTGAAGCTCGGTGAAACGGGGATCGCCGCGATGAAATCGGTCAAACAGGCATTCGATCCGAACAATATCATGAATCCTGGTAAAATGTTTGCGAAAAATGAACGGAAACGGGTGGTGGTGACAAATTGAACAGCACAGAACAGCTTAAGATCCAGACAGGTTTCCAGGAAAAAATGAATGAAGATGAACTGCTCAATTGCATGCGCTGCGGCTTTTGCCTGCCGTCATGCCCGACATACATCGAATCAGGCTATGATGAAGCCCATTCGCCGCGTGGGCGGATTGCGGTCATGAGAGCGCTTGTGGACGGAAAAATCGAGCCGGATGAAGATGTGGAAAAATCACTTGATTTATGCCTCGGCTGCCGGGCCTGTGAAACGGTGTGCCCATCCGGGGTCAACTACGGCGGGCTGCTTGAACAGGCGCGTGACATCATCAGCCAGAATAAAAAGTATTCAGCGCCGGTCAAAGCGCTCCGGAATGTGGTCTTCAATCAGCTTTTCCCATACCAGAACAGGATGCGGGCGTTCAGCGGGCTGCTGTCCTTTTATCAGCATTCCGGCGTGCAAAAGCTTGCACAAAAGACAGGCATTTTGAATATCCTGCCCGACAACCTGTCGACAATGGAGAAGGTACTGCCGAAGGTGCCGTCTTACCGCAAGCTGAAAGATCGTCCTGAACATCTGCCGGCGCTGGCTCCCCAGAAGAAGAAGGTGGCCTTTTTCACCGGATGCCTGATGGATACGATTTTTATTGAAACGAATAATGCGACGATGAAGCTGCTGCAATTGGCAGGAAGCGAGGTCGTCATTCCGAATACGCAAAACTGCTGTGGTGCGCTGCACGGACATAGCGGAGAAAAAGATAAAGCGAAGGATCTGGCAAAACGCAATATTGTCGCGTTCGAACAGACGGATGCCGATTATATTGTGACAAATGCCGGCGGCTGCGGCGCATTTTTGGTAGATTACGATCATTTGCTTAAAGATGATCCTGAATGGGCTGAGCGGGCGCAGCGTTTCGCAAGCAAGATCCGTGACATTTCAAATGTTCTGGTTGAACTCGGATTCTTTGAAAAAGACTTGAAAATTGATCCGCAGGTTGTGACATACCAGGATTCCTGCCACTTGCGGAATGTCCAGAAGACGTTCGCGGAACCGCGCACCCTCATCCAGGCGATCAACGGCGCAGAATTCGTGGAAATGGAAAAGGCCGACAGCTGCTGCGGCTCTGCCGGTATTTACAATATCGTCAATGAAGAAATGTCGATGAAAATCCTTGACCGGAAAATGGTGAACACGAAAGCCACAAAGGCGAAAACCGTCGTCACCGCCAATCCGGGCTGCCTGCTGCAGATGAAGCTAGGCATTGAAAGGGAAGGGCTCAAAGACGAAATGAGGGCCGTCCATATTGTCGATCTTTTGATCGAAGCGGTTGAAGGAAGCACAAGCAAGTCGACAGCTTCCTGATCATAATGAAGCAGATATAAAGCAAAACGGCAAGCAGGGCGACAATTTATCCTGGCTTGCCGTTTTGCTTTTTCAGCAACTTTTCCTATGAATGTTTTTTAATGAAAGAAATACAGCCATCTGCAATTGTTTCTTTATCATTGTCAAGTGTTGCCACATGGTAGCTTTCCGGCAGATCGATGATTTCCTTTTCTTCCGATTCGATTTCGTTATAAATCATACTGGAATTGAGCGGAGGGACAACATGGTCTTCGACTGAACGGTAAATCAAGGCAGGGCACTTGATGTCTTCGAGCCTGTCCCGGGTCTTTTCCATGAACGTCAACAACTGCTGGACCGCTTGTAATGGCGTTTTGTCATATGCCAGTTCGTTGGCGCCTTCCTGTTTGATATCAGAACCGATTGCATCTAGGAATCTTGGTTCCGAAGCGCCTTTTAGCTGTTCGAGTTCAGGAATGTCGACTGCTGCGTTGATAGGGATGATTCCCTTCACTTCCGGATGGTCAGCAGCAAGATGGAGTGTAAGGGTGCCGCCCATTGACAGGCCGGTGATGAAAATCTGGCTGCAGCGCTGTTTCAGCCATTGATATCCTTCTTCGGCAGAAGCGAGCCAGTCCTGATATGTAGTTTCTTCCATGTCCTCGTAATGGGTTCCATGACCTTTGAGGCGCGGTCCGCATACGGTGAAGCCCGCGTCCCGGAGCTGTTCCCCGAGATAGCGCATGCTCTGTGTCGTGCCGGTAAATCCGTGAAGAACGAGGACCCCTGTATCGCCTCCTTCAAAATAAAAAGGTTCGGCTCCGTCAAGAACTGGATGTTTTTCTTCCATTATAATACCTCCTTACAGTATGATTACGATAAGTTATTCTCCATTTGCCGCTTTTTTCCTCTTTGGAGATCGTTCAGGAGGCAAAAGAGAATGCAAATCTATTGAACCATTCCACTTATGGTCACTCATGAAACCTTGGCACGTTCTTAACCATAAATGCTTCCGTAAATGTCCGCAGATTTAAATTTTAACGTGTCAAGACAACAGCTGTATAATCAGGATAACAGAAGAAAAAGGGGGATGTTGTCCGGCATGTGCCTGATCAACTTTGCTTATCAAAAAGAGGGAAAGTATAAATTGGTGTTGGCCGCCAACCGTGATGAATTTTATGAGCGTCCAACAGAGTCCGCCGGTTTCTGGGAGGATCATCCGGATATTCTCGCCGGACGCGATCTTGAGCAGATGGGGACCTGGATGGGGGTTACTAAAACCGGCCGGTTCGCTGCGCTTACGAATTACCGCAATCCCCGGGAAACTCGGGAAGGGAAATATTCACGCGGGAATATTGTGAAGGACTTCCTTGCGGGCAGTGATGCGCCGAGGGATTATCTGGAAACGCTTCATCTGAAAAAAGATCATTTTCAAGGGTTCAACATTTTGGTCGGTACCGTTGATGAGCTTTATTACTATTCTAATTATGATTCTGATATCCGGAAGCTGGAGTCAGGCATCTACAGTCTCAGCAATGCATTGCTGGATACCCCGTGGCCGAAAACGGAACGGGGGAAGGCCGGTATTTCCTCATGCGCGGCAGCGGATGGAGAAGAAGTGATGCATGAGTGTTTATTTGACATGCTTGCAGATGAAAAGCGGGCCAGGGATGATGAGCTGCCGGATACCGGTGTGCCGCTAGAGTGGGAAAGATCACTTTCCCCTGTTTTTATAAAAAGGCCGGAGTATGGGACGAGGGCGTCAACGTTAGTGACGATCGACCGGAAAAACGGCATCACATTTATTGAAAGGACGTTTGAAGAAGGCGAATTCACACTTGAAAAACGGTTTTTCTTTACGGCAGAGCCGGAAGCGTGAGCGGTGAGTCATGATGAAGCATAATGGTGGCAGCAGCTGAACATGCTATGTTTGAATCTTCCAGAAAGGAGGAGGACAGCAGCATGACAAAAAAGAAAAAGCATCCAACCGGACAAAATGGCAGCATGAAAGGGAAACCTGGCAGTGACGGTCTCCATTCCGGGAAAAATGTGATCGCAAAAGAAGAATTGAATGAAGCCATGACACCGGGAAGAGACCGGATGAGTGATGGATGAGCCGCAGGTTTTCCTGCGGTTTTCCATTTTGCCAGGGCCCTATGCATCATCAATGTTCAAATGGCAATGCATCACTTTTCGGAATGATTTCCCCTTCGGCGGTTTCGTGCTTATCTCCAGGGCCGAGCAGTCCAAATCCTGATAGGATGAAAAGACTAATGAGTGTTGTGACGATAAGATATTTCTTCACACAATCCACCTCCTTTGCTATAAAATAATGAATATAATGTACTATATAATGGAATGAAATGGATTTGCTGTTTCGGTTGATTTTCGTCAGCTTTTGTTGGGATTTGTCCTGATATCAGCACAGCAAATCAGAATTTATGAAGATATACATATTGAGGAGTGGTTTGCATGGAATTTGAAATCGGCCAGTCGATTAAAACGCTGCGGGAGTATTTGTGCATCACTCAAAAGGAACTGGCTGAGGGCATATGCGACCAGGGGATGATCAGCAGGATCGAAAAGGGGAATGTCATTCCATCAGCTTATTTGCTTTATCAGATTGCCGAGCGGTTCGGCGTGAATATAAACTACTTCATTGACTCTTCTGTCACTAAACGGCATGAATATGTGCAGGAAGTGTTTGAACAGTTACGGCGATTTGTCAGGGAGAAAGATTACGAGAGTGCCGCGGAGATGGTCAGGCACGAAAAGAAGAATCCGCTGTTTGCGACAAAAGACGGGCGCCAGTTCCTGTTATGGCATGAAGGGATTTGTGCTTATTACCAGGAGGGTGATCTTGATCAATCGATTTTGTTAATGGAAGAAGCATTAAATGAAACCGGGACGACGGATAAGTCCTATTCGGAACGGGAATTCTCGATTTTGAACAGCATGGCTGCCATCTATGCAGAAAGCGGGCAGAATAAAAAAGCACAAGAACTATATGACAGGCTCGTTGCCAATATGAAGAGGCATTTGTATTTCACTGACAACAGGATCAAACTGCGAGTTTACTATAATTATGCAAAACTGCTCACACGGCAACAGCAATACGATAAAGCGCTGGAAATGTGCGACCTCGGTCTTGACACTTGCATTAAGCATCAGCTGCTTTATCTCTTCGGCAACTTGAACTATCAAAAAGGCGATGTGCTGGACCAAACCGGCAGGCCGGATGAAGCCCTTATATGGATGAATAAAGCAGTCACGGCCTTTGAGCTTTTGCACAACGAAAAACTTGCGGGGATTGTCAGGAGTGAAATCCAAAAAGTGGAGGGAAGGATGCAGGAACAGTGAGGCAAGCGGGTCTGCGGGGGAAATGCCTGGCAATTGCCTCGCAATTGCCAGGCATTTTCTCAGCACTTTTTTTCTATACTTTTCTTAATTTTTCCATTACGATGAAATTGACATAAATTCTAATTGAAAAGCAGGAGGTTATCAGTATGCAAAAAAGGATGACATTTTCACATACGGAAGCGGGAGGGGTCATGCCCGGATAATCTCTTGAGGTTGAGAAGATGACGGCAAGCTCCTGCTCACTTCCGTTAGGCAAATGTATACATGCAGGTGCGAATACGGATGCAGGAGGATTTAACTTTGAAAAAGAATACACTCGCCCATCACAATATACGGTTATTGTTTTGGATCAATTTATTCGGTACGGCAAGCTTCATTGATCCCGTACTGACGCTTTTTTATCTTGAACGGGGGCTGACTGAGCAGGATATTCTCTGGGTTATGATGTTCTGGAGCGGCTCTGTGTTGGTCGGTGAACTGCCGACAGGGATATATGCCGACCGGTTTGGCGCCAAACTTTCGTTCATGACAGGATCGGCCGTCCGCTTTATCAGCTTTGTCCTGTTATTCTTCGCTGCTGAGCCCTGGCAGTTTTTCCTTTATAGTTCACTGAACGGCCTGTCTGTCACGTTTTTTTCCGGGGCTGAAGAAGCACTGATTTATGAATCGCTCAAGCGCTCACGGGAACAGCATCTGATGGACAGAGCTATGGGGAATATCAGGTCTGCAGTCTTTTTGACAAGTATTGTGACAGTATTGGCGGGAGCCTATCTGGCAAAGGATCTGACCGAGCAGCAGTTTCACCTGCTGATCATGATCGGGATGGTGTTCCACGCAGTTGAGTTTTTGCTGATGTTTTTTGTCAAACAGCCGCCCGAGGAACAATCATTCCGTGATAACCCATTTGCACATATATCAAGCGGGCTGAATGTCATCAGGGGCACACCCCAGCTTTTCTGGCTGTTTTTGAATGTCAGCATTGTCTTTATTACGTCAGGGGCAGTTTTTGAAAACTTTGATCAGCCGTTTTTGACGGCGGCCGGTCTCCCGGTTGAATGGATTGGCGTGTTTTATGCTCTGTCCGCATTGCTTGGCTTTGCTGTTTCCCGGTCGATCGGTTTCTTCACTGCCAATGTGCCTCATGTAGTGATCATGCATGTGACAGGCGCAGGTGCGGCAGCCGGGCTGTTTTTTGCCGGTATGTTCGGCAGCAGCCTCATCGCAGCAGGCGCCGTCTTTTTTGGATTGAGGCTGTTAAGGGCCGTACGCGATCCGGTATATTCACAGCTGACAAATGATTGGATTCCTTCAGGAAGCAGGGCAACAACACTTTCGCTGTTATCCATCATTGATTCTGTCCTTGATCTTGCCATTTTCGGCATGTTATCAGGTCTCGCGGACAGAGGGCTTTCCACAGTCTTCCTTGCGGCAGCAGCCATTGCATTAATCGGCGCAGTCATCCCAGTTAAGAAAGCACCCCCTGCCATTGCAACGGCAAATGGGAGACCTCATCCGGAAACTCGAGATGCATTTTAAAGAGGAGTGCCTGGCAATTGCCAGGCACTTTTTCTGTAACGGGAATCACAGGTACAATATAGGCTGATTTTTCATACTATGGGTTATAAATGCTGAGAGGAGGCGATTTCATGACGGAAGGACAAATCCCTGATCGGGCCGATGAACTGGAGACGGCAGAGTATGACCCTAAAGAAAATCGCGGGGAGCGGGGGATTGTCGCTGGCAATCTGGAATCGGACCGGGGAACTTTGAAGGTATACGGATCTGGTAGTGTTTCGGTCGTTCCGGATCTTGCCGTCATTTCTTTCGGAATCATGACGGAGTCTGAAAATATGGCAGAAGCACAGCGGGCCAATGCCGAAAAAGCGAACCGCCTGGTGAGAGCCCTCATGCAAATGGGCATCGCAAAAAATGATATCAAAACAGCTGAATACACGATTGTTCCCCGCTATGATTTTGTGGAAGGGAAGCAAGTTTTCCGCGCGTATGAAGTGAGGCACCGTTTTGAAGTGCAGCTAAGAGACGTTTCGATGGCCGGAAGGGTTATAGACCTTGCAGCATCATCAGGGGCAAACATTGACTACGATATTGATTTCAGGCTCTCAAACGAACAAACATATTACCGGAGAGCCCTGCAGAAGGCTGTTATCGATGCAGGAAGAAAAGCTGAGGCAGTTTCCTTGAGCGCATACCTGCAGCTTTTCCGGATACCGGAATCCATCACGGAACTGCCGGCATCCGGCGCTGTTCCAAAACATGCCCAGGCGTTTGCGGCGGAGATGGAAAGCCCAACCCCTGTTGAGCCGGGACGCCAAAAAATCGAAGCAAGGGTGGAAGCCGTTTATCGATACTGTTGACGAGATTGCCCGGGAATTGCCTGGCAATTGCCAGGCAATTCAAAAGGTAATCAAAACAGGCACTTCCCTGGGAACAATGCTGAACGTCTTCTGTCTACCCTGTTTAAGATAGAATAGACAGGGTATACATATAAGTGGCAAATTTTTAGAGGGAGGTAATACATAATATGGGTTCATTAGATGGAAAAGTGGTTGTGATCACTGGTGCGAGCAGCGGAATTGGCGAGGCGACAGCAGTAAAGCTGGCAGGTGAAGGCGCGAAGGTCATGCTTGCAGCCCGCCGGGAAGATCGCTTGAAGGAAATCGCTGACCAGATTAAAAGCAAGGGCGGCGCTGAGATCGATTTCAAGGCGACAGATGTGACATCCAAACAGGAAGTAGAGGAATTGATTGCTTATACAAAAGAAAAATTCGGGCCGGTTGATGTTTTATTCAATAATGCCGGTTTGATGCCGCTCTCATTAATGGATAAAGTCAAAGTGGATGAATGGGAGCGCATGGTGGATGTCAATATCAAAGGTGTCCTTTATGGGATTGCGGCGGTTCTTCCCGAGATGAAGGAGCGCAACAGCGGCCATATCATCACAACATCTTCTGTTGCAGGACATGAAATCTTTCCGGGCAGCGCTGTATACAGCGGGACGAAATTTGCTGTCAGAATCATGATGGAAGGATTAAATAAAGAACTTGCCAAAACAAATATCAAGTCAACAAGCATTTCACCGGGAGCGGTTGCGACTGAACTGACACAAACGATCACTGACGAAGATATTATAAACGGATTTTCCAAGCGGCAGATGACCCCTCTTCAAAGTGAAGATATCGCCAATGCTGTTTATTATGCGGTAAGCCAGCCTGAGGGCGTTGAAGTGAACGAGGTTATTGTCCGGCCGACTTCCCAGGGCTAATCGAGTTAAAATGAATAAAAAAGGTGAAAGGGACCATTACTGTGGTCCCTTTTTTCTAAGGAAATTATGTATGTTGTGGCTTAAAATCCCCCCACCATGATGCCGTCCAAATTCGTCCCATTACATTAGACAGCAAGAAAACCTGCTGCCCGACAACAAGCTTTCGCCGTTTTGTAAGAAATGAATTTTGTATTAGCCGTGCATTATAGTAAAATGGTAGGTGATATATGTAAACGTTTTCAAAGGCGGTGGAATTATGCAAAAAGGATTGCGTCATGCCAAGATACGCGAACTGATTACAACCCATGATGCGGAAACGCAGGATCAAATAACCGAGTTGCTTCGGGAAGCAGGTTTTCCGGTGACCCAGGCGACCGTATCAAGAGATATAAAAGAACTTCAGCTTGTCAAAGTGCCAATGAAAAATGGCCGGTCACGTTACAGTCTGCCGGCTGATCAGAGCTATAAGCCACTTCATAAACTGAGGAGGGCCCTTCAGGATGCCTTTGTCCAGAGCAGTTCGGTCGGCCAGCTGGTCATCTTGAAAACGATGCCGGGCAATGCCCATGTGATCGGCGCTCTTCTTGATGAATTGGATTGGGATGAAATGATGGGAACAATATGCGGAAATGACAACTGCCTGATCATTTGCCGCGGCGAAGTTGACGCCATTACGATTGAAGAGCGGCTACAGAACATGCTGGACGTCGACGCCAGCCCGGATGATGAGAACATGCTATTGTTCGAATAATGACCCTTTCTTTAAAGAAAAGGGTCTTTTTCGTATTTCAGTCAGGTGAACTGCCTGCAAGTTTCTCTCATGAAAACGCTATCGACATAAATCGACTCTTGACGACATTGTCATATGTCGTTACAATATAAAATATAATTTACAGCATCAGCATCCAATGCCTGCCCTGGCAACAGGGCCCTGAGGTTTCCGGAAGCTTTTCTGATAACCGGGCTTCAGGAGTTTCAACAGTAAATTTAATCATCCACGTTTCCTAAAGCTTCTGCGTGCAGTCCTGTGACCGCGCTGAAGCTTTTTTTATTGTTAAGGAAATTATAAAAATTTTTGCATTAAGGAATAAAAAGCGGGAAGGGAGTCATCCAGCTCCTGGCGCCAGTAGTGATGGAACGAACGTCTCATCGGCATGAAACCCGCCGACCGGTCGCAGCAATAAAGCTATCGTTGTGATGGAATGTCCAATCGGTGTGAAACCGCGTCCATATGGTGTGAAAACGGGCTCGAACGGCGTGAAAGTGAGCAAGTTTGGCGCGAAACAGGTTCGAATCGGCGTGAAAAGGATCTTGTTTGGCGTGAAAATCAGAACTTTCGGCGCGAAACCCGCCGACCGGACCGCCGCAAAAATCCGGTCGGTGTGGTGGAATGTCCAATCGGCGTGATAACTCGTGCATATGGCGTGAAAACGGGCTCGAACGGCGTGAAACGGAGCGAACGGCGTGAAAGTGAGCAAGTTTGGCGCGAAACAGGTTCGAATCGGCGTGAAAAGGATCTTGTTTGGCGTGAAAATCAGAACTTTCGGC
>JAENYN010000010.1:62076-98671 GCA_016841765.1 Guptibacillus hwajinpoensis
GGTTCGAATCGGCGTGAAAAGGATCTTGTTTGGCGTGAAAATCAGAACTTTCGGCATGAAACCCGCCGACCGGTCGCAGCAATAAAGCTATCGTTGTGATGGAATGTCCAATCGGCGTGAAACCGCGTCCATATGGCGTGAAAACGGGCTCGAACGGCGTGAAACGGAGCGAACGGCGTGAAAGTGAGCAAGTTTGGCGCGAAACAGGTTCGAATCGGCGTGAAAAGGATCTTGTTTGGCGTGAAAATCAGAACTTTCGGCGCGAAACCCGCCGACCGGACCGCCGCAAAAATCCGGTCGGTGTGGTGAAACGTCCAATTGGCGTGAAACCGTATCCCTATGGCGTGAAAGCCAGAACTTCCGGTGAGAACCCCACACCGGATCACACGCGGAAAAGCCGGCTGACACTGTATCTGCTGTTTCCGTAAACTGTATCAATAAAAACATACCAGCTGTTTCTTTTATGCAAAAAGCCCGGCACAGGCAGAGTGGTGCCGGGCTTTTTGCTGTCATCTGCCAGCAGTTCCAGGCTGAATCTTCTGAATAATACTTCTTTTTTGTTCAAAAATCCGCCATATTCCTCCGTTATACAGCAAATAAACCCTGATAAATGGGTCTTTTTCCATACAATATACCTTTTATTCAATATCATGCATGAACATAAAACAAAGTGAGCAATTTTACACACTTTCATTGTAAACGCTTTCACTCGAATTCTTCCGAATGGGGCTATCATAAAAGCAGTAGAGGATAACAGCACTTAAAAAGGAGGCAATTTTTATGAAACACCCTCTTCATGTGACATCTGAAATCGGGGAGTTAAAGACAGTGCTTTTGCACAGGCCCGGCAAAGAAGTTGAGAATTTGACGCCTGAGTGGCTGCATCGCCTGCTCTTTGATGATATTCCATTTTTACCCGCTGTCCAAAAGGAACATGATTATTTCGCAAGCACTTTGCAGAACAGGGGGATTGAAGTTCTGTATCTGGAAACGCTGGTGGCGGAAGCGCTTCAAAACGATGAAATCAAGACAAAATTTGTGGAACAGATTCTGGCTGAATCAAAAGCGAACGTTAACGGATCTTATCTCACGTTGAGGGAGTACCTGCTTTCGATGACACCTGACAGGCTGGTCGACAAAGTGATGTCCGGTGTGCTGAAATCAGAAATTCCGGCTTCAAAGAAAAAGCACCTGTATGAAATGATGCCTGACCATTATCCGTTTTATCTGGACCCAATGCCAAACCTTTACTTCACACGTGATCCGGCAGCAGTCATAGGCGACGGCATTACCATCAACAGAATGAGGGAAGGCGCACGAAGGCGGGAGTCCATGTTCCTATCCTATATCATCCGGCACCACCCGCGTTTTGCAAGCCATGATATTCCGATCTGGACCGACCGGGATTTCGAGTTTCCGATTGAGGGCGGCGACGAATTGGTACTCAGCAAGGATACGGTCGCTATTGGTGTGAGTGCGCGCACATCTGCCCGGGCGATTGAACGGCTCGCCGTCAATTTATTCAAAAAACAAACAGAGATTACGAGAGTGCTGGCGGTTGAAATTCCGAAGTCACGCGCATTCATGCATCTGGATACCGTCTTTACAATGGTCGATTATGACAAATTTACGATTCATCCTGCGATTGAAGGCCCGAATGGGGATATGAATATTTTTATCCTTGAAAGAGGGGAAGATGAAGAATCGGTTAATATCACGACCCGCACCAATCTGACTGAAACGCTGAAAGAAGTTCTCGGTCTCGAAGACATCGTCCTCATCCCATGTGGAGGCGGTGATGAAATCGCTTCGGCGCGGGAGCAGTGGAACGACGGTTCGAATACGCTGGCAATTGCGCCGGGTGTCGTTGTCACGTATGACCGCAACTATGTATCCAACGAACTGCTGCGCCAGCATGGCATCGAAGTGATTGAAGTGATGAGTTCCGAACTGTCGAGGGGAAGGGGCGGCCCGCGCTGCATGAGCATGCCGATTATGCGTGCGGATCTATAGATATCCTGCTTCATCTTTTGAAAAAAAATCAAATGAAAGAGGGAATAGCAAATGGCTGTCATCGAAAAAATTGATTTGACCGGAAGGAATTTTCTTGCTTTGAAAGATTTCACCCCTGCAGAAATTAACTATTTGCTTGAGCTAGCTGCTGATTTGAAAGACAAAAAGCAAAAGCGGATTTCGCACCGCTATCTCGAAGGGCAGAATATCGCCTTGCTTTTCGAAAAACCGTCAACGAGGACACGCTGTGCGTTTACGGTCGCATGTACCGATCTTGGTGCCCATCCGGAGTATCTCGGAAAAAATGATATCCAGTTCGGCAAGAAAGAGTCCGTTGAAGATACCGCAATCGTTCTAGGGCGGATGTTTGACGGCATTGAGTTCCGCGGTTTCAAGCATGAGACGGTTGAAGGGCTTGCCCAACATGCCGGTGTCCCGGTCTGGAATGGCCTGACTGATAAATTCCATCCGACGCAGATTCTTGCCGACTTCCTGACGGTGAAGGAACAGCTTGGCAGATTGGAAGGCGTGAAGTTCGTCTACGTCGGGGACGGTCGCAACAATATGGGCAACAGCCTCTTGATCGGCGCCGCCAAAGTGGGGATGGACTTCCGGATCTGTGCCCCGAAAAGCCTCTGGCCTTCTGATGACATCGTCGCATTTGCAAGGGAAACAGCGAAAGAGACCGGAGCGGCCATCACCCTGACAGACAGCATCGATGAAGCGGTGAAAAATGCCGATGTCATCTACACTGACGTGTGGGTTTCCATGGGTGAAGAGGAACAGTATGAGGAACGGATCAAGCTTCTGAAACCCTACCAGGTCAATATGGAAATGCTTGAAAAAACAAACAATCCGGCTGTCATGTTCCTTCATTGCCTGCCGTCATTCCATGACTTGAACACCGAAGTCGGCCGTGAAATGCATGAAAGATTCGGCATTACTGAAATGGAAGTGACTGATGAGGTTTTCCGCAGCCGCCACTCATTTGTCTTTGATGAAGCGGAAAACAGGATGCATACCATCAAAGCTGTCATGGCTGCGACAAATGGCGACCTGTAGGAAGAGTGCCTTTTATCAGAATGTTGAGGTGAAGAAAATATGAGACGGAAAAAAGTTGTGATTGCACTGGGAGGCAATGCGATCCAGTCTGGAGACGCAACGGCGGCCGCCCAGCAAAAAGCGCTTGTCGAAACAGCCAGGCAGCTAGTGAAAATCATAGATGACGGATTTGACATCATCATCACCCATGGAAACGGGCCCCAAGTGGGGAATTTGCTCCTCCAGCAAAAAAAGGCTGACAGCGAGAAGACACCGGCCATGCCGCTTGATACATGCGGAGCGATGAGCCAGGGGATGATCGGCTACTGGATGCAGAATGCAATCGATCTCGCCCTCAAGGAAACCGGCATCAAAAAGGATGTGGTGACCGTTGTCACCAGGGTAGTCGTCGCACAGGGAGATGAAGCTTTCTCCAATCCGACGAAGCCGATTGGCCCGTTTTACAGTAAGGAAGAGGCGGAGAAGCTGATGGATGAACAGGGCCACGCTTTCAAGGAAGATGCCGGCCGCGGCTGGCGCCGGGTCGTGCCGTCGCCGAAGCCGGTCAGCATCCGTGAGGCGGCGGTCATCAATGAACTTGTGGACAACGGCCATGTCGTGATCGGTGTCGGCGGTGGAGGCATTCCCGTGGCAGAAATGAATGCGGGGATGACAGGAGTGGAAGCGGTTATTGATAAGGATTTTGCATCACAGAAGCTGGCTGAATTGGTTGATGCGGATATCCTGCTGATCCTGACTGCCGTCGACCAGGTATCGATCCATTTCAATGAGCCGGACCAGCAAGGGCTGGGCGATATAACGCCGGAACAGATCCGCCGTCATATGGAGGAAGGCGAGTTTGCGCCTGGAAGCATGCTTCCGAAGGTGGAGGCGGCTGTGAAATTCGCAGAATCACGCCGGAACCGCGAGGCAATCATCACCTCGCTCGATAAAGCATATGACGCGCTTTATGGGCTGGGCGGAACACACATCGCCAAAACGGAAGAAAAGGTCACTTGACAATGGAATACCCGGTGATGAGCCGGGTGTTCCTATCAGAATTATTACAAATAGGTATTACATAGAACCCAAAACCAACTTAACTAAATGTATGTAAAAAATCTTTTTGCAGAGATTAAATGGCAACCGCCTGCTTCTTTCGTGCAGAGCTATTAATTTTGAGGAGGCTTTTGCCATGAAACACCCGCTTTATATTACTTCAGAGATAGGAGAGCTTGAGACCGTCTTACTGCACAGGCCGGGCAAAGAGGTTGAAAACTTGACTCCTGACACATTGCATGGCTTGCTTTTTGACGATATTCCTTTCTTGCCTGCTGTTCAGAAAGAACATGACTACTTTGCAAATGCGCTCCAGAACCGCGGTACTGAAGTGTTGTATCTGGACAATCTGGTAGTTGAGTCAATCATGGATGAAGAGGTCCGCATGAAATTTATTGAACAGTTCCTCCAAGAATCGAAAGCTGATACAAATGGAGCATACTTAACATTGAAAGAATATTTGACCTCAATGCCGGCGGAAAAGCTTGTCGAGAAAGTCATGTCAGGTGTACTCAAACGTGAAATACCGGAAGCGAAGAAAAAACATCTGTATGAACTGATGCCTGACCATCACCCATTTTACCTTAACCCGATGCCTAATCTGTATTTTACCAGGGATCCGGCTGCGGTGGTCGGGAACGGGATAACGATTAACAGAATGAACAGAAGTGCACGGCGGCGGGAATCGATCTTCATGGAATACATCATGAACCATCACCCCCGTTTCAAAGATCATGATATTCCGGTGTGGGCGAACCGGTATTTTGGTCATTCGCTTGAAGGCGGTGATGAGCTGATCCTCAGCAAGGACACGATTGCAATAGGTGTCAGTGCGCGGACTTCAGCGATAGCCATTGAACGGCTTGCTCATGAACTATTCAAAAGGCAAACGGAAATCAAGCGGATTGTGGCGGTCGAAATCCCGCAGTCCCGGGCATTTATGCATCTGGATACCGTCTTTACAATGGTGGATCATAATAAGTTCACAATTCACCCTGCGATTCAGGGGCCAGAAGGAGATATGAACATCTTCATCCTTGAAAAAGGTACAGAAGATGGGTATTTGCAGATCAGCATGCGCTCGAGTTTGACAGAAACGCTGAAGGAAGTGCTCGGTCTTGATGAGATTGTGCTAATTCCATGCGGAGGCGGGGATGTCATTGCATCGGCGCGCGAGCAATGGAATGATGGATCGAATACGCTGGCTATCGCACCGGGTGTTGTTGTTACGTATGATCGCAATTACGTTTCCAATGAAGTGCTCCGCGAACATGGAGTCGAGGTCATTGAGATTATGAGCTCCGAACTTGCACGGGGCAGGGGCGGTCCGCGCTGCATGAGCATGCCTATCATGCGTGCAGACGTTTGAATGTTTTTTAATTGGCTTAACGATATTTCAAGAGAAAGAAGGTCTGTAATATGTCCACAACAGTTCAACCGGTAAATTTAAAAGGGAGAAGCTTTCTTACACTGAAAGACTTCACACCAGCTGAAATCCATTATTTAATCGATCTTGCAGCTGAATTCAAACAAAAGAAAAAACAAGGTATTCCACATCAGCTCCTTGATGGGAAAAATATCGCACTTTTATTCGAAAAGCCCTCGACGCGGACCCGGTGTGCATTCACTGTCGCGGCGAATGATCTTGGAGCTTATCCGGAATATCTCGGCAAACATGATATCCAGTTCGGCAAAAAAGAGTCAGTCGAAGATACTGCAATTGTACTGGGTCGCATGTTTGACGGAATCGAGTTCCGCGGCTTCAAGCATGAAACGGTCGAAGAATTGGCCGAACATGCAGGAGTGCCTGTGTGGAACGGACTGACGGATAAGTTTCATCCAACCCAGATTCTAGCCGATTTCCTCACGGTCAAGGAGCATCTTGGCAAGCTGGAGGGTGTCAAGTTCGTTTATGTCGGCGACGGCCGGAACAATATGGGCAACAGCCTGTTGATTGGAGCAGCCAAGGCAGGGATGGATTTCCGGATTTGCGCCCCGAAGAGCCTGTGGCCGTCAAACGATATTTTCGAATATGCAAAAGAAATTGCGAACGAAACGGGAGCGGCTGTCGCATTGAATGAGAATATTGATGAAGCTGTCAAGGAAGCGGATGTCATCTATACGGATGTTTGGGTTTCGATGGGTGAAGAGGATCAATATGAGGAACGCATAAATTTGCTGCATCCGTACCAGGTGAACATGAAGATGCTTGAAAAAACGGGCAATCCGGGAGTTATGTTCATGCACTGCCTGCCGTCCTTCCATGACTTGAAAACCGAAGTGGGCCGGACAATTTATGAAAAATTCGGCTTAACCGAAATGGAAGTGACGGATGAAGTGTTCCGGAGCCGCCATTCGTTTGTTTTTGAGGAAGCCGAAAACAGGATGCACACGATAAAAGCTGTCATGGCAGCAACGTTATCTTGATTTGATTTCGAATAAGAATTCAAAGCCCGTCGGAACTCCAGAGCAACGATCGGTGGTGAAACAATATGGAAAAAATAGATGAGTCAAAACTGAAACACTCACTTGCCTATTTTGAAAAACAAAGTATTGAAGCATTAAAAGAGCTCATTCGCATCCCAAGCGTAATCGATGACCCGGAAGAATCCGCCCCTTTCGGAAGGGCGATCAATCAAGCACTGACAAATGTCCTTGGATTGTGCAGCCGACTCGGTTTCAAAACGTATCGTGATCCGGAGGGATATTACGGATATGCAGAAATCGGGGAAGGAGAGGAAATGATTGGTGTACTCGGTCACCTTGATGTGGTCCCGCCGGGCAGCGAAAGTGACTGGGAATCCGGCCCGTTTGAACCGGTTGAACAGGATGGGAAGCTATACGGAAGAGGCACCCAGGATGATAAAGGGCCCGTCATTGCCGCACTTTTCGCCGTAAAGGCCCTAATGGAAATGAACACGGCATTTCACAAACGTGTCCGTTTCATTTTTGGAACCGATGAAGAAACGTTGTGGCGCGACATGGAAAAATACAAGCAAATAGAGGAGGCTCCCGGCCTTGGATTCACGCCTGATTCAGTCTTCCCGCTCGTATACGCGGAAAAAGGGCTGCTTCAGCTTCATTTGCGGGCGCCAAATGAGTCACAGCTCCGCATGTCAGGCGGTTCAGCTTTCAATGCCGTACCTGACAGCATTGTTTACAGCGGACCGGGACAGGACACTGTAAAGGCTGAACTGGAGAAAAGGGATTTCCGCTATGTTGAAGAAGCTGACGGGCTGAAGGTAATCGGGCAAGCGGCACACGCGCAGGCAGCTGAAAAAGGGATAAACGCGATCAGCCGGCTGGCAATCGCTCTCCACAGTGCCGGGTATACTTCCAAAGCAATCCGGTTCATTGCGGAGACAGTAGGCGAGGATGCGCATGCTGAAGCTATTTTCGGAATGTGTGAGGATGAACCTTCGGGTAAGTTGAAATTCAATATCGGCAAAATACTGCTGGATGAAGAACAGGAACAGCTGTCAGTCGATATCCGGATACCGGTTACGGCCGAAAAAGCTGAGCTTGTGGCTAAACTCACTGAAGCAGCTGCCGAATATGGACTTCAATATGAGGAATTTGATTGGCTGAAATCAATTTATTTGCCGCTGGATCATCCTTTGATCGAGACGCTGCTCGAGGTATACCGGGATGTAACCGGTGACACCTCATCGCAGCCGATTTCGTCAGGAGGGGCTACCTATGCCCGGGCAATGGACAATTGTGTCGCTTTCGGCGCCCTGTTTCCATGGAGTGAAAAAGTCGAACATCAGCCCAATGAACATGTTGTTATAAAAGACCTGTTCTCGGCAATGCACATTTATGCCAGAGCAATTTATGATTTGACAAGAAACAAAGCATAAGGAGGGTTAAAGATGAAACGTTTTAAAATGCCTAGCGCTTTTACAATTTTATTTATCATTATTGCAGCTGTTGCCGTTTTGACATGGGTTGTCCCAGCCGGGCAATACGAGTATGTGGATCCTGAAGCAGATACGCTTGAGCCGGTTCCAGGAACTTACAGCCCGGCCGAACAAAATCCGCAGGGGATATGGGAAGTGCTATATGCTCCGATAAAAGGATTTTTTGACGCACAGGATATTGCACTATTTGTCATTGTAATCGGCGGATTCATCGCTGTCGTCATGAGAACAGGGGCGATAGATGCCGGAATAGGAAACGTAGTAAAGAAGTTGAGAGGCCGCGAGCAAATCATGATACCGGTTTTGATGACTCTGTTTGCACTTGGCGGCACAACATATGGGATGGCCGAAGAAACAATTGCCTTTTATCCGTTGATTATTCCGGTTATTATTGCAGCCGGTTATGATACGATGACTGCCGTATCCATCGTTCTTCTTGGCGCAGGTGTCGGGGTGCTCGGATCGACTGTGAATCCGTTTGCTACCGGCATCGCATCCGGGTTTGCGGGAATATCGATCGGGGATGGGCTGCTGCTCAGGCTGGTCATACTCGTTACTACACTGGCCATTACCATCCTTTTTGTAATGGGTTATGCAAAAAAAGTAAGAGAGAATCCGGATAAATCACTTGTTTCGGATATGAGGAAATCCAATAAAGAACATTTCCTCAAAGAAGAAATGGAAGGGGATGTCGTTAAACTGACAGGGAGACGGAAGGCCGTTCTCTGGGTGTTCGGTCTGACATTCCTCCTGATGGTGCTTGCTGTTATTCCGTGGGCATGGAAGTTCAATATCACATTTTTTGAAAACCTTAACAATGCGATACTGGGGATTCCAGTTGTAGGGAATGTACTTGGTTCCATTCTCCCGTTCGGCGACTGGTGGTTTGGCGAATTGACCTTGCTATTCCTGCTTTCATCCATCATCATCGCTTTGATTTACAAAATGGGCGAAGAAGAATATATCGACACGTTTGTTGAAGGAGCCAAGGACTTGCTCGCTGTTGCGCTGATTATCGGCGTATCACGCGGGATTACAGTTGTCATGAACGATGGCGGAATGACAGCCACTGTCCTGCACTGGGGGGAACAGACATTATCCACCTTTGGTCCTGTCGCTTTTTCCACACTGACGTATCTGTTCTATTTGCCGATGTCTTTCCTTGTTCCATCTACGTCAGGCCTGGCGACTCTATCCATGCCGATCATGGCTCCGCTTGGTGATTTTGCGGGCGTTGACCGGAATATCGTCATCACCGCTTACCAATCTGCCTCCGGTGTCATTAACTTGATTACACCGACATCAGGTGTCGTAATGGGTGCGCTTGCCATCGCCCGCATTCCGTATGACCGCTTTTTCAAGCACGTATGGAAGCTGCTTATCGTTCTGTCCATTGTTGTCATCGTTTTGATGGGTGCTGCAGTGTTAATATAGTAGACCGGGTTGCATAAGGAGTGAAGTCCATTGAAAAAGAAAAAAGTAGTTATCGCGCTTGGGGGCAATGCGATCCAGTCGGGAGACGCGACGGCAGAAGCCCAAAAAAAAGCGCTTGTCGAAACAGCCAGACAGCTAGTGAAAATCATAGATGATGGATTTGACATCATCATCACCCATGGAAACGGGCCGCAAGTGGGGAACCTGCTCCTCCAGCAAAAAGAGGCCGACAGTGAGAAGACACCGGCCATGCCGCTTGATACATGCGGAGCGATGAGCCAGGGGATGATCGGCTACTGGATGCAGAATGCAATCGATCTCGCCCTCAAGGAAACCGGCATCAAAAAGGATGTGGTGACCGTTGTCACCAGGGTAGTCGTCGCACAGGGAGATGAAGCTTTCTCCAATCCGACGAAGCCGATTGGCCCGTTTTACAGTAAGGAAGAGGCGGAGAAGCTGATGGATGAACAGGGCCACGCTTTCAAGGAAGATGCCGGCCGCGGCTGGCGCCGGGTCGTGCCGTCGCCGAAGCCGGTCAGCATCCGTGAGGCGGCGGTCATCAATGAACTTGTGGACAACGGCCATGTCGTGATCGGTGTCGGCGGTGGAGGCATTCCCGTGGCAGAAATGAATGCGGGGATGACAGGAGTGGAAGCGGTTATTGATAAGGATTTTGCATCACAGAAGCTGGCTGAATTGGTTGATGCGGATATCCTGCTGATCCTGACTGCCGTCGACCAGGTATCGATCCATTTCAATGAGCCGGACCAGCAAGGGCTGGGCGATATAACGCCGGAACAGATCCGCCGTCATATGGAGGAAGGCGAGTTTGCGCCTGGAAGCATGCTTCCGAAGGTGGAGGCGGCTGTGAAATTCGCAGAATCACGCCGGAACCGCGAGGCAATCATCACCTCGCTCGATAAAGCGTATGATGCGCTGTATGGACTGGCAGGAACCCACATTGCAGAAAAATCAAAGGAGTTTATTGGATAGGAGCAGCATATAAATAAACGAGAAAAACGTTTAGCTGCATGTGGAAACCGGTACAGATTCAATTAACACAAGTAAACCAAAATCCCTTGCCTTTTCTGTGCCGTTTAAGCCAGAGTTTTGTTCAGTAAGGATTCAGGATATAACCACCTGACAAAAAACGTCCATAAACATATGGCTGAAGAAAAGCCATACTTGATACAATGGTGTTGGGAGAAGGGGGTAAGACGACGAGAAGGAGCTGTCGGATGAAGCCTGAGAACCTTATAACAATAATGCAGAAGTTTGATTGTTTTTCCGATCTTTCCGAAAAAGAACTGGCCCTGTTCGAAAAATACGCTTACTGGAGAAACTACCCTAAAGGTCAACTATTATTTACTGAAGGAGACCCGCGGGAAAAAATTTATTTCCTGATTGACGGGTATATTAAAATCCATAAAGAAAATGAAAGTGCCACCCTCTCCTATAACAGTTTTATTGGACCGAATAAAGTATTTCCATTGGAAGGACTATTTTATCGCGAAACGTATATCTTCTCAGCAAAAGCCGTCACGGACGTTAACCTGGTATATATTCCGTCAAGGCTTTTTGAAGATTTGATCCGGCACAACACCAAGCAGTTAGTGCAGATTATCCAGTGCTATTCGCGTACACTTGAACTCCATGAAGCCAGGCTCCAGCTGCTGACGAAAGCCACCGCCCAGGACCGTGTCATTCATATCATCCATTACTTGATGGAGAGCGTCGGCAATGAGGAAGATGGAGAAATTGTCATTCAATGTCCGCTTACTTCAACCGATCTCGCTGAAATATCCGGCACTTCAAGAAAAACGGTGAGCGACGTCATCAAATCCCTGAAAGATGAACACATCCTGACCATCAACCATAAAACAATAACCATCCACAAACCTGATTACCTGCAGCGGTCGGCCTTGTGAGAAAAAAGAAATGAAGTGCCGATTTATAAAGTGCCTGGCAATTGCGTCGCAATTGCCAGGCACTTCACTGTTAACCCCAACTCCGTCATTCCTGTTATTTCATCCTTTTGCACAAATCATCCTGCCTTCGCTTTGTTTTTTTGGCTCAAATAATGACAGTTCATTCAACTGACTACCCTTTAGGGGGAAAAGTTGTCCGGTTTTTTTGAAAACGCATTCACCTGGTTATTTTCCATGCATATGATAACGTACAAGGGATAATTGGTTAAACTGTATGCAAATGGGGTAAAAACATGAAAACCAATCAGAAAGAGGAAGGAAATATGAAGGGATCAACTTTACTGAATGTTCTAGACTCCATGCGGCTGCCAAACGGTGCATATACCGCCAGTTTATCCGCTGATTATGACTATGTTTGGATACGGGACGTCTGCTATTCAGTCCTGCCGTATCTGTCATCACAGTGCTCCAGATACGAAAAAGCCTATTATGCCCTTTTCGACCTGCTGAAACGGTACGAATGGAAAATCGATATCCATACAAGGCAGAAGCCGACTTTTTTGTACGAACACATTCATGCCCGGTATTCTAAAAAGCTGACGGAAATCCCTGTGGAGTGGGGTCATGCCCAGCATGATGCCATCGGTGCCTTTTTATGGGGTGTCGGTGAGGGAATCCGGCACGGCAAGCAGATGATCAGGGATGAGAAAGACCGGGATATTCTGCAAAAACTGGTGGCATATCTGGATTGTGTTGAGTACTGGCATGATGAAGACAATGGTATGTGGGAAGAAAACCGTGAAGTCCACGCTTCAAGTGTGGGGGCATGTGTGGCTGGCCTGAAAGCAGTCCGATTGCTTGTCGATGTGCCGCACCATCTTATTGAAAAGGGAGAGCATACGCTTAAGAGGATGCTCCCGAGCGAAAGTGCAACGAAGGAAGTCGACCTTGCCCTCCTGTCGCTGATCTATCCATATCAAATCGTTTCCCGGGAGATGGCCGAAACGATCATTGAACAAGTTGCAGGGGAACTCGAACGGACATACGGCTGCATCCGGTATAAGGATGATATTTACTACAACGAAGGCAGCGAGGCGGAGTGGTGCTTCGGCTTTCCGTGGCTTGGCCTATGCCATAGCTTTCTCGGCCGGCAGGATAAAATTCTTGAATATTGGAAGAAGACAAAAACAGTCATCCAGGACAATGGCTATGTACCCGAACTTTACATTGGCGGAACCAGCCGTCCGAACGACAATAATCCGCTGGCATGGGCAGTCGCCCTCACCTATCTTTTGCATGATCGAGTCAGGCATGTTGAAAACTATGAATCATCGCTGCGCTTTGCCGAAAAACAGGACCAGGCATTGGACCGGAGAGAATCCGTTTAAATGCAGGCAGTTCACACTTAGTGGAAAGCAGACCAAATAGAAAACGAATTGGGCAGACTGAAACTCAACTGTTTTGGTCTGTTTTTTTTATTGCTTTATAAGCGAGCAAAAAATTGTCAGCAAGTGAGTGTTCCAACGAAGCCGCCAATTTTAAGAATACAGATAAGGGCAACCATGGTTCTGTCTTCGCCTGAAGGTTCTCATACCGGCAAGCTTTCTTTAAGTATCAGCTTTAATTCAACCATGTGAAATCATAATACTAAGAACAGATTGGCAACAGTCATTATCGTTCCCTACAACCTGGAAATGCAAAGCCTTAGGGAAGGTGGCCGCTGCCCCTTTCCCGGCCTGCAGTGTCAACAACTGGAAGATACAGGGTTAAGAAGCTGGAAAACCGGGTATGGTTGTGGAAATATGCTTTACAGATGAATCATCATTCAGGTCGTTAAAAAGTAAAGAAATCACTTCCATTTATTGTAGATAATTGTCACTTTACCGCAGGTTTTGTGACAGTTTGGTGAGCAAAAAAACTTAAGCGCTTACAGTTTTTCAGAAAAGAAGGAAACTTCAGATAACCCTAGAAATAGAAACGAGAGAGTGCAGAATGGCCGGGATTCGCAGCGAGTTTCAATCGACTTTCTTTTTTATCTTTTAAAAGAGCGGCACGGCAGGATAGATGAATTCTGTGCAAATTATTGGATGAGGTGCTTATATGCAATCAGTGATGCCAACTCAGGAAGATATTTATTTATTTCATGAAGGAACACTTTATGAAAGCTGGAAAATGATGGGCGCCCACTACATGACGGCTGATGGTGTAGGCGGTGTGCGGTTCATCGTCTGGGCACCGCATGCGAAGGAGGCCGCAGTTGTCGGGAATTTCAATAACTGGGACGGCGCCGCTCACAAAATGGAACGGATCAGCGGAGGATTATGGATGCTGTTCATTCGGGGGCTTTCAGAAGGTGAGCTCTATAAGTATGAATTTGTCACAGAATATGGAAACCGGATCATGAAAGCTGATCCATACGCTTTTTTCGCGGAAAAAAAGCCGGATACCGCATCGATCGTATACAGTCTTGAAGGCTATGATTGGCAGGACCGGAGCTGGATTAGGGAGAGGAAAAAGAAACCTCTATATGAAAAACCGGTCCTCATTTATGAGGTGCATCCGGGAACATGGAAGAAAAAGCCTGACGGAACCCACTTTACATATGATGAATTGGCTGACGAACTCATTCCATATGTGAAGGAGCTGGGCTACACCCATATTGAATTGATGCCGATAGCCGAGCATCCGTTTGACGGGTCGTGGGGATACCAGCTTACAGGATATTTCGCAGTGACGAGCCGCTACGGGACACCGAAAGATTTCATGAGCTTTGTGGACCGCTGTCATCAGGAAGGGATCGGTGTGATCCTTGACTGGGTTCCCGCCCACTTTTGCAAAGATGCCCATGGGCTCGGACGGTTTGACGGCACTCCGCTCTATGAACCTGCGGATGAAAGAAGGGGGGAGCGGGCGAACTGGGGGACTTATAATTTTGATTACGGAAAAGCTGAAGTCCGTTCTTTTCTGATCTCAAACGCAATATTCTGGATGGAGATGTTCCATATAGACGGGATGAGAGTTGATGCTGTTTCTTACATGATTTACTTGAACCACGGGTCTGATGCGGAGCTTATGCTCAAAAATGAATACGGCGGAGATGAAAACCTTGAAGCTGCCGCATTTCTGAAGCAGCTTAATAAAGCAGTGTTCGAACGGTTCCCGTACATCCTTATGGCGGCAGAGGAAGCGACCGACTGGAAAGGGGTGACTTCACCTGTCCACGAAGGGGGACTTGGCTTCAATTACAAGTGGAATATGGGATGGATGCATGATATCCTTCGCTACATGGACTATCATCCCGATCATCGGAGCGAGATTCATAATCAGCTCACCTTTTCATTTTCTTATACCTACTCGGAAAACTATATTTTGCCGTTTTCCCATGACGAGGTCGTCCATGGGAAAAAATCGCTTCTTGATAAAATGTCCGGTGATTACACGCAAAAGTTTGCGAATCTGAGATTGCTGTTTTCATATATGATGGCACATCCGGGAAAAAAACTGCTCTTCATGGGCGGCGAATTGGCCCAGTTTGCCGAATGGAAGGATAAAGAGCAGCTGGACTGGCATCTGCTCGAGTATGATTCCCATTATAAATTCCACCATTTTGTCCGTTCCCTTAACCACTTTTATACCGGGGCTAGCAGTATGTGGCGTCTTGACCATGAGCCTGAAGGGCTGCAGTGGATCGATGCCGATGATGCCAAAAACTCGGTTCTGTCCTTCATTCGAAAAGGAAAACGGAATGGCGACTATACCATTCACATCTTCAATTTTTCCGCCGCTGTCCATGAGGATTATCTGATCGGAGTTCCAACGCGGGGAAGCTACGTTGAAGCCTTTAATAGCGACCTGGAGGAATACGGCGGATCAGGCCGGTGCAATCCAGAGCCAATTCAATCACAAAAGCATGAACACCGCGAATTTCCATATAGCTTATCAGTCAAACTCCCGCCGCTTGCCGCTGTTGTACTGAAAAAACAGTCTTCAACACGGAAACCGTCTGAACAAATAACGAAAACAACGAGAAAGGGGTAAACGACATGCCACAAAAAGAAATGATAGCGATGCTGCTTGCCGGAGGACAGGGGACCAGGCTGAAGGAGCTGACGAGCAGGCTCGCAAAGCCGGCCGTCCCTTTTGGCGGAAAGTACCGGATCATTGATTTTACATTGAGTAACTGCACTAACTCGGGAATTGACACTGTCGGGGTGTTGACCCAGTACCAGCCTCTTGTGCTCAACACTTACATAGGGATCGGCAGCGCCTGGGATCTCGACAGGAAGAACGGGGGCGTTTCACTTTTGCCTCCATACCAGGGAAAGGCTGGCGGCGAATGGTATAAAGGAACGGCCAATGCAATCTATCAAAATATTTATTATATCGAACAATATGATCCTGAATACGTACTCGTCATATCAGGGGATCACATCTATAAAATGGATTACGAAAAAATGCTGCAGGCCCATAAAGAGAGCGGCTCGGAAGCCACGATTGCCGTCCGCGAAGTGCCGTGGGACGAAGCGAACCGCTTCGGCATCATGAACACCGATGATACGGGAAAGGTCATCGAATTTGACGAAAAACCTGCCAACCCAAAGAGCAACCTCGCATCGATGGGTGTTTACATTTTCTCCTGGAAAACCCTCAAGAAATATTTGATTGAAGATGAAGAAAACCCGAACTCCGAAAATGATTTCGGTAAAAACATCATTCCCGCGATGTTGAACGATGGCATCCTGCTCTCCGCTTACCGGTTTGAGGGCTATTGGAAGGATGTCGGAACCATCAAAAGTCTATGGGAAGCAAACATGGACTTATTGAAGGATGAAGACGAACTAAAAATGGGTGACCGCTCATGGAAAATTTATTCGGTAAATCCGAATCAGCCGCCTCACTATCTTTCCAAGCAAGCAAGAGTCACTTGTTCTCTCGTAAATGAAGGCTGCGTCGTATACGGCACAATAAAAAACTCTGTCCTGTTTTATGGAGTCCATGTCGGGCTTGGGGCGGAGATAAAGGATTCCATCATCATGCCGAATGTCCGGATTGGAGCGAATGTGACGATAAACCGGGCGATTGTCGAAAGCGGGTCTGTAATTGAAGACGGTGCTGTCATCGGCTCAGAGGAGCAAGACAGTGAGATCACACTGTTTGCCAGCGGTAAAATGACGAAGGCATAACATGCAGCCTGTTCCTTTAATGTACATCTTGAATACCTTTTGAAAGGGGAATCAGCATAAATGAAAAATGTGATGGGCGTGATTAATCTCGGCAATGAGCCAGAAATTCTCGGGACGTTAACAAAACAGCGGAGCCTCGCTTCCGTGCCTTTTGGGGGCAGATACAGGCTGATTGACTTCAATCTATCAAACATGGTGAACAGCGGCATATTCAATGTCGGAATCTTCACATTGAGAAAGTACCGCTCCCTGATGGACCATCTCGGTCCCGGCAAAGAGTGGGATTTGGACCGGCAAAATAATGGTCTTTTCATTTTGCCGCCGACAGGTTCAGATAATAGTTCAGATAGGGGCGATTTTCACTTATTTAAGGAGCATATCGCTTATTTCAAGAGAAGTAAGGAGGAATATGTCCTTGTCACCCAGGGCCATCTCGTCTGGAATGCTGACTTTAACGAAATTGTGAAGTTCCACCGGGACACTGACGCTGATATTACCGTTGCCTATACCGAATATGAAAACGGAACGAAAGAGCTGCCTTCATTGTCTGTGCTCGGTATCGATGAAGAAAGCATGGTGCACCGGATTGACCGGAATACCATTCCTTATGAAGGCGACAATATTTATATGCAGACATTCGTAATCAAGCGTGAATTGCTGCTTGACTTCATTGAAAAGGTGGAAACGGATGGAAATTCAACTTTTCTTGAGAGTGTGCTCATCCCCAATCTCAATCGCCTTAAAGTGGCAGCCTGGCAATATCGCGGCTATGCACCGCTGATTTATTCGATCGACAGTTATTATCGAAAAAGCATGGCGCTTCTCGATCCGAACATTTCCCAGCAGCTCTTTTTCACGACCCGGCCCATTTATACGAAGGTGAAGCATGAACCGCCGGCCCAGTACCGGAAAACGGCAGACGTCCATAATTCCATGGTCGCAAACGGCTGTATGATTGAAGGCACTGTCGAGAACAGTATCCTTTTCCGGGGAGTGAAGGTTCATAAAGATGCTGTCGTCAAAAATTCGATCATCATGCAGAAAACCGAAATCCAGGAAGGGGCTCATGTCGAAAACGCCATTCTTGATAAAGACTCGAGAGTATTGAAGGGACAGCAGGTAAAAGGCGAAGGTGATGCACCGACACTCCTTGCCAAATCAAGTGTAGTTGAGGAAACAGCCAAATAGTGCCCCGGCCCGGTTTTTCTTACAGGCATGCGAAAAGCCGGGCCCGAATATTTATCATGACCCTTTTATTTTATACATAAGTCAGGAGGCATTCCATGAACATTTTATTTGCAGCATCAGAAGGATATCCGTTCAGCAAAACCGGCGGATTGGGGGACGTGATCGGCGCACTGCCGAAAGAACTGGCGCAAGAGGGAGCCGATGTCCAGGTTATCCTGCCGAAATACGCTTCCATTCCCGAAAAATACACGGAAGCCATGACGTTCGTTTCAAGCCTGACAGTGCCAGTCGGCTGGCGCAACCAATATTGCGGACTGTTTTCCCTTGAAAAAGATGGTGTGCTTTACTATTTTATCGACAATGAATACTACTTTAAACGGCCGGAGAGCTACGGATACTACGACGATGGCGAGCGATTCGCCTTTTTTTCAAGGGCCATTCTTGAGATCATCCCTTTTTTGGAAAAAAAGCCGGATGTCCTCCATCTCCACGATTGGCAGACCGCGATGGCAAGCCTGCTGCTGAAAGCTCATTATCGCTACCATCCGGATTACCAGCAAATCAAGACCGTTTTTACCATTCATAACCTCCGCTATCAGGGAGTTTATCCGCACGGTGTCTTGCATGACCTGTTTGATTTAAGCAACATGTATTTTCACCCCGATGGTGTCGAATACTATGGCAATGTGAACTTCATGAAGGCAGGCATCGTTTATTCGGATGCCGTTACGACTGTCAGCCCGTCGTATGCCGATGAAATCCAGACACCGTACTACGGCGAAGGGCTCGACGGCCTGCTGCGCCGGCATAGCGGCAAACTTTCCGGTATTCTGAACGGCATTGATACCGATCTATATGACCCGAATTCAGACCGCAGCCTTTATGTCCAATTTGAGGACGACCTTGACGCCAAAGCAGAAAATAAAGTGAGGCTGCAGAGGGAGCTTGGCCTGGAGGAAAACCGCAAAAAACCGATGCTTGTCCTTATCAGCCGGCTGACAGATCAAAAAGGGATTGACCTGATCCTCCATGTCATGGCTGAAATCGCCTCTCTGGATATGCAGTTTGTCATCCTTGGTACAGGGGAAAAACGTTATGAAGAAGGATTCCGGCAGGCAGGTGAACATTTCAAGGAAAACTTGTCTGTGCACTTGACGTTTGATGACAGTTTCGCCCGCAAGCTTTACGGAGCATCCGATCTGCTGCTGATGCCTTCCATGTTCGAACCGTGCGGTATCAGCCAGCTGCTTGCCCTGCGGTACGGAAGTCTGCCGATTGTCCGTGAAACTGGCGGCCTGAAAGATACGGTAAAGCCTTATAACCGTTTTACAGGTGAAGGGCACGGATTTTCTTTCGCCAGTTACAATGCTCACGAACTTTTATTCACCATTGAACGTGCCGTCCGCCTGTACCATGAACACCCGCAAATCTGGAATCGGATGGCTGCACGGGCGCTGGAATTGGACTTCAGCTGGAATGCCTCTTCACTCGAATACTTGAAGCTTTATCATTCATTATAATCCGAGCGTAAAGGGGTGAATGACCATCTTAGGAAAGAAAGCTATATTTGCGCTGTTGACACAACAAGCGGCCAAATATCTATTCAATAAAAAAAAAGGCACGGAGCTGGCTGATAAAGCAGAGCGCAAGTCATCCGGCAACAATGGGATTCTGCGTGAAATACGGGAAAAGTCAATCCTACTCATCCAATTGTTCCGATCCTATTTAAACGGGGAATACCGTGATGTAAGCAAAAAAACGATGATTACTGTCGTTGCCGGCCTGTTATATCTTGTACTGCCGACAGATGCAGTGCCGGATTTTCTGATAGGATTCGGACTAGTGGATGATGCTGCCATTCTTGGCATGGTGATGACACAGGTGAACAAAGACCTGGAAAAGTTCCAGTCCTGGAAAGAAGGGCGGCGGAACGCGCTTGAAATCGATCCGTCCGAGTAAGCGGAGGCTGTATTTCGTAAGGGATTAAAGTAGATATGAATAAAGCAGCACACCGGTTGTAGAATCGGTGTGCTTTTTCTAGTTGGCGGGTGCCGGTCATGTCTAGCAGGACGTTGTGCTGGGAACTCCGTTTTTTTGAGATATATGGTGAGGGGGAAGGCAGCATGATTGGCAGTGAAGTTGTTTCAGTATTGCTATTCAGCGCTTATAAGCAGCAGAATGCCAGCATTATCTGGACTGAATCATCGTTCAGTACAGATAATTAACCGTGAAGTGAGTATTAGCGGCACTGAATCATCATTCAGTGCCGCTAACCAACAGAAATCCATAATTAGAGGGACTGAATTCCTATTCAGTCCATTCGAGAAGACTCTTAAATCCATCCCATTTTTTCCTTTTACCGCCTCCGAGAAAACCATTTCGGCAAAGCTGGCAATTTCATTCGTTTTTGGGATTGCTATATAAAAAGACCCGCCGATTGGCGAGCTTTTGGGCGAGGACAGCTGAATAGCTGCCCTTATCTGTATCCCGGAAATTAGCAGCATCGAATTACTCCCTTGTTGACAACGTATCCTTTTCTGTTTGGAAATAAAAACCAAATCACAGTGTCAGGTCACTCGTATTTCTATTTCTCGTCTGACGATAATGAAACAATCTGCTTGCAAGGGGCCTCGGTTTTCCCGGCTAAGCCCCAAAGTAAGAATAAACCGAAAGTACCCCAATCGCCGTAATGACGACAAAGATCAAATTGAATCCGAAATAGGCCGCAGCGAATGCGGCAATCCCGCCAATTGCACCGAACAGCATATTTTCGTTAACGGTCAGGATCCCTGGAAGAATCAATGCACCGAGAATGGCGTACGGGACGTTTTTTAATACTCCCTGCAGCCAGGAAGGAATTTGATCTGGATTCATGATGAAAAACGGCAGCACCCTCGGAATGTAAGTGACGGCTGCCATACCCGCGATGACCCACAAAATCGGTGTGAGCATGTCCATTCCCCTTTCTTTTTTTACGAATTCATCTAATATTCATAATTAATGATTATAATCTTTAGGGCACGTTTTGAAAAGATTTGAAGTTCACTTAATGTATCCAGTTCAGCTAATTTGAATATGGATGAAAGCTTATATTCACAATATCTATATATTTACTTCTCAATAATCTTTTCACTTGTTATTTCATGTCAGTATACTTATTGTACAACTTTCATTAGACAGGCAAGCCGGTACACTTAGGCTGCCTGATATGAAGATATCATATTTTAAACGAATCCAAGATAGAGAAAAGGGTGGAAACATAATGAGGATATTAGCTGTTGATGATGAACCGATGATTATTGAGGCACTGGAAGCCTATTTGGAAAAAGCGGGGTTTGAGGTGGATACTGCTGAAAATGGCGCGGATGCGCTTGATTTGTTCAGCAAGCGAGACTATAAGTTCATTTTGCTGGATTTGATGCTGCCGGATATTAGCGGCGAGGAAGTTTGCCAGCGGATCAGGGAAGTATCGGATGTCCCGATTATGATGCTGACTGCAAAAACAAAAGAGGAAGACCGCATCAACGGCATTGTGATCGGAGCAGATGATTATATCGTGAAACCCTTCAGTCCGAAAGAAGTCGTCGTGCGGATCCAGGGAATCCTGCGCCGGACGGAACGGTTCGCATTGAAAGGCTGTATGAGTTTTAACGGGAAGGACCTGGTCATCAACAGTAAGGAAAACAGGGTTCTCGTCAGGGAAGAGGATGTTCAGCTGACTCCGATCGAATTTAAGCTGCTGCTTGAAATGGCTAAATATCCGGGACGGGCTTTCAGCAGAATGAAGCTGCTCGAACAGATACAGGAAGACGGATACTATGAAGGGTATGAACGCAGCATTGATGTCCATATTAAAAATCTTCGAAAAAAAATAGAGGCCGATACAAAAAATCCGGTATATATCCAGACGGTTTTCGGTATCGGTTACCGGTTTGGGGGGAAGAGTGATGCTCCGGACATTACATTCTAGAATTCTCTTTTATTTTATCTTAATTTCAATCATAGGAACGCTCCTTGTCAGCTATGCATTCCGGCTTGCATTTGATGACTGTTTCGCGGACTATCTTGATGATAAGCGGGAAGATGAGATACAGCGGGTCATCGGGCAATTGAAATCTCAGTATGAAGAGACCGGGGATATAGGCCCTGAACGCTTGTCGACAATATTGCCGTACCAGGCGATGACTGAGAGCCTGTTTTACCAGATTTATGACGAAAATGACCGCGAAATCGTGGATTCCACCTCACTCGTAAAGGACATTGCCAAAATGAGAGAGGAAGAAGGCGATCCCGATTTCAGCAACCTGGATATCACCTCGGAAACCCGGTTGATTGAGATGGAAGGCAAACCGATTGCGAAGATGGAGATCCTTTATCATAGAGGCTATGAAAAAGGCGAATTTCAGTTCAAGGCGAGGGTGAACAGCTATATCATCGGCTCGGCAGTCGGAATGATCATTATTGCGGTCATCCTCAGCATGTTCCTGTCACGCAAAGTCACGTCAGGGTTAAGGCAAGTCCGGGATGCGACAAGGGAGTTGACGGGGAATAATCTTTCAGTCAGGGTACCGCTGCGGGGGCTATCAACGGAACTAGCGGAAGTGGGACTTGCCGTGAACAGCCTTGCCCAGTCGCTTGATGAACAGCAAAAGCTCCGCAAGCAATTTACAGATGATCTCAGTCATGAATTGCGGACTCCGCTGACGACATTGCGGACGAATCTGGAAGCTTTTCAGGATGGTGTTTTTGAGCCGACAAAAGAACGGCTTTCCAAAAGTTATGGGGAATTGATGAGGCTTGTCCGCATGGTTGATGATCTTGATGATTTGATGGCAGCTGAAAACCCCGAAATCAAACTGAACAAAACGACACTCGATGCAGGGAAGTTGACTCACTTTTTAAAAGACCATTATACGGTGCAGGCCGCTAAAAAAGAGATCCGCTTCACAGCAGATGTGCCGGAAAAACCTATAGAATTCCAGGCTGACCGTGACAGGTTCATGCAAATTATGGGCAACTTGATCTCCAATGCCATCAAGTATACGCCTGAAGGCGGAACGATTCATCTTGGCGTGCTTGATAAAGGGGACATGGTCGGTTTTTCTGTCGCCGATACAGGGCCGGGAATATCGGAAGATCACTTGCAACATATATTTGAACGTTTCTACAGGGCCGATAAGTCACGGGCCAGGAAGACAGGGGGCACCGGGATCGGGCTGTCTATTGCGAAGGCCCTTGCTGAAACCCATGGCGGGAGAATGGAAGCCGTCAGCCAAGAAGGGGAAGGTTCTGTCTTTACCGTTTACCTTCCGAAATAACAGAATTCAGTTATTGAGACGATTAGAGGCTGGGACATAAGTATTTGAACTAATGATAAACCCGAACGATCAGGTAAAGATTTCAACGAATCTTTTGCCTGACCGTTCGGGTTTTTATTTATGCAATAAATCTTTTGGTGTTGCATCCTATTTTAGGCGCACTGAATGTTGATTCAGTGCGTTTATTTATGCTCTATCTTCAATTAGGCGCACTGAATGTTGATTCAGTGCGTTTATTTATGCTCTATTTTCAATTAGGCGCACTGAATGTTGATTCAGTGCGTTTATTTATGCTCTATCTTCACTGTGAGTGCGACCGAAGGGAAGCAGGAACAGATGTCGCCCTTGTGCCTATGGTAAAAGCGAGTGTCTGCAGTAAAATGGAACGAACTTGTTTCTTCAGCTTAACTGACGATTCGTAAACAGTATGCCGTGAATAGCTATTGTTCGTCTCTAAGCTAAGCATGACTTATTTCGTTATGTCCCAACCTCTTTTTGCCGTACAGGAAAGCATAATTTGTCAGAAAAGGAGTATGCCGGCGAAGCTGACAATTTCAAGAATATAAACAAGGGCAGCTGCGCCTCTGTCTTCGTTTAAAGGCTCGCCGATCGACGAGTTTCTTTGTATAAATTGTGAATAATCATACGAATATCCACGTGTATGTGAACTCGTTATGACTGCCTTATGAAGAAGATATAAAGAGTTATGCGGTTGTGACAAATGTCACAGTTAGCATTTTCACGTCCCCTCTACAATGTAATTAATAAAAAGAAACATGGATGAGGGGGAGATTAGTGTGCTGACAAATGTAGGAGTACCTGGCCTGATTGTCATTTTGCTCATTGCACTCGTTATTTTCGGACCGAAGAAGCTGCCTGAACTGGGTAAAGCTACCGGTGAAACATTGAAAGAGTTCAAGAAATCGGCAAGGGAATTGACTGCTGATAGTTTTACAGAAGAAGAGCAAAGCGGAGACCAAAATTCAGCGAAGGAATAAGAGGTGAACAAGATGGGGATTTTTTCAAAGAATAATATGACGGAGAATGATTGGAACGGTCTGGCCGATCTTATGCTGCCTGATAAACAGAAGGAAATGGATCAGTCGCCGTACGATACTGAATTGAGTTTCGATATGGCAAAAGACGCCAGGAAGGTCATCGGCGGTAAGCTGGATATCCGTGATTTTCACAAAAAGTATAACGCTTCATTGCTGAAAGAGTTCGGCAGTCATTTTGTTAATGCACCTGTCGATGCCGAAGAAAAGAAGGGCAGTGGGCCCCGCTGGGGAATGGTAATTGATTTAAAAAAATGCGTCGGCTGTGATACGTGCACTGTTTCTTGTAAAGCCGAAAATCGGACGCCTCCAGGTATGAGTTACAACGTTGTAATGGAAACAGAGGTAGGTGAGTTTCCGAACATTGCAAAAATCAATTTGCCGCGTCCTTGCATGCAGTGTGATAAACCAGCCTGTGCACAAGTATGCCCAACCAGAGCGACATTCAAAATGGAAAACGGCATTGTGGCGATTGATAATGACCGTTGCATCGGGTGCCGGTATTGCATCGTCGCTTGTCCGTATGGTGCTCGTTCGTATGATTTTGGTGAAAGCTATGAAGGTGAAATGGCTGGCTATAACGATGTAAGCAGTCCGGAATACGGGGTTGAACGTGGCGGCCGTGAAAAAGGCAAACTGCCGGAAGGCACTGTCCGAAAATGCAGTTTCTGTTACCATCGCTTGCAGCGCGGAGAAGAACCGGCCTGTGTTGAAACTTGTATTGGAGATGCCCGCTATTTCGGTGATATGAATGACCCGAACAGCAAGGTTTCTAAATTGGCGGCAAGTCCGCGTGCGTTCCGTTTGAAAGAAGAGCTCGGCACAAAGCCGCGTGTTGTTTATTTAATGTAATTTTTATCCCAGCCTTGCTCAACATTGAACAATTTGTGAAAAGGAGAGAACGCAATGAATGCAAACGTGAGCACACAAGCTTCAATACCAAAGCGGCCCGCACAACGGATGAAAAGGCTTGAACGTATCTGGTGGGCGGCATTACTTGTAGTATTTGGAGCCGGGGTTTATTCGATTATCACCGGCTATTTTATGGAAGGAATGGCTTCGACATATTTGACAAACCAGGTGCCGTGGGGCGGCTGGGTTGCATTTTACATTTATTTTATCGGAATGAGTGCGGGTTCTTTTCTGCTCTCTACGCTCGTTTATGGTTTTGGAATGGAGCAATTTGAAAAAATCGGCCGTTCCGCCCTGTTATCTGCAATCGTCAGTATGATTACGGCTCTCACATTTATTTTTCTGGACATCGGCCGTCCGGACCATATCATGAACTCAGTTATTTATTGGAATGTGACAAGCACCATGTCATGGGAAATCCATTTTTATATTGTTTACATCCTGTTGCTTGTAACTGAATTATACCTTTCAATGCGAAACGATTTAATCAACCTTTCGACAGGCGGCAGCCGATATTCCGGCTTATACCGATTTTTGCTCTTCGGGAAAAAGCAATATTCGGAACGTGATGCAAAGGCGGATAAAAAGCGGCTTAAATTTCTAGGTATCATCGGAATTCCGCTCGCAATCCTCGGTGTCCACGGCGGAACCGGATCGATTTTCGCCGTTTTGAAGGCCAGGCCTTTCCTGAACTCGGGCCTTTTCCCGATCATCTTTATCCTGTCCGCCCTGGTATCCGGTACTGCGCTTGCAATTGCCATATATGTCATTAAAAATAAGGCGCTGAAAAAGCCGATCGATAAAAAGATGGTGCAATCCCTTGGCGGAATGCTGGCATTGTTCCTCTCAATCGAATTGATTATGGAATGGTACGAATTCCTGGTTGGATTATATGGGTTACAGCATGAAGAAATGGCAACGGTCGGCTTGATGACAACGGGGCCGTACTGGTGGAGTTTCTGGCTGTTCCAGATGGGTCTTGCCATGTTTGTGCCGCTTGCCATACTGTTTATTAAAAAAACGCGCCAGTCCATAAACTGGATTTTGGCAGCTTCGGTTATGACAATCATCGGTGTGGTCGGCGTCAGGTTCAATATGGTTGTCCCGGTATTTATGGTTCCTCTTCTAGACGGCATGCCGGTCGCGGATTATTACCCGAACCTGTCTGAATGGATTGTCACCTTTGGGTTGATCGCAATGTGTTTAATTTTTTATACGATTGGTGAAAAAATCTTCCCGATTGAAGAACAGGAGTCTGCTGATAACGGAGTGGTGAAGCATGGAAAATAAAACGATGAAACGAAGAAGCTTTTTGAAAGCGCTGGGAACATTCGGCGCTGTTGCAGTCGTCGGACCGGCTTTCGTCGGACCGGTCAAGCAGGTCGTAGGAGGTGTGTGGGGTGAAGAGCAACCTCACGGCATCGGAACTGATTATCAGGATTATACAGCGGAAAATGTCATTTTCACAACCTGTGAACAATGCAACTCGTTTTGTACAATTAAAGCGTATGTAGTAGAAGGCAATAAAGCCGGTCCATACAGCTCTATTGTCCGTAAAATCGCCGGAAACCAGTACAGCCCAATCACGATGGTGCCGTTTGGAGCGATCGCTTATGACACACCGGTTGATAAAGCAGTAAAAGGAACGGGTGATCTGGCGAAAGAAGGCCGCGGTTTCAGAGGAGGCAGGACGTGCCTGAAAGGGCAGGCCGGCATCCAGACCGCATATGACGCATCAAGGGTGAAGAAACCGCTGAAACGGGTAGGTCCGCGCGGAAGCGGAAAATGGAAGACAGTCAGCTGGGAACAGGCTTATGAGGAAATTGTTAATGGAAGCAAAGACCTCGGAACACCAGGCCTTAAAGATCTGAATGCTTATATTGCCGAAGAACCGGTCATGGCAGATTGGGAAAAAGTGAAATCAGGTGAAATGGCGTTTGCCGACTTTGATAAAAAGTACAAGGATGTCTTGATAGATACAAAACACCCGGACTTCGGCCCGAAAGCCAACCAGATCGCATTCATGGTCGGCGACCGCAGGGATTTCATGGAACGATTCATTCTCCAAAGCCTCGGTTCCAATAACTACTACCATCATGGCGGTGTTTGCGGAATGAGCTCGGTAATGGGGAATGTCCGCTCCTACTCAGGCAAGAAGAAGAAAAAACGGCAGTATGCCGACATTGAAAACACATTGTTCCTCGTTGTTTGGGGAACCAATCCGATGGTTGCAAACAAAGGGCCGACATGGCTGGCCCCTAAAATCACAAACGCACTTGAAAACGGAATGAAGATGGCTGTAATCGACCCGCGTTTCAGTAAGACAGCTGAAAAAGCCGACATGTGGATGCCGGTGAAACCGGGTACTGACGGAGCGCTCGCTCTGGCAATCGGACGGTGGATTGTTGAAAACAAACGGTATGATGAAGAATACCTGCGTAATCCGAATCCGAAGGCAGCCGGACTTGATGATGAACCAACATGGAGCGATGCCACCCACCTGGTGAACATGAGCGATCCAAAGCGGCCGAAACTTCTTGCAAGCGATCTGGGCATTGGTACAGAAGAGCAATATGTGGTACTCCAAAACGGAAAGCCTGTAACTCATGACAAAGCGGATGAGGGCGATTTGTTTGTGGATACAACCATCAAGGGGTTGAAGGTGAAATCAGCGTTCCAGCTGTATAAAGAGCGCGTGATGGAAAAATCGCTTGACGAATACGCTGAAATCACAACCATTGATAAGGCACAAATCATCAAGTTGGCTAAACAGTTCACCTCATACGGTAAACGTGCAGCTGTTATGGCATATCGCGGTCCCGCCATGCATACCAACGGTTATTATAACCAGCGCCTTGTCGCCATGCTGAACCATTTGATCGGCAATTATGACTGGAAAGGCGGCAACATCACAACAGGTGCTTTCTATAAAGAGTTTGAAGGCCGCTATGATTTGACGACCGTAAAAGATGCGAAAACGGCATGGGGCATTCCGATCGGCCGTTTCAAAGTGAAGTATGAAAAGACTACATTGTTTGAAACAGATGGCTATCCGGCTAAACGGCCATGGTTCCCGTTCAGCGCTAATACAGAGCAGGAGGTCCTGCCAAGCGCACTGGAAGGCTATCCGTACAAATTAAAAGCTTTGTTCACCCACCGTGTCTCACCTGTATTATCAACTCCGAACGGGGATGTGCAGTCGCAGGCACTGAAAGATGAGAAGGTTCTTCCTTTGTATGTGGCTTCCGATGTACAGATCGGCGATTCATCAAAATTTGCTGACTTTATTCTGCCGGATACGACCTATTTGGAACGGTGGGGCCGGGAATCCATTTATCCGAATATCACGACAAAATTTGCAAGTGTGTTCCAGCCGGTTACAAAGGTTTATCCTGATGTGAGATCGGCAGAAAACAGCTTTATCGAAATGGGGAAAATGCTGGAGCTTCCGGGACTCGGAGATCAAGCGTTTCCAGACGGCAGTCCCCTGAATTCCGATGAAGACTATTACCTGAAACGGATCGCCAATATCGCATATGATGAAAAACCGGTGCCGGATGCCCCGCCAAAAGAGCTGCAAATTTTTGAAGCAGCCCGAAAAAAGGCGCTTGGCCAATCGTTTGATTTAAAACGCTGGCAGCAGGCGGTAAAACCGGAAGAGTGGGCGAAGGTCGTTTATGTCCTGAACAGAGGCGGCAGATTTGAGGCCCCTGGAACGGATTATGAAGGGGACCACTTGAAATACAAGTTAGGCGGCCAGGCGAATTTCTATGATGAAGGTGTCGCCGGCGGCCAAAGTTCATTTGACGGATCCCATTTTGAAGGCATGCCGATCTATCAGGAAATTTCCCATTACAACGGAAACAAGGTTGAACAAAATCTACCGCTGCAGTACATTAACTGGAAAGCACGGAATATCGGGACTTACCGGAATATAAGCAGTGCCTGGCTGCGCGAGGTAAGGTCGGACAACTATATCTGGATGAATCCGAAGGACGCGAGACCGCGGGGGCTCAAGTCAGGCGATGAAGTGATCATTCGTTCTTCCGATTTTAAAGCAAAAGGGACTGTACATGTGACCCAGGGAATCGCACCTGGAGTTATCGGTTCTGCCTATAACTTCGGACAGACCGGTTATGGGGCGACGCTGCAGACAATCGATGGTAAAAAAGATAAGAAACTGCCTGAATACGGCAACACGCCATTCAAAATGAATAAGCCGATGCAGGAAGAAACCGGTTACTCTGGTTCCCGCAGTGAAGGGTTTATCGCAAATAAATTATTGAAAAAAGATGAAGCATACAAAGACGGTGCCATTTGCGATGTCATCGGGGGATCGCCAGGACAACTCGACCTTTACGTTGAAATAACAAAAGCCTAAAAAGGAATGAGACTAAAATGACAGCTGCTATAGAGGAAACATACGGAAGGCTGATGCTCGCCAATCTGTTCACACAGGTGTGGATCGGGGACTGGGAAGGCTATGAAAAGACATTTTCCTCGATTCCTGAAGAAATAAAAGTCGAATTTCCGTTCCATAGCCATTATAATAGAGAAGAAGTGCCGATGTGGCATGAGAATCAATTCAGCATTCCAGGTGATTACTTCATTTCTCCATACATGTCATCCTATTATGGGAAAGACGAGGAAGAAGTGGACAAAGCCAAGCAAGACTTGCTGTGCCTGATCGGCATGTTTGAAGAAATGGGATTTTATTACCCGCTCGACAAAGGGGAATATCCGGATCATATCGGAAGCCTGACTGCTTTTCTCACAGCTGCCATTCAGGAAGAGGCTGAAGCTTTGAAGGCTGAAGACATCGAAAAGGCCGAAAAACTGCGTAATTTGCAGAAGGAAACCTATGAAAAGTATATGAAACCGGGCCTGGCGAAGCTTGAACAAGTGGTCGAAAAGAGGGCATCCCATCCATTCATTAAAAAATTTGTACCTTTTTACTGCACTGCCCTGGAGACATCAGTGCTATGATGGACATAGAAAAGGAGTGATTATATGCTATCCAACATCGGCGTACCGGGTTTGATCCTTATCCTGGTCATTGCTCTTGTCATTTTTGGGCCATCGAAGCTCCCGGAAATCGGTAAAGCATTCGGCTCCACGCTGAAAGAGTTCAAAAAAGCGACAAACGATATGGTTTCAGAAGCAGAAAAGAAGGAAGACGATAAGAAAGAAAGCTGATCGCTCTTCTAAGAACAGTTTGTTATACGCGGCTGGTTGATTTTCCCACCAGTCATTAACGTGATAAGTTTGTCATGAGAAATGACACGGCCTATAAGAAAGGTGTAAGGGATGCCTTGCACCTTTCTTGTTGTTAAGGAAATTATAAAATGTTTGCGTTGGGGATAAAAAGCGGGAAGGGAGTCATCCAGCTCCAGGCGCCAGCGGCTATCGTCATAAGCGGTGATCCCCTCCGGAAGGAAAGATCACCTTCCTGCGGGTACCCCCGCTTATGCGTACGCCGCTAAGCGGACGCCTTGTGCTTTTGTTTCACGTATGCGCGATACCCATCTGTGCTGGCCGGGCTGAATCAGGGACACCCGTCTCAGTCATAAAATAGATCTGGCAGCTAAGGCTGCATACATCGTAGAAGTTCCCAACCGGTGGAGGTGCTTGTCCATGCAAGATCAGGAAATGTCACTGGTCAATCATCTGGAAGAATTGAGAAAACGATTAATCACCATCATGGTGGCTTTTGTCGCCTTCTTTGTCGCGGGTTTTGTTTTTATAAAAGATATTTACGACTGGTTTGTCAGGGATTTGGAATTCAAGCTTGCCGTCCTCGGGCCGAGCGATATCATCTGGATTTACTTCAAACTGGCCGGAATGGTCGCACTCGCAGGGACAATCCCTGTTCTTGTCTGGCAAATCTGGCTGTTTATCAAACCGGCACTGACAAGCCGCGAGCAAAAAGTGACCCTTGCTTATATTCCTGCATCGTTCGTCCTGTTTGTGACTGGCCTTGCCTTCGGATATTTTATCATTTTCCCGACGGTCTTCCAGTTTTTGATTGAGATGAATGATGGCATGTTCGAGACGATGTTCACAATAGAAAAGTACTTTGATTTCCTGATCCATATGACATTGCCGTTCAGCTTCTTATTTGAACTTCCGGTCATCGTCATGTTCCTGACCAGCCTTGGCATACTGACACCGCGTAAGCTTCAGAAAGTCAGAAAATACGCGTATTTTGTGCTCGTGATTATTGCGACTATGATTTCGCCGCCTGATTTTATTTCACAAACGCTGGTCGCAATCCCGCTTATCGTCATCTATGAAGTCAGTATTCTGCTGTCAAAAATCGTTTTCAGAAAAAAAGAAAGAAAAGCGAAAGAGGCACTGGCGGATTGATATTGATAGAGAAACAGCTGATTTGTTGTTGATCGATTTGCTTGTGAGGCCTAAAACGGCAAATCATCATAGAAGGGTTTTCCTTACATTAATAAAGACATGTTTCACGGAGAAAAGGCTTAGAAAATTTAATTTTCTAAGCCTTTTTATTTCTTTTCTTTTTATGACATCGTCCTTTAAGACATATTATTTAACGGCTAATGAAGACGAATACCCCTCTTATTTTAACGCCCCTCACACCCACCTGCATAGCTTTAGCAAGCAAAACAGAGAATTAGCGAGTAAAATGTATACAGAATAAACTGTACGTACCACACAATCTTTATTCCGCTTCTTGCTGTGTTTGCTCTTATTGCTTGGAATCTTTACCATTAGAAGGGTGTATAAACAGAAAAGGGGAGAGTTCAATGCAAAAAAAATTAGTGCGTCGTCTGGTATCACTTGCCGCGGTGCTTATGCTGCTGGTTGTTGCAGCGTGTGGAAGCGATTCAGGAACGAGTGAAGGCAGCGAAGGAGATTCGGCCTCAAAAGAGAAAAAAGGGACGATCGAAATCGGGCTGAATAACTGGGCTGAGAATGTTGCCGTATCAAATATGTGGAAAATCCTGCTAGAGGAAAAAGGATATGAGGTAGAGCTTACAAACGTAGAAAAAGCAGCTCTTTATACTGGCCTTAAAGGCGGGGACCTCGATCTTGGCCTTGAAGTCTGGCTTCCTTATACGGATGAAGTGTTTTATGAAGACTATAAAGAGGATATTGCCTGGAATGATACATGGTATGAGGGAACCGGGCTCGGCCTTGTTGTTCCTTCCTATGTGGAAATTGACAGCATTGAAGAACTGAATGACAATAAAGACCTTTTTCCTGAACAGCAAATCGTCGGGATTGATCCGGGCGCAAGCTTGATGCAAATGACAGATAAAGCGATTGAGGAATACGGACTTGAATACGAACTTACTTCCACTTCAGGCCCAATTATGACAGCTGAACTCGGCAACGCGATCAAGGCCGAGGAACCGATTGTCGTTACGCTCTGGAATCCGCACTGGGCCTTTGCTGAATATGATTTGAAATACCTTAAAGACCCGAAAAATGTCTATGGTGATGCCGATGATATCCTGTTTGCTTCACGAAAAGACTTCGGTGATGACTTCCCGGAAGTGCTTGAGTGCCTGAATAACTGGAAGATGGATGATGATTCCCTCGGTTCACTGATGGCCATGATCAAAAATGAGGACGATCCGGTGAAAGGTGCGGAAAAATGGATTGAAGAAAACCGTGACCTGGTTGATGAGTGGATGGCTGCTTCCGAGTAAGTGAGAGTGCCGGAAGAAAGGCATTTCTATAATAAAACCAGAAAAACGCCCGGCGTACTGAAGCCTGGGTGTTTTTCTGCATTTTTTGCTCGTTTTTCAGCTATTTCGATATCACTTTAAACATCCCGGTCATGTGTGGCGAGTAATCTTTGAACTTATATTTTTCATAGAAACCGCCTCTTCCTTCTGACGCGAATAATCCTACAAAAGCTTTATTCGGTGCATGTTCTTCAATATAATCCATCAAAGCATTCATAATTTCTTTGCCGATCCCGTATCCCTGATAATCAGGATGGACGATGATGTCCTGAATATAAAAATAAAGGGCGCCATCTCCAACAATACGCCCCATTCCGATAATATTCTGGTAGTCCTTAACAATGACGGAGTATACCGAATTTCGCAGTGACGTTTCCGCGGCCTCGAAATTCATCACCTTATCCCATCCGACACTCGAACATAAGAATTTATACTCCTGCAGTGTCGGAATGGTATCATTTCTTATTTCAACTTTTTTTGTCACGATACTCCCCCTCACCTAATCCAATTCAAAAAGACTTCGATATTACTTATTACACAAACCTTCCAAGAACCCTTCTTACTTTTACTGCATCGTTATGCCGGCTTTAAAGATTGGGAATGATATGGAAGATATGTGAACAAAGGATGTAATGGCAAAAGAAATCATATCCTTTCCATATGAATTTTATCCGATGAATATTATAATGGAATTGAGTTATCAGGCAACAGAAAGGAGAGGGAGACATGCTTTCAAATATCGGCGTTCCCGGCTTGATTTTGATTCTCGTGCTTGCACTAATTATTTTCGGTCCGCAGAAGCTGCCCGAAGTTGGAAAAGCTGTCGGTCAATCTTTGAAGGAATTCAAGAAATCCACCAGGGAACTGACCGGCGATTTCACTGAAGAAATCAAGGAAGTGAAAGAGGTTACAGAAGAGTTGAAAAAATAATTTGAAGCGGGAGAGATCCAGTTGCTCACAAACATCGGAATACCAGGGATTATTTTAATCATTCTGCTCGTCCTGTTCATATTCGGACCAAAGCGGCTTCCTGAGCTGGGCCGTGCTGTCGGGACTACGATTACCGACTTCAAAAAGACTGCAAAGGACCTCACTGAAGAGGAAAACAGTGAAAAACCTGAAAAACAATTATGAGTTTAAAAGGTGTGAGGTGAGTCCTTACACTTTTTTTCCGTATCGAATACCATGATGAATCAGGAAAGATGGGCTTTGCAGCAGGGAATAATCCAATGAATATAGTTCAGGGCAACTGCTTCTGACTTCGCCTGAAGGCTCGCCGTTCGGCGAGTTTTCTTTACTGATTGGAAGCGGGCTTGCCGGCGGGAACCGCCAGCATCATTCATTCATACTTGTCCTGAAACAACATCGAAAGGGGGGCTGTGTCCTGGGGGACCGTGATTTGACAGTTGTCGAACATCTTGAAGAACTGCGGAAGCGGCTCATTTATACGCTTGTCGCGTTTGTCCTGTTCTTCATCGGCGGCTTTATTTTCATCAAAGACATTTACCGGTGGTTTGTCCGGGATATCGAGTTTCAGCTCACTGTGCTCGGGCCGACGGAAATCATCTGGATTTATTTTGCGCTGGCAACCGTCATCGCCGTTACCGGGATGGTGCCGGTACTTGTTTCACAGGTATGGCTGTTTGTGAAACCGGCATTGAACAAATTGGAACAGCGCACAACACTGATGTATATCCCTGCTTCATTCATCTTGTTTGTTGCAGGACTGGCATTCGGTTACTTTATTGTCTTTCCGATTGTGCTTAGTTTTTTGATTGAACTGTCAGGCGATATGTTTCAATTGACGTTTACGACGCAAAAGTATTTCACCTTCCTATTGCGGATGACAATCCCGTTTGCTGTTCTGTTTGAACTCCCTGTTGTCATCATGTTTTTGACCAGCCTCGGGCTGATCAATCCGCTCAAGCTGAAAAAAGTGCGGAAGTATGCATATTTTGTCCTCGTTGTCGTTTCCGTCGTCATTTCTCCGCCGGACTTTTTATCAGACGTGCTTGTCATTGTGCCGCTGCTGCTCCTTTATGAGTTAAGCATCATGCTTTCCGGCTTCGTTTACAGGCGAAAGCAACGGAAAATGAAAAAGCTTTATGATGAATAGACCAGGCCCATACGGATTGTATGGGTTTTTTATCATTTAGGAAAGCATCCATTGCCAGCAAGGGAGCATTTCGACACAGCTGCCAATTTAAGAATTTAGATAAAGGCAACAATGTCTCTGTCTCCGATCGGCGAGTTTTCTTTTTTTTGGCCGGGTATTCATAGCAGAAAATTGTTTTTCAGCTATGAATATTGGGATAAGATAGTGTATAGTAAGAAAAGGCTTGATTTGCAACAAAGTAAGGAATGTGATGTTATGGTGAAAAAGGCAAGGACACATACAAAAAGATCAATGAGTTTGACATCAGTCCAGCTTATTGTTTTATACTATTTTTCAGCGGTAACCATTGCGACATTGCTGTTTAGTTTGCCGATTTCTCTTCAGCCGGGTGTTGAATGGTCATTTATTGATGCTTTATTTACAGCGGCAAGTGCAGTTAGTGTCACAGGTCTCACAGTGGTGGACACGGCTTCAACTTTTAGTGTGCCGGGAGTTTTTATTTTAGCGTTTGTACTGCAGTTTGGCGGAATTGGCATTATGACATTTTCTACATTCATTTGGCTGCTTCTTGGTAAAAAAATAGGATTAAAGGAACGCCAATTGATTATGACCGACCAAAATCAGCCGGTACTTTCTGGGCTTGTCCGCCTGATGAGAAATATTTTAGGGTTGATTATAACAATAGAAGCGGTAGGCGCGCTGATACTGGGTGTTTACTTTTTAAACTATTTTCCGACATGGCAAGAGGCGTTTCTACAGGGCTTTTTTGCATCCGTAAGTGCCACTACAAATGCCGGTTTTGATATTACAGGCAGTTCACTTGTTTTGTTTGCCAATGATTATTTCGTTCAATTTGTGAATATGGTCCTCTTGATCTTGGGGGCAATAGGTTTTCCTGTTCTAATTGAAGTAAAAGAATACTTGTTCAGCAAAAAAGAGGACCTATATGAATATCGTTTTTCCTTATATACAAAGTTGACTACTGCTACGTTTTTTTCGCTGGTTTTAGTTGGCGCTATTTTGATTATGCTATTGGAATATGGATACTTTTTTTCAGATAAGAGCTGGCATCAGTCATTGTTCTATGCGTTGTTTCAATCTGTGACAACAAGGAATGGCGGACTTGCAACAATGGATGTAAGTGAGTTTACAGAATCAACACAACTTGTGTTAAGTGCCCTGATGTTTATCGGTGCCTCCCCAAGTTCAGTAGGAGGAGGTATCCGCACCACAACATTTGCTCTTTTTTTACTGTTGATTATTTCTTTTGCCAGGGGAAAAACAACTGTCAAGGTGTTCGGCAGGGAAGTGTATCAGAGTGATATAACAAAAGCGGTAGTTGTCACACTGGTTGCTCTTTCAATCTGCTTTAGTGCTGTCATTATTCTATCCATTACGGAGCCGTTTGACTTAATGTCAATTATTTTTGAGGTTGCTTCTGCGTTCGGTACGACAGGGCTGTCTCTTGGAATCACAGCTGAGTTGAGTGACATCGGAAAAATGGTCATTATCTCTCTCATGTTTATCGGCAGGATCGGCATTTTATCATTTTTATTCATTATTCGGGGCAATGTTATTGAAGAAAAATATCATTTTCCGAAGGAACGGGTTATTATCGGCTAAAACCGCTGCTGCGATGCTGCGGTTTTTTCATTGTTAAGGAAATTATAAATTTTTGTGTTGTGATTAAAAGCGAGAAGGGGTCAT